>CBFCWG010000042.1:0-1634 GCA_965601565.1 uncultured bacterium | reverse complement strand
TTATGAGTAAAATCAACCCGGTTGAAATTAGTTCTTTAATTAAAGAACAGATAAAAAAGTACGAAAAAGAGATTAAAACAGATAATGTTGGTACAGTAATTAATGTTGGTGATGGTATTGCGTTAGTGCATGGTTTAGATAATGCGATGAGTGGTGAGTTATTATTATTCCCAGGTGATGTTTATGGAATGGTATTAAACTTAGAAACTGATCATGTAGGAGCTATTTTGTTAGATGAATCAACTAGTGTTAAAGAAGGCGACACAGTTAAAACAACTGGACGTATTCTTGAGGTTCCTGTTGGAGATAATATGATTGGTCGTGTTATTAATCCTTTAGGACAACCTATTGATGGAATGGGTAAAATCGTTTCTGATAAATCGAGACCTATTGAACAAAAAGCAACTGGTGTTATGAGCCGTAAATCTGTAAACCAACCATTACAAACAGGAATCAAAGTATTAGATGCTCTTGTACCAATTGGACGTGGACAACGTGAATTAATCATTGGGGACCGTCAAACTGGTAAAACAGCAATTACTATTGATACTATTATTAACCAAAAAGGTAAAGATGTTATTTGTATTTATGTAGCAATTGGACAAAAAGAAAGTACAGTTGCAAATGTATATGAACAATTAAAAGCGCATGGTGCAATGGATTATTCAATCATTGTTAGTGCTAGTGCTTCACAGCCTTCACCACTATTATATTTAGCACCTTATGCTGGTGTTACAATCGGTGAGGAATTTATGTTCAGTGGGAAAGATGTATTAGTTGTTTATGATGATTTGAGTAAACACGCGATCGCTTACCGTGAACTTAGTTTACTATTAAGAAGACCACCAGGACGGGAAGCGTTCCCTGGAGATGTTTTCTATTTACATAGTAGATTATTAGAAAGAGCTGCAAAACTTAATGATGAGTTAGGTGGAGGTAGTATCACAGCATTACCAATCATTGAAACGCAAGCTGGAGATATTAGTGCTTATATCCCTACTAACGTTATTAGTATCACTGATGGACAAATCTTCTTACAGAGTGATTTATTCCATAGTGGTGTACGTCCTGCAATCAACGCTGGGTTATCAGTAAGCCGTGTTGGTGGTAGTGCACAAATTAAAGCAATTAAAAAAGTATCAGGTACATTACGTTTAGACTTAGCTGCTTATCGTGAACTTGAAGCATTTACCCAATTTGGTAGTGACTTAGATGAAGCGACAAAATCTCGTCTAGAACGTGGTAAACGTACTGTAGAAATCTTAAAGCAAGGTTTACATCAAACTATGGATGTAGAAAAACAAGTTGTTAGTATTTTCAGTTTAGTAAATGGTTATTTAGATGATGTTAAACTAGAAGATGTAATTCGTTTTGAAAAAGACCTGCATGATTACTTCAGTCGTGATAAAGTCGGACAAGAAATCTTCAAAGAGATTCTTGATACGAAAAATTTACCTGAAGTATCTAAAATAAAAGAAGTAATCGAAAGGTTCAAAAAAGTATTCGTATAAGGTGGTGTTTTTATGGCTTCAATGAGAGAGATAAGATCCCGTATCACAGCTACTAAAAAGACATCACAAATTACAAAAGCTATGCACATGGTTTCAGCTTCAAAACTAAAAAGAGCTGAAAAA
>CBFCWG010000041.1:0-1643 GCA_965601565.1 uncultured bacterium | reverse complement strand
TTAACAGATTTGTGTAAAATTTTTTCCTCTCTTTTTTAATGTTTTAGTATAATTAGTAACTTCTTTTTTGAAATTTTGCCGACAAAAATAGAAAAATTAATGAACATGAAAGTACATCAGAATTATTCGTTCAAAAATGCCTCTAAATACTCTCATGCTCATATATAGCTTTATCTTAACAATTATTTCAATTTTTCTCTTTTGTCAAAAAACTTCTTATAAAAAAAAGTATCTAAAACTTTTAATAGATCCTAATGAACTACAAAGAGTCCAATTATTCTTTGAAACAATTAAATCACCATTAAAAGAGATTTATAAATTATTAAAGCCGTTAAATTTTAAACGTGGTCGAAAACCTACCAATTATTGCTTTCAATTCAGATGGCTTCTTTGGTGGAAATTTTTTGGTCCACGTAAATTATCAAGAGCGATAGATATTTTCAATGAAAACGACACTCTTCGAAAAATATTGTGTGCACCTGATAAACTTCATTCCAGGGAAATTTTCCATGGTTTCAGGAAAAAATTAAACGAGGGTAAATTAGAGCAAATACAAGCTGTTTTGCTTAAAAAAATCAATAATTTACACAAATTAAACTTTGATACACTGGTATTTGATACTTTTCCAATTAACAGTCCTTTAAATAATTCAAAATGTGCTAAATCTCCAAAAAGAAATTTTAATGATATTAAAACCTTTATCGACAACTTAAACTTATCACCAATATTAAATAAGCTTGAAATTTCCGTTAAAAAGCGTACAAATTTTGAAACAAAATTTATTGCTTTATTAGTTAAAACTATCTGGGATTTTGCAAGTTGGGATCAATGTCATAAAGATATATATGGAAAAGAAGCATTAAAAGCAAATATTAATCTACCAAAAGTATATAAATCTTCAAATAGCTTAAGAGACATTGAAAAATTCTTAAAAGGTTGTAAAAAACGATTAGAAATTGAAAAAGAATTGCTAGCTTTAGCTTCCTCAGTTTTGCGAAATTGCAATATAGGAAAGAAAAATGTAAAACCTAGAAATATTGAAGAACTGGTACTGTTTATACATAAACCACATAGATTCAAAGATCCTGGTATAAGCCTTTCTTACTGTGCTGCAAAAAATAATTATTTTTTTGGTCGTGGTGGAATAGTTGCTGCAATAAATGATCTAGAATTACCAATCATGGTTTCTTTAACCTCTAAATATAAGCAAAGTGAAGAATCAATACTTGAATTTCTTAAAAAACTTAACAATAACTTTGGGATGATGCTTAAAGATACAAAGGTGGTTGCCGACAGTGAGTTTGGGACAAAAAATATTATACAAGAACTTAAGAAACTAACCACAAATGAAATACTTATTCCAAGATATAGAACAAATAAAAAACCTAATAAAAATCCTAAGTTATTTAAAAAGCTACGTGTCCTTATAGAAAGAGTGATTGGTAGGCAACATGTTCAATGGCATCTTGAAAAACCACGTCACATTGGCGCAGTCTTTAGTAATTTTCATATCCAATCTTGTATTATTTGTGATTATTTACAAGTATTATTTAACCTAAAAAATGGCTCAAGAGATCATCCCCACGCTTTAAGGACAATTATAGGATAAAATATTTAAAAAGAATTTTACACAAGTCTGTTAA
>CBFCWG010000040.1:0-1756 GCA_965601565.1 uncultured bacterium | reverse complement strand
GACTAATTATAATATTTTTTGTATCACCTTACTTCATGCTTTATTTACACAAAAACTCTTACTTCACAACCTAATTGCAATTGTAGTTTATTAATAGTAGTATTTATCTTTGTCCGATTCAATCCTGCACGAAACGGTGCTTTAAAGGCTTTATTCGCGAATTCTCTATTTGCACGACAAGATTTTGATAGAGTTTTATCTTTTTTAAACACCTCAGTGAACCTTAAAATTGCTTTTTTGAATCTCTTGATTGTATGAATTGCGGTTTTAAGCTTTTTTGAAAAATAATCCTTGATTCGAAGCTTATCAATGCGATGGCCATCAATATCATTAGTATCTACTCTGTAAATTTCCCCTAATTGTAAAGTCATTTCACGATATTCATTTAGAGCAGGATACTTCCTTAAAAATCCATTTAACCTCTTTTTTCCTTCTGTAGTTAAATTTTCAGGTTGTAGAAATATTAACCAGTGATCTTTATGAAATTTCAAGCTTTCTTCTCCCAATTCGAATCTGAAAACTCTGTAAAACGATTTTAGTTTTCTAAGTAGTAGCATTTTAAAGCGTTTCATTCCCTTTTCAGTAAAGTCACGTTTTGGTAGCTTATCGCTAATACTCGTTGCATAATTTACTAAATTAGGATTACTATCTTTTTCACAGTTAATTAGAAACCTAGTAAGCTTATTTTGAAAAATATTTGGCTCAGATAATCTCATTAACTTTAATAACTTAGTTGTTAGATCCCAATAAGGTTGATTTCTTGTAGTTTTAGAATTTTGGGAAGGTTTTTCTTTTAAAATGGTCTTTGAACAAGTTCCTGTTGAGTTTATTTCTTTTTGAATTTCATTGATCCAATGGTGTAGAGCTAGTAAATCACTGATTTCAGCACGATAGAGATCATTTCGATAATCTAATAGATCCCTTCTTATCCCAATATTTATTTCTTGCATAACATGGAATCCATCAATTTGTAGGACATGCTCTCCAAAAACATTCTTAATTGCTTTGATAAGATTAGGTGAAAAATCACAAGTAACAATTAATGGTTTTAAATTATGTTTTTCTTTTGCATAACTCAATAATCTAGTTGCATTTTCACTATTTTCTACTCCCACCACATCAACAAGTATCGTCCGTCCTCTAACTTGGTCACCGAGAACGAGTCCACATCTTTTTTTTTGCCAATAAGTTCTTTTCCCATATTTACATAAGTACCATCAATAGTTAGTGATTTTATATCTGGAGGAAGATTTTCAGGATCAACTGCAAGATTTGCTTTTATAAATTCGGGAGAATGCTCCTTTAACCAAGAGTAAACGGTTACTTCAGGAACTTGAACATTATGTAGGAAAGCTAAATCACGTGCAATGTCATTTCCAGAGACATTATGGTAATTGAAACGAGTTAAAGCGTATTCTATAACATCTTTACTATATTGATATTTTGGGGGGTAAGCATGGTGATTCAGAGAAAAAACAACTTTACATGAATTACACTCCATTGTTTGTGAATCTAATTGTATTATTATCTTTTTAGATGATGTTCCTAAATCTTGGATTTCACGTATTCTACTAGAACGTATTCTGACACCTTTCGATCCACAAAATGGACATTTCCCATCAAAATCTTCTTGAGTACTAATATTTTTGTATATTGTCTCAATTTCACGCTCAAATTTCATATTTGATCTTAATTTACTTTTATATTGATAATCCGGTATAACACACAGTTAATACAAAAGATAATATAATTAATC
>CBFCWG010000039.1:0-1756 GCA_965601565.1 uncultured bacterium | reverse complement strand
GACTAATCATTAAATTTTTTGTATTAACTGCGTATTATACCGGATTATCAATCTCAAAATAGATTAAGGTTAAACATGGAATTCAAGAGAGAAAAGAGGAAAACTATCAAAACAATCGAATTAAGCGACTATTATGATGGTATTTGTCCTTTTTGTGATTCGAAAAACACTATCATTCGTTCGAGTAGAGTTAGAAAGCTACAAGAGCTAGGGACAACTGTTGAAAAGGTTATAGTTCATCTTACTAGTGCCACAATACATTGTAAGGATTGTGGAGCTGAATTTTCACCAGATCACCTTGATTTCCCTGCTAAATATGAATTTAGTATGAATGTTTTGGAATATGCCCTTACACGCTATCACTATCATAACGTTTCTGGAAATGATATTGCACGGGATCTAGGACTCCTTAATAGTGTAAAAGTACCCGAAGCAACAGTTTATAGTTGGTTGAAACGACTTTCGCCAGATTTCATAAAAGATAGGTTAGCAAAAAAGCCAGAAGATGTTCCTTCAAATATAAAGGCACTTACAGTAGATGGTTCATATGTAAATATAGGGAAAGAGCTTATAGGAAAAAAAAAGGATGTGGAATCATTCTCGGTGACCAAGCTAGAAGACGGGCGATACTTATTGATGTGGTGGGAGTAGAAAATAATGAGAATACACTGCGTACACTAAGTTATGCTAAAGAAAAGTATAATTTAAGTCCAAAAATAGTTACTTCAGATTTTTCACAAAATTTAATAGGTCCAATTTGTGAAGTGTTTGGTGAGGAAGTATTGCAAATTGATGGTTTTCATGTCATGCAAGAATTAAATAAAGGAATAAAGAGAGACATTCTAGATTACAAAAATAAGCACTTTAGAAAAAGAATTAGTGAATTTATAAGCTTAAGAAGTTTGGTTAATAAAATGCAGGAGGAATTTATATCGAAAAATATTTGTTCTAAATTAACAATTAATAAATCTATTACAATAAATAGTAAAAACAAGGATGCAAAAAGGTGTTTAAAATTAATCATGAATATAAAACCAATAATAAATCAGAATGACCCTCATGAGTTTATAAAATTATTAGAAAAGTTATTAACTAAATATGAACGACAGGATTCTGCTGAATTTAATTATTTTGTATTAAAAATCCGTGAAAAACTCCCTAAATCAAGAATGACTGTAAAAACTATTGTTCGTATTAAAAATGAGTTACTTAAGAAACTTAAAACACTATTTCTGCAATTTCGTTCTAAACTTGAATCAGAAAGTAAAATATTCTTCAAAAATCATTGGTTAATATTTGTTCAACCTGAAAGAATGACAGAAGAAAGAAAATCTGTTTTAAGAAATTTTCTGGAAAAAAATCCATCGTTAAAAGAATATAGAGAAATGACATTACAAGTTGGGGGTATTTACAGGAAATCAATTGAAGAAATTACAGGAAACGAAATTGATGGATTAATAACTAAAGAATATTATTCTGATAAGCTTAAAACTGCGATAAAAACTTTTAAAAAGTTTAAAAAAGCAATTTTACGCTTTACACAAGTATTCAAGACTGATCCATCTCTAGCAAAATCATGTAGAGCAAATATGGAATACTTTAATCTACGCTTTAAAGAACCATTCAAACATGGGAATAATCTCACAAGCAAAAAACATCTCATAGCTAAACTTACATTACAATTAAAATGTGAAATACGCTTTTTCATAGAGAAAATAATAAATAAGAAGAGATACAAAAAACTTAATGTTTAGTC
>CBFCWG010000038.1:0-2045 GCA_965601565.1 uncultured bacterium | reverse complement strand
ACATGCCTTTCACGCATGCATTCACGGGTTCGAATCCCGTACGGGTCACCATATAAAGCATTAAAGCACATATTTGATATGTGTTTTTTTATTTATGTATAGAAAAAAGGAGCTAAAAGTTTAGCTCCTTTAAAATTATAGTTTAGTATCATCAATACCGTCTAGATAAGCACTGATTGGTTTTACTATTTCTTTAACTACACCTTGTGTGAATGGGTTTTGTAGTTTGGCAGCATCTAATAATGCAACGAAACTTTTTGAACCTCCTAGGTTACATAAAGCTTTATATTCATCAAGTGCTTTTGAGTGATCTTCTTGGCTTTTAATCCAGTATTGGAAGGCACATACTTGTGCTAATGTGTAATCAATGTAATAGAATGGAACACCAAAGATATGTCCTTGACGGAACCAGAATCCACCTTTTTCCATGAACTTGTCATCATCGTAGTCTTTAAATGGTAGATATTTTTTCTCTACTTTTCTCCACCATGTTTTTCTTTCTTCTGGTGTCATTTCAGGTTTTTCATAGATTCCATGTTGGAATTCATCAACAGCTACACCATATGGTAAGAATGATACTGCTCCAGCTAAATGGCTGAATTTGTATTTTGGTGTATCCTCTTTGAAGAATTTGTCGATCCAAGGCCAAGCTAGGAATTCCATACTCATTGAATGAATTTCACATGCTTCTAATGTTGGCCATCTATATGCAGGAATATTATCTCTACTTGAATAAACTTGGAAAGCATGTCCTGCTTCATGAGTTAATACATCAACATCACCAGCAGTACCATTAAAGTTAGCAAAGATGAATGGTGAATCGAATTTAGGGAAGTATGTACAATAACCTCCACCCATTTTTCCTTCTTTAGCGTCTAACTCTAATAAGTCTCTATCCATCATGTAGTTCCAAAACTCACCTGTTTCTGGTGACATTTGCTCATACATGTCTTTTGCTTCGTTTACTAGGTGTTCTCTTGTTCCTTTAGGAGTTGGATTACCTGTTAGGAAAGAAAGTGCTAAGTCGTAAGATTTTGGGTCTTCAATGTTAATTCTTTTAGCTTTTCTTTTAGTAAGTTCATTTACTAAAGGTACTACAGATTCAAAGATTTGATCACGGTATGATTTTACATCAACGTGATTATAATCTGTTCTACCTAAACGATCATATCCTAATTGAACAAAGTTCTCATAACCTAATGTTTTAGCGATTTTTGTTCTTACTTTTACCATATCATCATAGATACGATCAATTGTTGATTCGTTTTCTTCGAACCATTTTGAAACAACTAGTTGTGCACTATGTCTAGTTTCACGATTTAAGTCTTGTGTGAAAGGTCTCATTTGACTTAAGTTGTATGTTCCACCTTGGAACTCAATTTTAGCTCCAGCTGTAAGTTTTGAATATTCACTACCTAATTTGTTTTCTAGTTGTAAATCAGGAATGATTTCTTGTTTAAATGTTTTTTTCTTTAACTCTGCTTGTTCAAATAATAGAGTACCAAATTCTTCTTCAACACCTTTACGGTTTTTAGATACAAGTAATCTATCAATAAATTTTTGATCATATTCTTGTAGAATAGGACTATTTTCATCAAAGAACTCTTGTTCTTCTTCATAGAACTTATCTCTAGTATCAATACTATATCTAGTAGCAACTAGTTGATGCATTGTATCCATTTCATCCTGAAGTTCAAATACTTCTCTGACAATTTCAATCTCTTGATCTAAAGAAACACCAGAGTCTAAAGTCTCTAATAAATCTTCTATTTGTGATTTATATAACTCTAAATCAGGTCTTTCATATTTGTATTCACTAAATTTCATAGTTTCCTCCTTTAAATATTTACTACTAAAAGTATAAACGATTTTGCCTAAATTAGAAAGATAATAACTATTAAATTTGAAACACTATTATTAAAGAGAATACTTATATAAAGAATAGTTTAAAATCATATAGACAAATGCATTAAATTTTGTTAATATAATATTACCGAATGGAGGATTAGCTCAGTTGGGAGAGCACTTGCCTTACAAGCAAGGGG
>CBFCWG010000037.1:0-2118 GCA_965601565.1 uncultured bacterium | reverse complement strand
TCACATGCCTTTCACGCATGCATTCACGGGTTCGAATCCCGTACGGGTCACCATCTAAACGATAAGTACTTACAAATGTAAGTATTTTTTTTTGCATATTTTTTGAATGCATTTGTGAAATTACCTACAATATAATAAAGAGGTGATATGAAAATGAAGAAAATATCGATATTTATAGTCATGATTTTATTAATATTTAGCCTATCTTCTTGTGATAGAAATGATGATTACGAAGATGATCAAGAAATTAATGAGAATAATGATGATGAATTATTGTCATTAACACTAGAAGAACTAGCTTTGTATGATGGTAAGGATGGAAATATGGCCTATATAGCTGTAAATGGGGTTATATATGATGTCACAGATGAATGGAATAATGGATCACATAACGGTCAAAACGCAGGAAACGATATGACAAATGTAATCAGTAATGCTCCTCATGGTGAATCGATTTTAGATGATCTAGAAGTAGTAGGTAGTATTGTAGAATAGATTAAGAATCTTAGATTGCATTTTTTAAGGTTTGATATAGAAACTATAAATGAAATATGATAAAATATTTATAGAAAAGAGGTGTCGTTATGGGGTTTAAAGAAGTAATTGGTAAAGAAAAAAGAGAACTTACTAATGTGAAAAGACCATATGAAACTGTGGCGTTTATTTTATTTTCCTTGCTAGTTTTTCAACAGTTATTTTATTGGGTAAGAAATTTGATTAATTTTATGAAAGCTAGTAATAATTGGTTTAGTACAGCTAATATTATTGTAGGAGGTAACCTACAAGGATTTGTTGTTCGAATTATTAATGTTGATTCATCTAAATGGATGTATGTAATTTTGGGATTATTATCTTATGTCTTATACTATTTCTTGATATATGTTTTTGTATGGAATTATTGTGGCAAAAGAGGTTTGGCTAAATGGACATGGACATTATTTGTTGTATTTGGGCCAACTTTAGTCTTAGTACCAGCATATGTATTTTTTGTAATCTATGTATTTAGACCATATTTAGCAAGATTTGCGAAAAAGTTCGTTGCTGAATTTAAGGAGTTTAATCCAAATCAGGAATTTCCTGAAGATGTTGAACCTGAGTTTAATGAAAGTGACTATGATAAGTATTTAAAAGATGATTCCGATAAAAAGAAAAATCCTAGTAAAGAAAAATATTAAAAAAAATACGGAATTTTCCGTATTTTTATTTTACTACAATTGCATCAATTTCAACTAAAACATCTAAAGGAAGCCTTCTAACTTCTACAGCAAATCTAGCTGGTTTATGAGTTCCAAAGAATTCAGCATACACTTCATTCATGTCTTTAAACATAGATAAATCTTGTAGGAATACACCACATTTTACGATGTTTTCTTTTTTCATTCCTGCTTCTTCAACAATTGCTAGAACGTTTCGTAAACTTTGTAGTGTTTGTGATTTAATGTCTTCTCCTGCAGGTTTCATTGTTTCTGGTACATATGGGATTTGTCCTGATACATAAAGAGTATCATTAACTAATACACCTTGGCTATATGGTCCAACAGCTGCAGGTGCGTTTTTAGTGCTTATATTTTTCATTTTTTTGTCTCACTCTCCTTACAAATAGTATACATTCTTTTACCTTGTTTGAATAGTGTTTTATTTGTATTTTGTTCAAATTTAAACTATAATATTTATAGATAAAAGAAGGAGGAATATAATGGAAGTTTTAACAGGAAATGTCAATGAAGAAAAACATGTTCCTTTTGTTGAAGAACTAGAAAATGGGTACCGTGTTACTGTTGGGAAACCTGCTTTACATCCTATGAAGGAAAAACACTTAATTGAGTTTGTTGAATTATATGTAGATGGTGAATTAGTAGGTAAAAAAGAGTTTGGTGCTGGAGAAGAACCTGTTGCTGTGTTCGAAGTAGCTAAAGGTAAACAAGTATTCGCAAGAGAGTTCTGTAATCTTCACGGATTATGGCAAGGTGAATTAGAGTAGTCAACTAAGAGTGAGAAATCACTCTTTTTGATTGAAAGTATTTACATTAAATTATGTATTGACAAGTAAAGTAATACTGTGTTAGTATTCTTTTAGAATACCTTTAAGGTAGTCCAGAGAGACTAGTAAGGAAATTC
>CBFCWG010000036.1:0-3331 GCA_965601565.1 uncultured bacterium | reverse complement strand
TAGTATTCTTTTAGAATACCTTTAAGGTAGTCCAGAGAGACTAGTAAGGAAATTCATAAGAACACGAGTTTGTTCGTTATATATATGAAAATTCTTTTCTAAGTCTTTCAACTTAGAATTTTTTTTATGCAAAAAAAAGAAAAGGAGAAAGAGAATGGAAAAAAGTTTAATTGTAGGAATTCAAGAAAAGCCTAGTAATTTAGGTCAATGGGTAGTTTTAAGTCTTCAACATGTATTTGCGATGTTTGGAGCAACTGTATTAGTACCATTATTAACTGGATTAAGTGTAGGGGTTGCACTTGTTGCTAGTGGTGTTGGTACATTGATTTATATTGCATGTACTAAAGGAAAAGTACCAGTTTATTTAGGAAGTAGTTTTGCCTATATTGGAGCAATTAGTGTTGCTGGGGCAACAAATGGATTTAGTAGTGCTTATGTAGGATTGATGGTTGTAGGTTTAATTTACGCTGTTGTAGCAACAATCATTAGATACACAGGAAACGCATGGATTAAAAAATTATTACCTCCTGTAGTTGTTGGACCTGTAATCATTATTATCGGTTTAAGTTTAGCACCTGTTGCTATTGGTAGTGCAGGATTAAATGGTGGACAAGGTTGGGAAGTACCACTTGTTGCTGTTATTACTTTTGCTACTGTAGTACTAGTAGGACTGATTGGAAAAGGATTCTTCAAAATTGTACCTTTCCTAATCGCAATTATTGTAGGATATATCGCGAGTGTTATCTTTGGATTAGTTGATCTAACAACTGTATTTCAAGATTATACTTTCATTCAAGCTCCTGAATTTCAATTACCATTTGTAAGTTATGCTTTAGATTTTGATGCAGTATTAATGTTTGCACCTATCGCATTTGTAACAATCGCAGAACATATTGGAGATCATACAGTATTAGGTGAAATTACTGGTAAAGATTTCTTAGAAGATCCGGGTCTAGAAAATACTATTATGGGTGACGGAATTGCAACATTTGTTAGTGCTACTATTGGTGGACCTGCAAATACAACTTATGGTGAAAATACTGGTGTTGTGGCAATGACTAAAGTAGGTAGTGTATATGTTATTGGGTTAGCTGCAATCTTTGCAATCTGTTTAGGATTTTTCGGATATATTCAAGCATTTATTAATAGTATTCCTTGGGCTGTAATTGGTGGTATGACTATTGTATTATATGGTTTAATTGCTGGTAATGGTGTTAAAGTATTAATTAAATCTAAGGTAGACTTAGGAAATATGAGAAACTTAATAATTGTAGCTACTATGTTAGTTATTGGATTAGGTGGTGCTGCGTTACCTATTAATGATGCAGTTAGTTTACAAGGTATGAGTTTAGCTGTAATTATAGGGATTTTGTTAAACGCATTATTTAACTTCTTTGAAAGTAAAGGGTTATTATCTGAATAAAGGAAGTATATAAATATAAACAAAAACACAATAACCGATGTTATTGTGTTTTTTTAGTTTGCAATCGCCTTTTCTAATGCATTTATTACTGCTTTATTTACCGCCTCACTTGTTTTGGTAGCTCCGGTAACAGAATCTACATCTGTACGATTTAAAATTGTTATATCTGATGCGATTTGATATGCTGAATCGGAGAAATATCCTTCATCTGCATATGGAGTACAACCACAGTCATTTACAATCACATATTCTATATTGTTGTTTTTGATTAAGACTGTAACTTCGGCAGTTAAACCGCGATATCCTCTTGCAGTTCCAATATATACTCCATCTTCGAAGTTGTTGTTTTCCATTAAGTTAATTGGCTCTTCAAAGTAACCAGGGAGATCTGTGATAAAGACCATTCCGGATACCCCTATTACTAATGTGATAGTTGTTGCCTTTAAGTATGGGTAGGACTTAAAGTAGTATCCACCTAGTTTAATAATAGAGTAAGTACCAAAGATTATGTAATAAGTAAGAACATCTTCAATTGGTGAAACATTGATTGAGTGGATAAATAGAGTAAAATAGAGAAAATAAGATAATCGATGATACTTTATCCATTTTGATGTGCGTATTTTTGATTTTACATATTTAAATGATGTTATAAATAAGGGGATCATAAATAGATATGTTAGTATCCCAAAATATGATAATGGTGAATAATTTATGATTGTATCTACTATATTTAAATAGGCATGTGGGGTAATCAAGATAAACCCTAATATCGCATATTCCCTACGAACACTTCCTAATTGTCTTTTGATTTGGCTCCCTCTTGTAAAAGCACCAGTATACATTACCACGATTAAGAAAGATAAACCTAAGAGACCACTATTTATAATGTTTGTCCATTCTGTGGTTGGTAACACGATTGAAAATCCGGCTATCACCATTGCTACCAAGTATAACATAGTGGCATTTATTCTTATGAATTTACTTAAGTGGAACGCACTTAATCCTAATACAATAGGGAGAATAATTAGCATATTAATCACCTCTTGCTTGTATTTTATACCTTTATTTAAAATTGACACATAAGTTTCACAAACTTCTCACAATTGTGTATAATAAGGAAGGTGATTATATGAAATTAGTTAATAAGAGTATTTATTTAAAACATCCAAGTTATGAGGAACTTATACTTACTAAGAATCTCTTAGCTTGTGATAAAACAATGAGTTTTAATGCTAAATGGGGAGGAACTGTTGATTTTGATGAAACTAAGTGGAATGGATTTTATGAAAACTACTTAAGTGGCAAATCAAAGAATATTTATTTCCATATATATAATTTAGATAACACATTTGTTGGTGAGGTTAGTTCAAGATACATAAAAGAAGAAGATGTTTATATGTTGAACATAAAGATAAAACATGAGTTTAGAGGAAATCATCACGCTGCAGATACACTTGATGTTTATTTTGACTATTTGTTTGATGAAAAAGATGCTAATAGAGTTATAGATGATGTCGCTAGTGATAATATTGGGGCTATTAAATTGTTAACTGGTTTGGGGATGAGAGTTATTAAAACAACTGATGTGATTACTCTATTAGAGATTAAAAAAGAAGACAGGATATAATCAAAAAAGATATCCAAAATACTTGCTTTACTAGTAAGTTTTTGATACAATTAAATTCGGCAAAAAAAAGTATTGATTATACATTTTAGTTGTGATACAATATTCTTGCTGCTCGAACTTAAGGTCCAGTGGTGTAGCGGTTAACATGCCTGTCTGTCACATAGGAGATCGCGGGTTCGATTCCCGTCTGGACCGCCATTTTTTTGGCTCCTTAGCTCAGTCGGTAGAGCAACGGATTGAAAATCCGTGTGTCCTTGGTTCAATTCCGAGAGGAGCCACCA
>CBFCWG010000035.1:0-5202 GCA_965601565.1 uncultured bacterium | reverse complement strand
GACATACATTGTATATCCTTGAAGATGGGAGGTTTCTTGATATATTTGGCTAAATCCTTTTATAAAGCTTTTAACATTAATCCTGGTGAGTACATTAAAACCAAACGTGCAATTCCCTTAGTATTAAAGAAAGATGTGTTGTTCCCTAATAATTTAAGTAAAAAAGGAGAGATAATTATGGTAAAAGACCAAGAAATCAAAATCACTTTAGAAGAAATTAAAGAACATAAATTTATTTACTTAGAAAGAGAAGGTGTTGATAATTACATCGATTTCTGGACAGAAGAAGAAAAAGATGGTAAGGACTGTAATCTACTCCATGGCTTGCTAGCAAGTATTCCAGGAGAGTTTTCTGAAGGTTATGGAGCATTTACTGAAAAAGGGTATATATTCGGAAAAGATGCAAGCCTAGATTTTAATATTGATAAAAAGTATGGCTTCAAAGAAAAAATAATACCATCAAGTAAATATCTTAAATTTGAACATCCTGGATTTAAAGAAGCTGAATTTGGAGATGCCTTAAATCAAGTAAGAAGAATCGCACTAAATGAATTCGATTTTGAGATGAAAGGTTACAAAATTGACGATACATTTGTTAAAGCATATGAACATAGTGGTATGGAAATATGTTTTTACTTCATAAGAGTTCCCTTAAAAAGCACAGTTTAGTGCTTTTTTATTTATAATGATACATAAGTAAGCGTTTTGTTTCGTAATTTTCACAAGATTAACATACAAAAAACTTTTTTTGTAGTACAATTAATGTATTGAAAATATCAAAGTTGGTGGAATAATGTTACGAGTAGGAATTGATATTGGATCAACCACAATCAAATGTGTTGTCGTTAATGATAAAGATGAAATGCTGTACAAAGACTATATGCGCCATAAAAGCAGTATCACTAAATCATTAATAACCCTTTTACAGGGTATCCAAAAAAATTATAATGGAAATCATATGTTTTTTAATTTCACAGGTAGTGCAGGTATGTTACTAGCTACTGACTTAAAAGTGCACTTTACTCAAGAAGTAATTAGTGCAACCAAAGCTATTAAGAAACAAGATAAAAACATTGATTGTTGTATCGAGTTAGGTGGAGAAGATGCAAAAATCATCTTTTTTGATGGCAATAACGTTGAACAAAGAATGAATGGAACATGCGCTGGTGGAACAGGTGCATTTATTGATCAAATGGCAACATTACTAGATGTTGACAGTATTGAATTAAATGAGTTGGCAAAAACATATGAAAAAATATACCCAATAGCATCAAGATGCGGTGTATTTGCGAAAAGTGATATTCAACCTCTATTAAACCAAGGGGCAAATCACAACGATATAGCAGTTTCAATTTATCAGGCAATAGTAAATCAAACAATTGCAGGATTATCGCAAGGACGTAAAATAAAAGGTAATGTTGCCTTTCTAGGTGGCCCATTAACATTCTCAAGCGAACTCCGTAAAAGATTTATTGAATCATTAAATCTAGAAAATGTTCTTGTCCCAAAAGATGGAGAAGTATTTGTAGCTTATGGAGCTGCATTAACTTCAGATGAAACATCTTTAACAATTGAAGAGTTAATTGAAAGAGTAATTAATTACGATAATGCACCTCATCGTAAAGTAAAAAAGACACTTGGTGCCTTATTTAAGGATGAATCTGAGTTAAATGAGTTCACAAAAAGACATAGTAAAGATAAAGTAGACGAAATTGATATCAAAACTTACAAAGGTAACGCCTACTTAGGAATCGATGCAGGTAGCACAACAACTAAATTAGTTTTATTAAGTGAAAATAATGAAATCCTTTATTATTTCTATTCTCATAACAAAGGTAATCCTGTTGATATGGTTAAAAAGGCATTATATGAAATATATGAACTTAAAAATGATCAGACAACAATTATAAGTTCTTATAGCACAGGATATGGTGAAGAACTTATAAAATATGCTTTTAACTTAGACGGTAGTGAAGTGGAAACCATTTGTCATTATAGAGCCGCTTCATACTTTGATAAAGATGTTGATTTTATTATCGATATTGGTGGACAAGACATGAAATGTTTTAAAATAGCTAATGGTGTTATATCATCAATTATCCTTAATGAAGCTTGTAGTAGTGGATGTGGGAGTTTTTTAGAAACATTCAGCACTAGTTTGGGTTATGAAATAAAAGACTTTGCACAGCTTGCTTTAGACGCTAGAAATCCTGTAGATTTAGGATCTAGATGTACAGTATTTATGAATAGTGGTGTTAAACAAGCTCAAGCAGAAGCTGCTTCAACAAAAGATATTAGCGCTGGTTTAGCCTATAGTGTAGTTAAAAACGCTTTATACAAAGTAATTCGAACTGTTGATGTAAAAAGAGATTTAGGTTCTAATATTATCGTTCAAGGTGGTACTTTTTATAACAATGCAGTATTACGAGCATTTGAAAAAGAAATAGAGTTAGATGTAATAAGACCTAATATAGCAGGATTAATGGGTGCTTTTGGTGCTGCTTTACTTGCTAAAGAAAACAAAAAAGAAGAATCAACAATACTGGATAAGCAACAACTAGATACATTCACATATACAACAAAAAAAGCAGTATGTCGTAAATGTTTAAATAATTGTGGTCTTACCATAAACATATTTGGTAAAAAACGTTATATATCAGGTAATAGATGTGAAAAAGGGGCAGGTATTAGTACTAAAAAAGATGAAATACCTAACTTATATCTATATAAATATGACAAAATTCTTTCTTATCAATCAGATAAATCAAAAACATATAAAAAGAAAGTGGGTATTCCCTTAGTCCTAAACATGTATGAAAATATTCCATTTTGGTTTACTTTCTTTGATCATATGGGCTTTGAAGTAGTGTATAGTGATCGTTCGAGTAAAGATATCTACGAACTAGGCCAAGATAGTATCCCAAGTGATACAGCTTGTTATCCTGCAAAACTAGTTCATGGTCATATAGAAAACTTAATCAAAAAAGATTGTGATGTAATCTTTTACCCAAATATGCCGTTTAACTTCATTGAAAAAGACTATCGAGATAATGAGTTTAATTGTCCAATAGTTGCATTCTATCCTGAAGTAGTTGGTGCTAATATGGATAATCTTGATTTAAATAAATACTTAGATCCATATTTAAGTTTAAATAAAAAAAGATACTTTATTAAAAACCTTATTGAGTCATTTGAGAAAGGTAAACATATCAGTTTACCAAAAGCAGCACGTGCTTTTGATAAAGCACTAGATGCTTATGTTAACTTCAGATTAGATGTTTTAAATAAAGGAAAAGAAGCTCTTGAATATGCAAAAATACACGATAAAAAGATAATTTTACTTGCCGGAAGACCATATCATATTGATCCAGAGATTCACCATGGTATTCCTAAGTTATTACAATCATTAGATGTTGTTGTTATAAGTGAAGATAGTGTTAATACGTTGGCTGATCAAGATTTAGTAAAAGTATTAAATCAATGGACATATCATACAAGACTTTATGATAGTGCTAAATTTATATGTACATTGCCTAATGCTAACTTAATCCAATTAATAAGTTTTGGATGTGGTTTAGATGCTATTACAAGTGATGAAGTAAAAGACATACTAGAAAATAATAACAAAATTTATACCGGAATAAAGATTGACGAAGTGAATAACCTAGGAACTGCTAATATCCGTATAAGAAGTTTACTATCAACAATGAAGGAGGCGGAATAATGGCTGAATTATTGTATGATGAAACGGGGAGACTTTTATTTACAAAAGAAATGAAGAAGGATTATACGATTCTTATCCCTTCTATGGCCCCATATCACTTTGATTATTTTGTACCTATTTTTGAGAGTGAAGGATACAAAGCAGAAGTACTTCAAAATGTTAACTTTGAAGTAATCCATGAAGGAATGAAATACTCTCATAACGATATTTGTGTTCCTGCTATGTTAGTAATTGGACAATTTATTGATGCAATGAAAAACAGTGGTTATGATATCCATAAAGTTGCACTAATCATTACCCAAACAGGTGGAGGTTGTCGTGCTAGTAACTATGTTAGCTTAATCAGAAAAGCCTTTAAGCAAGCTGGATACGAGTTTATACCAATCATTAGTGTTAATGCAGGTGGTTTAGAACAGAATCCCGGATTTAAATTAACTAGTACAGTACTACTAAAACTAATCACAGGATTAATTATGGGCGATATGATTATGAGTTTATATAATGAAATAGCGCCATATGAAGTAAATAAAGGTGATACAGAAAAAGCCTATCAAGAGGTTAATGAGCATTTATTTGAGTATTTCCATTACCCAGCTCGAAAAGTATTTTATCAACCAAATAAACTATTTGAAAAAGTGATTAAAAGATTTAGTAAAGTAAGTGTTGATCGACGTGTTAATAAACCAAAAGTAGGAATAGTAGGTGAAATCTACGTTAAATATAGTCCTCTAGGGAATAATAACTTAGAAGAGACATTAAGAAACGAAGGTTGTGAAGTAATTACGCCTTCAATAATGGACTTCTTCTTATACACATTTGATTCTTCACGTCATGATATATACAAATATGGTGGTTCAAGAATTGTTGCCTTAGTGTATCGTTTCTTAATCCGCTTTATTGAATATCGAAAAGGCAAAGTTCGTAAATTACAACGTAAGTACGGCTTTAGAGAACTTGCAAATTACTATGATTTACGTAAAATGGCTAAAGGATATATGTCACATGCAATGCATGTAGGAGAAGGTTGGTTATTAACCGCAGAGATGGTTGAACTAATCCACATGGGTGCACCAAACATCGTTTGCACTCAACCATTTGGTTGTTTACCCAATCATATCGCAGGTAAAGGTATGATCAAAAAACTTAAAAAGAACTTTCCTGAAAGTAACATAGTCGCAATTGATTATGATACCAGTGCAACAGAAATCAACCAGTTAAACAGAATTAAACTGATGATAAGTAACGCAAAAAATAATTTATAAAAATCCTCTTAAAAAGAGGGTTTTTGTTTTATAATGAGTGTGGTGATAATATGGCAATTAAATATGAGTTATTACATGAATGCAAGCAAACAGGTGCAAGATACGGTATATTACATACTCCTCATGGGAGTTTTGAAACACCAATCTTTATGCCTGTTGGCACAAAAGCAACTGTAAAAACATTAGAAAATCAAGAAATAAAAGAAGCTAGTGATG
>CBFCWG010000034.1:0-7028 GCA_965601565.1 uncultured bacterium | reverse complement strand
TTTATCTGTTCTTTAATTAAAGAACTAATTTCAACCGGGTTGATTTTACTCATAATTCCACCTCGTTATTTCGTTAAGTTATTTTTGAGAGTTTCTAAGTAGTTATTAATTGTTTCATCTAATACATTTCCTTCATATTCAATACGAAGCCCACCAATGATATTAGGTTCTACTATGTTCTCAATTCTAACTTTACGATTATGTTTCATACCTAAATTGTTTTTAAGTTTGTTTAAATCAGAAATTGGTAACAATTCCTTCGAATAAACAACTGCATTCATCACTTTATTTTGATTATCATTGATCACCTTAAACTCACTTAAACAATCATCTAAGTACTCAATACGTGAATTATCAATTAATACAAAAACAAAGTTTTTAAACAAACTGTCAGTAATTACCTTACCAACAACTTCTTTTTTTGCCTTTTTTGAAACTTTAGGATGATTAAGAAATTTAGAAATATCTTCATCTTGAGCATCGACAAATGCTTCAAAATTACTTAAAACTTGATCAACTTGCTTTTCTTCTAAAGCTAAGCTGAATAATGCTTCTGCATACTGAAAAGCAACATAACTCATTAATTTACAACCTCTTTAGAGATTTCTCTAATCAATTCCTTATGTTTTGCTTCGTCAATTTCTTTCTTAATTATCTTTTCTGCCATTAGTGTAGCAACACTAACAATTTCATCATTAATATTCTTTCTTGCTTTCTCAATTTGACTATCAATTTCTTTATGAGCATCGTCAACTAACTTAATAGCTTCACCTTTAGCTTTAACTAATATATCTTTACGCTCTTCTTCACCACGAACTTTAGCCTCATCAACAATACCTTTTGCACTTAAGCGGATATCATTTAATTCCTTAGCTGCTTCCTCGCGTTTAAGACCAGCATCAATATTAGCTTGTTTAGCCTCATCATACTCACTTCTCATAGTTTCTTTTCTAGTTTCTAAGTAATCAGTTACTTTATTCCAGAAAAAGAATCTAACAACTAAAAATAATAGTACTGTAGAGATAATTTGGATTAAGACCTGTTGCACAGCAACGTTAACTCCTCCACCAAATAAGTTATTAATGAACCCTAACGATTCATCGACAAATGATTGAATTACATCTCCCATTGTCATCACTCCTTAATACTAGTTTTTATGTTGCGAAAATTAAAAGAATAGCTACTAATAATCCATAAAGACCAGTAGTTTCAGCTAATGCTTGACCTGTGATCATTACTGTACGGATACTACCAACTGCCTCAGGTTGTCTCCCGATAGCTTCTACTGCTTTACCAGCTGCGTAACCTTGTCCAATCCCTGGACCAATTCCTGTTAATACTGCAAGACCTGCTCCTAAAAATGCCATCCCACGTGCAAAACCTTCTATCCATGCTACATATTCCATTATTTGTTTCCTCCTTAAAATTATGTATTTGAATTTTTATATAATTATCTGTTTCCAGCTAATTCCTTAGTCTTCTACCGCTCCACTTAGGAAGATAGATAATAACATATAGTATACATACGCTTGTACAACTCCAAAGAAGATGTCAAATACCGCATGTAAGAATGGACCAACTAAAACTCCAGCCCAACCCATAACACTATAAATAAAGATTGCGATGATACTACCACTAATCAAGTTACCAAATAAACGTAACCCCATCGCAAACGGTGTACTAAATTCACCAATTAAGTTAATTGGTAAGAATGCAGGATGTGGATCCATTAAATCCTTCATTCTTTGTTTT
Organism: uncultured bacterium; assembly: GCA_965601565.1. Lineage (GTDB taxonomy): Bacteria > Bacillota_I > Bacilli_A > Izemoplasmatales > Izemoplasmataceae > Xianfuyuplasma. Next base: position 5,276 of record CBFCWG010000034.1, on the reverse strand, counting down.
GGTTTTTTAATCCATAACGCACTTAACTGAATCGATAAGAACGCAAATAAACTAAATCCGATTGCTACACTAAAATTACTTAAAGGTGCAGTTAATCCAACCAAACTAGCTGTATTAGCTAGTGATAAATATAATAAAATTGTAAATAATAACGGTGTGAACTTACGCCAATGTTTTTTGAAAAATTCATGTTGGTTATTATTAACCATTTCAACTAAAGTAACCATAACCAAGGTGAACCCTGTTGGCACATCACTCGTTTTCATACGCCCAACTTTCGTCCCCACAATAGTTAATACAATCATCATCACCAAAGTGATAATTAACGATGCACTTAATCCAGATGGCATCTCTTTAATATAATCAATCATTGTTTCTTTTCACCTCGTCTATCAAATAGTATTATGATGTAAAAGACTATTTTGAATAGGAATAATCCAATACCAGTTGTTAACACATCCAAGTTAGGTAATAACCCAGCAGCAACTAATACAACTGCATAAAATAAATATCTAAAGAAATAATTTCTTATCGTTAATCTTTGTGCAGTAACTTTATCACTTTCCAAAACTCTTTTACTACTCTTATTAAGCATACTCATTGTATATAACATCGTAAAACTACCAAGAGCAAAACTCATACCATATTTTTGTTCAAATATAATCCATAAAGCTGTAGCTATTACAATCGTTATCCCAATTGTAAAAGGAAAAGCTTTAAAAAACGCATCATTTTTCTCCATTATGTTCCTCCAGTTTTGATACACTGCGAATCAAATTAAAGATTCCCGCAAATATACCAAAGACACTAAAGATGATTGTAAACAAAGGACTAGTATTAATCCAAGTATCTAACTTGATACCCAAAAACACTGACACTCCAACAATCACAATCATCGTAAACGCAAAACCACTAACTACAGCTAGTTGTTCTATCGGTTTATTTTCTTTCATTATTTAGTTCCAAACAAACGATCTCCACAATCTCCAAGTCCAGGAACAATATATCCTACATCATTAAGTTTTTCATCCATTGCAGCTAAGTAAATATCAACATCAGGATGATCGTTATTTAATCTTTCTACACCCTCAGGGCATCCAACTAATCCAACAAATCTAATATCTGAAGCACCACGTCTTTTAACAGCATCAATCGCCATACTTGCACTACCACCAGTTGCTAACATAGGATCAACAACCAACACAGTACCCTCAACAATCTCATCAGGGAATTTTGCATAATACTCATGAGGTTCTAGTGTTTCCTCATCACGGTACATCCCAATATGTCCTACTTTTGCAGTTGGAACAATCGCTTGAATCCCATCAACCATTCCTAAACCAGCACGCAATATCGGAACAATAATCACATCTTTACTTAACTCACGACATACAGTAGTTTGAATCGGTGTTTCTACTTCAATTTCACGCAACGGTAAATCACGTGTAATCTCAAAAGTAATTAACCCACCAATCTCATTAACGTTTTCACGAAAACTTTTTGTATTTGTGTTTTTATCTCTGATAATTGACATTTTATGATCAATTAACGGATGATTCAAAATTTTAACTTTTGCCATCAAATCACTCCCTAATATTTATTAATTTTACCAATACGTCTTTCATGACGTTCTTGTTTACTAAATTCAGTTTCTAACCAAACATCAACAATTTGTAAAGCTAATCCACCACCGATAACTCTACCACCCATAGTTAATACATTTGAATCATTATGAGCTCTTGTAGCTTCAGCAGTAAATAAATCATGAACTAAAGCAGCACGAATTCCATTAACCTTATTAGCCATAATACTCATACCAATACCAGTACCACAAACTAAAATACCACGATCAAATTCACCCTTACTAACTCCCTCAGCAACACTAATTGCTGTTTCATTATAATCAACACTATCAGTCGAATAACAACCAAAATCTTTAACTTGATATCCTTTATCCTCTAAATGTTTCTTGATTTCTTCTTTTAATAAAAATCCACCATGATCTGCACCTAATGCTAATTTCATTAAAAACACCTCCAAATTGTAAGCGTTATAAATTTCTTCATTTACACTATAACAATTATATCAAAACTTTCTATAAAAACAACACTTATATATAATAAATAAGAAATATATTAAATATAATTTATATATTAAACCATAACTGTTTCGCATTCAAACTAAAAGGAGAAATTAGTCAATTCTAATCTCTCCTTGTCTCAATGTTTTTTTATTAATACAATCATAAACTGTACTACTTAAACTAGATAAATCTGTCCCTTTTACCAAATAATCTACTATATCTACATAATCAAAAGCTTCACTGTACTTTAAAATCGCCGGTTCTGTGCTTAAATTCAAACTAGTCACAGCCATTGGACCAAATTTTTCTAAGATACTCAGCGCAATATCATCATTTGGAATACGTACACCAACAGTATTAAACCCAGAAGTAATAAAATCACCTATTTTATCATTCTTAGGTAAAATCAAAGTAAGTGCTCCAGGCCAATGTTTTTGTCCATACTTTTCCCCTAACTCAAAGTCATTTACAATGCTATTAACCTGCTTTAAATCAGCGCATAAAACCGCAAGTGGTTTATTGCCATCACGCTTCTTAATTTCATATATTTTTTCAACACCTTTACGACTGTTTATTAAACATCCAATTCCATAAACAGTATCAGTTTGAAAAACTATTACTTCATCTTTTATTTCTTTTTTCAATAATTCTTTTACATTAATTTCCATATCAAATCACCACTAAAATTATAACAAAAATAAATCAACAAGTAAAACAAACTGTGCTATAATAGAGAAACGTGATAAACATTGTATAATTCCTTAGTGAAACAAGGTCATAATAAAGAGGTGAAAACCATGTTAAGAAAATTTATTAAGTACTACAAAAATCATCAATTATTATTCTATATTGATACCTTTGCTGCACTACTTATGGCAGGGATAAATCTTTATTTTCCGAGTGTAGTTGGAGATATAATTGACACATATGTACCAAACGAAGATTACCAAAGTATTTACTTCTATGGTAGCCTACTTGCATTGTTCTATATCATAAGAATGTTTTGTATGTATATCGTGAACTACTACGGACACGTAATGGGTACACGAATTGAAAGAGATATGAGAATCGATTTATATAAAAAAATACAGACATTAGACTCTGATTATTTTGATGACCACAAAACAGGTACAATAATGACTCATATCGTAGGTCATTTACGAGATATCTCAGAAATGGCACATCATACACCAGAAAACCTAATCGTATCAACTGTAGTATTACTAGGTAGTTTTATCATCCTAGTAAATATACATATCATCTTTACAGTTTTTGTTTTTGTATTACTAGTAATTCTTATTTTCTACAGTGCGTCAAGAAGAAAGAAAATGATGGAAGCTTCTCGCAAAACAAGAGCTACTCATGAAGAAATAAACAGTGAAGTAGAAAACTCAATTGGTGGTATAAGATTAACCAAAGCTTTTACTAACGAAAGTTTTGAACTCAGAAAATTCAAAAAAGTAACAAATATGTACCAAAAATCATTTGGAAACTTCTACAAACAAATGGGGATTTTCAGTAGTGGTACTGGAGTAATAATAGATTTATTATTCGTTCTAATATTGGTCTACGGTGGTGTATTGGCAATCGACAAAGAAATCACAATCGGTGATTATACTAAGTTCTTCTTATATATCACAATCCTAATCCAACCAATCAGAACACTAATCCAAACAATTGAGCAAGTTCAAAAAGGATGGAGTGGCTACGAGAAATTCTATAAAATTCAAATGATAGAGCCTAAAATCGTATCACCAGCAAAACCAGTATTTATGGAAAATCCAACCGGTTTAATCGAATTTAAAGATGTAACATTCCAATATGAATCATCAAGAAGTGATGTTCTTAAAAACTTCAACGTCATAGTCCCTCCAGGTAAAAAAGTAGCCTTAGTAGGTGAAACAGGAGTTGGGAAAAGTACAATCAGTAAACTAATCCCAAGATTTTACGATGTAAATCAAGGTGAAGTATTAGTTGATGGTATCAATGTAAAAGAATTCGATATCTACTCACTTCGTTCAAACATCGGACATGTTCAACAAGATGTCTACATCTTCTATGGAACAATCAAAAACAATATCCTTTATGGGCGACCAGAAGCTACTGAAGAAGAAGTTATCGATGCAGCTAAAAAAGCCAATATACATAACTTCATAATGTCACTAGATGATGGTTATGAAACACTAGTAGGTGAAAGAGGAGTAAAACTATCAGGAGGACAAAAACAACGTGTTAGTATTGCCCGTGTATTCCTTAAAAATCCCCCAGTATTAATCCTCGATGAAGCAACTAGTTCTCTTGACAACGTAACAGAAAAACTAATCCAAAAAGCACTAGATAACTTAAGTGAAGGTCGTACAACATTAGTAATCGCTCATCGCTTAAGTACAATCTCAAACGCTGATGAGATATTAGTTCTAACTGAAGATGGTATTAGTGAAAGAGGAACTCATCAAGAGTTAATCGCAAGTGGTGGATACTACGCAAAACTATACAATGCGAGTATCGAAATCTAATGAAATCAATTATATTAACTTTTAAAGATTTAGAGAGATATCACAATACTATTCCCATGATAAAATCAGGGGATAAGATAGTTAACTTCACATCAAATAAGGTATACAGATTGATTGATGCATTACCATATAATATCGACATGACAAAAGAAGAATCTACAGATCTTTGGAAAAGCATCCTCAACGAGGAAACTACTCAAGTTATTTGTATAGAAGATAACAATAAACTAATAGCAGGGGCTATCACAGTAACACATTCACCTAAAGTTAATATGTTACGTCAAGATATGACAAACGCAGTCCTCTGGGACATAAGAGTTCACCCAGATTATCAAGGTCAAGGACTTGCTACAAAACTAATCAATGAATCCCTCAGTTATGCCAAAAAACAAAACTGCAAAAAACTACTAATAGAAACACAAAACAACAATCCAAAGGCAATTAAGTTTTATTTAAAAAATGGAGCTACATTACTAGAAGAAAACAAAGATGCATACCCAATAGAACTTAATGAAATACAATATATCCTAGAAATAGATATAAAAAAATAACACCTTCAATTTGAAGGTGTTTTCTTATGTCAATCTAATTCGTGGATCAATAAGTAACAGTGAAATATCTGGTGAACACTCCCCCACTTAATTGAATATTCAATTTGAAGAAGGCGCTTCATGGGT
>CBFCWG010000033.1:0-7835 GCA_965601565.1 uncultured bacterium | reverse complement strand
AATAATAATAGTATTACACTTTATTTTAATTCAAGTGATTCAGTTTGGATATGCAAGGACTATGGTAATAATATTATACTAAACTTGAAGGGGTTTATGTTTCAAAAAGAATATATAAAAGCCTATATTAATCGACAACTCAGGTACAAAGAGGTTAATAAAAAAAAGCCAATCAGTTATCTCTTTAAGAAAAGAATGATATTAGATGACTTTAGCAAAAAGAATGTGCTTGTTAGTTTTAATGACGATAAGCCTGAGTACGTTATTAAAGACGGATTAAGTAGATTATCCTGTTTAGGACAATTAATAATGCAGTCAAAATATTGGAAGAGATTTCTTTTTATGCAAACAGTAGTATCTAATAATAAAGGGGTATGCATTATAAATGAAAAATCTTACAATAAATCTATCATGAAGACTATTAATATATCAAAATCAACTTGATTTAACCTTATTATAAACTAGAATATGTAGAGTCTCCTGGCGACTTTACGCGGGGTGTGCAAATTGATACAGGACTTTACCTTAACAACTTCTCAATAGCCTATTACAATTATTATTGAAAGCAAGTTCAAACTAATTTGAACTTGCTTTTTCCTTGCAGAAAAAGCAACTCCATCCAAAAATGAGTAAAACTCCGTTGGAAACAGAGTAAAACTCCGTCGAACACAAGCGATTTTAGAGTAAAACTCCATAATGACAAGACAATTTTTTAGAAAATAGGGTTTTTTGGACCTTTGAAACTGGAAATTTCCAGTTTCTTTTTTTAACTAAAATCAATAGAAAATCTAGTAATTTTATAGTGAAAATGACTTCCTTGATTTTAAGGAAATATTACTCAAAATTAAGAATAAACTAAGCCCATGTGTTTGGGGTTAATCTTTTTGTTAAAACACTTTGAAGAAAAAAATTGCCGAAGACATATGCTATGTTGTACTTTTAAAACTGGAAATTTCCAGTTTTTTACTAAAAGGATAATCTTTGTCAAACTGTTCTTCTTTTTCTAATGGTGTTAGATAATCGAGGCTTTGATGAATTCTTTCTAAGTTATACCATTTAATAAAATCACTTGTTATTGTTTTGAATTTTCTAACATAGTTGAATGGTAACTCTAAATCTAAGCATTCTCTTTTATAAGTTGCAAAAAATGATTCTGCAACAGCATTATCATATGGTGATGCGGGAGCAGAGAAAGATTGTCTGACATTTAGTTGTTTTAGTAGTTCTCTAAACGCAGTTGAGGTATATTGTGATCCAAGATCACTATGGAAAATAAGGTTCTTGGGATTATTTCGGAGTTTAAAGGCATTTTTGAACGCATCAATTACAATTTCTTTTGTCATTCTATTTGAAATCTTAAAGGATATCACTTTTCTTGAAAACAGATCGATAATCACACATAAATACATAAATCTCTTACCAACATATACGTACTTTATGTCACTGACCCAAACTTGATTGGGTGCAGGAGTGTTGAAGTTTCTATTAATAAGATTTAGGCAACTTTGTGTATTTAAGTGTTGGTGATGAAACTTAGGTTTATTTGTTCTTAACTTTGAAATGTTTAGTTCTCGCATTAACCTTTGAACTCTTTTCTTACTAATATCAATACCCTTTCGTTTCATATATAGTCTGAGTTTTTTAGACCCTACAGCCCTTCTATGATAATAGTAAAGCTCGTTCACGATATGTTTTAATATTTCTTCCTGTTTTTCAACATGAGTCTTTGGTTTATTATGATGGTGATAATAAATAGATTTTCGAATATTTACTGCTTTACATAATATTTGAATGGAATACTTTCCTCTTAGTGAATCAATTAACTTTGTTTTTTCAACATTGGAATAATCACCGAAGAATGAGATTTCTTGTAGTATGTGTATCTCCTCATTTAGCTTCTTTATGTGTTCTTCTAAGTCATGAACTCTTTTTATACGATAGCCTATGTTTGGATAATGAGCAATATCTTTGTATCTAACTATCCAATTATAAATCGAACTTTTTGATATTAGGTATTTTGAAGTTAGTGCTTTTACTGAAACTCCATTAGCATATTCTTGTACAATTTTTAATTTTAGATCTGGTTTATTCCATTTCGACATAAAAACCTCCACTAATTCTGAGTTTGAAATATTCCTAATTATTTCAACTTTAATTCTCGATTTATTTGATATAATAATTTTAAGGCAAGGTGATGAAATGTTCATGTATGTTGATGAATCAGAAGGCGATGATTATTTTGTTGTTACAGGAATAATAGTTAAGGATTTAAATAAGTTGAAGTTATTATATAAAAAAATACATAAGTTTATAAAGAATACAAAGATTAGTAGTAAGCAAAAGGCAGTTTTACTTCTAGAGTTGAAAGACTATATTTTAAATAGAGGTTATAAAAGAATAAAGAAAAGAATCTTGATAGAACTTGTCAAAGAGGATGTTGAAATCTACTATTCTTTATATCAGAAGAACAAACACTTTGATCAGTCGAAAAAAGAGAAAGTCTATATTAGATTGTTGAAAGAAATCGTTGAAAATGTTAAAGTACCAATTAATGTAATTTATGATGAATTCAATTTGAAAAGATTTCATATCAATATAGAACATAAAATATCTAAATGCAATAATGTGTTATCGATAAGAAATGGAAACTCTCAAAAAGAGAAACCTCTTCAGTTTGCAGATATAATCTGTGGAACAATCAGAAGATTTTTGCAAGATGATGAAAGAGTCATGTATGAACTAATAGAGGATAAAGTTATTGACAAAATAACATAATAACTTTATAATGAAATCAGATAAAGGTAGAGTCTCCTGGCGGCTTGACGCGGGGTGTGCAAATTGATGCAGGACTTTGCCTTTTTATATTACATTTTCTACCGTCATATGTACTATACGATGTATAGCGTATATTGTTAATAGTTACCGCCATTTGCAACATACGAGGTTAAATCTACCGCCATTTGTAACATACGACCCATATTGAAAGCATTGGTTTGATACAATTGTATCAGGCCTTTTTTTGTGCTATATAGGGCCGTTTCTCTATTTGCTCATATTTATCGAGCCTAAAAAGTACACTAATTTTCTTGATTTTTGGGAGTTTCCATCAAAATTCTACACGATTACATTTTGAAATACACGATTTAAAATGGATTTACACGATTTCAGTAATCAAGCCATTTAATAGGTATAACAGGATAATATTGTGTTTAAATATAGTTGATTGGATGGTATAATAATTGGGAAGGAGATGGTTCTATGAAGAAATTACTATCAGTAGTATTAGTTGCTTTTCTTATTTTAATTCTACCTGGTTGTAGTACAACCAATCGTTTCTCTATAGAAAAAGAGTATTTCAATGAAAACATTAGTTTCACAAGTCAATATCAAGATATTTTAGAAAAAAATGGTCATTCTTTGAATACAGAGGTAGCATATGAAAATTTCATCATTCAGTTAAAGATTTCTCCAAATGGATATTATATTGATGGTTTTATTTATTATATTAATACTGGTAACAACAATCAAGAATACGAGTATACTGGATATTTCTGTGAGGAAAACGATAATAATAGCAAATTAAGTTGTTATACAAAGAAAGATGATATCTACAATAAGAATTATTATATTGAACAAATAGCGTTTTCTACAATTCTTGAAATGATTAATCAGTATGAAATATTGGATATCTTAAATGATTTAGATGAAATATATTCAGTGTTTTTAAATCAGGAAGTAAGAATATTGATATCAGTTAAACACTTTGATAATGAAACACTTGATTTTGATTCCTTTAAAGGTGTTTCCTATGATGAAGGAATAATGCAAGTGGAAGGTGAAGTTTTACTGAATGGGTATTATTTACAGTATACTTACTACTTAACAACTGGCCAAAATACTCAACATTATGCATATATGAAAATGAAGTAATAAATAAAGTTGACTAGCTGAAACCTTCTAAGCCGTCGGTCGGGGGTTCGATACCCAACAATTAATAGATAGTGGAATAACCTATTTTGATACACAAAAATTAGAACTAGAAAAAGTCAAAAAATAAAAACTCTAAACTAAGCCATAATTTAGGGGTGTAATTTTTTCGAGTGGGGGTGTAAAAATTTCCGCTATGGGTGTAAAATTGTAGCAAAATAGTTCATTCAACCCAAAAGTCAAAAATGCAGTCATAAATCGCTAAATAGAGCGGTAAATGACTGCTTTTTTTTTGTTTTGAGGAAGGTGAGGTGTAACATTTAATAACTTATTAATAGAATATATCAACTTATGGTTGATAATAACTAGCCAAATAGGTTATTGTTATAGTAGGATTCAAATGGTTTAATAGAGTCAAGGAGATGATAAATATGAGTATCGGATTAAAAATTAAAGAATTAAGAACAAGAGATGGAGTCACCCAGGATTCACTTGCGTCTTACCTGGGAGTATCTTATCAAGCGATAAGTAAATGGGAAAATGATGTTACGTTACCAGATATTAAATTAATTAAACCTATTTCTAACTTCTTTGGTGTAACCACTGATTATTTATTAGATAATGAAAATATGGATGAGGAGAAGTTTCTTCGAAAAATACTTGATGCATATCACACTCTATCTAATAAAGGTGACATGGAATCAGCGATTACACTTCTTAAGAATGGATTAAAAGAGTATCCAAAGAATTACGTAATTATGTCAAAAATAGCTCAATCATTAACGACAATAACAAAATCTACACATGAACATATGATGAAAGAGAATGCTCAAGAAGCCTTGAAGTTATGTGACATCATCATAAATGATTCAAATGACTATGGATTAATAGATAGTGCCATTAGTACGAAGTTTTATTCCTATATCGATTTAAAAGAATATGATAAAGCTATAGAAGTTGCTAATCATCGTCCATCCATGTGGCATTCAAAAGATTTCTTATTATATTCTGCATATCAAGGAGAAGAAGCGAATAACTATCTTCAAAAGATGATTTTACTATTAATGGATCAACTATCATCTTACATTTTCTCATTAACATATAAGTTAAAAGGTGGAGATATGTATACACTTGAAGAAAAGGTAGAAATAACAAAGTCTGCAATATCGATTATTGAGACAATACTAAATGATGGGAACTATCAGTTTTACAGTAATCGATTGAGAAGATTTTACACGTTTTTAGGAGTGTATTTCTCAAAGCTAGGCGAAATTGATGAAATGTATCAATCATTAGAAAAAGCGAAAGAACTAGCCGTATACTATGATTCTTTGAAGAAAGATGAAAAGTACACTTCAGTAATTGTTAACTCTCAAATATATCATCCAGATCAAACAGTGAAGAATGCTGAATGGTCGGACTTCTATGTATTCAAGGATAGATTAAAAAGAAAAGAGTTTGACGAGTTTAGAACACATGAAAGATTCTTGAAATTGTCAGAGTAAATCAGATAATCAAGGGACGAATATAGTTTGTCGTAGATGTATCCGTAACCCTCAACTCCACCAAATTTATCTTTTAACTAAGGCGTTTTAACTGATTGTCAGTTGAAAGGTCTTTTTTAATTGGTCAAATAAAAATCATAGTTTAGATAGTGGGGAGTAGGCTTTGTGTTGTTCTATCAAATTTTTCCTCTCAAGATGTAAGTATTTTTGCGTGGTTTGTAGATTTGAATGACCGAGTGTTTTACGGACAAACTCCAAGTTCGCTCCGTTTTGTAGGCACATGGTTGCGTAAGTATGTCTCCATTTATGAGGACTAATAGATTGTGATATGTTTAATGTTTTTGCGATATATGATAATATTCGATTGATATATCTTGGAATAACTTTCTTGTTATTTCTAAACTCAATTATCAATGCTCCATAATTGCGATTTAAGAGTTTTTTGTACTCTGTTAATGGTTCGGTTTTGTTTTGATATAAAGACAGTAAGGTCTATGGAAGTCTTGGTATATGTTAAATTAATCATGTTGTTGCTAAGGTTTATGTTTTCAATCTTTAAGTTTACTAATTCTGATAGTCTCATACCTGTGTCGAGTAGTAAAAAAGATGATCACTTTATTTCGTAAGTTGGTAGGAGTGGGTTTTAAACGATCTAGATAATGAAGTATATCGAGAATGATGTGTCTTGGTATTGTAATGGTTTCTCGTTTTCTAGTGCGTAACATTCTCATAGATTGTATTGGATTCTCTTTGATAAAATCATTCTTAAGACTGAAGTTTAAACATTGCTTTAAGACTCCAATGCGTTTATTAATAGTGTTGTTAGAAATGCCTTTTTACTTCTGATAATCGATGAAATCATACATAATATCAAGAGTGATATCTTTGCTATAATATGCTTTTTTCGTGTCGAAATATCTTGAAACAATTTCAAGATGCTTACATTCATATTCGTATGTTCCTGGTCTCTTTGTTGCAGTGAGTTTTTAGTATATAAGTGTATTAGGTTTTCGAATAAGATAGGCGTTTGTGTTTCATTTGTAAGGAGTTCTACAATGCGATTAATTTCATTCATATTTAATACCTAATTTCAAGTTTACAGTGCAGGAGTGTGCTAAAGGGTAATACTAGCCTTTAGCGTTCATAATCATTTTTAGTATATTTTGAGTTCTTTGTGGGGTAGGCAAAGCCCTACATCCCACAAAACCCCTCTTTGCTCTTAAGTGCTCGTATGTTATAATGTTTAAAAGAGGAGGATGTATAATGGGTGTAATGATATACTTGAGTCTGATGGCTGCTATTTTTAATCTTATGTATGGGGACAAGTTAAACTATAGATTTTCAAATGATATTGAGAAATCGAAGAAGATGAAAGTGTTTCATACATGGTTCTTAATTGTAAGTGCTACTGCATTGGCTGTTGCTGAGATAATTGCCAATGTGTGATAGTGATTAAACACAAATTATATATTTTAAAGTTGAAAGCCTTTATGGGCTTTTTTTATGTCATTGTTGAGGGGACTTATAATTCACTAGTGTAATATACTTTTTTACTTATTAGATAGCGTAGGATTAATTTAAGATGTTTACACTCATATTCGTAGGTTCCTTGTCGTTTTGTGTATAGGGGTTGCCACTCTCCCACCAAACCACATCCCCTCTTACACTTCTTTGTTTTATACTTTATAATCTTGTGATATAATTATTGGTAGAAGGAGATGATGTTTTGGAGTTTAAGGCAAGACAAATAAGAATTAACGGAGGAAACTCTGGATTTGTTTTCGCGATAATGTGGTTGTTTATTTGTGCTGGGAATATTCATTTATATTGGAGTAAGCACCAATTTCAAATTGAGTTAGGGTATGGTCCTGATAAAGGGAACTTATACATGGTTTATTTCTATGTAATAGCAATCGTTTTGTTTATGGTTATTCTATTAATCAAATTTAGAGAGTTACAAAAAGTAAAGAAAGATTTAAAAGAGATTACAATTAATACCAATGATATAATTTTACCTAATAATAAAATCATTAAGTTGAGTGACATATCTGAGGTACTAATTACTGGTTTTACAATCGAAAGAATAACTATCTATATGAAGAATGGTAAACACAAGAAACGTATCTATAATTGCTATAACGAATCTTTAGATACAATTGTGAAAGAAATTCAAAATAGAATTGATAATGAGTAGGGAATGTCATATATACTAGAAGTCATTAAATGGCTTCTTTTTTTTGCATGTTGAGAGGGAAATGCTTTTGAATTTTTACCATAATACATATTGACCATATATTTACAATAATTATTGACTACTTCAATAATATACTGTATTTTTCTTTTTTTTACACTGCCACGAAAAAGTGGGACACATTCCCCTCCCTTTCAGAGAATAATGTAGTA
>CBFCWG010000032.1:0-11013 GCA_965601565.1 uncultured bacterium | reverse complement strand
CAGTAGTATCACACAGAAGTGGTGAAACAGAAGATTCAACAATCGCTGACATCGCTGTTGCAACTAACGCAGGACAAATAAAAACTGGTTCTTTATCAAGAACAGATCGTATCGCTAAATACAACCAATTATTAAGAATTGAAGATGAATTAGGAGAAACAGCAATCTATAACGGATTAGGATCTTTCTATAACATTAAATAATTTGCAAAGATTTGGGCTATTAATTTAGCCCTTTTTTTTATATAATAATTAAAGAGGTGATTCTTATGAAACAAGAATTCTATTTAAAGAATAAATCAATACCAATGTCTACACTTGGTGTAGCTGGATTATTTTTAGTATTTAGACTAGCGTTATTAATCTTTGGTGAATATACATTTGAACACTATTCTGCTTTTGACTATGTTGTAACTGTATTAACGATATTGATTGTATTAATTGAGGTATATGATTTATATCGAATGAGTAAGAATCAATTAAAAGTAGTTGCAGATACTGAGTTTGTACAAACAATATCTTTCTTCTTTACTAATAAGAAGGTTTATTATAAAGATATCGAAGATGCAACATTAAGAGAAAAAGATATTGAGATTCTTTTAAAAAATGGTAAAAAAAGTTATATCAGTGGTCCTACTACTAGTGACTTAATTAGATTAATGAAGATATTAAAAGACAAAAGTGAAAAATGAGCTAGATGCTCATTTTTTTGTTATGACATAAATTCACTTTTTATTCATATGTTAATATAAGTAGTATTGATATAATTGATATAAGTAGGTGAGTAAAATGGGGAGTTTTGTATTAAAAAATAAGAATTATTTATTATTATATGTTGGTAGTTTAGTTTCGAATATGGGAACAACGATTTATAATTTTGCGATAAGTTTCTATATATATAAGATAACTGAGGATAATGCGACGATAGCAGGATTATATTTGGCTACTGGAGGGTTAGTATTCTTTTTATTAGCTTTGTTTGGTGGTGCTATTGTTGATAGATTGGATAAAGTTAAGGTTGTATATGTTACTGATTTTATTAGGGGTACTACAATTATTGTTGCAGGATTGTTAATTTTTAGTGGTTTATCTAATAGTATAATTTTAGTTGTTTTATTTTCAACTACTATTATTTTAGGGATTAACGGTGCTTTGTTTAATCCAGCTATTCGTAGTTTACCACCTCATATTTTAGAGGAAAACCAATTACAACAAAGTAGTTCTTTATTACAAGGAACTGCTGCTATATATCAAATATTTGGGGCTATAATTGGTGGTATAATGTATAATTTTGTCGATATTGAATGGATTTTCATATTAAATGGATTATCATTTATCTTTTCTGGTGTAAGTGAAATGTTTATTACGGTTACTACAAAAACAGTTGATGTTGTTATAATAACTTTGAAACAAACATTGGTAGATATAAAAGAAGGATTTAAGTATTTAGTGAAGCTTAAACCAATATTTAGATTAGTAATGGTTGCATCTATTTTGAACTTCTTTACAGTTCCAGTAATTGCTAATGGATTACCATATTTATTCGCCGTTGAATTAAAAGAGAATCCTGTATATTTATCATATTTAACTGGTGCTTATATGATGGGAGTTATTATTATAGCTTTTATATTAGGTGTACGGGCACAAAGAGAGCGAGTTAGTCCATTAATTAGAACTGGGTATGTTGGCATGTCAGTACTATTTGCTGCGTTTATTTACCTTGTTTATTTAATAGTAGTTGGTAAAACTACTATGGTAATTTTTATGGTTCTAGGGATATTATCATTGTTAATTATGGGGATATTTAATGGATTACTTAATATACCATTTAGTGTAGCGGTAATGAAGACAGTTGATAAAAGTATGTTGGGTCGAGTTATGAGTGTTGTATCAACAATAGCGAATGGTTTAACACCTATTGCGATGGGGTTAGCTGGTGTTGTTATTGATAATTTTGGATTAATGATATTATTTTATGCGGCAGTTATAGCGATTGTATTAACCATGTTAATGACTGTTTCAGATAAAGAGATAGGGAAGTTATAAGAAGCGAGTTTTCGCTTTTTATTTGACAAAAGAAAATAATTGTATTACAATATACCTTGTAGTACATAGTATATTGCGGAAGAAGGTAAAAGACATGAAAGAATTATTTAGGAATAAAGGGTTTAAATTACTATTTTTTGGAAATTTAGTTTCAGAGATGGGGAATGTATTATTTGGTTTTGTTGCTGGGTTATATGTTCAGGATTTAGCTAATAATAGTGGAGGATCAATATTGGGAATACCTAGTGCTCTTATATTAGCGTTATTTATGGCTTTAGGAGCATTTGTTAGATTGTTGTTTAGTCCAATAGCAGGAGCTTTAGTAGATAAATGGGATAAAGTAAAGATTATATACTTAACAGATTATATAAGAGGAATAATGTTTATCGCTGTAGCTTATGTATTCTTTGTCGGAATTAGTGATGAAATGGCTACGATTGTTTTATTGGTTGTTACGGTAATATCAGGTTTAATTGCTGCATTCTTTGGTCCAGCAATTACAAGTGCAACACCAGAGATTGTAGGGTTGGATCAAGTTCAACAGGCAAATGGTGCCAATAGTATTATTCAATCTTCGACAATGATTATGGGTGTTGTCTTAGGTGCTGCTGCATTTGGATTATTCCCATTCCATATTGCCTTGTTATTAAATGGGATATCATTTATGTTATCAGGGTTTAGTGAAATGTTTATCAAAGCTGAACATAAAACAGAAATTCCTCATGATGAAGAATTTAATATGATTAGAGATATTAGAATTGGATTTAATTATTTGCGTTCTAAATCAGGATTATTACGAATGATGGTATTTAGTTTATTCTTAAACTTTGCGTTCTCACCATTATTCAGTGTAGGAGTTCCATATTTATTTAGAACAGAGCTTGAAAAGAATGAATGGCATCTAGCCTGGATAAATATTGCATTTGGTTTAGCAATGATGGTTTCTGGTGTTGTTGTTGGTAGTATGGTACTTAAAAATATGACTGGTTTTATTCGTAAAAACTTAGCATTATTATCAGGAAGTTTTATCTTTGTAACTATCATTATTTACTTATTATCAAATGATACAATCAACTATACGGTATTTTATGTACTAATGATTATTGCCCATGTAGGTTTAGCAATGTTTATGATGGCAACTAATGTACCATTAAATACAGGGATGATTAAAGTAATAGATCCGGAAATTAGAGGTCGTGTATTTAGTACAATTAGTGCAATTAGTGGTGGTGCTGTACCAATTGCCATCGTATTAGGTGGAGTAGTTATCTCTTATGGAAGTGTAGCATTATTAGGAGTAATTTGTGCTGTGTTATTATTGGTACCTACTTTTGGATTCTTATTTGACAAAAAAGTAAAAGCTTTGTTAGAAGGAATAGAAGGTGAAGTAAATGGAGAAGTTCAAGAAGCAGTTTAATAAAGGTGTCTTGGAATTATCGATTTTAAAATTGCTTAATGATAAAAATCATTATGGATATTCACTTATCAATGAAATAAAACAACTTAGTAAAGGGACTATTGAGTTAAAAGATGGAACTTTATATCCGATTTTATATCGATTAGAAGACCAAAAAGTTATTGAGAGTTATTGGGAAACAAGTAATGAAGGTCGAGGTAAACCTCGTAAATATTACCGAATAACTAAAGAAGGAAAAGTAAGATATGAATCAATGCTTTCAGATTACCTTGAGGTAACTGAAGGGGTTAGAAATATCTTAAAAAGCTAGGAGGTTACATTATGAATAAAGATAAATATATTAAAGATGTATTAAAGAATATATCAGCTGATAAAAAAACTTTAAATCGAATAAGTGAAGACTTAATACAAAGAATTGAAATGGCTGAAGAGAATGATCCATTCTTTGATGTTGTAACTGAAGTAGGACATCCTAGTGAAGTTGCTAAAGAATTTATGGAAAACCTAGATTTAGTGGAAAAATATCCTGTTACTATTGGTTTTTCATATAGTTTAAAGATGTATGAGTATAAAAGTAAAAGTACTATATTTGGTTTGCCTTTAATCCATATTAATACTGGAGGGAGATATCAAAATAGAGTGGCAAAAGGTGTTATTGCAATTGGTGATATTTCACTTGGTGTAGTAAGTGTTGGAGGTATTAGTGTAGGGTTAATTAGTGCTGGAGGTATTAGCTTAGGAGTAATAGCATTAGGAGGAATTGCAGCTGGTGGTTTGGCTATTGGTGGAATTGCTGCAGGTGGAATTGCAATAGGGGCTATTGCCTTAGGTATTGGGAAAGCTATTGGTGCAATTACATTATTATTAAAATAAAAAGAGCTTAGGCTCTTTTTTGATGTTTTACTACCATTTTAGTGCTATTTGTAATATAATAGAAAAAGCTTGAAGGAGTGATTTCATGTTTATATTAGCATTAGAATATTTATTACTTGCATTTATTGTTATCTTTGCAACTAGTAGATTAAGTTATTACATTGATGAACTAGATAAAAAGACACATATTAGTGGTGCGTTAATTGGTGGAGTATTATTAGCTACTATTACATCAATGCCTGAATTTATCACAAGTATTACTTCAACAGTAAGACTTAATGAACCAGGGTTAGCATTTGGAAATGTGTTTGGTAGTAATATATTTAACGTTGTTATATTAGCTGTTGCAGATATTATTTTTATTAAACATATGTTCTTTAATAAAGTTAAAACACAACGTAAGACAAATGCATTAGTTATATTGATGTATATTGTATTTATGTTTCCGTTAATTTTAAGTGGATTTACTGGTTTAGATTATAATTCATTTACAATCAATATATTATTAACATTTAATGTTATTTCACTAATTATTGTTATTATTTATCTATTGAGTATAAAGGCAATGAATGAAGATGAAACGGAACAAAGTGAAGAAGTAAGTAAATTATCATATAAAAAAATTGGGACAATGTTTGCCTTATGGGCAATTGTTGTAATTATATCTAGTTTTTTTGTAACTCTTGTTGCAAATGATCTGGGTGATGAGTTAAACTTAGGTGCAAGTTTCGCAGGAGCTATTTTCTTAGGAGTAGCTACTAGTTTACCTGAATTAACTGCAGTTATGACGTTAATGAAACTGAAAAATCATGAAGCTGCTTTAGGAAATATTATTGGTAGTAATGTCTTTAATATGACGATTATTAGTGTTGTTGATATTATCAATGTTAAAGAAGATATTTTCCACGAATTAGTAAATGATTCGGGTGTTAGAGAAAATATATCTTTGCTCTTGATTTTAGGGCTGTTTAACTCTATAATATTAATGTTAGCTTTATTGAGAAAGAATACAAAAAGTAAAATCACGTATATTATTCCTAGTGTGTTAATATTAATAGGATATTTTATATACATAGGTTTAAGTTTATAGGAGGACTGAACATGGAAATTATTGATATAGTATTATTGATCGTAGCGTTATTATTAATTACGCTTGTTGTATTACAAAGTTCAAAAGATAGTGCAGCGAATGCTTTTAGTGGTGAGAAGAGTGAACTTTTCAATAACCAAAAGCAACGCGGGTACGAACTTATTATGAATCGTATTACCCTTGGAGTAAGTGTAGTATTCATCGTTTTAAGTATTGTTGCAATCGCTATTTAAGAACACTTGTAAAGTGTTCTTTTTTTTCCTAAAATATACATAAAGAGGTGAAATTCATGAGAGAAAAAATCATTGCTTATTTAAACAGTGAGGCAAATAAAAAAACCACAGTCGAAGAACTTAGAGAAGTCTTTGATGTTTCAACGAGCGAGGATATTAAATCGTTGATGAAAACTGTAAATCAATTAATTGATGAAGCTGTTATTGTTGAGAGTAGTCGACATGAATTAACATTGATTGGGAATACTAATTATGTAGTTGGTAGATTGATGTTAAAACCTCGTGGTTTTGGGTTTGTTATCCCTAATGATCCAAGTAAAAATGATGTTTATATCAGCAAAAATGATATTAACGATGCAATGAATAGTGATGTTGTATTAGTTCATATTGAAAAGTTTAGTTGGGGTGTTAGACAAGAAGGTATAATTAAACGGGTTATTGAACGAAAGTATACCCACATTATTGGGACAATGATGTTTAGAAATGGTATGGGATTTGTTTTATCAGATGATAAAACAATAAATAATGATATTATTGTTAAAAATAATAACTTAAATGGTGCTAAAAAGTTTGATAAAGTACGTTGTAAAATTGTTAATTACTCATTTAGAGGAAAAATTGAATGTGTTGTTAGTGATGTGCTTGGTAATAAAAACGCTAATGGTGTTGATATATTAAGTAAAATCTTAAAATATAATGTAGATCCAGTGTTTAGTGATGAAGTATTAAAAGCTGCTAATAAGTTTACTGGGGTTACAAAAGAAGATTATAAAGGTCGTAAAGACTTAACTAATGAAATGATTATTACTATTGATGGGGATGACGCTAAAGATTTTGATGATGCGGTAATGGTTAAAACACTTGACAATGGTAATTTCTATTTAAGTGTGAGTATCGCTGATGTTAGTCATTATGTAACAAAAGATGGTATCTTAGATAAAGAGGCATATAATAGAGGAACCAGTATATATTTGCCAGGACGAGTAATCCCTATGTTACCAGAAAACTTAAGTAATGGTGTTTGTAGTTTACGTCCTGATGAAGAACGTTTAACTTTAACTTGTGAAATGGAAATAGATAAATATGGTAAAGTTGTTAAATATGATGTTTATCCTAGTGTAATTAAGTCATATAAACGCATGACTTATAGTAAGGTTAATAAAATCTTTATGGGTGATGCTGACTTAGCAGAAGAGTATGTTGATTTAGTTGGTATGTTTTATGAGATGAGAAATCTTGCTAAAATATTGAAGAAAAAACGTGAAGAGTTTGGTAGTATCAACTTTGAAACTGATGAATCGTATATTACACTTGACGAGAATGGCGTAGCAGTTGATATTAAATTACGTGATCGAGGAATAAGTGAAAGTATTATTGAAGAATTTATGTTAAAGGCAAATCAAGTTATTGCTGAACATATTCACTGGTTAAATTTACCATTTATTTACCGTGTTCATGATAAACCGACCGAAGAGAAATTAAATAGGTTATTGAGAATGGCAAATGCTTTAGGATTTAACGTAAAAGCTAAAACAGAAATTAGTAATTTTGAGTTACAAAAACTTGTTGCTGAAGTTCATGGTACTGAAGCAGAAAAAGGGATTAACCTTTTAATGTTACGTAGTATGCAAAAAGCTATTTATAGCGAATTAAACTTAGGACATTATGGATTAAGTTTTAAATTCTATACTCACTTTACAAGTCCAATTAGGAGATATCCAGATTTAATTGTTCATCGCTTATTAAGAGAGTATTTATTTAGAGGTACACAATCGACAGAAGTTATTGACTACTATAATAACAATATGAAAGGTATTGCCGCCCAAGCTAGTGAGACAGAACGAAGAGCTGTGTTATTGGAAAGAGAAGTAGTTGATATGAAAAAAGCGGAATATATCTCTAAATATATCAATAAACAGTTTGATGGTATAATTAGTAGTGTTACTAGTTTTGGATTATATGTTTCATTACCAAACACGGTAGAAGGTTTAGTCCATATTACGGCATTAGATGATGATTATTATCACTGTGATGAAAACTTGATGTTATTGATAGGTGAAAGAAAGAAAAAAATCTACAGAGTCGGTGACAAAGTTAAAATTAGAGTAGTAAATGCTAATATTACTGATGGAGAAGTTGATTTTAAAATAGTATAAAGGTGATTTAGATGAAGATTATAGCTAGAAATAAAAAAGCATCCTTTAATTATTTTTTATTAGACTCATTTGATGCAGGTATTGTTTTACACGGTACTGAAATCAAAAGTGTACGAGCTAATAAAGTAAATATAGGAGATGCTTATTGTATCGTTAGAAACGAAGAAATGTTTATCGTGAATATGCATATTGCAAAATATGATCATGGTAACATTTTTAACCATGACGAAACAAGACAGAGAAAGTTACTTCTTCATAAGAAACAAATCATAAAAATAAATAATCGAGTAATGCAAGAAGATTTAACTATTGTACCAACCAAAGTATACTTGGAAAAGGGTCTGTGTAAAATCGAAATTTCGCTTGCTAAAGGTAAGAAAAATTACGATAAAAGACAAAGCATAAAAGAAAAAGATGCTAAAAGAAATGTTCAAAGGAACCTGAAGGAGCGATATTAGTGTTTGAAATCTCTATTCTGGTAATGATAATCATATTTATGTTTGGGGCATTTTTAAAGGGATGGAGTGGATTTGGGACTAATCTAGTTGTTCCACCGTTATTATTGTTTATGTCACGATTTACTAATTCAAAAGAAACTATGGTTGTAGTTGTTAGTGTTAACTTAGTATTAAATTTAGCGATGTTAATTCAAAGTAAAAGGTTTAATTATAAGTTTCTACAGAATATTGGATTATTGGTTATTGTAGGTGTTACATTTAATTTTGTAGGTTCATTTTTCTTGAAAGGGATTGATGATTCATTATTTAGGATTTTACTGGGAAGTATGATTATATTAGTTACGATTAATAGGTTATATAAACTTAAATTCAAAATCGAAGAGATTAAATGGTATCACTATGTGGTTACAGGGGTTATATCTGGTATCTTAAACGGTATGTTTGGTTTAGGGGGAATACCTGTATTAATTCTTTTAAGTTCAACAGTGATGGATAAACAAGAGTTTAAATCGACTTTAGTATCATATTTCTTTGTGATGAATGTTATTTATATCATATCTACGGGGATATTGGGTGGATATTATAATACATTTGTATTTACTAATATATTATATGTAGTTGTATTCGCAGTATCTGCTTGTATGATAGGTGTATATATGTCATCACGAGTTAGTGATAAAATATTCCAAAGAGTTATGAATTTTGTTTTAATATTTTTTGGTATTAACTTGATATATGTTGGCTTTGTTGGTGAACATATATTCAATTTACTTAGATAGTTTATAGTATTAGTAGATTGTGTTATAATAGATATACAATCTACAGGAGGTAGTATTATGAATGTTAGTCAGATTATTTTTATAATTGCTGGTGTACTTACTATATTTATGGGTTTATCTAATATTGGGATTAACTCAAGAAGAATGCAAAGAATGGTTCGTTTAATTGGAGAAGTACCTACTAGAGTTGTATATGTAGTTATCGGAGTAGCATTAATTGTGATTGCCTTTGTTGTTGATTTAGGAACTATCTAAATATAAATGGGGTTGTTTATGGATTCGACAGGGTAGTTTAGAGCTTGATAAGCATGCCAACGTTGTGGTTGTAAAAACACTAGGTTAAATATAACCGGAAACCAAAATTACGCTTACGCTGCTTAATAAATAGCGCGTTCTCCCACCTTTTCTGCCTAGAGTTTAGGTTTGGAGATCAGTAATCTAGGATATATTAATGTTCTACAGTCTTCAGAACATTAACGAATACAATAAGGCTCGCTAGTAACTTGGTTGTTTGTTCCTTGGTTATTAGTTAAAACAATGATCAGACTAAGCATGTAGAAAGTTGGGTATCGGCTATTTTGGACAGGGGTTCAAATCCCCTCAACTCCACCAATAGTACCCTAGTCCGAGGAATTTAATGGCGATTAATAGCTGTGTATAGATTCCTCGGTTTTTCTTCGGAATAAAACTATACTAAAAATAAGCACATTTTCATGTGCTTTTTTACTGGATTATAGTTGCAATAGGATTGGATTGAGTTTTTGGCAACCTGAACCCCCTTTCTTTCGCATGTGAATGGAAGTTGTGTAAATGTCATTTATAGAGTAAACAAACATATGGTATAATATAAAGAAGGGGTGAATCAATATGAAAAACAAGTTAATAATTGCAAATATATCTATTTCTATAATCATGATTGCTATTTTACTGATTGATTTTATTACAATAAAACACACAGTTTTTAGATCAATCGACATAATTAGAAGTTATTATGGAAGAGATATTTTGGTTGAACACATTTTAACAGCATCTATTCCTTTGGTGTTTGGAACTGTTGTTTTATTTGAGAAACAAATGAACAAAATCGTTATAATAATAATAAATATTGTACTTCTGGCGGTTATATTTAGGGTATTCGTATCTTTTAGATTATATTGGATGTTTGAAAGTTCTCTCTTGTCACAAGTTTCACTTCAGAGTGTTGGTATACTGATTTTGTTTCCTATCTTCTTCTTAGTTACTTCAATTACTATTGTTTTGTATATTTTCAATTTGAGTAGAAAATTTCTTGAGGATTCTAAGAAAACTACATAATTAATGTACTCTCTAATTTGGTAATAAATCAGGGTCGGACGAGGGTATCGTTCAGGGACCCTCAACTCCACCAGTTGCAGAAGGAGTCATGACTGGTAGTGTAAGTTCTTTTTCAGATGCTGCAGTTATGTTCACTGTGGGAGCAATTAGTGGTGGTTTAGCATATGGAGTAAGTAAAGGTATTTCAACTTCATTCGCAGCAAGCAGATTAAGTAATATTATGGGAACCTCAAGTAAAAATAGTGTTATTAATGCAAACTTGAAGAAAGCTGGATATGGTTATTTGAAAATTGGAAGAGAAGGACTAGAAGGTGTAGCGAACTCGTTTTATCAGGACGCAGGATATGAAACTATGCAGAGAACAATAAAATCTGTATTTGATTTTGGATTGGGAGTTGTAAATTAATGTGGAAATGGTATAGTATATTTTTTTTAATGATAGCAATTATTGTATTGTTTTTAATGAATTTTTTACTTACAAAAACTCATATAAGTTTAGTTCTTTTCATTATAGCATTACTAATAATGAGTAATGTGGTTCTTATAGTTTTCTTGATTTATTCACAAATATACCCAATTAATGCGGTAAGTGATTTTCTAACACTTTCCATTACCAAGTCATTATTTACTACTACTACTACTACTACT
>CBFCWG010000031.1:0-11399 GCA_965601565.1 uncultured bacterium | reverse complement strand
TCAGTAGTTCTGAAGTAGAATTGAGGACGATAGTTACTGAAGAATGGAGTATGACGTCCACCTTCTTCTTTAGATAGAACGTAAACTTGTCCTTCAAATTTTGTATGTGGAGTTACTGATTTAGGTTTAGCTAAAACTTGTCCACGTTGGATTGATTCGCGGCTTACACCACGTAATAATGCACCAATATTATCTCCAGCTTCTGCTTGATCTAATAATTTACGGAACATTTCAACACCAGTACATACAGTAGAAACTGTATCTTTGATACCAACGATTTCAACTGGTTCTCCAACTTTGATAGTACCACGGTCTACTCTACCAGTAGCAACAGTACCACGACCTGTGATTGAGAATACATCTTCAACAGGCATTAAGAATGGTTTATCAGTTTCACGAATTGGATCTTCGAAATAAGTATCTACAGCTTCCATTAATTCTAAAACTTTAGCTTCGTGAGCTTCGTCTCCGTTTAATGCTAATAATGCAGATCCCATAATTACTGGAATGTCGTCTCCAGGGAAATCGTACTCGTCTAATAATTCACGAATTTCCATTTCTACTAATTCTAATAATTCATCGTCATCAACTTGGTCAGTTTTGTTCATGAACACGATTAATTTAGGCACACCAACTTGGCGAGCTAATAAGATATGTTCTCTTGTTTGAGGCATTGCTCCGTCAGCAGCAGATACTACTAAGATTCCACCATCCATTTGAGCAGCACCAGTGATCATGTTTTTAACGTAATCGGCATGTCCTGGGCAGTCAACGTGTGCATAGTGACGTCCTGTAGTTTCGTACTCGATGTGAGCAGTGTTAATTGTAATTCCTCTTTCTCTTTCTTCTGGAGCGTTATCAATTGAAGCGTAATCAGCAGCTTTAGTATCTCCTACTCCATTTTTTGCTAATACAGTTGCGATTGCAGCTGTTAATGTAGTTTTACCATGGTCTACGTGTCCGATCGTACCAATGTTCATATGTGGTTTCGTACGGACGAATTTTTCTTTAGCCATTAAGTTTTCCTCCTTAAATTTTTCAAATTGTATTTTTGTATTTTTCCGTTAATATTTTATCGCATTATTTTTAATAATGCAAGAATTAAGTCATTTTACCCGTTACGTCTTTTAATAACTTCTTCAGCAATTGACTTAGGGCATGCTTCATAATGTGAAAATTGCATTGTGTAGTTCCCGCGACCTTGCGTGTTTGATCTAAGAGATGTTGCATACCCAAACATTTCTGCTAAAGGAACTTTTGTAGTTACTTGTTGTGCATTTCCTCGTTGTGATTGTCCTTCGATACGACCACGACGACTTGTGATATCTCCGATTACGTTACCTAAGTACTCATCAGGGATAATTACGTCTACAGTCATGATTGGTTCTAATAAGATTGCGCTACAAGCTTCTTTAGCTTTTTTCAGTGCCATTCCAGCAGCTACTTTAAACGCCATTTCATTTGAATCGACATCATGATATGATCCGTCGAACAATGTTGCTTTTACGTCGATTAATGGGTAACCAGCTAAGATACCACCAGCAAGTTGAGTTTCTAAACCTTTACCAACTACAGGGATATATTCTCTAGGTACAACACCACCAACGATTTTGTCAACGTATTCAAAGCCTTTACCAGGGTTTGGTTCGAATTTAATCCATACATGTCCGTATTGTCCACGTCCACCAGATTGTCTAACGAATTTCCCTTCAACTTCTGCTTCAGTTGTAATTGTTTCACGGTATGATACCTGTGGAGCTCCTACACTTGCAGCAACTTTGAATTCACGTTTCATTCTATCAACAATGATATCAAGGTGTAATTCACCCATACCACTAATAATAGTTTGTCCTGTTTCGTCATCAGTATAAGTTCTAAATGTTGGATCTTCTTCAGCTAATTTGCTTAAAGCGATCCCCATTTTGTCTTGGTCTGCTCTTGAATTTGGTTCAATTGCAACACTGATTACTGGTTCAGGGAATACCATTTGTTCTAATATAATATAAGATTTGTCAGCACATAATGTATCACCAGTTGTTGTATTTTTTAATCCTACAGCTGCTGCGATATCTCCTGAATAAACCATATCGATTTCTTCACGACTGTTCGCATGCATTTGTAAAATACGTCCGACTCTTTCTTTATTATCTTTTGATGCATTTCTTACATATGATCCTTTAGGTAACTTACCAGAGTAAACTCTAAAGAATGTTAATTTACCAACGAATGGATCTGTCATTACTTTAAATGCTAAAGCAGCAAATTGTCCTTCGTCTGATGCAGGTAATTCTACTTCTTCACCTTTTTTGTTTGTACCAACAACAGCTGCTACATCTAATGGTGAAGGTAAGTAATCAATTACTGCGTCTAGTAATAATTTTACACCTTTGTTTTTAAATGCTGATCCACATAGTACTGGGAAGAACTCTACTGATAAAGTTGCATTACGAACAGCTGTTCTTAATGTTTCACCATCAATTTCTTCTCCTTCTAAATACATCATCATTAATTCTTCATCTAAATCTGATAATTTTTCAATTAATTCCATTCTTTTTTCTTCAGCTTTATCAACTAAATACTCAGGAATGTCAATCGCTTGAGCTGTTTCGTCGGCTTTACCGTCGAAATGCCAAGCTTGCATTGTTACTAAATCAATGATTCCACTGAAATCAGCTTCTGCACCAATAGGCCATTGAATAGCTGCAGCATTTGCACCTAAACGATCTTCTAATGTTTTTACACTGAATTCAAAGTCAGCACCAATTTTATCCATTTTATTAGCAAATACGATTCTTGGTACTTTATAATCGTTTGCCTGTCTCCAAACTGTTTCAGTTTGAGGCTCTACTCCTGCTTGTGCGTCTAACAAAGCAACACTACCGTCTAAAACACGAAGTGATCTTGATACCTCCACCGTGAAGTCTACGTGACCCGGGGTATCAATAATATTTACTCTGTAGTCTTTCCAGTGAGCTGTAGTCGCAGCTGATGTAATTGTGATACCACGTTCTTGTTCTTGTGCCATCCAGTCCATTTGTGAAGCTCCATCATGAGTTTCACCAATTTTATGAATTCTTCCTGTATGGTATAGAACACGTTCGGTAGCAGTAGTTTTACCAGCATCGATATGAGCCATGATCCCTATATTACGAGTCATTTTTAAACTATATTCACGTGCCATTTCAATATTTCCTTTCTACCAACGATAATGAGCGAATGCTTTATTAGCTTCAGCCATTCTATGAGTATCTTCTTTTTTCTTAACAGAAGCACCATTATTTCCAGCTGCATCAACGATTTCTTTCGCTAATCTTTCTTCCATCGTTTTTTCATTTCTTAGTCTTGCATATAATGTTAACCATCTTAACCCTAATGTATAACGTCTTTCGTCTCTTACTTCAACAGGTACCTGATAGTTCTGTCCACCGATTCTTCTTGATCTTACTTCAAATGTAGGCATAATATTATTTAAAGCTTCTTCGAAGACTTCGATTGCAGGTTGATTTGTCATTGTTTCTACTTTTGTGAATGCACCATATAAAATCTTTTGTGCAGTTCCTTTTTTACCATCTAACATGATGTTATTGATTAACTTTGTAACTAACTTTGAGTTATAAAGTGGATCTGGTAACACATCTCTTTTGGCTATGTGACCTTTACGAGGCATAACTTGTTCCTCCTTTCAAACTTTAATTTAAATTATGCTTTTTTCGTTCCATATTTAGAACGACCTTGTTTTCTGTTTTCTACTCCTGAAGTATCTAAAGTACCACGTACGATGTGATATCTAACTCCAGCTAAGTCTTTAACACGTCCACCGCGAATTAATACAACGCTGTGTTCCTGTAATTTATGTCCTTCACCAGGAATGTATGCAGTAACTTCTTGTCCATTCGATAATCTAACACGAGCGAATTTACGTAACGCCGAGTTAGGTTTACGAGGTGTCATAGTAGCAACACGAGTACATACTCCACGTTTTTGTGGACTTGGTTTACTTGTGTGTACATTTTTGATTGAGTTAAATCCAACACTTAAACTTGGTGATTTTGACTTTTTAACTTTACTTTGTCTTCCTTTTCTAACTAACTGATTAATAGTAGGCATAGAATTTGGTTCCTCCTCTCATTCTGTAATCCACGCATCCAGGTGGTTCGCTTTTTTCATAAAAATTAGGGCTCACCTTTGTAAACCCATATGTTTTTTCCATTTAAATGCTATTACATTATATACCACACATGCAGGTGTGTCAATAATTTAATAATATTTTTTTTTAAACTTTTCACACAAAAAGAATAATACCCTAAACAAAGGCATTATTCAATGTTTTTTTATAAGAATTAATAATCAATATCTTCAGTAACAGCTAATCCATACGCAAGAAGCACGGTTAAACAGTACCCTAACAAGTACATCGTTGAATAATCAGTGAAGATTGCTATAAAAGTATACACCAAGCAGGGAATCCCAATTAAAGGTAAAATTACCATTTGCAACCCTCTTTGGAAGCTGCGATATCCTTCACTATAGATACCTTTATACAGTTCTAACATCACTAATTGGAATCCATATATACCAAACGGTGCAACCGCCATAACTATTATTTCAAAAATCATTCGAGAGAAAGTTACATCTGACCCATTGCTTATCAATCTAGAAACAAAAAGCACAACTGCAAATCCAATTGAAAACTTTGTAGCTGTCTTACAATACCCTTTATACATAATCACTTACCTCCTAATATTCATTGCCATATAAATTGGCATTACATTATCATCATCACTAACAATACTTGGTAAACTAGATAATCTTAACCCAGTTAAGATACCAAATTTACTCTCTAAAGAATTTAACACTTTACTTTTGGTATTATCTGCTTCTTTAATGATTAATGGTGTTACAACTCGATTAATCGATATTATAAAGTCAACTTCCAGTGTCGAGTTCTTCTCATAATAATATAAATCAAAATCATTTTTATGCAAAATAGTTGCAATTGTATTTTCAAGTATACTTCCATTCTTAATAAGTAAATTACCCTTAAGAATTTCTAACTGTGTATTCTCTCCATACATCGCGACTAATAAACCAGGATCATGGATGTATAATTTGAATGTATCTTTTTTCGCATTTTCGTATAAAGGTCTTATCGGCCTAGTTAAGTTCTTAGACTTGATAAGTAAATCAGAGTCAATCAACCAATCTACACTACTTTCATACATCGTAGCTCGACCTTTTTCTGAAACATTACGATATTGAAACTTCTTATTATCTTTAGCTAATTGTAATGGAATCGAATCAAAACAATCCACTACTTTTTGATGCATTGTTTTCTTTGTATGAATTTCCATTTCAGCATAATAAAGATCTAAAATCTTTTTCTGAATATCAAAGGCAAGTTTGAAGTTGTTCTGTTTTAAGTACTCACTAACAACTTCTGGCATCCCACCAATTGCCATATATTCCCTAAATAAGTCGATAAACACACCATGGATAGATGAGTCTTTTAACTCTTGATGTTCTTGCAACTGAATAACATATTCTACTTGGTCTTCATCATATCCTGCAGCCCATAAATATTCTTCAAAATCTAAACTACCTAAAACATAACGATCAACATAACCAATTGGGAACGAAGTTTTCTTCCCAGACACAACATCTAAACTACTTCCTGAAGCTATAATGTCATACAACCCATCTTCAGTAAAGGGCTTAAAATAGGGAATAACTTCTGGACATAACTGTAGATTATCAAAGAAGACAACTGATTTACCCTCAACTAATTGTTTTTCAGGGAAATGCAACTGTATTTCTTGATATATTCTACTGACTGGAAATTGACGCTTAAATATACGGCTTAAAGCATAATTCTCCTTAAAATCAATGTAATAATAATGACTGTCATCATAGTGGTTAATAATGAAGTCATGAATACTAGTTGTTTTCCCAACTTGTCTTGGTCCTTCAATTATTAAGCTTTTTTTACGTGTTCTTTCCTTCCAGTTCACAAAATATTCATCAATTTTCCTTCTTAACATAATATCACCTATCATTATTTTACATTTTTTCAAAGGAAAATACAACTCTATTAACACTTTTTCTTATGTAAATGACTTACATTTCACAATTTATCAAACGAATAAATGTCTAGTATTTAAATATTCGGCTCATTTTAGTGGTTTATTTATGTCGATAACAGTTTTACTAGATAGCACCAAACAGATATTTTACAACTCCAAACAGATTTTATCATAAAACTTTCTCAGTTCTCAGATGCATTTTTCTCCGATAATAAACTTATCAGATCCAGTTTTCAATTTTTCATCTGTCTCTAAGTTTAATTCCAACTAGATATGTTTGCCTAGGATAACCTGATGGTCATTAAATCTGTCATTTACTAAGATTCTACACTTTCCAATTCATATTGTACTGTGACCGACCTTTTCCGTATATTTCTCATATAATCAACTCTTTATTCTGTTGTATAAAAAAAATCATATCGAGTTGCTAATATGATTTTGTGTATTATTGTTTATCATTCTATCAAAGGTAATAATGAATAAAAGAAGTTGGTTTCACTAATTTCACTATCTTCTATAAGACTTTTCAGATTATATACTTCAGCATCCTTAACTACTA
This sequence comes from uncultured bacterium, assembly GCA_965601565.1. Lineage (GTDB taxonomy): Bacteria > Bacillota_I > Bacilli_A > Izemoplasmatales > Izemoplasmataceae > Xianfuyuplasma. The sequence continues at coordinate 4,760 of CBFCWG010000031.1, read as the reverse complement.
CTAGTCCCCATATGTTTATCTCTTCAAGGCATTCATAATACTTAAACTCACCACCATCATATCTAAATTGTACTGTTTCAATGGATGAACAGGTATCGCTAATAGGAATCTGATATATATTATATCCGTTAATAGTATGAATATATTTCATACTTGTATCATCAACATGACCATACTTTTCAAGAATTGCACTTCTATTCAGTTCAGGATTATCATCGGTATCAAAATCTCTTACAATACCTAAATTAGTTTCCAAAACATTCTCTTCAGTTATTAATCCAATTTCCAAAGCGGTACTGATAAAATAAAATTTTGAATCAACGTAAACATAAAGTCCAGTTCCCATACAATCTTCAATAAAGGAACGATAACTATACTCTTCTTCAACTATTTTCAGTTCATAAAACCCCAAACAAACTTTTCCTACGCTTTTATCTAAGGTTACACTATATACACTATAACCATTTATTTCAGTTTCAGTTTTATTATATATCATATGATTTGTGTACTTATTCTCCGCGCAACCTACAAGGCAAAATATGATGCAGAAAGCAATACTCAATCAAAATACAAGCAATTACAATCATAAAATTGCAACTCATAATTAACGATTAAGTTTTACATTTAAAACTATATATGATAATATTCTGTAAAGGGGTTGTTAGAATGTTACCTGATAACACAAAGATCAAAATTTTCTTAGTAACTGTATTCATTATTTTTGTAGGAGCTTTAGTATCTATAGTCTATGGATTGTTAATGTACTTTAGTCCAGACTTATTCATAAGTGGCAATACTCTTGATTTAACACTAGATGCATATAATTCATTCACAATGAGCCAAGGTACTAAGCTTATATTTTTAGGCATTTTGGGTTTATTTTTCACTACATTTTTATGGATTTCCAAACCAAAAGCGATTAAATGAAGTTTTATCAAAATGCACTCTCTAGTTAGGATTACATTGATTTATTCAAGCTGATTCAATATTAAGATTAGAGTTTATTGATTTACTAATCTAGATTTTTCACTGTTGGAAGAAACGTTTGAAAATATAAGGATTTGCTTACATAAGGGACATAGTAGGAGTAATTGCATTTGAAAGATTTAAAAAAGTTGCCAAGTAATAAAGTGAACACCAAATAGTGACACTAAATAAAAAATAAACACCTCAATACTTTATTCTAGTATAGAAGTGTTTTTTTATTATATGGTATTCTCTCTTTGAAGATTTCCTTTTTTACTTATTTGTACAATACCTGTATTGTTTTTAGTATAACAACTATAATTAGTTGAAATGAAATTATTACACCTATGCCAATAATTACTGATAAGAAATCTTCAATATGTGACATATCATTCATTGGAAGCTTTACTGTATAATAAAGACTTACTATAGATATCAAAATAACTATTATCATGACTGTTTGTTTTAACTTCTTATATTTCATATTATATCTCCTTAGTTACTTATGTCGAATACAGAGGTTTGATTCTGTGAATCGGCTGTATAATAATCGTGTATCTATAAGACCCATTATGTCTTATTGTTAAAAATAAGTTTGTAGAAGAGATGTGCATCTCATTCCATATTTACAACCACAATAAAAACTCATCCCCCTTTTTGTGTTATTTGCACTATTTATATATTAACACATACGCTTGTTTTTTTCTAGATTTAAAGTATGTTGAGGAGTACTATCTATTATGTACTTCAATGATCTAAATAAATAAGCATAATATATCTAGGTTCAAAAAAAGACCATATGAGGTTTCCCTTATCTTTAAGCCTAAATGGCTGTATATTACATGTTTATTCCATCTTATCAATCATCAAATCCTTACTTATACAGGTATGTGATTGCACCATCGTGTATTTCAAGTTGTTAACATTGTAACTTGATTGATATTGCATCACTTTTCTAATAGGCAATATTATACTAGGAATAAGGGAGGTAATACATATGAAAAGGATTTTGCTTATTTTTGTAGTATTCACTGGTATAATCATATTCTTCGGAGGTAAGTATTCAAATGGCATCTTTGGTACTGAGGAACCGATTAATAACGTTTTTTATATGCCTAATAATGGAAATCAATACACTGATATCTCTTCGGATGAGTTCAATGAATTGTATGGTGATGGAGATATTTACATTGTTGTCATACTAAACTATCAGTTATCTGAAAAGGAGATTTCTGATGTTATTAATGGATTTGTGGAAATCGATAAAAACTCCAGAAGAGAAGCTATAAAAGCTCTACGTACGGAGAAAAATAATAAGTTTGTTAACGATAATTTACCAGGAAATTTGGACATGTTTGTAAGTAGCTATTCACCATTTATTTGGATTAATGTAACAGATATGTCATTCTCTGAGATAGTCGATATTACACAAGAGTTGAATGTTTTAGATGATTGTCAGACAATAATAATACAAGAGGATACTCTTAAAGTAACTCAATAAAAATATTGTAAATAGATTCATTTAAGAGTTCATTTATGAGTAACTGAAGGAAACTAGTTAAAGTAGAGGAACATGATGACTAAAGACATGAGTAGTGGTCTTGTAGTTCTAACAATCCTACCAACGCCCTTGAAACTATAGTAGTAAAATAATTGCTCATCTTTCTTAAAGTATCCTCATATCATTATATAATTTCTACAAATCTAATATTCAATATCATATCATTATAATTTTATTCCTTAGAAGAAGAAAAACAAACAATAATTTCACTGTCACTAATTATTTTGTAGGTTACACCAAAACCAACTCCCTGAGCAAAACTGGAATAGTATCCAATATGATTTTATTCAAGAAAACGGAATTTAATAGGGGTACTAGCCATCCGAATTAATAAGTCTACTGTATTTGAGCTATAATATGTTGGTTGTAAATAATAGTGTCCAGTCTTCTCGTCAAACCTATAACCTCTCTATCTGTTGAATATTAAAACATGTTATTAGTTTAATTTTAGACTTCTCCAAATAGCATATATAATGAAATGTTCTTGCTTAGACATTTTATCTGCTATACAATATTTATCCAGAAAACTTTTTGCATTCTCAAATGTGTTAATTAACCCGAAATCAGTAAATAAGTCCGTTGTTGGGAAATCAACTTTTATACCACAGTTCGTTATTAAACTTATGTCATCTTGTTCGTCCACAATATCATAACCGCAAAACTCAAATGATGACTCACTATCTAAACTACCTTCACCTTTACTTATATCTAAACACTTAATTACTTGTTCATTCTTCCAAAAATTAAACTTTTTGATATCTTCAATATTACTAGAAAGACACATTTCATAACTTGAATGAGGATTTGTTCTATTTCTAACACAAAGCAGATAGTCACGAGTAACTATTTCTTTGAACTTACCAAAAACATTAAAATCATGATACTGCTTATCTGGAAAAAACCTTTTACAAACATAATAAATTGGTTTCACAAAAATCACCTCTCTCCATAATCAAAAACGTATGTACTCTTGGTACTACTCCAATGATCATCATAATATCTATATTCCCAAACATATATGTGAGGTATTACCTTGCCAAACACTTCTATACTAGAATAAAGTATTGAGGTGTTTATTTTTTATTTAATGTTCATTTCATTGTTTGGTAATTTTTTAAATTTTTTAAATGCAATTACTCCTCCTATATTCCTTATGTAAACAGATTTTTATATTTTAAACGTTTCCTCCAACAGTGACAAAATCTAGGTTAGTAAATCAATAAACTCTAATCTTAATATTAAATCAGAGTAGTTTTCCTCTTTAGAGTTAGATATATGAATATGTATCTCTCTTTCACTAATTTTCTTATAAAACATCCCTTGCCCAACTGCTTGAAGCATTTGAAATCTATATCCATTATTATCCTGATAATAATATCCACTATTAATAATAAACCAAGAGTCTTCAAGAGTCACCTCAATATCGAATGGTACACTATAGTCTTTTACATGCACTATCATTCCACTATTCTTGCCTTTAGGTTTGAATGTTTTTTTGCCAACACAAAAATTACCTTTTTTACCCTTACCTATTGAAAGAGTAAAAAACTGATCCATTATTTTATGATTATACTCTATAATAGATAACTTAATACTACATTTAAATGGTTTGTCAAAAAGTATTCGATGCGATATTACACCTTCTGAGTTTCCTATCAATTTTCTAATTTCCATTATTCATCTCCTCATCAATTTCTGAATGCATCTGTATGTCCATAATGTAAAAAACTATGTATCTTAGGAGTTAAAGGTATAAAATTAAAGAAATCAGCCCCCACTCTACCATTTGGGTGATGTAGGTGATATGATTGTAACCCATAATCCGTAAGCAACTGTGGTGCTCTACCACTACTCATTCTATCCAGCTGATTATCATTCCAATCACCTTTAATACATGCCACTGTATTACCATGGACTTTTGACACAAGTACATGAGTATATATTCCGTTCATCCAATTTCAACCACTAGGATTAATATTCATCACAGGATCATTTACGGCATAGCCAAATATATTGATCACTTGTATAAAACCAACTTCCACTATTTCTCTCGTATAAAAATCTATTTCTGTATCTTCCATTAGGGTAAAACTTCAAATCATGTTTATCATGAAGTTACCTTATTTGTTATTATGTGAACACTCCCCCACTTAATTGAATATTCAATTTGAAGAAGGGGCTTCATGGGTTATGCGAGCTAGCGCTCGCAAGATTACCACGCTATCGAGGCTGT
>CBFCWG010000030.1:0-11760 GCA_965601565.1 uncultured bacterium | reverse complement strand
GTATTAGGCATGCCGCCAGCGTTTATCCTGAGCCAGGATCAAACTCTCCATAATTATATGAATTGTTTAATTATTATCATAAATAATAAGTACATTTCCTAAACTCAAATTGACTTGTTCTATTCAGTTTTCAAAGACCTAAATTGGCTGCACACTTTTAGTAGCGTGCGTTTAATATTCTACTATATCGAGAATATTATGTCAACACTTTTGTTAAACTTTTTTAAGAAGTTTTTCAGTGTCTTTTTAGTATCACCGAGTCACGTTGTTTTGGACCCGCAATAAAGAGTATATAGAATTTCAACTTCATTGTCAATACTTTTTTTAACTTTATTTTTTAGTGGTTTTCACAAGAACAATCAAGTCTGTTAGAACCCTAAACAATCAAGTCAGCAGGCATCAATTTGTTTTGTTGCCGCATTTAAAAGTATATAACTTAGCACTCTTATTGTCAACACTTTTTTTAAACTTTTTTAAGAAGTTTTTCAGTGATGTTTTCACATCATTATCAAGTGTAAATCATCAGTGTCAAAAAGTAGTATTTGGCTTTTTTTCACTGCAATAAAGAGTATATAAAAAAGTCATTAATTTGTCAATAACTTTACTACACTTTTTTCATTTTTTTAATGACCCCTTGTTCCTTATATATATAAGCATTAAAAAAGGAGGCTTAATTGCCCCCTTTATTTCTATATTATATAAGATTTAATACTTCACTTATATCTACTAGTTCTTTTGTTCCTATAGCACGATTACTAAACTCTACTTTACCTTCACCAACATTCTTACCAATAACTACGCGATAAGGTAACCCTATTAGATCAGCATCTTTAAATTTAACACCAGCTCTTTCAGCTCGATCATCAATCAATACTTCATATCCTTTTGCCTTTAATGCAGTGTATAAATCATTTGCTACTTGGACTTGTTCCTCGTTTTTAGTATTAAGAGGAATCACGTGAACTTTGAATGGTGCAATTTCAGTCGGCCAAACAATACCATCATCATTTGAATGTTGTTCAACACTAGCCATTAAAGTACGACTAATACCAATACCATAACATCCCATAATAACTGGAACTTGTTTTCCTTCCTTATTAATGATTTTTGCATTCATGCTTTCACTATACTTTGTACCTAGTTTAAAGATGTTACCAACTTCAATACCTTTAGCAACTGCAATCGTTCCTCCACATAAAGGACAATCATCACCTTCATTTAAGTTACTAAACTCTTGGTTAGCTGCGTATGAACATTTTGTACAATAAGTTATTGTATCTTCTCCGACTTCACTCATAACCATGAACTCATCAGCTTCATCTCCACCGATTTGTCCTACGTCACTACTAACAATTCTTGTATCTAAACCACAACGTTTAAAGATATTGATATACGCTTCAGTAAATGCTTTATACCATACATCTAGTTGTTCTTCAGTTTCAGTAAAACTATATGCATCTTTCATAATAAACTCACGTCCACGCATCAACCCAAATCTTGGGCGCATTTCATCTCTAAATTTAGTCTGAATTTGATATAACGCTAACGGTAATTTTTTATATGAGTTTAAATAATCACGAACAACTTGAGTAATAATTTCTTCATGAGTTGGACCTAAACAGAAATCTCTGTCTTTTCGATCCTGAAGACGCATTAACTCAGGACCATATTTGTCCCAGCGTCCACTTTCTTCCCACAAATCACGTGGTTGTAAAGCTGGTAGTAAAAGTTCACTACATCCAATTTTATCAAGTTCTTCACGAACAATATTTTCTATCTTCTTAATCACTCTATACCCTAAAGGTAAATAACTATATACTCCTGCAGCTACTTGCTTAATAAGACCTGCACGACTCATAAGTTTATGACTTCTTACTTCTGCATCTTTCGGTGCTTCCTTTAATGTAGGAACAAAAAGTAAACTTTGTTTCATAATGCCACCTCTTTTATCTATTTTATGTTGAATAATCTCAATATATCATTATAAGTTATGAAGACAAAGAATCCCATTAACAAGATAAACATTGCGTAATTCAATGTATTCTCAAACTTCTTGTTTGGTTTTCTTCTTGTAATTGCCTCATATCCTAAAAATACTAATCTACCACCGTCTAATGCCGGTATTGGTAATAAGTTAATTATCCCTAAATTGACACTTAATAATCCTATCCAGTTAAGTAAAGAAATCATTCCATTACTTAAAGCTGCACTTGTGATTTGGTAAATTCCTAATGGTCCGGCTAAATTGTCAACACCAATTCCTGCTCCTGCACCACTATTATCAAATAATAAACCAATTGTTGTGAATATCATTTTAGATGAAGTACCCACATCTTCAAAACTACCTGTAATTGATTTTCCAAAGCTAAAGTTATATTCAGGACTAATCCCAACTCTAACTTCAATAATCCCAATATTTTGAGTAGCTAAGAAAGCAGTACTAAACGGTTGTTCAACATTCAAAGCAATTACATTTCCATCACGATTAACTTCAAATACAACAGTTCTACCTTCTGTGTATACTTCTTCTCCAATAGTTTCTATCTCATTTATTACATCTTCCCAAGTACTTACATCATTTCCATCAATAGATAGTAACTGGTCACCTTTTTTAAAACCAGCATTTGATGCAATAGTATCCTCGGGAACATCACCAATAATCAACTCATCTATTGCGTCCTCACTACTGTGAAACCCAACACTGTAGAAAAAGATTATTGGTGTTAATGATACAGTTTCATTTACACCATCACGCTCAATAACAACTTCTAACTCTCTGTCAGCTGGATTTTTCTCAAGTTCAATACTCAATTCATCCCAAGTGTCGACTTCAATACCTTCAACACTGATAATTTTATCGCCAACTTCTAAGATACCCCCTGCGGGGTAGTTTTCACCAACAGTACCAACAATAGTACTATCCATATTAGGGAATCCAACTATTAAGTTAACAACTAAAAATACACCAAGTGCTAACACAAAGTTCATTCCAGGTCCTGCAAATATTGCCCAAAATCTTTGTCCCAATGTTTTACCATTAAATCCACGATCAGTAGGAGCTATTTGCAATTCTCTATTTCTCATCACATAAAACGCATCACGTTTCACTTCATAATCATTTATGAACAATCTACTACCTACACCACTCTTTAAATCAACTTTCTCAACAGTGATTTTTTCCAGATTTTCATATTTATCATTCTTATGGTCAAGAACTATTTTTGCAACTAGATTACCTTCAAACTCAAGACGAACATCCATCCCAACTTTTACAATCTCATCTTCTATCTCTTCACCACTCATCATTACATATCCACCAATAGGAATCAATTTAACAACATATCTAGTTTCCCCAATACGTTTTTGCCAAACAACTGGCCCCATTCCTAAACTGAACTCATGACATAAAATCCCTGCACGTCTCGCCATAATAAAATGACCTACCTCATGAAGGATTATTACTGCACTCAAACTAATTAAAAATACTAAAATATTAACTATTACCATTCTTCATCATCCTTTTAATTATGTGTTTTAAACACATAATCTTTTACTAAGCTGTCAGTTTCTAAAATACTTTCTAAAGATAACTTAACTTCACTATTAAATTTATTTAAACATTGTAACACAATCTCTTCGATTTGTAAAAATGTTATTTTCCCATTTAAAAACAAACTAACGGCAGCTTCATTAGCTGCATTTAGTACCGCAGGAAAGATATTACCTTTCTCACCTGCCATATAAGCATATTCTAACATTGGAAAACGTTCATGAGATAACTCCTCAAAATGTAGTTTTCCAAGTTTCACAAGATCAAGTGGTTCTCCTTTATAAGGAACACGATTAGGATAATTTATCGCATAACTAATCGGCACTCTCATATCAGGATTACCTAAATGAGCAAGCATTGAAGTATCATTATATTCAACTAACGAATGTATTATACTCTCTTTATGTAACACTGTCTTAATTTTACTGTAAGGTACATCAAACAAATGGTGAGCTTCAATAACCTCTAAACCTTTATTCATCATTGTTGCTGAATCAATTGTAATTTTAGCACCCATACTCCAGTTAGGATGATTTAATGCATCTTCTACAGTTACACCTTTTAAATCACCTCTCGTTTTATCTCTAAAACTTCCTCCGCTAGCAGTAATTATAATATTCTCAACCGTTTTATGTTCCTCACCATGTAAACATTGCATAATTGCACTATGTTCACTATCAATAGGTATTAAACTTACTTTATATTGTTTTAACATCGGTTTAATTAAATCCCCACCAATTACTAATGTTTCTTTATTAGCAAGAGCAATATTACGTCCTTTTTTAATAGCGTAATATGTTGGACTTAAACCCGCACTACCCACTACAGCATTAACAACAAGATCTTCTCCTTTAACACCATATGTAGCAGCCTTGATTAAACCTTCTTCTCCATACCCAAACTCAACATTAGGATATAACTTTTCTAAGTCTTTCATTGCCTCTAGCAAACCAACACTTACAAACTTAGGTTTAAACTCTTCAATAATCTCTTTAACCTTACCAATACTTTTATTAGCAGCAATTGTTTCCACACTAAATTTACCGTTAGAACTTCTAACGATATCCAATGTTTGTTTTCCAATACTTCCAGTTGCTCCTAATAAAAATAATCTCATAATAATCCAACTACCTTACTAACTAACATTAAAACCATAGCAGCAAATAATGCACTATCAAAACGATCCATTATTCCTCCATGTCCAGGGAATAGATTACTATAATCTTTAATGTTGAAAGTTCTTTTTAACTTACTTGCCACTAAATCACCAATTTGTCCCATAATGCTAATGAAGATTATCAATAAAATACTAACAAATACATTTAACTCTATTAAACCAATATGAGTTACATCAAATACATTAATATATACCAAAGTTAAGACTGTTGCAAAGAAAGTACCACCAAAACAACCTTCCCAACTTTTTTTAGGGCTAATCTTTGGAGCCATCTTATGACGCCCAAACTTAACCCCAACAGCATATGCAAACACATCTGTCATAATTGTAACCATAAACAAAAATCCTATATTATGTAAATCTAAGCTTCTTAAACCAAATATAGCTCCAAATCCCAAAGCAGGATATAAAATACTAACTAACATTTCCGCATAATTATTCGCATTAAACTCATCAATAAACACCAACAACAATGCTCCAACTACTATTAATCCTACTATCAATAGAAAAACCCACTCTAAAGTCATAGCACCTTCATAATATGATTGAATTGTAAAATACAATAAACCACCAGCTAAAACTTCACCAGCCATTATATATCTTGGTAACTTAGCTTCAATATTATACATCTTGAATAATTCATAAGTTGCACCCATAGTTAATAATCCTAGTGTTATATTAAGGAACACCTCACCAAAATAAAACACCGGTACAAAAACTAAAGCGAGAACTATCCCAGTAATTAAACGTGTTCTCATTTCTTGTCCTCCTTCAGTCCTCCAAAACGACGATTTCTTTTTTGGAAATTGTCGAGAGCTTTTAACAATTGTTTTTTATTAAATGCTGGCCAAGGAGCTTTTACAAACAACAACTCACTATAAGCTAACTGCCATAATAAAAAATTACTAATACGTTCTTCACCACTTGTTCTAATTAATAAATCCAAATCAGGTAAATCTTTTGTATATAAATGATTTTTCATTAAATCAGCATCAATATCATCTAACTTAATTTCACCTTTTTTATACTTTTTACTTATTTCTTTTACACCATCAAGAATCTCAGTATAACTTCCATAATCAAAACAAATATTTAAAACCATACCTTCACGGTCTTTAGTTTTTTCTTCAACTTTTACAATTAGTTCCTGAACATGTTTCGGGAATCGATCTCTTCTACCTGAAAAAATCACCCTAATCCCTACATCTTCAAACTGTCCTTTAAATGTTTCCTGAAATTCATTAGGTAAATCCATTAAATAATCAATTTCATCCTTTGGTCTTTTCCAATTTTCCGTACTAAAAGCATAAACACTTAAAGCTTTTATCCCTAACTCATTACAAGCTAAAGCGATATCCTTTAAATTCTCGCTTCCTTTTTTATGGCCATAAGTTCTTGGCATCCCTCTTTTTTTTGCCCAACGCCCATTACCATCCATAATAATCGCAATATGCTTTGGTATATAACCTTCTAAAACTCTACTCTCTAGACTCATATCTTCACCTCATTACAATATTTTATTATACTATATTACATATAATATATCTACTAAAAACACTAATCCTCACAATACTTTCACAAAAAAAGAGATTATAAAAATAACCTCTATATTTTCTTAACTTCTTTAAACCCAAAAAATAATACTATAGGCATTAAACACAACCTACATATAATCTCAATCATTCTAATTAAATCTCCAGAAAGTTCAGTAAATCCAAAAACTCGATAAAATAAATCATATGTATATGCAAATGTTATAACCAACAACAATCCAATAATAATCTGACTTATTCTATTTCTCATAAAGATTAATACTAAAACAGCAATTAAAGGAAGAGCAACTCCAATAACACTTACCATATATTTCACTACTATTTCGAAAGTAGTTTCTGAATGGGGGTAGGCAAATATAATAATTGGGTTTTGATATTGATAAATAGTTCCAAATATATTCAATACATAGGTTAACAACAGCCCAAGCATCATAACACTAGCAAATAACTTACTAAACTTAATATCTTTTAAGTACACATAGATAACATAAGGAAACATAATTAACGTTGCAAACTCAGTCGAATCAGAAAATATTGACTTATATACCCAATCAACTTGTAATTCACTAAACATATCATCAGCTAAACCAAACACCAAATAAGCTATCGTTGGCAATAAACATAAAAGAATCACTCTCACTTTAGACATAAAAAAAACTCCCTTTTTTAGTTTCTTTTCCTAAATTATACCATATACAATACATCATTTATAGTTTATAATTAAGTGAGGTGATATTATGGACATCGTTAAAATAGAAAACACTTTAGTATATATCGCAAAAACACTAAAAAACGCTAATATAAACTGGGCACTTGGTGCTTCTTTATTGTTATATTATAAAGGTATAAAAACCGATGTTAAAGATATCGATATTATAGTAGATATTCAGGACCATCATAAAGTTGAAGGAGTATTAAATGATTTTAAATATCTTTATATTAATTCCAACCCAAAATATCAGACAGATCATTTCTATACAATTGAAATAGGTAGTATTGATATTGATATTATGCTTAACTTCAAAGTAAAAACAAAAAAAGGATTATATAAGTATCCATTCAAAGTTGAAAGTTATCATCAAATAAACGGATTACAAATACCACTTTGTTCACTTAAAGAATGGTACAATGCATATCTTGCAATGGAACGAACAGAAAAAGTTAAGCTAATAGAAGAGAGTGGTTTACTTGATTGAAACTAAAAGATTAATTATAAGACCTTTAGATAATGACGATTTTCTCGAAATGATTGAATATATGTCAGATGATGAAACACTAAAATATGAACAAATGAGTCCCTTCACCCTAAATGGACTAGAAACATTTGTCAAAGAGATAGTTCCCGCTAGAACATTCTATGCAGTAATATTAAAAGAATCAAATAAGTTAATAGGCCATTTATTCTTTGGATTAAGAAAACCAATCCATTTTAATGAATACATGGTAGGTTACATCTTTAATCCCAAACATCATAACAGAGGATATTGTACTGAAAGTGTTAAAGCTTTAATCAATTACGGTTTTAATGAACTTAAAATGCACAGAGTAACAGCAATGTGTAATCCAGACAATATAGCTTCATGGCGTGTAATGGAAAAAGTTGGTTTACATAAAGAAGGATTATTAAAGAAAAAAGTGTGTTTTAAATACGATGAATTTGGTGATCCAATTTGGTGGGATGAACTTATATATGGTTTAACAATTGAAGAATATAAAAAGTAGACACTTTTGAAGTAGTCTACTTTTTTATTAAAATTTCTTCTCAATCATTACTCCTGCACCCATCATAACAATACTCAATCCAAGGATAATAAACAAGTATAAGTAATCACTGAATAAATCACTGAACGATGATGCAAGTAACTGAATTACAAGATACCCAAGCGCAAAACCAAAGATTAGTGATCCAATTAATACTAAAGCCTTAGCAAACTTATTTGTGTAATATTTAGTGTCCATTTGTCCACCCCCTTAAGCATCATTATATCAAAAAAAAGAGACTTTTCAAAGTCTCTAAATACTCAAAATATCTTCTTCTTTTGCTTTTACTACTTCATCAATTTTCTCTGAATAAGTATTAGTTAATTCTTGGATATCTTCTTGGTACCCTTTTGAATCATCTTCACTAATATCAGAAGCTTTTTCTAATTTCTTAATTGCATCATTTCCATCACGACGCAAGTTTCGAATAGATACTTTAGCTTCTTCACCATACTTTTTAACCTTTTTAGTTAACTCTTTACGTCTTTCCCCAGTTAGTGGTGGGAAAACAATACGCAATTGATGACCTTCATTATTAGGATTAATTCCTAAGTTAGCTGCTAAAATAGCTTTTTCGACATCCTTAACAATTGATTTATCGTAAGGTTTAATTACGATTTGTGTTGGTTCTGGAACACTAATTCCCCCAACTTGAGAAATTGGTGTTGCCACACCATAATAATCTACATGGACATCATCAAACATTTTAGGGTTTGCACGTCCAGTACGTATTTTAGCTAACTCATGACTTAAAGAGCTAACGCGTTCTTCCATCTTTTCTTCAGTTTCCATTAAAATCATATCAGGCATAATTTTTTCCTCCTTAATAAATCCTTGTTCCGATTTTTTCACCAGCAGCAACTTTTTTGATATTTCCTGCTACGTTCATATCGAATACAACTATTTCTATATCATTATCTTTACAAAGGGCAGCAGCTGTTGAGTCCATAACTCCTAGTCCTTTATCTAATACCTCATGATGTGTTAATGATTCATATTTTACAGCATCACTATTTGTGCGAGGATCTTTATCGTATACTCCATCAGTTCCATTTTTAGCCATTAAGATTAGTTTTGCACCAATCTCAGCTGCTCTTAATGCAGATGTTGTATCAGTTGAGAAGTATGGGTTTCCAGTACCTCCACCAAAGATTACAACACGACCTTTTTCTAAGTTACTTATTGCTTTTCTTCTAATATAAGGTTCTGCTACTTGAGGGATATTTAAACTTGTCATTGTTCTTGTTTCAATTCCTAATTCTTCAATTGCATTCTGTAAAGCTAAGGCATTTAAGATAGTTGCTATCATACCCATATAATCAGCACTACTTCTTTCCATTCCCATTTCTGCTGCGATTTTACCACGCCAGATATTTCCACCACCAACAATAATTCCGATCTCTAAATCACCTAAATCGTAAGCTGCTTTAATCTCTTTTGCGATATCGCGTACTTTCTCAGGATCAATCGCTTGATGTGCACCATTACTTAATGCTTCACCACTTAATTTAATAATAATTCGTTTCATTGTTTACTCCCTCCTAAAAACACTCGCTTTATATTATTATATCATAGGATATAAATATAGGACACAATTTTTGTGTCCTATTAATTTAATTTACGCTTTAACTTGGCTCATTACTTCGCTTGCGAAGTCGTCAACACGTTTTTCAATTCCTTCTCCTACTTCTAAACGTAAGAATGAAAGAATTTTTCCACCTTTACCCTTAACAAATTTTTCAACTGTTAAGTCAGGATCTTTTACAAATGGTTGGTTTACTAAACAAATTTCTTTTAGATATTTGTTTAATCTTCCAATAACCATTTTTTCTACGATATTAGCTGGTTTACCTTCATTTAATGCTTCGTTAGTTAATACTTGTCTTTCATGAGCGATAACTTCTTCACTAATTTCATCACTATTTAAGTATTTAGGGTTGATAGCTGCAACATGCATTGCGATGTCTTTAGCTGCTTCTTGATCAACTGCATCAACAACTGTTAAAGAAACAATTTTTCCACCCATATGTTTGTAAGCACCGAAACTTGCTGAATCTTCTTTAAATACTCTAGTTACTCTTCTTAGAGAAATTTTTTCTCCAATTTTAGCTGTTGCTTCAACTAATACTGTATCTAAAGTTTTTCCGTCTAATTCAACTTGTAATGCTTCTTCTAAATTTGTAGCTTTGCTATTTAAAATTGCTTGTCCAACTTCATTTAATAAGTTAAGGAAGTTTTCATTTTTAGCAACGAAATCTGTTTCACTATTTAATTCATAAATAATAGCTTCGTTTCCATTTACTAATACGTTACATAATCCTTCTGCTGCAATTCTAGATTGTTTTTTGGCTGCTTTAGCGATACCTTTTTCACGTAACCAATCTACCGCTTGATCAATATTTCCATCTGTTTCAGTTAATGCTTTTTTACAATCCATCATTCCTGCACCAGTTTTATCTCTTAATTCTTTTACTAATTTTGCACTGATTGCCATGATTTTCCTCCAATCACATATTTACTCATTTTTTTATTTTTTGTATTATATTATTCAATCTCTAAATTTTTGTAAAAAAAGAGCTCGAAAGCTCTTCTATATTACTTTAAAGCTTCAATTAATTCTGCTTTTTTAAGTTTAGAGTATCCAGTTATTCCTTTTTGTTTAGCTAATTCTTTTAACTCAGCAACTTTTAAAGTGCTTAAGTCAGTTTTAGCTGCCGCCGTAACTTCTTTTTTCACTGGTACTTCTTTTTTAGGAGCTTCTACTTTTACCTCTTTTTTAACTTCTACTTTTTTAACTTCAACTTTTGGAGCTACTGCTTTTGGAGCTACTGCTTTTGGAGCTGATGTTGTAGGAGTTGGTCTGTTTTGAGTTGGTCTACCTTGGTTAGGTCTATCTTCTCTTTTTACATAAGGTTTTCTGTTATCATTTTTTTGGTATGGTTTGCGGTTTCTATTGTCTCTGTTTCTGTTGTCTCTGTTTCTGTTGTCTCTGTTATATGGTTTACGTTCTTGTCTTTCTGGTTGAGGTTGTTCAATAACTTCTCCACCTGATGCGATGATGAATGCGTTGGCTAATTTACCAACAATTAACTTAACACTTCTAATAGCGTCGTCATTACCAGGAATGATAACGTCTACTAAATCAGGGTCACAGTTTGTATCAACAATACCAAATACTGGGATTCCTAATTTACGTGCTTCTAATACAGCATTCTTTTCTTGCATTGGATCAACTACAAATACTGCTTCAGGTAAAGTTCTCATGTCTTTAATTCCTGATAAGAATTTTTCTAGTTTTTCCATTTCTTTACGTTTACCAATAACTTCTTTTTTAGTTAATCTTTCAAATGTACCATCTTTTTCTGCTCTGTCTAAATCATGTAATTTTCTGATACTTTTACGGATTGTTTTAAAGTTTGTTAGAGTTCCCCCTAACCATCTTTGTGAAACATAGTATTGCCCTGTTCTGATTGCTTCTTCTTTAACAACGTCACGAGCTTGTTTTTTTGTACCTACGAATAGGATTTTCCCACCATTTTTACCAATTTCTAATAACTTTTGATAAGCTTCCTCGACTAGAACTACAGTTTTCTGTAAGTCGATAATATGGATTCCACCACGAGACGTGTAAATATACTCGTCCATTTTAGGATTCCATCGGCGTGTTTGATGTCCGAAATGAACTCCAGCTTCTAAAAGCTGTTTCATTGAGATTACAC
>CBFCWG010000029.1:0-13559 GCA_965601565.1 uncultured bacterium | reverse complement strand
TTCTTTCTCAATAAAGCTAACATTAATATTATAGAGTTAATTAGCCCTAAAATCAAGAGCAAAGATATATTTTCTTTTGTTTGGATGTCGTTATCCAAAACACTAAAAATATCCTCCTCTACATTAATAATATCAACAACGCTAATTATTGTCATATTAAAGATATTACTACCAATAATATTCCCTAAAGCTGCCTCATGATTATTTAGTTTCATCAAGGTCATTACAGCTGTCAATTCCGGTAAACTAGTTGCTACACCTAAGAAAATTGCTCCAGCGAAACTAGATCCCATATTTAAGTCTGTTCCTAGTTTATTAGCAACGAGTGTAACAAAGAAACTTGATACAACTACTACGATTGCCCATAAAAAGAACATAACGCCAATTTTTTGATAACTTAAATTACTTACCTCTTCACTTTGTTCTGTTTCATCTTCATTCATTGCTCGAATACTAAGAATGTATATGATAACAATAACTAAAGATATAACATTGAAAGTAAGTAGCATGTTAAGCGTGAAAGATCCATACCCAAGTCCTGTAATACCACTAAGTAATAATGGAATCATAAATACGATATACATTAATATAACTAGTGCATTTGTCTTTCTTTGTGTCTTAACTTTATTAAAGAACATATGTTTTATAAAAACAATGTCCGCAACGGCTAGAATCACGATATTAAATATATTACTCCCAAACACATTACCAAAAGCTAAACCTGGTTCTCCTAATCTAACTGTAGATGTGATACTAGTAATAAATTCTGGCATCGATGTTATTGTTGCAAGTAATACCCCACCAATTAAAGCTCCACTGATATGAGTCTTTTTATCAAGTTCATCAATGTAGTAACTAAGCCTACTAGTTGCATAGATTACGATAAACGCAAGTAATAAATATTCTAAGATTGATATAAGCATATAACCACTCCTCCAAGCTCTATTAATTATATTATAAATGGGGTTAAATTGATAGTAAAATGTACAAAAAAAAAGAGCTTTTGCTCTTTTTTTTATTCCATTACTAACTCTGGTTTTACAACTGGTTCTTCTAAACTAGTAATCATTTTTGTAATACCAGGATTAGATATATATCCAATCGTAGTGATTCCAACAAGAACAGAACAAATAATTCCTAGGATTGCAACATTGTATGAGTCAACAACAAACCCAGCTAATATAACTGCAATTGGAATTGCACCAGTACTTAAGGCACCTATTGTGCTAAACACTCGTCCCCTAACAGAAGGTTCTACTGCCTTCATCATAGCTGTGTTTAGCGGAATGTTTGTATACATCATTGTATAGGCAACTAGAACAGATACAAATAAGAATAAACCATAAAATAAATTATATCCTATTACATTGTAAGTAACTAAAACAATTAATAATGCAGATAATATAAAACTTGAAGTAAGCATTACTATTCCTTTTTTAACTGTAGATGCTAAACTCGGAAATTTCATCGATCCAATAATTACCCCTGCAACTAGCATAGTTATACTAAAGACTATATCTGTAACTCCTAAATGATAGGCACTTTTTCCTAGTTCTGTTCTAAATAGATAAGGGAATCCAACAGAGAATAAGGGTGTAAATGCGAAATTTAACATTAAGCTAAACAACATCATTGTAAGCAATCCCTCTTTTTTAAATATGTAACTGAACCCAAATTTAAAATCTGTAAAAAACGAAGTTTTCGGTTTTAATTTAGGTTGGTTTTTACCATCATCTTTATCATATACAGCATAAGGGTCTTCATCATTATTAACTTGTTGTTGTATGATTTCACTTGTTTCTACTCGTGGTTTAACCTTTATGAACATTTCACTTATTGCTGAGAATATAAAACTAACTGCATTGAAGATAACAGCAACTTTAAATCCAAGAATAGCAAACAAGAACATACCAGCTATTATCCCAACAATGCTTTGAACACTTTGAATAATACTTCTTGCGCCATTAGCTTGTTGAATCATGTCTTCACCAACAACATCTGGTAATAAACTGATTGAAGCAGGACCGAAAAAGGCCTGATTAAAACTAGCAAGTGCTGTAGTTATGAGCAAGACTGTTACAATAGTTCCACGATCATAACCCATTCCTAGAAACATAAATACTCCTACAAACAATATTCCTCTAATAAAATCTGTTATGTATAAGATTCTTACACGATTCCATTTATCGACAAACACTCCTGCAATCGGACTAAATATTACATTTACAATAATACTGATTGCCATAAAAAGTGCTAAATATATTGCTCCACCATCTTCTCCAAATAAATCCTGAACATATAGTCCAGCAGCAAATCCATATAAACTAGTACCTATTGCAGATACTAAACTACCTTGAAAAAGTAAAAAATAACTCTTGTTTTTAAATAGTTCCTTCATCATAATCACCTCATGTTTTCTAACTAAGTATATCAATTTAACATTACATGATAAATGTATAATATCATTAATTTTGTCATATTAAATCTTAATTGTGCAATACACATTTAATATATTATCACATTACTGTGTAATACACAAGTGTATTTTTCTCTTCTATTTAATAATGAATTGTAAGCCACCAAACACTTTAGCGAAGCCAACAGCTATACCACCTAAGGCATATGCACCTATTGCAATACCACCTATAGCACCAAATCCAGCAGCGATACCGCCAATTGCTAAGAGTCCAACACTTAAGCCACCAATACTTATTCCTCCGATACTTATTCCACCCACACTTATAACTCCAAATGATATGTCACCAATAGCAATAATACCTTTAGCAACTTTATTATCATAGCGTCCACCTGTATTTATGTGTACCAAAGGAACTCCAAAGAATTTCAACTTGCTTTTATATTCATATAGTTTCATATTGTATGATAGTCCAATTTGGACAACACGTTCTGTTTTTATGTCTAAGTTTTCCATAAACTCAGCAGCTACTTCATTAGGCAACCCAATTTCCTTTGTGACATCAAAATATGGATCTCGGTCTTCTGCGATACTAATTCTTTCTAATAAATCTTCTCTTATTCTATTCTTTGTCTTTTTATCTATATAAATACTCTTTAATACATCTTTAATATATTTTTCCTTATTCATAAGAACACCTTTATCCTTTCAATATACTACTCATACCTGTAGTAACCTCTAAATAATCGCTTAGCATCTGTTCGAATCGTTCTACGCCTTTAGTCGTAAGTCTATAATACTTTCGTGGTTTTCCTCTACCCTCTGTTGAAGTTTCCCAGTAACTTTCGATAGAACCTTGATCTTCTAATCGATATAAAATCGGATATAGTGTCCCATCTTTTATTACTATATTATTTTTACTACGTTTGTTTAACTCCTGAATGATTGAATATCCATAATGGTTATTCTCATTAAGTAATTTCAAAATCCCTAATTCGAGAATTCCTTTATTAAACTGCTTTTTAAAGTTATCCATAAAACACCTCACTTCATTATGTTTTGCAACATACTTTGTATTACAAGGTATATTGTACAACAATTATTGTTTACTGTCAAATGAGTAAATGAAATAAAAAAACAAGAATTAAATTCTTGTTCTTGTGTTTTTGATTATTCTCATTCAATTTAACTTAGGAATCATAACTACAACCAAACACAAGTATTGATTAATTCTTATAAAAAAAAGGACTAAATTAATAGTCCTTAATTAAAATTATTATTTAACGTTATAGAATGATTTGATCCCGTTATAAACAGCAGTTTCTCCTAATTCATCTTCGATTCTTAATAATTGGTTGTATTTTGCAATACGATCAGTTCTTGATAAAGAACCAGTTTTGATTTGTCCAGCATTAGTTGCAACTGCGATATCAGCGATTGTTGAATCTTCAGTTTCACCACTTCTGTGAGATACTACTGCAGTATATCCTGCTTTTTTAGCCATTTCGATTGCTTGGAAAGTCTCAGTTAAGCTTCCGATTTGGTTAACTTTTATTAAGATACTGTTAGCAATACCTTCTTTGATACCACGAGATAATTTTTCAGTATTAGTAACGAATAAATCATCACCAACTAATTGGATTTTTTTACCTAATTTATCAGTTAATACTTTCCAACCGTCCCAGTCGTTTTCATCTAAACCATCTTCAATTGAGATGATTGGGTATTTGTCTACTAATTCTACATAGAAATCAGCTAATTCAGCAGCAGTTAATTCTTTTCCACCTTCACCAGCTAAAACATAAACACCTTTTTCTTTGTTATAAAACTCACTTGAAGCAACATCCATAGCTAACATAATATCTTTACCAGCTACATATCCAGCTTTATCAATAGCAGTCATAATAACTTCTAATGCTTCTTCGTTAGATCCTAAGTTTGGAGCGAATCCACCTTCATCACCAACAGATGTGTTGTAACCTTTACCTTTTAAAACAGCTTTTAATGCATGGAATACTTCAGCACCCATTCTTAAAGCTTCTTTAAATGTAGGAGCTCCTACAGGCATAATCATAAATTCTTGGAAATCTACGTTATTATCTGCATGAGATCCACCATTGATGATATTCATCATTGGAGTAGGTAATTCTTTTGCGTTGAATCCACCTAAGTATAAGTATAATGGTAATCCAACATAATCAGCAGCTGCACGTGCACAAGCCATAGAAACACCTAAGATTGCGTTAGCTCCTAATTTTCCTTTATTTTTAGTTCCATCTAAGTCAATCATGATTTTGTCAATTAAAACTTGTTGTGTAACATCCATACCTAGAACTTCTGGAGCGATAACTTCGTTAACGTTTTTAACTGCAGTTTCTACACCTTTTCCTAAATATCTTGATTTTACACCATCACGTAATTCAACTGCTTCATGCTCACCAGTTGAAGCTCCTGAAGGTACTAAAGCTCTACCGAATGCACCTGAATCTGTATATACCTCTACTTCTATTGTAGGGTTACCACGTGAATCTAATACTTCTCTTGCGTATACATCTGTAATGTATGGCATTTAAAACATCTCCTTTTTTTACTATAAATTTTATAATATTTCGTACATCAATATTATAGAATAAAATGATTTTATTTACAAACGATATTATTATCTTGAAAACACTTTCAGAAAGTTTTCAAGATTGACCAAAAAAAGAAACCTAAAAATAGATTTCTTATATGTTTAATTCAGTATCAAAATAGGTAAATCTTATAGTCCATAAAATGCAATATTATATACTTATCATTAAATACGGTTAACCCAAGACATAAAAGTGATTATCATAGAAAATATCAGGAACAACACATTCATCATCTACTAGTTCTTCATTTTGATAACACCCAACAGGTTCCTCTAAATCTACATCATCATCAAATGCCATATACTCAATTTCTGTTCTTGTAATTAATCCACTAATATTATTAACCATAGATTCACCGTAAACACCAGGACTACCAGGTGATACATGAATTTTAAAAGAAGTTATATTATCAGTAAGACTTTCTTCTTTCATCGTATATAAATCGTAGTTTCCATCAGAAGAGTACTCAAAATCTTCACGATTATACTCTCTTCTAGAAAAATCATGAGATACATTTTCTCTATAGTCTGTTTTAATCCATTTCATGTTTTCAGAATCCCTAATAAATGTATATTCAAGTCCATATATTACATAGCGATCATGGATAGTACTATTTTCAGACATTATACATCCATCATCATTACAAGATAAAGTACGATAAAACTCATCAATAACAACATTGTTTTCATCATATACCCAGACATAAGCTTTATAACTTTCATATCCACTAAAATTATCGAATGACTCCCATTTATCATTAGCTTCACAAGCTGTTAAAGATACAATAATCAATAATAATACTACTGTGATTTTTCTCATAAAAAAATCCCCTCCTACTTACTTTAATTATATCAAATAAAAAAGACCTTTAAAAGGTCTTTAAATTATTTCTTAATTAGGCTTTGTCCTGTCATTTCTGCAGGTTGATCAACTTCTAAGTACTCTAACATTGTTGGAGCAACATCTGCGAGCAAACCACCATCTCTGATTTCAATATCTTTATCTGTGATTATTAATGGAACAATACTTGTTGTATGAGCAGTAAATGGGTTACCATCTTCATCTAACATTTTTTCAGCATTACCGTGATCTGCAGTAATTAATGCAACTCCGTTTTTATCTAAAATTGCATCTACTACTTTACCAACACATTCATCAACAGTTTCAACTGCTTTAATAGCTGCAGGAATAACTCCTGTATGTCCTACCATGTCACAATTAGCAAAGTTTAAAATAATTGTATCATGTTTTTCTAGAGCTATTTCGTCTAAAATTTTATCTGTAACCAAATGCGCACTCATTTCTGGTTGTAAATCATAAGTAGCTACTTTTGGGCTGTTTACTAATACTCTTTCTGAGTTGTCAATTTCCTTATCTACTCCACCATCGAAGAAGAAAGTAACATGAGCATATTTTTCAGTTTCAGCAATACGTAGTTGATTTAACCCAGCGTCACTGATTACATCTCCATACATATTTGTTAGTTTTTGAAGTCCATATGCTATTTCACCTTTAACGTTAGCACTATAACTCATTGTACTTACAAATGTTACATCTTGTGGTCCATTTGCGTAATCTAAACCACTTGCTTTTGGATTAGAAATTGCTGTACCAATTTGAATTGCTCTATCTGGTCTAAAATTAGCAAAGATAACACTATCTTTATCAGTTATTGTCGCATCAGGTACAACGTTAAATGGAATTACAAACTCATCAAATACCTTTTTAGCATAAGATGCTTTTACACCTTCAACTGCACTATCAAATTGTGGTCCTTTAGCAGCAGTTAATACATCATAATGGACTTGTACTCTGTCCCAGTTTTTATCACGATCCATACCGTAATATCTACCACCAACACTACCAACTTTACCATAGTCAATTGATGACATATAATCTTCTAAGTCAGTTAAGTACTTTACACCACTATCTGGAGGAGTATCTCTTCCATCTAAAAATGCATGGAAATAAGTTTCTTTAACACCCTTATCTTTAGCTAACTTAAAGAATGCTTTGATGTGCTCAATATGCGAATGAACTCCACCATCACTTAGCAATCCCATAATGTGTAATTTTGAATCATTTTCTAAAACATTTTTAATTGCATTTAAATATGCACTATTTTCAAAGAAATCACCATCTAAGATTGATTTATTAATTCTTGTAAGTGATTGATATACAACACGTCCAGCACCTAAATTTAAATGCCCTACTTCACTATTACCCATTTGTCCATCAGGTAATCCTACAGCTAATCCACTAGCGTTCAAGTAGTTTGTTGGATATTCTTTCATTAATAAATCAAGATTTGGCGTCTTTGCCATATGGATTGCATTACCGGTATCACTATCACTTAAACCGTAACCATCCATAACAATTAATATTACTGGTTTTTTCATTTCTAAATCACCTCTACCGACAACATTATATAATAAAATGTAAGATTTTCATAGTGAAATAACCTATGCGGTAGCGTTTTCACATTTGTGCAATAAGGTTTATTTTATATATATGTTATTATATAATAGTTTTGAAAGAGGTTGATAGTTATGAGTGAATTAATCCTAACTAAATTATTAAAAGTTTTAGAAGAAAAGCAAGGTGAAACTATATATAACTACACTGTTCCAGATTTATGGAACTGTTTTGATTATAGTTCTGACAAATACATAAAAACACCGAGTAATGAACTAATGGTTGATCCATTTGATTTTTACGCTAGTGTTATTAAAGATTATATCCTGCCAAATACAAAAGAAAATTTAAACTACCAAAACAGTTTAGCAAGTAACCACAAAATGCCAAAAAGAGGTTATAAAGGTGGGGACTGGATTAAAGAAAGTGTATGTTACTCAACAATGATAAGAGTATCAAGTGCATGGGATATGGACCGTAGTGGAAAACTAGAACAGTCAAACATATATAATCTCACTGAAACAGGAAGTTTTGTTAAAATGTTATCGCTACTTCCACTTCTTAAAAAAATGGGTGTAGATGTAGTTTATATGTTACCAATTTCTAAGTTTAGTTTAAAAGACAAAAAAGGTGATTTAGGAAGTCCATATGGTGTCTCAAACTTTAATGAACTTGATCCTAACTTAAAAGATCCTCTTGTAGGAGATAGTTTAACCTTAGATGAAGAATTTACAGCATTTGTAGAAGCATGTCATATACTAGATATGAGAGTAATGATTGATATAATTCCAAGAACAAACTCCGTTGAAAATGATTTAATTAAAGATCATCCTGATTGGTTCTATTGGATTAAAGCTGATGAGTATGACAAATACAAAGTTCCTTATGTTGAAGGAATAAAAGATACAAGTGCACCAATATTAAAAAGAATGGAAAAAGTATATCAAAGTGAAGATACTTTGAGACATATCAATATGTTCCAACATAATCCTAAAGAACAAGATGAAAAGAAATGGAACAAAATCAAAAATAGTAAAAACTTAAGTGCAGCAATTGAAAAAGAATTTAACTTAAGAGTTGCCCCTGCATTTAGTGATCATATCAACGATGCACAACCACCGTGGACAGATGTAACATTCTTCAGAATGTATAAAGACTTTCCACAAGAAACAGTTGAATTTCTAGATACAAAAGACAGAGCTCCTTATATTTTATTTGATACAATAAAATCAAATATGTATCATGGTAAAGAACCAAACACAGAACTTTGGGAAAAACTAGCTGATATAGTTCCTAGTTACCAAAGAAGATTTGGAATTGATGGTGCAAGAATTGATATGGGTCATGCCTTACCTTTGAAATTACTTAATATGATAATGAAAAAAGCACGAGATATCGACCCTGATTTTAGTTTCATCGCTGAAGAACTTCA
Source organism: uncultured bacterium (assembly GCA_965601565.1). Taxonomy (GTDB): domain Bacteria; phylum Bacillota_I; class Bacilli_A; order Izemoplasmatales; family Izemoplasmataceae; genus Xianfuyuplasma. The sequence continues at coordinate 4,663 of CBFCWG010000029.1, read as the reverse complement.
ACCTAAGAACGCTGATAAAGCTAAAGAAGCTGGATACAATATGATTATCGGAAATGGTTTCATTATGGAACCAAGAATCTGGGATGGGTCATTAAAGGAATACATGTATGAATCAATTGATTTACCGATTCCAGTATTCGCTTGTGGTGAAACACATGATACTCCTCGTTTAGCGGCACGTGATGGTGGACCAACATTATCAAAAGCATTAACTATTCTAAATATGTTTATGCCTAACGCTGTCCCATTTATCAATAGTGGTCAAGAGGTGTTTGAAACACAACCAATGAACACTGGATTAGACGCAAGAGAAAACGAATTATTTATGTTAGATCCAAGTGATCCATATTATGGTAAACTAGCATTATTTGATCTATACCAGTTCCATTACACAAATCCACGTCGTTGGGAACTACCTGACTTATTAGATATGATTAAACCAATTCGTAAGAAATATATTAAGCAAATAACAAATATAAAAGCATATATGCCTTTATATGCAGAAAACCAGCCAAATACATTTGTTGGTTTCAGTTACATCAAAAAGTCAAAAACAAAAAAAGCTAACACATTACTTATCTTAGCTAACACAAATCCTTATGATCAACAATACTTAAAAGTTGATATAAGAAACTTAAGACAAGTAACAGAAAACCACGAAATGAAAGGTAAACTACTATTTAGCACTCATGAAGGACCACGTAGTTTTACACAATTTATTGATTACAACACACTAGATATTCATCTAGGTGCTGGTGAAGTCAAAGTAATTGAATTATAGAAAAAAAACACTAATTATCAATTAGTGTTTTTATATGAATGAAATTACTAAAACTGCTAGAAACCCAACTATGAATGACAAAATCATAAAATTTAAAGTCTTTGAATAACCCTTTAATACTAGTTCGCCTTGTTGATCAAGTTTTCTTATTAAAGGGAACAATCTCCAGTAAAAAGATAGTATTGATATTACTAGAGCCATGACAGTAAGTTGTTGTGTAAGATAATTCCCAAACACCACAACAACTACACCAACCATTATGAAAATCAATTTAGCTCCTGCAACCCAGTTCACCAAATAACTAACTAAATCTCTACTCTTCTCTTCAATATTATGATATGCCTTAAACACACCGACACTATTACCCTTGGTAGAACTTGGAAAAAAGTATAACAATATAATGTTTAATGTTTCGATTACTACAAAAATTACAATCCCAATCTGTAAAATATTCATTTACATTACCTCTTCTTTCGCAAACTATATTTATTATAACACAGCAGCAAGTATATAAGTATTATACTTGTGATATAATTATTCTGAGGTGATATTATGATTCTAGTTATAAATGGTAGTCCTAACACCAAATCACAATCAATGAGCGTTACAAAATCTATTATTAAAGATAAAAAGAACGTAAAAATAATCAATGCTTACGATAAGACAATCACATCCTGTGACGATTGTAAATACTGTGAAAAGAAAATTGGTTGCTCAAAAAAAGATGATATGCAATATATTTATGATCTTTTAAAACAAACTGATACTCTTATTATTTCATCACCAATATACTTTGGTGCTTTAAGTGATAAGTTACTAACTATAATCAATCGTTTCCAAAGATACTATGGGCAAAAATTCGACTTAAAAGAAGGTAATATACCCCAAATCAAAAATATAATAACCATAACGTCACAAGGCTCAACAAAAAATTCCATGTTTAAGGGAACTAGATTAACCCATAACATCTTAATTAAGTTGTTTCAACCAGACTATAATAAAATACTACAAGCTAAGAACTGTGACATTGAATCACCACTTAACAATAAAAGAATCACCAGCATAATCAATAAAATATCAAAAATCATATAAAAAGAGTGAGAAGTTTTCTCACTCTTTAATTTTTATCTTTGTCTTAATAGTTTTAAATCAAATACTAATACACGTTTATACAAAATATCAAGTACCATTACTTGTAGTGGGAATTTAATAATCAATGTCACGATTCTAGCTGGTAATCCTGCATACACTGCATTACCCATCCATAAGTATAACTGGACTGAGTTAATACCAAAACATAAAGTACTTGTAATAAACACAGCTATGAAGATGCGGAGTAATGATAATTCTTTACGTCCAAACAATAATAATCCAGGAATAACTCCCCACATTATAGAACTTATTGTAAACAGATTAAATCCTGTTGCCAAATTAGGCATCATAATATTAATCCAATCAACAATGAATCCACTTAATCCACCAACGAATGGTCCGAACATAATCCCTACTACCATTAATGGAATATCATAAAAAGTAAAACGATAATCAGATAACGTAAATGACAATAGAACTTTCAAAATAACACTCATTGCAACCAAAATTGCTACTCTAGTAATAACTCTTGTTCCCAAACTTCTTTTTTGCATAAGAAAAAACCTCCTTAGAATATTAAGAGGTCCACACGAAAAAAATCTTTCAGCGGACGCGCTATTTAACCGCCACAGTTGTGTTCGTTTATACCCAACTTCCCATGGTATAACACTTAACGCAAAATAGCTACTCTGATACTATGATTGTATACAATATATATCCTAAAAGCAAGAAAAAAAGTGCAATAATTTACACCTTAATTTTTTCATCATAAACTATGTGTTTTTTTACCTATTTTATATTCAAATTAAATAGTAAAATCAATAACCTCTCGACACTGTCTAGTTAAAAACTCATTTATCTTCGAAAAAACTTTACTTCCAAAAAATGAATGTCTCGCTCCTAGAGGAGATGGATGGCTTGACTTTATAATTAAATGATTAGGATTATCGATTAAAACTTCTTTCTTAATCGCTTTATTCCCCCATAAGACAAAAACTTTTGGAATTTTATCTTTATTTAATTCTCTTATAATATTATCAGTGAACGTTTCCCAACCCTTTTTTTTATGACTTAATGGTTTATGTGCTTCAACTGTTAATATAGTGTTTAGTAATAATACTCCCTGTTTTGCCCACGCCGTTAATTCACCATGATGGGGAATATCAATCCCTATGTCATCATTCATCTCTTTATAAATATTTCTAAGAGAAGGAGGTATTTTATTCCCCTTAAGTACACTGAAGGATAATCCATGAGCTTGATTAAAATCATGATATGGATCTTGGCCAATTATTACTACTTTTGTGTTTTCGAAAGGACAGTAAGTAAAGGCATTGTAAATGTCCTCTTTTTTAGGAAAGATGGTTTTTGTAAGGTACTCATTGTCAATGAAGATTTGTAGTTTTTTAAAGTATTCTTTATTTTGTTCATTTTTTATTATGTCATTCCACATCATATATCAGCTCCTATTTAAATTATACCATAAAAAAAAGCACTGAAATCAGTGCTTTTAGTTTGAATTATTTTCTGTTTCTCATTTCAGCTTGTGCAGCAGCAACGATAGCTACTGGAATACGGAATGGAGAACATGATACATAGTTTAATCCAGCTCTATGGAAGAAGTCGATTGAACTTGGTTCACCACCGTGCTCACCACAAACACCAACGATGATGTTAGGGTTTGAAGCTTTAGCGTTTTTAGTACACATTTCAACTAATTGTCCAACACCTTCTTGATCTACTGCAGCGAATGGATCGTTAGGGATGATTTTTTTAGTTGCGTATTCTTTTAAGAATTTACCAGCGTCGTCACGGCTAAATCCGAATGTCATTTGTGTTAAGTCATTTGTTCCGTAAGAAATGAATTGTGCTTCTTCTCCTACTTGTCCACCAACTAATGCAGCACGTGGAGTTTCAACCATTGTTCCTACTTTGTACTCTAACTCAATACCAGCTTCAGCGATTAACTTGTCAGCAGTTTCTTTGATGAATGCTTTTAAGTATTTTAACTCAGCAACAGTTGAGATTAAAGGAATCATGATTTCAGGTTTAACAACTTTACCTTCTTTAGCAACGTTAATAGCAGCCATGATAATAGCTTTAGCTTGCATAACTGAAATTTCAGGATATGTAACTGCTAAACGACAACCACGGTGTCCTAACATTGGGTTAAATTCATGTAATTGCTCTAAAGCTCTTTCTAATACTTCAGTTTCAATTCCTAAGTCTTTAGCCACTTCTTCGGCTTCTTCAGCTTGAGGTAAGAACTCATGTAGAGGTGGATCTAATAAACGGATACATACTGTTTTACCTTCCATTGCATTAAAGATTTCAGTGAAGTCTTTTAATTGGTGAGGTAAGATTTTTTCTAATGCAGCTTCTCTAGCTTCTACATCTTCAGCAATAATCATTCTACGAACGTCTAAGATTCTTTCTTCGTCAAAGAACATATGTTCTGTACGGCAAAGTCCAATTCCTTCTGCTCCGAATTTTAATGCTTGTAAACTATCTCTTTCATTGTCAGCGTTAGCTTTAACACCTAAAGTTTTAATTTCTTTTGCCCAGTTAAGAATTGTTTGGAATTCTTCACTGAATTCAGGATCTTTAGTTTCGATTGTACCAGCGTAAACATTACCTGTAGTACCATCAATACTGAAAGGAGTTAATTCAGGATATTGTTTACCATTAATAGTCATATATCCTTCTTCTTCGTTGATTGATAATTCTCCACAACCAGATACACAGCATTTACCCATACCACGAGCAACTACTGCAGCATGTGATGTCATA
>CBFCWG010000028.1:0-13954 GCA_965601565.1 uncultured bacterium | reverse complement strand
TAATTTTTTGTCTCATATTATCAACTCTCTTGCAAATATATAATTTAGCAAAAATCAGGGGCTTTGTCAAGTTAGTTATTAAAATGTGTCCTAATTTTTACCTTAACTTTGTGTAAAGTATTGTAAATTCGTTTTTCGTTAATATCTGTCTTGTTCGCTATGTACTTAACACTAAAGTTTTGTAGTTCTCTTAAAGTATATACTAAATACTCTTCTTTTGTAAGAATTTTCGCAATTTCTTTTTTGTATAATTCAAAATATACAGAATTGCCATTTACATTGTGGTTATGCTCATAAATATATAATTCATTTGAATTAAAAATTTCATACCTTCTCCGTTTCTTAGTTACAATTGTCATTAGTTTTCTTTCTAAATTCATTTCAAAATATCTGGTGAAAGATTTATGAAAATCTTCACTAAAAACACGGATAGATTTATATAGAATCATTAACCCTTCCTGTAAGATATCATCATATTCATACTGAAGGTTGAATTTGTATATTTTTTTAGCAATAAGGTTTTTGTATTTCCGGAACATAAGATCAAGTGCTTCTTCATTACCCTCTCTAATAGAATAGATAATTTCAAAATCATTATGTGCCGAATAATCCATTATTCACCTCTTCTTCTAAATACCTCGTATATAACTAATCCAGCGCTAACGCTAGCATTCAGACTATTTACATGACCAACCATTGGAATCTTAACTGTATAATCACAGTTTTCTTTTACTAAACGACTCATTCCTTTTCCTTCACTACCAATAACGATACATAAATGAGTATCAATATTAATATCAGAAATTGTTTGTTCAGTGTCAGCATCTGTACCTACTATCCAAAATCCATTATCTTTTAGTTTTTTTATTGTTTGATTTAGATTTGTTACACCAATAACATCAACATGTTCGATAGCTCCCGTCGATACTTTAGCAACAGTATTATTTAATTTAACACTTCTATTTTTAGGTAAAATGATCCCATCAACTCCAAAAGCATCACTACTTCTTAAAATAGCACCCAAGTTATGAGGATCCTCTAGTGAATCTAACATAATGTATAATTTATTTTCTTTAACTTTATTTAAAGCAGTCTCTAAATCAATTGTTTGATAATCCGCTACTTTTGCCCCAATACCTTGATTATTACTTGGTAAAAGTTCATTCAGTTTTTTCTTATCATACTCAAGAACTTTAATTCCTTTTTTCTGTGCCGCACTCACAACTCCAAAAGACGTTCCTTTTAGAACGTACAATTCAAAGATTTTTCGATTAGCTTTTATAGCTTCATAAACGGTATTTTTTCCTGTTATAATTGTCGCCAAATTTATCACTTCCTTTTGGTATATTTATTTTAACACAACTTATATAAAAAACCTATTGAGAAATACCGAAAATTGTTGTACTTGAAAGCATTATCATATATAATTATCGCGAAGAGAGGTGAGGCATTTGGATAATTATACGGCAAAACGTATTTTAGACAGTAATATGACCAAAACAATGGGCTGCACAGATATTGGAGTTGTAGGATATATTGCATCGATTGGAGCTTATATTTTACGAAATAGCAAAATTAAATCAGTCAATCTTTTGATGAGTGAAGAGTTATATAAAAATAGTGTTAATGTCGGGGTTCCAGGCTTACGAAAAAGCGGTCTTGATAAAGCACTTGCTTTAGGTATTTTATTAAAGGATCCCAACAAACAATTAAGTGTTTTTGAAAGTGTAACTAATGATGATATCGAACAAATTGATAGTTTACTTGGTGAAATTGATGTAAAAATATCACATAAGAAATTTGAAGATACTGTTTTATATGAGGAGTTATCTCTAACGTCACACGAAGGTGATGAAGCTAAAATTATCATTAAGGATTTTTATGATAACGTAGTTAGCGTAGTTCGTAATGGTGAAAAGTTAAAAGAGTTTGAAAAAGATGAATTAATTGGTCGTGTAAACAAATACAAAATCGAGTCATATGATGAAATATTAGATTTTGTTGAAAAAGGAGATTTTAGTGAGTTAGATGAATTATTCCATATCGCTAAAATCCAATATGAAAATGCTAGAGAAGAAATCAAACGCGAAGGCGGAGAATATTTAGTAGAAGATTTAAGAACTGCTCAGAAGGATTGCCTGTATGACCTTTCTAACTTCTTAAGAAAACATATCACTGTACCATCAAGAAAAAGGATGGTAGGAGATATTTATACGGTTTATGGTGTTGCTGGGAGTGGAAACTTAGGTATTGGTACATTAGTTACCCCAATGTTCTTAAGTGATGCATTTAAACTTAGTGAAAAAGAAACAGAGAAATTAGTTGTGTTATCATTTTATACTAGTGTATATGTTAAACAAGAAATGAGTGTAGTTACTGTTTTATGTGGTACAGGACATGCAACTGGATGTAGTAGTGCAGCTTGTACAACATACGTTAAAAAAGCTTCTCGTGAGCAAATTAAAGAAGCAATTAACTTATACTTATCAACATCAATGGGCTTTGTTTGTGATGGGGCTAAAATGTCTTGTACATACAAAGTATCATTTGCAGCAATGAATGGAATGATAGCTGGTAAAATGATTAATGATCAAACAGCTGTTTGTGATGGCTTTGGATTAAATAAAAATAACATCGATCAAACAATCAAAAACTTAGGAAAACTAAACAACGAAATACTTAATTCCGCAAATAAAGGAATCATTGAATTAATATAAAAACCTTTCAATTTTGAAAGGTTTTTTTTACCAAAAAGCATTATATATTAAGTATGTGAATAGCCCAATCAATGTGCTAAGAGTCGTACCCCATATCAAATCAACAATCGTAACTTTAATAGGCCAATCTTGTAGTGTCGCTAAATTGGTTAAGTCATAAGTGGCATAAGTAATAAAACCAAACAAAATTCCTGATACAAACAACTTACTCAAACTCTGTGTTTCAACCGCAGGATAGACAACAAAATACACAACACCTACTATAAAAACCAAGTAAAAAATAAGAGCCGCTACTAAATTGGGTTTTTCACTCATCAAATGACCTATTTGAGCTTTATAAAACTTTGGGGCTATCAAACCTAACCAAATAGCATCAATAGCTAAAAATATGATAAATGCAATTATATACATCTTGACAAACGCCATTATAAATCCTCCTCTATTTTATATATGGAACAAACATCGCCGTATTCTTAGAATACTCATCCCATCCTTCTTTTAATTTCATTTTTTCCTCAAGTAAAGGTGTACTTATGAAGTAGAGGACAATCGTAATTGTGAGTGGACTTATCATATAGTATATTGGTACGTTATTTAATACCGCAAAAACAAATATTCCCCACCATATCAAAGCTTCACCAAAATAATTAGGATGTCTAGTTATAGACCACAATCCAGTAGTAAGAAGAGATTTATTCTTACTGCTTTTTATATGCATTTTTAATTGTCTGTCTCCGACAACTTCAAAGTAATAACCAATAACCCATATGAAGACTCCAATTAAAGATATAACTTTGAAATCAAGTGTACTTGTATTTATATAGTAACTAGTACTTCCAATCATAAACTGGAATAATCCTTGTAGCATAAAGACTTGAATAAAGGCTCTAGGAATTACCCATTTACCCCATGCTTTTCGCCAGTTAGCATATCTAAAATCTTCTTCTTCGAAAATATTTCTTTTAAGTATATAGTAGAAAAGTCTGAGTCCCCAAAGAGAAATCATTATATTCATAATAATCTTTATCAAACTAAACTCCCCACTTATGAAAAACAATATCCAAGAAGTTAATACAAAACCTAACCCCCAACCAATATCTACAATACTGTTATTCTTAATGATTGTAGCAACGATAAAGAAGATAAAAAAGTAAACAAGTGTAATTATTAGAGCGTTAAACATTTTCTTTCACTCTTGTAAATTTGAATGCAGCAAATTCGATAATTACTCCATATACACCACCAGCTATAAAGCCTGTTAAATCATAAAACTCCGTTGCGCTATAAAACGCAAATGAAATAAATAATCCAACAATTAACCCTCTACTCAAGGTAATAAGTAAGTTTTTATTAAATGGTATACATCCAATAAAAACACCCATCAATAATCGATTAAACCAGAAGCTAAATAAGTATAGATTACTTAAATCTCCACCAAATCTAGATTGTGCACCGATAATACAAAATACACCTAGAATAGATCCGGTTATTGTTGTTATAATTAGTCGTTTTCTCATAGTACCACCTCTAATTCAAATATAGCACACAGATAATGAATCAGTAAATTTAAAGCAAAAAAATAAATCACAACTTTGTGATTTATTTCCTTTTATGCATTCTTTTATCTTGAATACGTTCTTTTTGTCTTTCACGAGAAGCGATGAATCTATTTAGTCTTTCCGCTCTTAAATATTGTTCGTATCTTTCAATTGGTAGTTCATCATTATTTAATGCTTCTAATACATTGCAACCTAAGTTGGTTGTATGGTTACAGTCACGATAACGACAATCCTTTGCTAAACCTAGAATGTCACCAAAGTGAACATCCATATTTTCAACTGTATATGATTCAGTGATTCTTATTCCAGGGGTATCAATTACCGATCCTCCATCATCTAAATGGATTAGTTCTCGATGAACAGTTGTATGACGTCCTTGTGAATCACTTAATCTGATGTCGTTTGTTTCAAAGTGTTCATCGTTGATAAGTTTATTTATGATTGTTGATTTACCAACACCACTACTTCCAATAAAGACACAGGTTTTTGTGCCAATACGTTTTTTAATTTTTGTGATGTCTGATTCATTGAAAGAACTTACAACCATTATTTCTTCATCGTTTACATCTTGAATTTCTTCAATGATTTCGCCAATATTATTTGATAAATCTGATTTTGTTAATAAGATGACACTTTCATAATCATATGAATATGTCATTGTTAAAAAGTTTTGCAGTTTTTTAAGTTTGTAGTCATTGTTTAATGACATACAGATAAATACTAGATCAATGTTTGAAGCTACTATTTGGGCGTTATGAATCTCTCCCATAGCTAGTCTTTTGATTGTGCTTGTCCTTTCTTCAACTCTTTCGATGATTCCTTCTAAGTTGTTTGTAGGACGGAAATATACGTAATCTCCTACTACGGGAAAATCACTTTTGTTAAAAGCCATATATTTAAATCTACCACTAACTTCTAGACTGTACTTTTCGTTATTTACTTCTGTGATGTATTTGCCTAGATGAGTTATTATTACTCGACCTCTAAGCAGGTTATTTGTTTTTGTTGTCAAATATCTTTCTCCTTTTTATTTTATATATTAATGCTATATGGATTAATATGGGAAGATACATCACAAGCAAACAAAAAGGACCCACACATAGGTCCTATAATTTATAAAATTAGACTTATTTTGTGCAGTGATGTATCTTCAATTTTCCATATTCAGTTCTGTGTTTCATAATACATCACTCCTTTCTAAACTATCTTGATAATACACTAATAAAGCGCATTTGTCAATCTGTTGGGAAAACTTTAACTTCCTCTGTACCACCTTTAGCGTAGATAACATTTATTCTTTCTTCTGTATCAATTGTAAAGGTATGAGTTCCTGTTGCATTATCAGTTAGTGGATTTAAGGCAAATTTAGCTCCGACATATAATGTGTCACCATCGATATGATATTCATAACTACTAAATGTTTCACCACTTGAAAAAGTAGTTATTGTTAATTCTATTTCTGTTTCCTTAACCTCTTCAACTATAATTGTATAGTTTGCTGGATCTTCACATGTTAAGTACTTGATACTATCAACTGTGTTTAATAATATAATCCCGATACTAATTAAAGCTATTAGTATATAAAATAGACCTTTTCGCATATCACTCACTCATCTCAGAAGTAATTATTTTAAGTAGTTCTTCTAATCTTTTTACATCTTTATTGATATGTAAATATCCAATAATTGATTCAAAGCCTGTTGCTTTTTTATATGACGCTAAACTAGCATTTCTTGCTTTTCGATCTGATTTAGAATTTCGTCCTCTTTTAAAGATAGAAATTTCTTCTTCTGTTAGGTGTTGTTCTAATATATTAAATGCTTTTTCTTGTCCTTCAGCACTTGTAAATTTGATGGCTTCACGATGAAGGTTATCAACTTTGGTAAATCCTTTTGATAGTAAATAATCTCTAATCATTAATTCGTAAACTGCATCACCAATATACGCTAATGTTAGACCATTATATTCACTCATTAAATTATACCTTTTTCTTGAAGGATCGCACGGAATCTATCTGCGGAAGCAAAATCTTTTTCTTTACGGGCTTTTTCCCATAATAAGTATGTTTCTTTATCTTCTTTTGCTAAAGGTTGCACCTCTAGTTTCAATCCAAATACTGTGAAGAAATCATTAAATAGTTTTAAAGCACTTAACAATACTTCGGGTTCTGTTTTTGAACGTAATAACTGATTAGCTTTTTTTACTAGATTTTGCATTGCAGTTATTGCGTTTGGTGTGTTAAAATCGTTGTCCATTGCAGTTAAAAACTCTTTGTATATAACCAGTAGATCTGGATCTACTTTAGCGTTACCATATAACATATCATTTAAATCTAGTTTTAAGTGTAATGCTTTATATACTCTTAATATTTTATCCCATTCTTTGACATATGATTCTAACACTTCATCAGTATAATTAATTGGACTACGGTAATGCGTTGATAAAGTAAATAATCTAAAGACGTTTGGATCTATATTTAGATCTTTAACTAAGATTTGTTTTCCTTCACTTTTACTCATTTTCCCGCCACCGATATTTAGTAAGCCATTATGCATCCAATATTTTGCGATTGAATGGTTATGAAGGGCTTCTGATTGCGCTATTTCATTTTCATGATGTGGGAATAATAAACCACTACCTCCACCATGAATATCAATTTCTTCACCAAAAATATTATCAATCATAGCAACACATTCTGTGTGCCAACCTGGGCGTCCCTTACCAAATGGAGCATCAAACTTTATTCCAACATCTGTATCTTTCCACAATGTGAAATCAAGAGGGTTTTCTTTTTTATTATTAACTTCAATTCTTGCACCACTAATTAAATCATCAATGTTTCGATTACTTAATACTCCATAATCTTTAATTTTACTTACTCTGAAGTATACATCACCTTCAACAACGTATGCATAACCTTTATCAATGAGTTCTTGAATATAGGCAATGATTTTATCCATATATTCAGTAACTCTTGGTTTAATATAATCAGTTCGAGAATTTACTTTTTCTACATCACTTAAGAAAGCAGCAATAAATTTATCTGTCACTTCTTTTTCTGTCTGTTCTAACTCTATAGCTCTAGTGATGATTTTATCATCTACATCAGTAAAGTTAGAAGCGAATTTCACTTCGTAATCACGATGTTCAAAGTATCTTCTTACTGTATCAAAGAAAATAACCGGTCTAGCATTACCGATGTGTATATAACTATAAACAGTTGGTCCACAGATGTAAATACTTACCTTGCCAGGATGTCTAGGAACAAACTCCTCTAATTTATTTGTGTATGAATTAAAAATCTTCATAACTTTCACCTTCTATTCTTAATGACAATAGTTTATAGAACATAACCTTAATTGTCAATTATCATCATAATATATTATATATTAAATATATCTAAAAATAAACAAATTAAAAACAGGAGAAAAGTCTCCTGTTATGTTAATTCATATTATAGTTTTACTACGTTAGCAGCTTGAGGACCTCTGTCTCCTTCAACTACTTCGAATTCTACTTTTTGACCTTCTTCTAAGCTTTTAAACCCTTCACCAGTGATTGCTGTGAAATGAACAAAAATGTCAAGTCCTTCTTCTGAAGTAACAAATCCATAACCTTTTTCTGAATTAAACCATTTAACTGTACCTGTCATTAATTAAATCTCCTTTTCTTTCTGTGTTTCTAAAGAATATTATAATATAGTTTGGACATAAATGCAAACTTAATTTTACTATACGGCTTTATTATGCTTTTTTTAGAAAATCATCTAGTAATTTCATCGTTGCCTTTTTTTCTAAATAATGAATTAGTTTTGGCAAATCAGGTCCTTTAATTGTTTTAATCAAAGCAAGCTTTACTGGATAAGTAAATTTGATTCCTTTTACATCATATTTACTCTTAAATACACTAATCATTTCCCTGATACTAGCAACACTTAAATCATCATGTTTATCTAAATGCCATCTAAATAGTTTAACCGTACGGCGGTGCATTGGGTCGTTTAAGTACTCTTGATACATTACTTCGTCATAAACATCAAGGGGGTTATAAAGCAAGTCTTCACCTAACCCTTTTAAAACATCATCAATTCGTTTTGATGTGACTCTACCATATAGTTTTGCATCAGGCAAAATAAAAACATTAGGTCCACTTTCACACATATCCATACATGATGAATGGTTATGTTCAATACCTAGTTTCTTTAATTGATTCAAAACTTCTTCAGATTCCCTACAATGACAGTGTTTATTCTTACAAACTAGTACTTTCATTTAATCACCACCTGATATAATTATATCTAAAAATTAGATATTCTCCAAAACAAAAGACTAAACTTATTTAGCCCATTATTTTTTATTTGATTACTTTATTACTATTTTAGATAACTTTTCTTTCTTTTTATTGTATGGTGCATATCTGACTGGCAGATCAAAAACTGTCGATTTTTTCAAAATACTTCGATAATGTGTAAAGGTTTTAAAACTCTCCATTCCATGGTAAGCACCCATCCCGCTTTCACCAACTCCTCCGAATGGTAAGTAATCACTACTGAACTGAACTACGGTGTCATTAATACATCCTCCTCCAAAGTTACATTCAGTTAAAACTTTTTCTTCAATCTGACGATTATTGGTAAACAAGTATAAAGCAAGTGGTTTTGGATTTTTATTAATATATCCAATTACATTATTAATATCATCATATGTGAAAATTGGTAATATTGGTCCAAATATCTCTTCTTTCATAATCAAACTATTGAGGGAAACATCTGTTAATATTGTTGGAGCAATTATATGATTTTCGATATCTGTTTCTCCCCCAAATAAAACATTCTCACCTGCAACCAATGTTTGTAATCTATCAAAATGCCTCTGATTTATAATTTTCCCATAATTTGGTGATATTAATGGATTATCACCAAAAAAATCAATTAAAGATTCTTGTAGATATAATAAAAGATCATCAGCAATTGAACTATGGACATAGATATAATCTGGCGCAATACAAGTTTGCCCAGCGTTTAAGTATTTACCAAATGCAATTCTTTTAGCAGCGATTTTAACATTGGCATCTTTGTCAACAATAACAGGACTTTTACCTCCTAGTTCTAAGCTTATTGGTGTTAAATGTTTACTTGCCTTTTCCATTACAATTTTCCCAACTGAAGTACTACCAGTAAAAAAGATATAATCGTACTTTTCATTGAGTAAATCATTGGTAAAAGTAGCATCACCTTGAACTACTCTAACATAACTTTTATCAAAAGTTTCGTTTATTATTCTATCAATTACTTTTGTTGTGTTTATACTATATTCACTTGGTTTGATAATTACTGTATTCCCAGAAGCTAATGCACCAACCAATGGTCCCAAAGTCAGAGTTACTGGATAATTCCATGGACTTATTATCAATACTACACCATAAGGATGTGGTGATATAAAACTTTTAGAAGGGAAATCAACTATATGTGATTTAACTTTCTTTTCCTTCATAAACTTCTTTAGGTTTTTAACCATAAAGCTTAATTCTTTTAATACTTGTCCTATTTCAGAAAAATAACTCTCTGTAGGGTTTTTACCTAGGTCTTTTGATAATGCTTCTTTTAGTTCTTCTTCATACTTTAAGATGTTCACTCGCAAATTAAGCAATGCATTTTTGCGAAATTTATAATCAAGTGTTTTATTCGAGAAGAAATAATCTCGTTGTTCCTGTACAATATTTTTTAAGTTCATAATATTTGCCTGCCTTACCATTTATTTCTTACTATTTCGGCTGAACCAAGTAGATCTTTAACTTCAATTTTTGTACCATCATCTAAAATAACATACCCATTCAATCTACCGAAGACTTGATGTTGATCACTTACTAGAAGTAGCAAAGAAATCTTATCATAACGATCCAAAATAGGTGTGAACAGAAATTCAAATCTTCCATCGTTAGAGGTTAATTTCCAATCATTCATAAATTGGAACTTTCCGTTTTCCATCGGTATTTCAAACCTAACTTGATCTAACTTATGTGCTTTCCCATCATAAAAAATCATATTTTCTGAAGCTTTTGAGGTATCTCCAAAACCATATCCTATGTTGAACCCAAACGCTTTACCATTTACTTTTCCTGATGCTGTACCCCATAACCAAGTATTATCGTATGTCCAGACACCTCTTCCCCAGTCAAGAGTACCAAATGCATCTTCAAATAAAATAGTTTCATCTCCAAACACTACTTCTCCATTTGCTGTCATACAATTGATTTTTTGGTTGTAATAAAATGCCTTTTTGTTTTTTGGGAAAGGCGTAGCTATTACCATAGATTCAGTTGGAATATTTGTTAATTTTAAGTTACATTTAAATGATTTACCTTTATTAAATTTTGGTACCTCACATTTAATTGTTCTAGATTCACCATCATTTAAATATGACAGTAATATTTTTTTGTTCTTAAAAACAACATCCCCAGTTTCTGATGTTGGGGGTAATTTTAATTTCCCCATTGTAAAAGGAATTATAGAACTATATGTAACATATGTTTTTTCATCAAAATCTAATAAAGATACACTAACAAAACCAATATATGCGTTATCCGCTATTGTAAAAGCGACACCTTTATTGTCGTTAACTATCAGATAATAATCCCATTCTTTTATTCTGAACTTGTTAGCCTTGATATCTTTCCTATCGTATTCCCAAAATAACTTTTTTGCATATCCAGGGTTTATTAAAAAACCTTCTGAATTTAGAAGTTTTTGTTTTTTTACAATTTCATTTTGCATATAAATCCTCCTCCATAACACACTAATTATACCATTAATAAGGAAAAAATAAGTCCAAACTTTGGACTTATTTTATATTTTGATTCAATCTTTCAATTACAGTTTCTTTTCCCAGTAGTGCTAAAACTTGTGGTAAATCAGGTCCATGCATTGAAGCTGTAGTAGCTATTCTTAATGGCATAAACAACATTTTACCTTTACTTCCAGCTAATTTCCCAGCTTGTTTAATAAGTGGTTTAATATCCGCAGCTGTGAAATTTTCTAGTTCTTGTAGTAAATCTCTAAAGGCAGTTAGTGTTTCACTCACTCCTTCTTGTGAGATAAATTCAGTCATTTCAGAATCTAGATTAAACTCTTGTTCAAAGAACTCATCGTATAAATCTAATACTTCTGCACCATAACTAATACGATCTTTAAAAACTGTTAATAAACTATCAATCCACGCTTCTTCTTTTCCTTCTATAATACCGCTATTTACTAAATGAGGCATACAGATTTCTTTAAGTTCATCGATAGATAGTTCTTTTATATAATGAGCGTTAACCCAGTTCAATTTTTTAACATCAAACACAGCAGGTGATTTATTAATACGATCAATTGAGAATGATTTTTCTAGTTCTTCTAAAGTGAAGATCTCTTGATTATTTTCTGGAGACCAACCTAACATTGCTAAATAATTAACAATAGCATGTGGTAAATATCCTTTATTAATAAAATCAGAATAATATGCATCACCATTACGTTTTGAGAGTTTCTTTCCACCTTCTTTAATTACTTGTGGAACGTGTACATATGTTGGTTGTTCCCAACCTAATGCTTTATATAATAATGTGTATTTAGGAGTTGAAGTTAAATACTCGTTCCCTCTTACTACATGTGTAATATTCATTAAATGATCATCAATTACGTTAGCGAAGTTATATGTCGGATACTCATCACTTTTTAAAATTATTTGATCTTCAATTTCTTTGTTTTCAATTGTAATCTCACCATACACTTGACATGTAAAAGATGTAGAACCAGTTTCTGGTACTTTTTGTCTAATAACATAAGGAATACCTTCTGCTTCTTTTTTGACAACATCTTCCTCGGTTAAATGTAAACAATGTCCATCATATTTGGCATATCCTTGTTCTCTTAAACTAGCTAATCTTTCTTCTGTACAGAAACATTTGTAAGCTTCTTTTTTCTCAACAAGCTCTAAAGCATATTTTTTATATGCCGCCATTCTTTCAGATTGAATATATGGTCCAAAGTCTCCACCTTTATCTGGTCCTTCATCCCATAATAATCCACAAGAATCTAATGTGTAGTATATTGCATCAACAGCACCTTCAACATAACGTTCTTGGTCTGTATCTTCGATTCTCAAAATAAATGTACCTTGATCTTTTTTTGCGATTAAATAAGTAAATATTGCACTTCTTAAATTCCCTAAATGGATAAATCCAGTAGGTGATGGTGCAAATCTAGTTCTTACTGCCATATATATCATCTCCTTGACTAAAGTATTATATAATAATGACTTTAAAAATACAACTAATTGTAGTTAAAATCACATAACAGATATCATTACATATCCTAATATTATTAAGTTACTTAAAACTGATGGGATTAAACGATATACTACTCCCATTTTAGGGATATCTTTCCCAAATAAGATCGGTAGGAATATATTATCTTCAATCATCCCTAATCCAACAAACACAAAGATTACAATCATATACCCTTCAAAACCTGTTAAATAGAATAATATTGTATAAACTAATCCCATAGTTACCCCAAGAACTAACGATGTTCTAAACAACCTATTAAATCCAATTTCTTTAGCCATTCGTAAATATGAAACTAAAAATACTAAGAAAACTACTACTGATGAAAAGATAAACATAATTATGTAATTCATGATAATTCCCCCTTTATTTCTTTTCTATTATAACACAATTAAAAAGAAGCAAGTTATATTAAATACTTGCTTCTTCAGTTTTAATTGAATGTTCTGTTAAAGATTTGATTTCTTCCACTTCTTTATTTGATAGATAACGCCATTTACCTGGTCTGATTCCTTCGATTGTTACATTCATAATTCTTACTCTCATTAATCTAGTAACGTGATATCCAAGCGCATTACACATTCTTCTGATTTGACGATTCATCCCTTGTGTTAAAGTAATCCTAAAATGATTACTATCAATCATTTCGACATGACAAGGTTTTGTCATTGTATTTAATATCGAAACTCCAGTACTCATTTTTCTTATGAAAGTCGTTGTTAGTTTTTTATCAACTTTTACAACATATTCCTTTTCATGATTATTACCGCTTCTAAGAATTTTATTAACAATATCTCCATCGTTTGTCAAAAAGATTAATCCTTCACTATCTTTATCTAGTCTACCAATATGAAAAATACGAACAGGATATTTTACAAAATCAACTATGTTTGTTGGATCAGTTTGGTCTGTCGTACAAGTTATTCCTTTTGGTTTATTTAAAGCTAAATATACTAACTTAGTTTTATTACTAACTTCTTTACCATTAACTTTAACAACGTCACCATCTTTTACTTTTGTGCCCAGTTCAGGTAACTCATTATTAATAGTCACACGTTCAGCCTTAATTAAACGATCAGCTTCTCTTCGGCTACAATAGCCAACTTCACTTAAATATTTATTTAATCTTTTTTCCATTTTTATCATTTCCTTCGTGAGTAGTATACAATATTATTTTTAATTACACAATAATTATATATTATTATTCATAATTACATGTGAAAGTAATATGTGAATATTGTGAAACTAAGCAACAAAAAAACACAACAGTGGGTGTTGTGTTTTTATTGAATAGTATTTGTTCTTAACGTTTACTAAATTGTGGTGCACGACGAGCTTTTTTAAGACCAGGTT
>CBFCWG010000027.1:0-14769 GCA_965601565.1 uncultured bacterium | reverse complement strand
TTCTATCTATGTGGATGGGGGTGCTTGATAGGAGATGTTTTTTAATACCTTGACAAAAACATTACCGTATAGTAATATTACTGTATAATCATATTACTGAATAGTGATGGAGTGTGGAAAAATGAATAAATTTTTAACAATTAAGATGTTATCAGACGAAACGAGATTTAATATCTTTAGCAAGTTATTAGATTATGACCGCTTATGCGTTTGTGAGATTGAAGGACTACTAGGAATCAAGCAGGCAAACACGTCTAAACACCTTAAAAAATTGAAGGAAAATGATATAGTAGAGTCGATTCGAGAGAAGAATACAATCTACTATAATATTCGTGAAGATTTTTTAAATGAAAACGAAGATTTAGTTCGTTATTTGTTGCTATAATATAGATTAGTGATAATATGAAAAAGTAAACTTATATTAGGAGGAGAAATTATGGTAATTAAAATTTTAGGTGGAGGATGCGCAAGCTGTAAAGTATTGTATAATAACGCCTCATCTGCAGTAAGAGAATTAGGGATTGAAGCTGAGATATTAAAAGTTGAGGATTTTTCTGAAATTTCAAAATACAATGTTATGAGTACTCCAGCACTTGTTATAAACGAAGAAGTTGTTGGATTAGGTAAACTTAAATATAAAAAAGTACTAGAAATAATTAAAAATGCGTAAAAAATATGTATTTGTTGATGTTGATGGAACATTGATTGATCACTCGACAAGAACAATACCAGAAAGTACTAAAGAAGCTATTAAAATTGCAAAGGAAAACGGACATGAAGTTATTATTAATACGGGAAGACCTCCTTGTCTTTTTTATGGCATAGACAAAGAACTGGGAATTAACTCATATGTGGCTGCCAATGGACGTTATGCTGTCCATAATGGGGAAGTTATTCTTAATAAGATAATTCATAAAAATACTATAGAAAAACTGATTGGATTTGCTGAAGAATTAGAAATCGATTTAGGTCTTGAAGGTTTACATGGTTTCAAGCGTCAATCAAGTTATTCCAATCTCTATGAAAAATTTAGTAATAATTTTCATTTAGAGATTCCTGAGTTGGATCCTGATTTTTATAAAAGTAACGATGTATATCAAATGACACTTTATTATCAGAAAGATGACTTTATGAAGTTTCAAAAGGACTTTCCTGAGTTAACATTTGCATATTCTTGTGAATTTGGTATTGATGTCAATTCAAAAGGTGGCCTAAAAGAACAGGGCATTGAAGCCTTTATTGAGAGATATAATATAGAACCAAGTGATGTAATTGCGATTGGTGATGGTTTTAATGATATATCTATGTTTAACTATGTAGAGACAAGTGTTGCGATGGGAAATTCGCATGATCAAGTAAAGAAACATGCATCTATTGTTACTGATTTAGTTAGTAACGATGGATTCTATAAAGCTTTTAAAACATTGAAGTTAATATAATAAAAACTGAGAGTCTGTCGACTACTCAGTTTTTTTATTTATTCTAAAGAATGCTTTAACGCCATTTTTAACATTTACAATACCATATTCAGCTTGGTGTGCTTTAAGGATTTCACTAACTAAGTAAAGGCCTATACCGCTACCTTTTGTTTTAACACGTTGAGTGTCTTCTTGTTCAAGTCTGTAAAATGGTAACCAGATTTTTTCAATTTCTTTTTTATTTATTTTTACACCATAGTTTGTAAGTTCGAAGTAAACAGTGTCTACTTCCTCAGACACCTCTAAATAAATCTTTCCGTTCTCTGGAGTATACTTGATAGCGTTAGTAATAAAGTTTGAAATAACACGTTTAATTAACTTAAAATCTGCTTCTAAATATACTTCATCTTGGACATTAATGTCCATGTCAAAATTATACTTTTTAATTATTTTTTCAAAGTCGTTAACAAAGAAACATACTGTCTTAGATAGGTCAAACTGTGATACCTCAAGTGGTGTGTTAGCATCATCTAAACGGTAAATTTGCAGCATATCTTGAATCATAATTGATGATTTATTTATCTCATCAATTACGTTGTTAAGCTCTTTTTCCTCATCTTCAGCATCAACGATACCATCTAAAATGCCTTGGATGGTTACTTGCATAATCATTAGAGGTGTTTTTAACTCATGTGAGATGGAAGATACAAGTTGTTTTTTTAGTGAAACTTGTTTAGATTGCTCCTCATAGAGTTCTGTAAGTTCTGTGTTTTTTGTATTTATGGTTTCTAATGTATTTTTTAGATTCCGGGAAATAAGATTTATACTGTTTGATAATGATTCATTTTCTTTATTAGTATATTCATGCGCTTCAACATTAAAGTTTAATTGAGCTATTTCCCTAGCAACACCTTCAATGTTTTGAATTGGTTTAGAAAGTGTTTGGGTTATACGGAAACTCCATAAAATTATAATCGCAATTGCTGTAGCGTAAGCATAATAATTATATGTAGATACAATATTGATGATATCACTAGTATCGGCAACTGGAACTACTGTAATTATTCTATTCCATGTTTTAAGATTATGAACAAAAACGATAGTATCCACAGGTCCATCACTTGAACGATACCAATAACCTTCAATGGAACCAGAATCATATGAATGATCAGCTAATGTTATCAAATTATTTTGGATTTTGCTTAGTTCTAAATCAATTAAGTTATTATCTTCGTAGAAATAGTTTAAATTATTTGGTTTATTTATCTCTGTAACAGTACCTGTTACTGAAATACATGTTTCCTCAGAACAAACTACCTCGGTATCAAGTAAATTTGAACTGTCAGTTGTAATTACGGCAGGAGTATATAGTTCATCATTATACTCATAAATTGATACAGTTAGAGATTCATTTAGGGTATAACTATAATTATTATTTGGAACAATAAATGTGAATAAATCTTCTGTGACATCATCTTTAATCGTCACTGTATAGTTTGTGTAAGATGATGTGAGAACACGATATTGTCCGTTTACAATCACTGAATAAGCATTGTTTTCGCTTGTGAACTCATACATTTCATCATAATAGTCATTATCATCCTCATTCATACTATCAACATAGTCAATAAGATTACTATGTACTTTATCAAACTCTCTTTCTGTATAGTAAGATTTGAAAAAAGTGTTATTTAAGAATGATTGTAATACAAAGAAAGAAATGAAAATTAAGACAAATGTTACTAATAACTGTTTTGATATTGTAAGTTTGCGATAATACCTAGGAATAAATGTAATGATTCTTCTCAAAGTATCATTGATTTTTTTGATTTTACTCATCTAGAGCCTCAAACCTATATCCTACACCAAAGACAGTTTTTATATAATGGGATCTTCGACCAAGGTATTTGCGTAGTTTTTTTACATAGGTATCTACTATTCTATCTTCAACATAAACATCGATACCCCAGACCTCATCTAATAATAAGTTTCTTGAACATATTTTACTTTCATGCTCCATGAAGTATTTTAATAAATCAAACTCAGTCTTTGATAACTCAATTTGCTGTTCATCTATATATACTTTGTGGGTGTCTAAGTTGATTTTTATACCATTGAGTTCTAATATGCCTGATGTTTGTGTACTAAAATCTTGGTTTTGTAACCTGTCCAATAAACTTTTAACTTTAGCTACAAGAATTTTGGGATTAAATGGTTTTGTAATATAGTCATCTACTTTCAAAGAATAACCTTTTAAGATATCCTCTTCTTCTGATAATGCACTCATCATTATAATCGGAACATTTGATGTTTCACGAATCGTTTTCGCAACGTCCCAACCATTAACGTTTGGCATCATAATATCTAAACATACTAAATCTACCTTGTTATGACTAAATAACTGCAAACCTTTAAACCCATCTAGCGCGCTTAATACAGTGAATTTTTCTTTTAAAAAGTAATTTGAAACAATACGATTTATCGTAGGTTCATCTTCAATAATTAATATAGTATAGTTGTCCATAAGTTCACCTCTTTCACTTATTATATAATACAAATGTGAATATTTAAAGAATTCACATGTTATATGCTTTACTATTTGGAATAATAGATATAAAATAGTAACGAAAAGGTGATTTTATGTATGATGTAATAGTAATTGGTGGTGGGCATGCTGGTAGTGAAGCATGTTTATCAACAGCGAGGCTTGGACATAAAACATTACTTGTAACTGGTAATGTAGATATGATAGCTTCAATGCCTTGTAATCCTTCAGTTGGAGGACCAGCAAAAGGAATAGTAGTAAGAGAAATAGATGCACTTGGTGGAGAAATGGGTAGAAATGCCGATAAAACTCAGATTCAAATGCGTTTTTTAAACATATCAAAAGGACCTGCAGTTAGAGCGCTAAGGGCTCAGAGTGATAAAGTACTATATCCTAAAACAATGAAAGAAACGATTTTTTCAGAAGACAATATTACTGTCAAAGAAGCTTATGTTGAAAGAATCCATTTAGTTGATAATGAAGTTAAGGGAGTAGTCTTAGAGTCTGGAGAAGTTATTTTAGGAAAAAAAGTAATAATAACTACAGGAACATATATGCAGGCAAAAATTTTAGTTGGAGATAGCGTTACAAAAATGGGACCTGATAATCAAAAGGCATCACTAGGATTAAGTCCTCAACTTCGTGAAATGGGATTTAAAACGTCTCGTCTTAAGACTGGAACCCCTCCAAGAATAAAAACAAACTCTGTTGATTTTACAAAAACCGAAAGACATGACGGAGATAGTGTTGAAAGATATTTTAGTTATGATAAAATATCATACTTTGACATAGATAAACAATGGCCTTGTTATCTGACTTATACTTCACCAGATACACATAATATAATCAATGATAACCTATCTAAATCTTCAATGTATAGTGGTGTTGTTGAGGGTGTTGGACCCAGATATTGTCCATCTATAGAAGATAAGTTAGTGCGATTTCATGACAAAAAACGTCATCAAATCTTTCTGGAGCCAGAGAGCCAGTTTATTGATGAGATATATGTACAAGGGTTCTCAACATCAATGCCACATGATATCCAAGATAAAATGATTAAGTCAATACCAGGGTTAGAAAATGCTATAATTGCCAAGTATGCATACGCAATTGAATATGATGCAATTGATTCAAGAGATCTATTTCCCACATTAGAAAGTAAAAATTATCATAATCTCTATTTTGCTGGACAAGTTAATGGTACTAGTGGTTATGAGGAAGCAGCTTGTCAAGGATTAATGGCAGGAATCAATGCTAGTTTAAAACTAAAGGGAAAAGAACCTTTCGTCTTAAAAAGAAATGAAGCCTATATAGGAGTTTTAATTGATGATTTGGTAACTAAAGGTGTCAAAGATCCATATAGATTACTTACATCTAGAGCGGAATATAGATTGTTGTTAAGACATGATAACGCAGATATAAGATTAAGAGAATATGGTCATCAAGTTGGATTAATTGATGAGGAAAGATACAAAAAGTATTTAGTTAAATTAAGTAAAATTGATGAACTAAAGAAAAGATTAACTGAGTATGTAGTTTACCCGAATGCTCAAATTAACGAGCAATTAGGTGAATTAAGTTCAACAAAATTGAAGGATAAATCAAACTTATATACACTACTTAGAAGACCTGAATTAAAGATGAAAGATCTAGCTGTTTGGGTTGAGTTAGATAGCTTTAACGATGAAGTGTTAGAACAAACAGAAATAGATATAAAATACGAAGGATACATTAACAAAGCTATGAAACAGGCTGAGAAGATGTTAAAGATGGAAGATTATAAAATTCCTCAAGACATAAATTATGATGATATCCATAACCTTGCTTTAGAGGCAAAAGAGAAGTTGAAAAATATTAAACCATTAACAATTGGACAAGCTTCAAGAATCAGTGGAGTTAATCCAGCGGATATTTCGATTTTGTTGGTATATATTAAAAGTAAAAATAATAGACTTTAAACAGGTCTATTATTTTTTAAAATATTCAAAAAGACCACTAAATATGGTAAAATATAGTTTAGGTGATATTATGAATGAAGAGTTTATATTACTGTTAAATGAAATTGGAATTGAATTAAATGACAAACAGATAATGCAATTTAAGAAGTATTATGAAATACTTATTGATTGGAATGAAAAAATTAACCTTACTGCAATAACGGAAGAAAATGAAGTTTATATTAAACATTTTTACGATTCATTATGTGCTATAAAAGGTGTATCTTTTCACAATCAAACATTGCTTGATGTTGGTAGTGGGGCTGGATTTCCATCTATTCCCTTAAAAATTATCTTTCCTAATTTACAAGTAACGATAATAGATGCTTTACAAAAAAGAATTAAGTTTTTAAGTATTTTAACCAAAGAACTAGACATCCATGTTGAGTTAATCCATGGAAGAGCAGAAGAATATACTAAGAAAAATGAGTATGATTTAGTTACTGCTAGAGCTGTTGCGAATCTACAACTATTAAGTGAGTTATGTATTCCTTTTGTGAAAGAAAATGGTTATTTCTTAGCACTTAAAGGTCCAAAGTTTCAAGAGGAAATAGAAAAAAGTAGTAATGCTTTTTACGTACTTAAGGCAGAACTTGAGGGAATTATAGAGTATTTAATTAAGGGTGAAAAAAGATCACTAATAAAGATAAAAAAAGTCGGAGAGACTGACAATAAGTATCCCCGAAGATTTAACAAGATAAAATCAAAACCTTTATAGGAGGTGTAACGATGAGGAGAAACACACAGAAATATCAGTATGAGCAATTAGAAACATATAAAGAGATGCTCGAACTAAGACATATTAAAGTAAAAACATTATTGGTGAACATTATCAATATTGTTTTGGCTTGCATTGTTGCATATTTCTTATTTAGATTAGAAATAGATAAAGTTCAAATTATGGGAATATTATTTATGTTTGTTCTACTTATAGGAATAAACATAGCACTTTATTCGTATGATGTAGATTTATATAATTATTTGAAATTTGCCATGTATATAAATACACTTGGAGAATATATAATTGCAATTACCTTGATCATTGTTTTTAGAACTCCTAGTATTTTCACAGCACTGTTTTTAGCATATGCTATCACAGCTATTTATCAAGATTATAAGGTAATGTTAACTAGTAATTCAGCATTGTTTATATCTGGATTCTTACTAGCTGTTAGTTTTCCGGAGATTTTTGCAATACCTGGAAACACTCCTGTACAGAATGCATTTATAGTTATATTCTTAATGATTTTTGTGATGTTACTAACATTGTCTTCATATATATTGATTAAGAGAAAGTCATTCTTTTATAATCATCTTGCACAAAGTAAAGAATCAGAAGTAAGAAATATGGATTTATTGAGTGAAGTTTCGATTGTTAATAAACATAAACCTTTAGATAGTAAGGAGTATTATAAAGCTCTTGGTGTCTTCTCAAAAGAATTGTCAAAAAAAATTGGTATTGAAAATATATTTGCAAGAAAAATTAAATTATTAAAAGATTTAAAGAAATTTTCTGTAGCCGAAATGGTTGAGAAGTATCCTGACTATACTCAAGAAGAAATTAATGAGATAAAACATATGGAACTTGCTGTAAACAATAAAATGAGAAACCTTGGGATTAAGGCAAGTATTACTCAGGACATTCAAGTATCTAGAAAAGAAATATTCTCCGAATCACAGTTTAAGTCATTTAAACACTATTCAGATGATAATTATGTAAAAATCATCTCATTTGTAGTGTTTTATTGCTTGATAAAAATTGATAAACCATATTTAAAAGAGTTATCTGAGGGACAAATTAAGGATATGTTATTGAACTCTGAATACTTCTATCTAATAGACAGAGATGTCATCGATATCTATATAGAGAATAATGAGGTGTTTGATACAATTGTAAATGACATCCTGAAAGGGAGTTGGAACTATGAGAAAACTAATTAATCGTATAGCTAATAGTGAGTTCTTAACTTTCAGTGAAGTTTTGAGATTGAAAGTTTCAATTGTTACTTTGTTCTTATTTATCATTACAATCCTTAGCATTCCGTTGTCTACATTTAATGATTTCACAATAGATATTAATGTAATTGTGCCACTTGTTCTAGGGGCATTATTGCTGGTTACAATCCTACTAACAATTGTGAGTTTTAATCGCTTTGCTATGCACTTTTCAATAATAACTATGATATTAATTACAATCTATTTTACATCGGGTTCTAATCATTTTTATGGTTATATTATGTTCTTTGTAACACTTACAATTATTATTTTTTATCAAGATATTTCGACATATTTAATTTATGGTGGTGGAATTACTGCTTATGGTGTATACTATATCTTCGACAAGGGAACATCTATCATTGGTACTAATACAATTGATCCAGATATTTCAATGTATACTTACCTAGTTATATTGATTGGATTTTATTTGGTGTTCTTAATTCAATTCCTAGTTTCTGATAACATTTATGAAAGAATGAATAATGAATGGGTTAGAATGAATAAAGTCTTAGGAAAATACCAAGGATTAACATTTCAACACTTAGCAGAAATGATTGAAACTAACGATGTAGATCCAATTTATCGCAATTTAAAATTCCAACAGACAGTTAGTGAGTTAAGCGTGTTTATTAATGAGTTTTTTGAGGAAGATGCAAACAATATTGCAGAGGTTGTTGAATATTATTTCTTTTTACATGATCAAGATATTGATAGTGTAATTGATAGCAAGGATTTACCAATAAAAACGAGAAGATATGCTGTACAATTAAGGAAATATTTGTTGAACCAAAGAAGCGAATTAGTCTCGATATTATTTGATTTTGCAACCTTGTTTAATAAAGACTCAGAGTTTACAAAAGATAGATATGAGTATAACTTAGATAAGCTGTTTACGGATAGGATTGATAAGTTATTGTCATTGGCAATAATGTACAGATATCTGAAAACTGAAGTTACACAATATGATAAATGGGGCAATATTAAAAGAACTTTAACACATCAAGATATAACAGACTTGTTTGTTTCAAAAGAATTCAGAGAATTTATTACTTATGAGCAAGTTAATTTTTACTTAGATAACGAAGAATTATTTAACAATTACCTTTAGAGGTTATCCACAAAAATCTGTGGATAACTTTTGGGGTTAAGATATATAATTGTAAGTGTATATATGGTAAAATATATATACTTTTCTTATGCAATGAGAAAGATTTAGAGGTGGAGTAATATGGGGAAAATTTTATCAATAAGTAACCAAAAAGGTGGCGTTGGTAAGACTACAACCAGTGTGAATTTAGCAAGTTCTTTATCCTATTTAGGAAAAAGGGTTCTTTTGGTTGATGTTGATCATCAGGCAAATGCCACAACTTATATGGGAATTAACCGTGCCAATTTAGTTTACACAGTAGCGGATATTTTTAATGAAAAAACAAACATTAGAAATGTGATAAAAAAAGTTGAAAGTGTAGATGTTGATATCATACCTGCAAGATACGAGTTAGGTAATATTGAGAGTAATTTAATATCACATGATAATAAAGACTTTATTTTATCTAATGCGCTTGAAGAAGTTAGAGACGATTATGATTTTATTATTATTGATTGTCCTCCTTCACTAGGAATAGTAACAATAAATGCATTAACTGCTTCAGATAGTGTATTAATACCTGTACAGTGTGAATTTCTAGCACTTGATGGTTTGACACAACTTTTAAACACTATTAGATTGATTCAAAATAAACAGAAGTATAATAGAAAAGCACTAACTATTGAAGGTGTTTTATTAACTATGTTAGATACAAGAAGTAACATAGGATATGAAGTAATTAACGAAGTAAGAACATATTTTAAAGAGAAAGTTTTTAAGACAATTATACCAAGAAATGTAAAATGTTCCGTAGCTCCTAGTCATGGATTACCTGTTACAGAGTTTTCTCCTCGTTCAAAAGGATCACTTAGTTACCAAAACTTGGCAAAAGAAATGGTTTCCCTGAGTGAAGGATTCTAGTTTAAAGTTAGGTAGAAGCTTTAGTGATTTAATTGAGGAGAACAAAACTGTATTCAAGGACAATGAAGAAGTTATTGAAGTAAATATTAATTCTATAAGACCCAATCCAGATCAACCGAGAACTGTATTTGACGAAAAGAGTTTGACAGAACTTTCTGAATCGATTAAGGAACACGGTGTATTTCAACCTGTAATCTTGAAACCTGCAGGACAAGGGTATATTCTTGTTGCTGGTGAAAGAAGGGTTAAGGCGTCAAAAATTGCAGGTTTGTTAACGATTCCTTCGATTATAAGAGATTATAATTCTGTATATCTATCAGAGCTTGCAATATTGGAAAATCTTCAGAGAGAGGATTTGACACCTATAGAGGAAGCTATTGCATTTCAAAAGGCTGTATATAATCTGAAGCTAACTCATGAAGAGTTGGGGAAAAAAATTGGTAAGAGTAGAGCCTATGTGACAAATATAATTGGTTTATTAAATCTACCTACAGTTATTATTAATGATGTTAATATTGGGGTTATTTCGATGGGTCATGCACGTGCACTTAGTAAACTCAAAAATAAAAAACTGTGTTTAGAACTACATTACAGGATATTGAAAGAGAACTTGACAGTTAGAGATATAGAAGGTATTATTAGAAACCTTCATAAAGACAATGATAAATATATGATTCCTAATGATAAATTAGATAAGGTTCAAACGAAGTTAAATAAAAATCTTGATGAAAAATTTAAATTCAGGTTAAAGAAAAATCAATTGGTTTTTACATTTGAGAGTGAAGATGAATTAGATGACTTGATTGAGAAAATAGTTGGGGGTAAAGAATGAACAGTATAAGTGATACAATATATAATTTTTTGGTAGACCCAGATCAATGGGGAGTATATCCTGCCGTTGCTCAAATAATGATAATTGGTGTAATGATTATTATTTGGATTATTGTAGGTTTGCTAGTCATTAGAGCTATCAAAATAGTGATATTTAGATCTATGAAAGTAAATAAAAATGAGGCTAGAGCTCTTACAGTAGCCAATTTATTAACAAGTATAACTAAATATCTAGTTTGGTTTATAGTAACCTTGCTAATTCTAGGAGAACTGAACGTAGATGTAACACCATTTATTGCTTCAGCAGGTGTTCTTGGACTAGCTGTTGGATTTGGTGCACAGGAGATTGTTAGAGACTTTATAAGTGGGTTCTTCATCATTTTCGAGGGTTCATTTAATGTAGGTGACGTTGTTGAAGTTGATGGTTTTAAAGGTAATGTTCTTTCTTTAGGACTTAGAACAACAATTATTGAAAACTGGTTAGGTGAAAGAAAAATTATTAATAACGGTAGTATTGGAAGTATAATTAACTTCTCAAAAAACGATAGTATAGCTATTATTGATTTTGGAGTAGGGTATGATACTGATTTAGAAAAGTTAAGTGTAATGATGAAAGATTTTGTAAAAAGAACCGAAGAAAAGTATGAAGCTATTGTTGAGACACCTCAGTTTTTAGGAGTCACAGAGCTAGCAGATTCAAGTATAAATATGAGAATTATCGCAAAAACAAATACAATGCAACACTTTCAAGTAGAAAGAGATATTAGAAAAGATCTTGTTGAGTTATTTGGGAAACATGAAGTTGACATTCCATTCCCTCAAATCGTGGTGCATAATGCATAAATTTCAATTAGGAAGCATAGTAACTTTGAGGAAAGAACATCCTTGTGGATCGAAGGATTGGGAAGTAATTAGATATGGATCAGACGTTAAAATAAAATGTTTAGGTTGTGAAAGAATTGTAATGATTGATAGACCTACCTTACAAAAAAGAATAAAAAAAGTTACTAATCCAGATGATTAGTAACTTTTTTCTATTTTAAATGAGAATGTTGTTGATTCTTTGTCACTAGTAACTTGACATTCACTATTGTACTGTTCCAGTGTTTGGTTAACAATATATAAACCTAGACCTGTTGAACCATCTTGCCTGCTTCTAGCTTTATCAACACGATAGAAAGGTTCAAATATTTTTAGTTGCTCTTCCTTTGGTATTGTTGCGCCATAGTTCTTTATCTCAAAGTATATTGAGTTATGATTTTCGTTTAGTGTTATCAGAATCTTATTATTATTTGGTGTATATTTTATTGCATTCGTGTATAAGTTTGTAATGATAGTCTCTATTCGGTCTTTATCACACTTTAAAGTTGCATTCATTAAGTTTAACTTAACTTCAATATTAGAATTATAGTATAAAGGAGATAGTGATTTATCTATTGCCAATACAAGCTCTTTCAAGTTTTCTTCTTTCCATTGTTCTTGATATGTTGGAGAATCGATTTTGTATACAGTCATCATACTTTTTATCATATTATTAGTTTTTGTTACTTCTTTTTGAATTAGTTGCAATGCATTTTCTTTATCCTCTGCTTTTTCATAAATATTGTTTTCTAAAGCCTCAGCAGAAGCCTGGATAACGGCTAAAGGAGTTTTTAACTCATGACTCATACCTTGAACAAAATCTCTTCTACTAGCCTCAACTTTATTTTCCTTGGCAATTGCGTCAGATAATTGTTTGTTTTGCTCGCTAAGTTGATATAGAGTCGTTTGAAGATTAACACTTAGAGTATTAATATTCGTTGCTAGTTCTGCGAACTCGTCAGATGATTCAATTTCAATTAATGGAGCTGAAAAATTAAGTTTTGATAAATCTTTTGTTTTTTTATTGATGAATAGTAATGGTTTTGAAAACTCGCGCGAGTAAACAAAAGATGCAATCATTAATATTGCTAATACAACTATAAACATATATACGTTAGCTCTGTTAGCAGCTAGAACAATTTCTTCAACGTGATCCATTGAGTATATCGATATAAGAAGATAATCTTCATTTTCAATATCAATTATTGAATAGAAAACCAAACTAGATTCCTGAGTAGTTGAGTTATTTGTGTAGTAGTAGTTTCCTAAATCGTAATCAACAATAGTTAAATAGTTTTTTGAAGCAATATTTAATATCTCACTGGAGATAATTGAATTTATTTCAGAAGAATCATTACCTGATATTCCACTAATTTCACCTGTTACTTGTATAGGCGTATTCCCTAGAAAATCCGTAATTAACTCATCGTCAACAGTATTGTCTGTGGAGTTATTAGATCTAATGATAGTCTTGTTATCTACCGATAAGTACGTTGGAATGTAGTTTGATGATTCGTGAAGGTATGCCGTTGCGTTAATTGATTGTCCTATTTCATATTTTATTTCCTCACTCTTTGGAGCGAAAATATTTATAGTTTCAGAGTCTATAACAACAGATAATTTTATTAAATCTAAGTTCGAGATATTGTTTTGTACCTCGTTTAAAGGTTTTAAAAGAGAAACTGTTTGGGTGTTTCTTGAGAAGAGTAATTGTTCAATAATGATATCATCATAATCTTCTTTTTGTGATAGAATTGTAATCTCGTCTTTTATATCTTGGATTGTCCTTCTTGTATAGTATGTTCGAAAGACAATTCCTTGAAAAACAAATAGAAATAGAAAGACGACGAAGTAAAGAAGGATTAGTGAGAAGAAAGCTTTGCCAATAAAACTACTTTTAATCTTCTTCAATTGAGAATTTGTATCCTATTCCAAAAACTGTTTTTATGTATTTTCCTGATGTTCCAAGTTTTTTTCTCAATACTTTGATATATGTGTCTACTACTCTTTCCTCAACATAAACATCTAGACCCCAAACCTCATCTAGTATTGTTACTCTGTCTAATGCAATATTTTGATTTTTCACAAAGAAACTTAATAGATCAAACTCTGTTTTTGATAGTTTCAAAGTTTCTTCATTTACTTTTACAACTCTGCTATCAAAATTTATTGTAAGTTCATTCAAGTCATAATTAAGTGATTTACTCATAACACTTGAGTTATCTGTTCTTCTTAAAATACTATTAACTTTGGCAATTAGAATAGAAGGTGAAAAAGGCTTTGTTACATAGTCGTCAACTTCTAAATCAAATCCTTTAAGCTGATCAACTTCGCTATCCAATGCAGTCATCAATATAATAGGAATATTGCTAAATTGCCTTATACTTCTTACAACTTGCCATCCATCAATGTTAGGCATCATTATATCGCTGCAAACTACATCGACGTTATTAGCTCTAAATACTTCTAGTCCTTCTAATCCGTCTGAGGCTGTAAGAACATTGAACTCATTTTTTTTAAAGTATGCAGATAATATGTTTTGTAAGCTTAGTTCATCTTCAATTATTAGTACTGTTTTCATATAAATCACTCCAATTGTATTTCATATATATAATATAACACACTTTTATAATAAGCCTAGTTTTTTCACGAAACCTTCATATTATAGAACAAATATGTTGCTTAGATTGATAATTTTTCTTATAATGTTTCGTAGGAAGTGATAACATGAAAGGCATTGTATCTAAAATAATAGATTTTAGAAATGAAAGAGGTTGGGAGCAACATGATAAACCAGAAAATCTAGCTAAATCAATAATAATAGAAGCCGCAGAGTTGCTGGAAAATTATCAATGGGGACCTGATCAGGCAGATATGACAAATGTTAAAGAGGAGATTGCAGATGTAATTATATATGCAATTGCAATGGCATATGATTTAGGCTTTGATATTGAGCAAATGATAGATGAAAAATTGAAAAAGAATGCTATCAAATATCCTGCAAAAAAATAACTTGCATTTTGAATTAACATAGTATAAAATATTATTTGCGTGTTTTGGGCGGGTAGCGAAGTGGTTAAACGCGGCAGACTGTAACTCTGCTCCTTTGGG
>CBFCWG010000026.1:0-15083 GCA_965601565.1 uncultured bacterium | reverse complement strand
ACATACATTGTATATCCTTGAAGATGGGAGGTTTCTTGATATATTTGGCTAAAAGGTTAGCACCTAAAGATAGCACAGTATAAAATAATAAAATAACCATAACCACTTCAATTTCAATATAAGTATAGTATCCACCCATTGGTGACAATCTAATCAAAGATGAAAATAACAGCGCTGCGATTCCCGGAGTATCATATATAATTTCAATAAAAGCTGATCCAACCAAAGCGAATAGAAAAGCCTCAGGTACAACTGAAATAACATTAGATAAACTATTTCTTATTGAATGTCTAAACATTACTTGTTTTCTTTTTAGTCCTTTTGCGACTGCAAACTCAAAATAATCAGCAGTTGTATTTTCAATCAATTCAGCCCTTACTACTCTAGAAATAATACTAATTGGGGCAAAAGATAAAGCCATTATTGGTATAATATAATTTCTCAAACCATATGCCTCAACATATTGATAATGACCAATTCCCAGATAAAAACCCAAATAGATGATTAAGAGGAACATCATAATAAATACAGGAATTGAACTAGTAATCACAAAAAAACCTTGGAGGATTTTATCAATCAGTCTATCGTGATTAATTGCACAGATATATCCCACAAAAACTCCTGATGGAATATAAAATAGTGCAGCATACATATTAAACTTCAAAGAAATAGTACCTCTAGCTATGACTTCATCCCATATCGTATCATCATACTCAAATGTTCCCCAATTATTATTCAAAACGATTTCTTTCACATAAACTTTGAATAAGTCAAATGTTACAGAAAGGTACTCATTAAAACTCATTTCGGAGTATTTAACAAACTTTGCAAAAGATAAAGAGAAATAACTTAAAGTAAAAATGATTATTACAGTTATACTAGTTATCAAAAGTCTAGAAGCAATATATTTAACCATGATCGCACCACCTTATTGAAATAAGTTTATCACTCAACTTATATATAAACCTTGCCTAATCTATCATTTTTATAGTTTTTATATGCAAAAAAGTGTAAAATTGTCATAAAGGGGGAGTCATATGAAACCTAAGAATAAACTAAACAATGCAATTATTTATATTGAACAAAATATAACTGAAGATCTCAATGTAATAAGTATTTCAGACTATTGTGGAATCTCCTATTCTCATTTAGCAAGGCTGTTTAAAAGAAAAATAGGTTTCACCATAAAAGGTTACATTATGAAAAGAAGAATGACTCTTGCATATTACGAAGTCCTTTGTTCTAATACTAAGTTCATCAATATCGCAACTAAATATAATTATTCAAGTAACGAAACATTCTATCGCGTTTTTAAAAAAACATTTGGTCATAGTCCTTCTGAAGTAAGAAACAATCAAATTAGTAATATCTCACATTTACCAATGATGATAAAATACACAATTGATACAGGAATAACTAACTATAAATTCGAACTACTAAACGACCAATCATTTACATTCTATGGAAAAACCACATTTGTTAAAGAAAAAAAAGGCAAGTTCAAAACCAGACAGGATTATATGAGACATACAACTAACTTTTGCATCGAACAGGGTCTAAAAGACAGATATTCAATAAATAATCCTGTGTATGTTATGTTTTATGAAATTGATGGTACAAACAAAGAGTACAACTTATTAACAGGATTTTTAAGCAAAAGCCAAATAAAAAACGATGATTTTTTATCTATTAAGATCCCACACAAAAAGTTTGGTAGATTCACTGCAACAGGTACATCCCCAGAATCGCTATTTGACTTTAGAAGGGTTATTATCAATGAGTGGTCTGATACCAATATCGAATATGTGCCAATATGTGAATTTGACAAGATTGTGAAAAACCTAGATGATACTTATTCATTGAGTTACAGCTTCAGTATTAAATAAAAAAATAACACCTTCAATTTGAAGGTGTTTTCTTTAAATTTCGGTATTATCTACAACAGTAACTGTTCTTGTAATTATTACCGTTGCTCCTTTTGTATAATAATAAGTTACTAGATAAACTCCTGGAGTATTAACATCGACTTCCCCTTCGACAATAACTGTTATGGTTTCATCGTTTATAAAGTATCCCGGATCAATAAATTCATCGCCTTGATTAATTGTCATTTCCATTTCTCCAAGTAAATAAAAATCGATAACGGCAGCTAAATCAACAATCTCCAAAGTTCTTGTTATTGTTACTTTTTCAAAATTAACTATAATAGAGAAATTAATCTCATATACACCTGGAGTGTTCATATCAACATTATCTTCTAATAAAATTGCATATGACGTATCACTTAATACATACCCTTCATCTCGGTAACTATCACCAAGATTAATAACTACATGTTCATCTCCAAGTAAATAAAATTCTACAATAATCTCATCATGAACAACTACGTTTCTAGTTATTGATTTTATTTGTCCTTCATACTCAAATGAATAAGTAATAAAATAGTTATCAGGTACTAGATTATCTACTACGTCACCACCAACATGTATTTCATACTCACCTTCGCCAATAACATATGCCCCTGGATCTTCAAAATCTTCATTGTATCCTAAATGCACTGTTGCATCACCATATAATCTTATTTTAGGGTCTTCAACAGTTGGTTCATCATCTGCTGGACTACACCCAGCTAAAAACATCATCCCAATTAATACTAAGAAAAATTTCTTCATCATGTTACCTCCTATACTTCTAAACGCTGTTGTTTATTCATGAGGTCATAAACTGGTTTATAAGTTTTTCTATGGATGTCTAAAACACCATATTTATTTAATGCATCTAAATGCATTTTTGTTGGATACCCTTTATGTTTATCAAAACCATAATCCGGATACTTTTTACTAATCTCAATCATATATCTATCTCGTTCTTCTTTAGCCAAAATCGAAGCTGCAGCTATTGTAGCACTTCTCGAATCACCTTTAATTAAGCTTTCATAAGGTATCCCTAAACTGTCTAAAGACATTGCATCACTTAATATAAAACTTGGTTTTTTACTAAGTTTTTTTATCGCTTCAATCATTGCCTTTTTACTAGCTTGATAAATATTAATTTTATCTATTTCTTTTGGCCAAATATATATTATTTCATATGCCAATGCTTTTTCTTTTATCTCAACTTCTAATATTGCTCGTTTCTTTTCTGATAATTTTTTAGAATCATTTAAACCTTCAATACGGTTATTATGATCTAATATAACTGCCGCAGCAACTACAGGTCCTGCTAAAGGTCCTCTACCAACTTCATCACATCCAGCTATATATATATGATTTTCTTTTAATAAATCGTCTTCAAAACTATACAAGTTCATTAGTTCTATCCATGATTATTTTACCAAATTTTTGATGTCTAAACTCATGTAAAAATAGTTCACTTACTCGGTCATAATCAATCTGTTTTCCAGGTAGTAAACATCCTCTTCTTAAACCAATATCATCAAATATTTGAACAACATTATCAACATCGACTTCAATATTATAACGTTCTTCAAGTCTTCCTTTATAATACTTATCCAAGAACTTAAATCCCGCAATAACAACGTCGTCCATTGGTAGAATATTATCTTTAATTGCACCTGTTAATGCTAGTTTTAAAGCGATTTCTTCATCTTCAAACTTAGGCCACAAAATCCCAGGTGTATCTAATAATTCAAAGTCTGTGCCAACACGAATATATTGTGTTTGTTTTGTAACTCCAGGACGATCTCCCGTAACTAACTTTTTCTTATTAGCAAGTTTATTTATTAATGTTGATTTTCCAACATTTGGAATCCCCAGAATCATTGTTCTTAAAGGTCTAGTAGTTCTACCTCTAGATAACTCTTTCGCGATTTTATCTTTCAGAATAATTTTCATTAAAGGTAATATCTTATCAATTCCCTGTCCTGTAATAGCATTTATTCTTAATGAATGAATTCCTTTTGAATCAAAATATTCAATCCATTTTTGAAGTTCCGTTGAATCAGATAAATCAGCTTTGTTAAAAAGAATGATTCGTGGTGTTTTACCAATCATTGTCCCTATTACTGGGTTTTGTGATGAAAAAGGAATTCTTGCGTCAAGAATTTCCAGTACAACATCAACTAATTTTACTTTTTCAATTATTTCCCTTTTTGTCTTGGCCATGTGGCCAGGATACCATTGTATTTGTTTCATATTATCACACTCTAGTTTATAAGATTATAGTCTTTAAATTTCCATACTACTTTACCATATATGTTATCTACTTCCACAGGACCAAAGTATCTTGAATCAATACTGTATCCACTTGCAGGATCAACTGCATTACCATCTCGATTATCTCCCATAACAAAATAATAACCATCAGGCACTGTAAATGTACAGTTACTTGCATCAATGTATTCACCATATTCATCTATATTTGCATTTGTACAATAAGTAACCACTTCATTATGGTCAATAAAGTCTTGTACAAGTAAATCACCATTGATATATATATCGTTATTACCTATTCTAACTATCTCTCCCGGTAACCCAATTACTCGTTTAATTAAGTATGGATTAGTTACACTATCCTCATAAACAATAACAACATCAAAACGTTCGTACTCATTACTCATATGCGAGAAAACTACAGCCTCGTTATCAGAGAAACTAGGTTCCATACTTGTACCAGTAATCGGCGATAATGATACAAAGAAGATATTTACTATTGTCATGACAACCGCTAAATAAGGTACAACACTAACAATATCAAACACTTCATTAAGAATTTTATATCTACGAAATGTAACTCGTTTACTATACTCAATAGATTTGGTTTGCGAATCTATTAAGTAAATGATTAATCCAAAGACAACTACACCAGTACAGATGAATAAAAATAATGGTGCATTTACATTGTTAAAATCGATATTCGGATCAAATAATCGGAGAATAAAGAAGATAAAAACAGCACTTATAACAATAGGTACACGAAAACGAAGGGTCTTTCGAACCTTCATTGTTTCAGTAGTAAAATCTTCTTCTTGGTCAGTAATATTTTCTTCAGGTATTATTGATTCGTTTTCTTCAAGTAATTTCTTGTCGTCATCCATTTTTCTTCCTACTCTTCTTCAAATATTTTGTTTAATTCCTCTTCAGTTACTAAAACACTTCTCGCTTTAGATCCAACATTATTTGATACTATACCCATATCACATAATGTTTCAACTATTTTCTGTGCTCGATTAAATCCAATATTATATTGTTTACTAATTTTATTAATCGAAGCCGCTCTATTTAATACTACAAAATTAGCTATTTCTTCTAATAATTCATCACTATTTTTAGAACTTGTTGCTTTTTTAACAAGTGTTTCTTGTGTGAACATATACTCACTATCTCTTTGTCTTCTAATGTATTCATTGACATTATATATTTCTGAATCACTAATATAAGCTCCTTGGACACGTTTTTGTGGTTTACCACTTTCAGCATAAAGCATATCTCCACGTCCTAATAACTTATCAGCTCCAGCTCCATCAATTATTGTCATCGAATCGATATAACTAGATACCATAAAGGCAATTCTAGTTGGGATATTTGATTTAATTGTACCCTTTACAACGTCAGTTGAAGGTCTTTGTGTAGCTATAATTAAATGAATACCGCATGCTCGTGCTTTTTGAGTTAAACGCATAATTGCCTCTTCTACACTACTTGATGCAATCATCATCAAGTCTGCTAACTCATCAACAATTATAACGATGTAAGGCATATGTTCTAAATTTTCTTTTAAAGCCTTTTGGTTGTATGAAGTTATATCTCTAACTCTTTCATTACTAAACAATACAAATCTTTTTTCCATTTCTTCAACAGCCCATTTTAATCCTGCTGTGGCAATTTTTGCATCTGTTATGACAGGAGTAATCAAATGAGGTAGTTCGTTATAGGCACTTAACTCAACCATTTTTGGATCAATTAACATCAGTTTTAATTCATCTGGTGAATATTTAAATAATAAACTCATCAAGATAGTATTTATACAAACACTTTTTCCACTACCAGTAGCTCCTGCAACAAGTCCATGAGGCATTTTTGCAATTGAAGAATAAACGCCTAAACCATCAATATCTAATCCCAATGCAATTGTTAATGGATCAGTTGAATTTTTGAATTCATCCTTACTCACTATATCGTAAAAATGAACTATTTCTGGTACTTCATTTGGCACTTCAATACCTACTGTACTTTTACCAGGTATTGGAGCTTCAATACGAATTTCTTTGGCCGCTAAAGCCATCTTAATATTATCAGTAATTCCAGTTACTTTTTTAACATAAACTCCACTTTCAAGTTCAATTTCATATCTAGTAACTGTTGGACCTTTTGTGTATGTTTTAACTCGAGCTCCTACTTTAAACTCTTCAAATGTTTTGTCCAAAATATCAATTTGTTTTTGAACCCATTCCTCATTGTTTTGAACCTTTTTCATTGGTTTTGCAAGTAGACTCAAACTTGGAAACTTATACTCTTTATTAAACTTATTCAATGATGGTTTCGGTTCTGGTACAACCTCAACTTTTGGTTCTTCTTTTTTCTGCATAAATTTTGGTTTCTTTACTTCTTCTTTAAAGAAATCATTTATATTAGTTTTAGGTTCAGTACGGAGTTCTTCTCTAACTGGTTGTTCAATTTCTTCAACAACTCCACTCACAAACTCCTCTTCACTATGATCTTTTCTTCTTTGACTTCTTCGTTCTCTTTCTCTCATAGCTTCAGTTAAGTTGTTTCCTTTAACTAAATCAAACTCATGGTATTCACTACCATATCTTTCTTTTTTCTCTTCTGCAGTTAATTTAGGTTCAGTACGAAAATCATCTAATTGTTTATCTAAATCTCCACCTCTTTTTACAGGATTAGGTATAACAATTTTATCTTTTACATTCGTACCAAAAATAGGTGAAACAAAGTGATCTTTTTGATATCCTTTTCTTTCAACCTTTTCTTTAATTTCAGGGATTTCAAACGGCTTTGTATCTTCCGTTCTTTTCTGTACAACTAATCTCTTTTTTCTAAAAATCATTTTAGCACCTACTTTATTAAGTTATAACTGATTCTATAAAAGATTTAACTTCATGATAAGATTTACGATATTTATTAACAAGTCTTCCTTTTTCTTCTCCATCGTTAAATACAAGAAAACTTGGAATTCCATATATTTCTAAATGTTTTGCGAGATCTATCATTTTATCACGATTAATTGCATAAAATGTATAGTCACTAAAATCTCTTTCTAATTTACCTAAATAAGGTTTCATCATAATACAATCAGGACAAAATGTAGTATACCAATAAACAACAATTTTATCTCCAATATCAATAGCATCATAAAAATCTTTAATTTTGAACAATTTCTTCAGGTTCATCACCTCCCTCAGCTAATAGTTCATCCATATTTTCTTCTACTAAGCCAAGTTCAACATCTTTATCAAATAATTTTTTAGAATAAACTTTTGCGGTTTCTTCTCCAACTACTCCAATGACTACAACACAAAGTTTTCTTGTCATCGCATCTATACTTGTACTTAGGACTAACTTTCTAAACCAATATACTGGATTAATAGCATTCAAAGCCATACTTCCATATTTTAATACTTTACCAAATTTATACTTTTTAGCTGCTTTAGCTAATCTACTTTCTTCGATAAGTTTCTTCTTTTCATACATATTTACAATAGTAATTATTTTTGTCTTTTTAGCATTTTTCAAGATGGGAACTTCCAATAACTCGTCTATACGATTACTCACATAATGATTTAATTCAATAAGTTCATTAACACTAAGTTCTAACATTGGATATTTTGATTTAGGAAAGAAATATCTAGAAATCTCTTCGATAAGTTCATAAGCCATATCCATAGTTACTCTAAATGTTGATTCATTCTTTAGTTTCAAAGTCCTTTTCAACTTAGTTTGTCTCATTTCAATTAAGTTCTTTAATTCACTTTCATCAAGTTCTCCTTCTGGTTTTTGTACATCAAGTTCAATTCTTTTACCACGAAAACTCATGAATGTAATGAATGCTAAAAGAGCGACAGCACCTGTCATCATACCTAAAAAGAAATTCAAGAATCCACCTAAGGAAATATCAAAAGGCATATAATCACTCCTAACCTAAATTTTATTATACCATATTTTGCTTTACTATTGTGTATATTTTATGTTTGTGGTACATTATAATGAGGTGATAAAGATGAAAAAATATTTAATCGCTCTCGATTTAGATGGAACATTGTTAAGTGACTGGCAATCAATCAGTGAAACAACTAAAAATTATCTTATCGGATTGAGTAAACAAGGTCATAAAGTCGTAATCGCAACTGGTAGACCTTTTAGAAGTAGCGAAAAATTTTATGATGAATTAGAACTAGATACACCAATCATAAATTATAATGGTGGACTAGTAACAAACAAAAATAATGAAAAGTTTAAACCGTATAGCATTACAATCCCTAAAGAATTTGTAATTGATATATTCAAATCAAATCTAAACGTAATCGAAAACGCCTTTGGAGAAGTAGGAGATGATATCTTCTTATATGAAGATACCGAAAAAATAAGACCTTTACTTCATTACTTCAATGGTGCTGGACTTACAGTAGGAAACTTTGATGATATATTGAAAGACGATACTAACGGATTTTTAATTGTCGCTCACCAAGGTGAAGCAGAAATTATTGAAGATTATGTAAGAACTAAATATAAAGATCGTGTTTTAGCTCGTAACTGGGGACATCACTACAATTTTGTAATTGAGTTATATACTCCAGAAACAACAAAAGGAGTTGGACTAAAATACGTTGCAGATCACTTAGGATTTGATAGAGATGACATTATCGCATTTGGTGATGCTCACAATGATATTGAGTTACTAGAGTATGCTGGAACAGGTGTTGCAATGAAAAACGCTCAAGACGTTTTAAAAGAACATGCAGACTTTGTAACAAAATACAGTAATGAAGAAGATGGAATTGTTCATTTTCTAAAAGAATTTTTACAATAATTAACTAAGGTTGACATGGAAATGTCACCTTTTTTTTGACTAAGATTATTTAATCATCAAAAAAGTAGTTTGAAATTCGATATAAATAAACCTATAATAAAATTGTATTCAAATAAATGAATAAAAGGAGGAATACAGTGAAGAAGATTTTAATAATTACCACTATCATCTTCTTTACATTAGGCCTTACTTCATGCGATAGATTCACATCAGAAGATGTAGAGAAAATTAGTGAAGAATACTGTCGAGAGAATCCTACAAGTGATATTTGTGAGGGTGATAAAATCACCGATTTACAAACAGAAACAGTGCAAAACCTGTTTAATGATCTGCTTACTGATTTGGATGAAGGGGATCAATCACTTTGTGATACATACATTGCAATAACAAATACTACATTGCTTGATTCATGTCGTTTAAGTTTTGATAATTTGTTTCCTGAAGATTTAGAAGGTTATCAGATTGATGAAATCAAAGAAGCTGGTAGCAATGATGATATAACAAAATACGAAATAGTAATGAAGAAAGACGAACAATCTGATATCTACATTTTCACTATAACCATTGTAGGAATTGAAGACCAAATGTATATTGATAGTTGGGAGTTTTTCATGATTGAATATCAAGACATCTACCAAGAATTACTTGATAATATGATTGTTGATTTTAATGACGAAACCATTTCTAATGATACAATCTGTGCCAATTATTTTGACACACAAAACGGTTTCATGGAATGTAAAATAAGACGTGAAAAGATGCTGAATGATGAAGAGATTATTAGCATAAGTTCATTTATAATTAACGAAACTGAAGACCATAAATTTACCATTATATTTGGTTTCACCAAAACAACAGATTCTTATACAGAAACCGTAGAAGGTGAATTTTATACTAACGAAGAAGACAAATTAATGTTAATCCTCATATTTGATATCAACTTTGAAATATCAACTGAGGAAGTGTCATCTTTCTTTGATCTTTTAATCCCAAAAATTAATGATTTTAGTATCAATACATTCACAATAATTGATGAACATATAAATACATTATCTCAAACTGCGTTCATCACTTTCAGAGATGAAATTGAACTAAGAGATTTAGAAATAGAAAGTTATGAACTATACTCTAGTTCCTCAGAATCATTCGTTAAGTTCACGATGTTAAGTGAGGAAATGTATCACTTTAAGATTAATTGGACATACACTTCGGGAACTTGGTATTTACAACTAGAAAGATACTATATTGCAACTGAGATAACCGCGTATGATATCAATACATTACTTAGTAATTTCATCAACGCGTTTAACACTGGTAGTGCTCCAGACTCAGTTGTATGCAACTCGTATATGACACCAGGGGCAATTGATACATGTAAGGCATTACGACCAAAACTATGGACCGCAAATCAACACTTGGAACTAAATGAACTAAATCTCGAAGAATCACCACAAACAGTATCATTTAATGTACTAAATAACACTACTATGGAAAGTGAGTTTCTATTAACATATGATATAGACTTCACAGTTATTGATGGAATGTTCCTAATCTCTATCACAAATGAATTTAGACTAACAATATTAAGTCTAGATGATGCAGAATCAATCATTGAAACAATGATAACGGATGCAAATGACTTACTAATAAGTGATATTGATTTCTG
The DNA here is from genome assembly GCA_965601565.1 of uncultured bacterium. Classification (GTDB taxonomy): domain Bacteria; phylum Bacillota_I; class Bacilli_A; order Izemoplasmatales; family Izemoplasmataceae; genus Xianfuyuplasma. Next base: position 4,411 of record CBFCWG010000026.1, on the reverse strand, counting down.
TTTAGAATACGGAGGAATCTTTGCTGATTGTGCATACTTTAGAAGTCGCATTAGTGTCGACTTCTTATGGGCTGTTCTAAACGATATAGAAGAAACCGAGGAAGACGGAACTTATCTCGTTTATATCGGACTAGTTGATATGACTTTCTTACTTCATGAAGAATTTGAGTTTGAGTTGTCAATTGGTGAAGACTTAGAAGAAAATCCAATCATAATGGGTAGAGAACTATCAGATATATTAATTCCACCACATGAAAATTACGAAGATATATTAACTGAGTTCCTCAATGCATACTTTGATGAAACTAACACAGATCAAGATATATACGATCAGTTCTTTGATGGTATCGAGTTTGAAGGATTATACAATAGAGATTTTATCTTATCACAAGATTATTCATTTGATATCAAAGAAATCACCTGGCACGCATCAGGATATATTTGGTATGAAGCAATAGTCGGATTTACATCTGATGGTGTTGAGGAAGAACACACAATAAATTATGAACTATATTCAGACGGTATAGGTGGTACTAATTTCAAACTGATGTATCCTTTAGTTTTCCCTGAAGAAACAGTTATAAACCTTTATGCTGAAGTATTCCTTTATATGCTTGAATTAGAAGATAACACAGCTGATAATTTCTGTAATATTTATTTCAATGAGATTGATTATGATGGATGTGTTATATTCTTTAATCAGTTTCACCTACAAGAACAAGATGGTACGTTAGGTGAGATAACCGCCGATGAGTATTTTGCTGAATTTTTGATTGATTTTACCGATAGCGATACAACACTTCTATTCAAGCTTAATCCAATATATGATTTATTTGCCTCACCTCATTTAAAATCAACAATCCACCATCCTGACGTTGATTTAAGAAATAGATTATCTACGTATATGGTAGATGTAATAATCTATATGTTTGGTACACATGGAATTGATATCCCTACATACTGTTTAGAACGCGCAGTATGTGGTACAGCATTTGATGATATTACTTCTACTGTACATCACTTAACGTATGTTGATGTGTATTGGGATTTCACTAATTATTTTGATCCCCAACTTCAAGTCATAGTTATTTTCTCATACTATGACGGACTAGATGAGTATCATAAATATTATGCTACTTACGTTATTGAGGAAGATGATTATTATAATTGGACACTTCACTTTATGAACAAGCTAATTCCTATGCCTTCAATGTCTGTTCTCCAAAACCAGACTGAAACAGATTTAATTCTCACTCAGTTTGCCTCAGATATAATAAATGAGACAATAACCGCTGAAGATTTATGTCAAGAATACTATTATGGTAATATGCCAGATCCAGTTAACTGTATAATTAACCGGGACACAATATTAACAGATAACGCAACTGTAGTATTTGATTCAGTTACTCCTATCATCACCGATTCAGGAATAAGTGCTTATCAAACAACATATCGAGTTATCAATCCTGACCTATCCGAAGTAACCGAAGTGTTAATTCTCAATATATATAAAATACCAGGAACATTAACTTATTATATCGTATACTATTAAAAAAAAGAGGCTTTGGCCTCTTTTTAAAATCTAAATCTTTGTTTATTTTTTCCTTTACCTTTTTTCTTTTTAACTTGTGGTTTAGGCATACTTCCAAATGGATTGTTCGGATTCATTTTAGATGGATCCATTCCTCCCATTCTTTTCATCATAGATGTTTGTTGTTCTAATGATTGAATTAATCTATTTACATCACTGACACTTTTCCCAGCACCCTTTGCAATCCTTCTTCTTCTTGAAGATGATTGTGAGATAAGTTTGGGATTTTTACGTTCAGCTTTTGTCATACTTGAAATCATTGCTTCAACATAAACTAATTGTTTTTCATCAATATCTTGTCCTTTTAAGGCTTTACCCATACCAGGAATAAGTTTCATTATACCACCAAGACTACCCATTTTTTTAATCATCTTTAATTGTTTAACGTAGTCGTTGTAATTAAATTTACCACTCATCATTTTTTCCATCATACCCATCATATCGTCTTCATCGATATTCTGCGTAACTTTGTCAACAAGTGTCATTACATCTCCCATACCTAAAATACGAGATGCCATTCTTTCAGGATGGAAAACTTCTAATTGATCTAGTTTTTCACCCATCCCCATTAGTTTAATTGGGATATTTGTAACTCTTCTCAAACTTAATGCAGCACCACCACGTGTATCACCATCAAGTTTAGTTAGTATTGCCCCAGTAACTCCTAGTGTATTGTTAAAAGATTCAGCTACATTAACTGCATCTTGTCCTGTCATTGCATCAACAGTTAACAGTACCTCGTCAGGTTTTAAAAAGTCTTTAATATCAACAAGTTCTTGCATCATTGTTTCATCAATATGTAAACGTCCAGCCGTATCAGCAATAACTAAATTATTACCATTTTGCACTGCAAACTCCATTGCTTTTCTAATGATTGTTTGTGGTTTTTCTTTTGTTCCCATTTCAAAAACATCAACATTTAATTGTTGTCCTAATGTTTTTAATTGTTCTACTGCAGCAGGACGGTAAATATCAAGCGCAACTAATAATGGTTTAAGTTTATTATTGTTTCGTAAATGCATTGCCAACTTACCAGATGTAGTTGTTTTCCCTGCACCTTGTAATCCAACCATCATAATCTTAGTAATCCCAATCATATTGATAGTTAATGGTTCTGCTTTTTCACCCATTATATTTTTTAACTCGTCATTTACGATTTTAACAACTTGTTGTCCAGGGTTTAATCCTTTTAAGATTTTTTCTCCCATTGCTTGTGTTTTTACTTCTTTTGTAAATTCACGAACAACTTTATAGTTAACATCCGCTTCAAGTAAACTTAAACGGACTTCTCTCATCATTTCTTCAATATCTTTTTCAGTTAGTCGACCTCTACCTGTAACACGGCGCATCGCCATTTGCATTCGATCTGATAGATTATCAAACGCCATAAAATCACTCTACCTTTTCAAGTTCATTAATTAAATTAGTAATTTCTTCATCTTTGTTTAAACCTTTAATTTTACTAATAATCATTTGTCTATTTTTACTTATCTCTTTTAAATGTAATTTACTTTCAAAATCATTAAGTTTATTAATCGTTCTTTTTAATTGATCATGAACAGCATTTCTACTGACATTATTATTCTCACTAATCTCTTGAAGTGTATAATCATCAAAATAATAACCTTCAAAATACACTTTTTGCTTTTCTGTTAATAAGTCTTGGTATAAGTCATATAGATTTATTAATTCAATTGATTTATCTAAAATATCCATTAGAATATATCACTAAACATTCCATAAATGTATTCTTCAATATCAAAGTGTTCTAAATCATCTATTTTTTCACCAAGACCAACATATTTAATTGGAGTACCCATTTCATCTCTAATTGCCAAAACAATACCACCTTTAGCTGTACCATCTAATTTAGTTAATACAATCCCACTAATATTGGTAACTTCATTAAAGATTTTTGCCTGTGTTAATCCATTTTGTCCTGTCGTTGCATCAACAACCAACAAGGTTTCATGAGGTGCATCACTTATCTCACGAGAAATAACTTTATTTATCTTTTCAAGTTCTTTCATTAAATTTTTCTTATTTTGTAAACGTCCAGCAGTATCACAAAGGATAATATCAATGTTATTCTCTTTTGCATAATTAATTGCATCGAACATTACACTTGAAGGATCACTACCTTCTTCTTTTGAATAAAAATCAGAACTTACTCTTTCAGCCCAAATCCTTAATTGATTAATAGCCCCTGCTCTAAAAGTATCACCAGCAACCATTAATACTCTCTTACCTTTTTTAATATATTCATGCGCTACTTTACCTATTGTGGTTGTTTTACCAACACCATTAACACCAACAAACAGTATAACATTTACACGTTTAGGTTGCACATCTAAGTTAGAAGAAACAATCTCATCGTTAACATATAACTTAAACATCTCTTCAACAATTAATTCTTTTAAATCTTCAGGTTTTTTAATATTATTCACTTCAACAGCATCTCGTAAGTGATTAACAATTTTAATTACTGTCGAAACACCAATGTCAGCCATAATAAAAATTTCTTCAAGTTCATCAAATAAATCATCATTGATCTCATCACTTGAATCTAATAAAACTTTTAGGTTAGATAAAACACTACTTCTTGTTTTAGCCATCCCAATTTTATATTTTTGTGCTTCCAATTTCTTTTCTTTTGAACGGAATAGATTGCCAAAGAATCCCATATAATCACTTCTTTCTTAAGCCAAAAAACATTATATCACAAGTATCTAAATTATACCACATATCTATTAGATAAAAAAAATACCCTATAAAAAGGGAAAATCCGCCTCTCGGCGGATTAAGGAAGGGGATGTGTGA
>CBFCWG010000025.1:0-15704 GCA_965601565.1 uncultured bacterium | reverse complement strand
CCATGAAGCCCCTTCTTCAAATTGAATATTCAATTAAGTGGGGGAGTGTTCACTAATGTCTTGTAAATAACCGTATTTTTCCATAATACTGTCCCCTTTTTTAATTCATTGTACTAATACATCCAAGAAAATTATACTCTCATTATTTATAAAATCAAGCATTTTTTTATAAATAATATACTGTTGTAGATGATTAGCATACGTACTTATTAAGGGGAGAAGTTGTAATTTAAAGTAAAACAGAAATCAGAGGGGCTGATTTCTGTTTTCTATTATTAGAGTTGTGATTGTCTCTTAATAATTGATTGTTAGTTACCGGCGATTCTTACATTGTTAAACTTGATGAATTTTGGACCGATAAAGAAGTTGTCTTTAGTAAGTTCTTTTGATAAGTACATTTCTGTTTGTACTTCTTTTAAATTTGCTGCAATGCTACCTAATGTTACGGAGATTTTCTTCTCACCATCGAAGTAGATACCTAATCGGAATTCTCCACCAAAGTTTCCTGTCATTGGGTCTGTTTGGAATGCACTGAATTTTAGTAATTCTAAGTATGGACCTTCTTTTAGTTCTTTTTCAGTGTAACTTCCACCAGCTACTTCAGTATTTCCTACGGCACCAGTTGTTGGTAAGTTTAAGTAATCGGCGTATCGTTTAGTGGCATACATTGTTTGGATTACACCATCTTTGATTAATACTGTATCCTTTAAGAATGTACCGTTGATATCATAGTATGAGTTTCTAGTTGAGTTAGGGACAACAGGTTTTTTAGTAATTGTAACTTTGTCACCTTTGATGTCTTCACCTTGTACTAAGTCACCAACTTTATTGTTATGAAGTTTATTGTAAACTTGTGAAGCGTCACAGTTATAAGTGTAGTAAGACCATAAATCTCTAGCAGCTATACCGTTTAAAATAACAGGAACTTCTACATTTGGCATTGGAACTGCTTTTGCTCTTAATGCTGCGTATTCTAATGCTTCTGTGATTGCACCTTTGATTTCTTTACTAATGTGATCACTAAAATGTAAGACATCATATAATTCAATTGATTCTTTTTCACCATTTGCCTCTGTGATTAATTCAATTTCACCATTGTACTTAGTAAATGATACATCAATACCATTTGAGTTGATTACACGGTAATCCTTTTTATCAATGAAGAATTCAGTTGAGTTAATGAATGAACCAAATTGATTATTTTCATCATATAAGTCTTTTACTAAGTTACTGATGTTTTCGATGATTTCACCTTCACTAAATTTTGAAGGGATGATTTCTGCTTTGTCACTAGTTGGTTTTTCTAGTGTGTAAAATTCATTTTTAACGAATGATGCAGCTAAAGCTGCGATATCGATTAATGCTTCTTGTTCTTCTAAAGTCATTGTAGGTGATAATTTTGTTGTTGAAGAACCTTTGAATTTTGTATCATTTTCCTCAAAGTTTCTGTATACAGTTACTTCAATATGTTTTACGTCTTTACCACGATTCATCTGAAGTTCTTCTTTGATAAAGAATAACTCAGTAGAAGTAATAGAAATTTCAGTAATTAAATACTCATCAATGTTAGTTTTACGTTCTAATAATTTAATTAAATCTTTCATTAACTTAACCTCCCTATAGCTTTAATATATGTTCCACCTGTAGAGGTTTTAACCCATTCTTTATGTCCTTTACCACAAGCCCCTGTTCCACTTAACTCTAGTGGATCATTACTTACCATATCTATTGATTTTAATAAGTCAGGAACATATCCAGTTAATGTCACAGGACTTACGATATTACCTGTAAATTTACCATCAATGATTTCTCTACCTTTGGCAATTACACATTGGATACCCCAGTTCTTAGGATCTTCCATACCACTGAAGTAACCTTCTAGGATATAACCTTTTTTAACGTTTTTAATCATATCATCTAATGTATCATTCCCACCTTCAAAGAAAGTGTTTGTCATACGTGCATATGTTTTTCTTTCATAACTTTCACGACGACCATTACCCGTAGGAACAGTACCTAATTTTAATGCACTTAATAAATCACTAATACCTGAACGTAAAATACTGTTTTCAATTACTAGTGTGTCAGTACCCAATGTACCTTCATCGTCAAATAAATAGGTTCCAACTTCAACACCGCTTAAAGCTCCATCACGCATATTTACTTTGTCACTGGCAATTGGTTTATTAATAAACTCTTGTCCTTTGGCTCTGTTTTTAACAAACATATCCATTTCAACACCATGTCCGAATGCTTCATGGGCGATTAAACCACTAACACTAGGATCACAGATTATTTCATATTCACCTGGAACGATTGTTTTTGAGTCGAATAACTCGATAACACTATTAGTTACTTTATCAATTTTTGAATAAGCTTCCTCAAAGATTTCGAATCCTTTTAATCCGCTTATCCCTTCAAAGTCATATTTAACTCCTTTTTCACCTGCACCAATACATATTAAAGCCATATTAGTATATAGGATACCTTGAGATAAATCTTTGTTTGTGCTTAAGAAGATTTTTGAGATTTGAACTTCTTCAAAGCTTACTCTAAAATCGATAAACTTATCGCTTTTAGCTAAACCTTGATTCATAATATCTTTCATCTTATCAAGTTTGTCTTTAGCACTAATACTAAATGGATCAATCTCATAATCAGTATAGAACTCTTGAGTCAACTCATCTTCTTCAATAATTGGGAAATCAACCAACTTAAACCCTTTATTAATTAAAGTTTTTAAATCATGTTTTGCGATTTCAAATACTCTACTTTTAATTAATTCAGGATCTTCTAAAGTATTAAAAGAATACTCACTATAGTTAACACCGTTATAAACACGGATAACAAATCCTCTTTGTTTCCAATTAGAGTCGTTTACTCCACTACCTCTTCTTGATACACTATATGTTGTACCAACAGTATCAACACCTAAACAACTTACATACTTAAATTCTTTATTTAAGTCTTCTACAATAGTTTTTAGGGTGTCTTTTTGCCTCTTTAAAAACTCGCTTAATTTTGCTTTCACAAGCTCCACCTCTTTTCCTATAAACAATTATATATAGAATGACGATATTAGACAATATACAACTAATGACAAATTGTCATAAAATGTTTGTTGAAAACTATTGGGAAATAATGTAAACTACACTCAAATACTTAAATCAGGAGCTGAGAATAATGATATTAAAAACATTACAAGAAAAAATTAAAAATAGTGAGTTTGAAGCAATCCTTTTAACAGGGTTAGAAAACCCAGTTGCTGCAAAAAACCTAAAATATGTAACACAATATACTGGATCTTTTGGATTCGCAATAATCGGAGAAAATTACCAATACTTTTTAAGTGATTTCCGTTATCGTGATCAAGTTGCTCAAGAAGTTCCTAATTTTACTTTCGTAGAAATCACTGGTGGGATTGTTAATACAATGTTACAAGTTGTTGAAAAAGAAGGAATTAAAAAACTTGGATTTGATAAAAAAATCAGATTTTCGGAATATGAAATGTATAAGGCATTACCAGTAGAACTTGTTCCTCTAAATAACTTAATTGAATCATTAAGAATTAGTAAACAAGATTTTGAAATTGAATTATTAAGAAAAGCTTGTCAAATTACAGACCAAGCATTAAGTGATGTATTAAAAGAAGTGAAAGCTGGAGTAACAGAAAGAGAAGTAGAAATCAAACTGAAAAATCGTATGATTGAACTGGGTGCAGATTCTACTTGGGAAAGATTTATTGTAGCTAGTGGACCTAGAGGAGCAATGCCTCATGGTATGGCAAGTGATAAAGTTATTGAAGATGGAGAAATGATTACATTTGATATTGGTTGTTTCTATAAAGGTTATTCATCAGACTTAACACGTACAGTAAGTTTAGGTGAACCTTCAGAAAAAATGAAAGAAATCTATGAAGTGGTATATCAAGCACAAAAAGCTGCTAGAGAAGCTGCTAAAGCTGGTATGACAGGTAAGGAACTAGATGCTGTTTGTCGTGACTATATAACGAGTAAAGGATATGGTGAATACTTCAAACATGGTACAGGACATGGTCTTGGAATGGATGTTCATGAAGACCCACGAGTTTCAACTATTAATGATAAACCATTAGAACTTGGAGCATGTGTAACAATTGAACCTGGTGTGTATATCACTGGTATTGGTGGAGTACGTATTGAAGATGATGTTATCTTAACAGAAGATGGTTGCATAATCTTAAATGAATCACCACGAGAATTAATAATCTTAAAATAGGACTTTCACAGTCCTATTTTTTATATTATGATAGAGATAGTAAATAAAAGGAGCTTATTATGGAAGAACTAATCTTAGTAGCATTAATTGGATTAACAGCGGGAATGGTTAAAGGATTAAGTGGATTTGGTAGTAGTTTAGTAACTATTCCTCTTTTAAGTAAGGTTTATGGTGTAGATAGATTTGTTGAAATAACAGTTATGTTAATAACAATTAATGTTGTATTAAATATTCTTCTTATGTTTGAGAATAAAGCATTTAGTCTAAAAAGTTTGGAAGAGGTGTTACCAATTACCATTTTTGGAGCAGTATTTACTTTAGTTGGACTAATTGTTTTAAAGAACCTAAATGGTGAAATAATTAACTATATTGCCGCAGGCCTTATTCTAATGGCAATAATAGTAACAGCTTATAATCTATTTGTTGATAAGAAAATTAAGATTAAACCAAACCTTGCATTAAAAGTACTTGTAGGTACACTCAGTGGTTTAGGAAACGGAATAGCCTCTGTGGATGGACCTCCAGTTGTCTTTTACTTAACAGGGACAAATGCTCAAAAAGCTACATTCAAAAACACGCTAGCTACTCACTTCCTAGTTATGGGAATTATTGGCGTTATTCTGATAATAATTAATAATATGTATACTGTAGATATCTTGATTAATACTGGATATCTCGCTATATTTACAATAATTGGAGTACTTGGAGGAATGGTCATTAGTAAACAACTTAATGAACGAAACTTCCAAATGGTTGTTCTAGTTATATTGTTGGTACTTGACATAAAAATGATATTCTTTTAAAAAACATCAATGCAATCTGCATTGATGTTTTATTTAAGATTATTTTCTTTTCTAATATATTCATACATTGAATTGTATTGAGCTACACGAGTATTTAAATAACTTTCAAATAATTCGTTAATACCTGAACCTTGATTTGCCATAGATTTGATTAAATTCTTATGTTGAACTTCTGATTGTCTTTTAATAATCTGAAGTTCTTTTATTGCCTTTTCTGGATCCTCTATGGATAGTTTTAGTATTCTGCTCATTCGAACATTATGTCTAAAGTTAAGTAAGAAGTAGATGAATGAACCAAGTGTGAATAGAGTAGCTATAAATCCTAATACTATGGAGATTTGCCATAAGAAGTTAGTAATAAATAGAGAAACAATAAAGATTACTCCCGGTATATATGTTTTGGAGTAACTGTTTAATAGTCTTTTATTATTCATTCTTAAATATCCCTATGTTGTAATTTGCTCCTGAATAAGCTTGATGAGTCTTTTATACTGAATAACACGATTATCATACTTGTTTCTTTTAACTTCTCTTTCATCACTACTTTTTCGTCTCGCAACTTCAGCTTTTCTTTTAGCAACCGAAATCATATTATTAAGTATGTTTATAGCTTCTTTGGGATCTTTTTCTGACATTCTTAGAATTCTTGACATTGATACATTGTGGATAAAATCAATGACGAACACCAAAAACCCAGCTAATGAACCAAAAGCAATAAATAGTGCTATTTCTTTTACTACACCCCACAGAAGAAATGCAAGTATTCCTAGGATAACGAAAATTATTCCCTTGATATATGTCTTCTCAAATATCTCTGGTAGTTTTAAACTATTCATAACTAGTACCTCCTTATATATTCAATAAAAATTATAAACTATTTTATATAATATTAAAAACTATTTGTGATTCGGATAGTTTTTGGCCAATATAAAGGTAAAAAAGGTAGAAAACTGACATTTTTGTCACTAGATTTCATATAAAATACACGTTATAATAAGTGTGGGTTAAGTTTCGGCGGATTTGGGAAGGTCTAAGGATGTACTTATAAAAAAAACAGAAACTGTGAAGTTTCTGTTTTTATTTTGCTTGAATTTCTTTTTTCTGTTCTCTTATACGTTTATTCACATAGAATCTTTTAACGATTCCGACTAAGAATAGGATGAAGATATTAATTAATACGATTGTCGCTCCAGTTGGATAGTTAAATTCGTACGATATCCAAAGTCCACCAATAACACTTATCTCACTAAAAAAGACTGAGATAGTTAAGGTGTTTCTAAAACTTTTACCAACTTTCATCGCAGCTGCTACAGGGATAATCATTAATGATGATACTAATAATACTCCTACAGTAACAATCGATAAACTTACAACTAATGCTAAAACTAAAGTTGAGATAAATTGGAAAGATCTAATTCTTACTCCAACTAACCTTGCGTATGCTTCATCAAAACTAACCATTACGATTTGTTTATAGAAGATAATGATTAATGCAAGTACACCAACTGATACAATACTGATGATACCTAAATAATCATCACCTACAGTTAGTAAACTACCAAATAGGAAATTGTAAATACTACTGCTCCATCCACCACTTAAACTGATGAATAATGCACTTAATGCAGTACCTAAACTCATAACAATTGGCATTGAAATTTCTTTATAGTTTTGGTAATAACCACGGAGTATTTCAATTATAAATGCTCCGATAATTGCGGATATAATTGCTAAATACAAAGGACTACCAATGAATGTTAATCCAACAACGTTGATTAAGAATAAACCAATTGATAAACCAGCTAAACTAAAGTGGCTTAATGTATCAGCGATAAAACTTAAACGTCTAATGATTACGAAAGAACCAATTAATGGAGTGATAAACCCCATGATAAGTCCAGCAAGAACAGCGTAACGCAAGAATGGATATTCGAATAATGCGATAACGAAAGGCACATCAGCTAATAGGTTCATTCATCATCACCTCGCGCTACTTCACGGAATACACCTTCACCATTATAAAGACTTAGGATGTGAGTGAACTCTGCGTTTGATTCATTTATATTGTGGGTAATTAATATAATTGTAATTCCATCTTTGTTTAATTCATTTACGGTTTTATAGAAAGCTTCAACGTTAGTTTGATCGACACCAACAGTAGGTTCATCAAGAATTAACATCTTAGGATTGTTCATTAAACTACGAACAATAAATACCCGTTGAAGTTGTCCACCAGATAAATTATTGATATTCTCGTTTTGTAATTCTAAAATACCAATTTTATCTAATAATTCTAATTTTTTATCTTCACTAATGTTTGAAATATTTGATGCATGTAGTATTTCATTAACAGTGATAGGGAATTCATAGTTAAAATCATCAAACTTCTGTGGTACATATCCAATATTTATGAAGTTTTTAAATGTTGTAATATCAATATCATCTAAATATATTTGTTTAGAACCAGTCTTATTGATACCAAGAATACACTTAATTAAAGTACTTTTACCAGATCCATTGTTTCCAATTACCGCTAAAAAATCGCCGGAGTTTAACTTGAAAGAAATATCTTTCAATACCGTACGATAATCATACCCAAATGTTAAGTTGTTTACATTTACTCTCACAGTAATCATCCTTTTAAAAATCTCTAATACTATTATAACATAATATATAATCTTTAATAGTTAAATAATATTTAAATTTTATGCAAAATATGTGATAATATATTACAAAGAAGAGGAGTGTTTACATTGACTGGAAAATTTATTACTTTTGAAGGACCTGAAGGTTCAGGAAAGTCTACAGTAATCAAAGCAGTAGAAGAATATTTACTAAGCGAAGGTTACGATATTATTACTACCCGTGAACCAGGGGGAATCAAAATTGCTGAAGATATTAGAGACATCATTTTATCAAAAGAAAATACTAAAATGGGTGCTAACGCTGAAGCGCTTCTTTTTGCAGCATCAAGAAGTCAACATTTTGTAGAAAAAATAATCCCTGCTTTAGAGCAAAACAAAATCATTTTATGTGATCGATTTATCGATTCAAGTTTGGCTTATCAAGGACACGCAAGAGGTTTAGGAATCGAAGAGGTTTATCAGATAAATAAGTTCGCTATTGGTAACAAGTTACCAGATTTAACCATCTTTATTGACGTGCCACCAGCTGTTGGATTGAAACGAGTATTTAATAACACTAGAAAAGTCGATAGACTTGATTTAGAAACAATTGAATTTCATGAAAAAGTTTATGAGGGATACAAAATATTATCAAAAAAATTCGAAAATAGATTTGTAACAATTGATGGAACAAATCCCGTAGAAACAGTAATAGAAGATACAATTCAAGTTCTTAAAACATACTTATAAAAAATAGGTGAAAGATATGGCATTTGACAAAATAAAACAATCACAACCAAAAGTAGTTCAACTTCTAGAAAACAGTCTTAAAAAAGACCGTCTTTCGCATGCTTATTTATTTGAAGGTGAATCAGGAACTAAAAAGTTCGAAACAGCTATATACTTCGCACAAATGTTACTTTGTAATGAGGATGAAAAACCATGTCTAGAATGTCGAAATTGCCGACGTATTCAACACGGAACTCATCCCAATGTTTATATCGTAGAACCAATCAAAAACACAATTAGAAAACAACAAATCCAAGACCTTCAAAATGAGTTTAGTAAAACATCAATTGAACCAGGTCCAAAGATTTATATCATCCGTGATATCGAAAAAATTAACCATAATGCAGCAAATAGTCTTCTTAAGTTTTTAGAAGAACCATTTCCTAATATCCATGCGATATTAACAACTTCAAATATTAACCGTATATTGCCTACTATTATTTCAAGAAGTCAGGTAGTGCAGTTCGCAAGTTTAAATCCTGGAATAGTAGAAGAAGATTTACTAGAAGCAGGTTATGATAACGAAACAGCACGTGTTGTTTCTCATTTAACAAGTTCAACAGACGCTGCGATGAAGATTGCAACAAATGAAAATTACCTAGATTTATTAGATATTGTTAAAGAACTATATAGTATTATAAATACTAACCAAGAATCATTAGTTATTTACTTTAATGAAAATAGTAGTATAATATACCAAGACAAAGAAATTTCCATCTTGTTTTTATCATTGATGATAATATATCAAAAAGATGTTATTAACTATATAACAGGAAACGCCAAAAACATCGTCTTTAAAGACGAAATAGAAACAATCAGTGGTATCGTGAACCACAAAACCAAAAACAGACTTATTGACGAATTAGAAAGTATGCTAACGTTACAATCACGCATTAATTCTTACATTAATGAACGACTCGCATACGACAATTTATTACTAGATTTAGAAAGAAGGTAAAATATGGCTAATACTGTAGTAGGTATCCGCTTTAAAGCCGTAGGTAAAAAATATTATTTTGATCCAAAAGAGTTCAAATTAAATATGTACGACAAAGTAGTTGTAGAGACAGTTCGTGGTTACGAACTAGGTGAAGTAATCGAAGGAATAAAAGAAGTAACTGATGATGAATTAATCAGTGCTTTAAAACCAGTTCACCGTATCGCAACTAAAGATGACGTAAAAAACTACGAAAAAAATATCGCCGATATTCCTAACGCATTAGAAAGATGTTCAACACATATTAAAAAGAATAAATTAGATATGAAACTACTAGGTTGTGAATACACCCTAGATAGAACAAAACTAATTATCTACTTCAACGCCGAAGGACGCGTTGATTTTCGTGAATTAGTTAAAGACTTAGCAAACGAATTTCGTTTACGTATCGAATTACGTCAAGTAGGAACTCGTGATGGTGCTAAATTCCTAGGAGGAATTGGTCCATGTGGTTATGTGTTATGTTGTAATACATTCCTAGGTGATTTTGATACAGTAAGTATTAAAATGGCTAAAAACCAAAATCTATCATTAAATCCAGTAAACATCAGTGGTTTATGTGGTAAATTATTATGTTGTATCAAATATGAAAACGACACATACACAGAACATAGAAAACAATTACCTAAAATAAACTCTTTTGTAAAAACAGAAGTAGGAAAAGCAAAAGTAATCGCTGTAAACGTAATTGATAAATCAGTCCGTGTTCAAACTCAAGAAGATGGAATTAAATCATACAAAGTAGAAGAGTTAATCAAAATCTTTGAGTATGATAAAAAAACTCCACCAACTGGAGAATAGGTGAATGAAATGGTTGAAGTTATCAACGATTTATTAGGGTATGATGGATTAAAAATAATTCAAAGACCTGATATGTTTAATTTTAGTTTAGATTCAACATTACTCGCAGATTTTGTTAAACCTCTAACTAAAACTAAAAAAATATTGGATTTAGGTACTGGAAATGCACCTATTCCATTATTTTTATCGTTGAAAACTAACGCTAAAATAATCGGTGTAGAAATCCAAAATGATGTATATAAAATCGCCAAAAGAAACATCGAAATAAATAATCTAGAAGAACAAATCGAAATCATTAATGATGACATTAAAGGCATTCATAAAAAATATGAAAACAGTGAGTTTGATTTAATTACATGTAACCCACCATTCTTCAAATATAAAGAAACATCAAACGTTAACAAAAACGACTATAAAACAATTGCTCGTCACGAAGTGTTAATTACACTAGAAGATATCATTATCGAAGCAAAACGCCTTCTCAAGACAAAATCAAGTCTTTGTATGGTTCATAGAACAGAACGAGTAGTAGAAATAATTAATTTATTAACTAAACACAATTTCGCAATTAAAAGATTACGCTTTGTATATCCAAAACAAGGTGATAATTCAAATATGGTTTTAATCGATGCTTCAAACAACGGTAGTACTGGTTTAAAACTTCTTGAACCATTATATGTTCACACAAGTAATGGTTACACAGAAGAAATCAAAAGAATTTTTAACTACGGTAAGGAGGAAAGTGATGGAACGACAAAAAAGCTTTATAAATAAACTTCCTACCCTATATCTTGTAGCTACTCCAATTGGTAACTTAGAAGATATGACTTTTCGTGCGGTTAAAATTCTTAATGAAGTAGATATTATCTATTGTGAAGATACTAGAGTATCTGGAAAACTACTTCATCATTTTGAAATAAAGAAACCACTACGTACATACCATGATCATAATAAACAAGCATCAAGTGATGGAATCTTAAATAATTTACGAGGAAACATGAATGTTGCTCTTATAAGTGACGCTGGTTATCCATTAATTAGTGATCCCGGTTATTATGTTATTCGAGAAGTTATAAAAGAAGGATTTAACGTTGTATCAATCCCTGGAGCTAGTGCTGTATTAAGTGGCTTAGTGGTTTCAGGATTAGTACCTCATCCATTTTTGTTTTATGGCTTTTTAGATAGTAAAGAATCAAAAAAAGTAAAAGAACTAGAATCTTTGAAAGAACAAAAAGAAACTCTTATCTTTTACGAATCACCACACCGTATCAACAAAACAATGAAAACAATCTATGAAACGCTAGGTGAAAGAAACGTTGTTATCGCGAGAGAACTTACAAAAAGATATGAAGAAATTCTCCGTGGTACAACATTATCTATGCAAAACATCGAAGATATAAAAGGAGAAATGGTTATTATCTTAGAAGGTAAACAAGAAGTGCCATATACTCCGACAAAGCCAATCATTGAAGAAGTCGAAGACTTGATCAATGATGGTTTATCAAGCAAAGAGGCAATTAAACAAATCGCAAAACTAAGAAATCTACCAAAAAATGATGTGTATCAAACATATCATCAAAATAAAGAGAAGGAGTGATGATTTTGAAAACATTTTATATCACCACACCAATTTACTACCCTAGTGGTAAATTACATATCGGTAATTCATTCACCACAGTGTTATGTGATTCAATCAACCGTTACAAAAAACTTAGAGGTTATGACACATTCTACCTAACAGGAATGGATGAGCATGGCCAAAAAATTGAAACAGTAGCTAAAGAACAAGGTAAAACACCACAAGCATTAGTTGATGGTATCGCTGAAGATACAAAAAAACTATGGGAAATGTTAAATATTAAATACGATGATTTTATCCGTACCACAGAACCTCGTCATGAAACAGTTGTTGAAGATATCTTTGAACAACTATTAAAACAAGATGATATCTACTTAGGACATTATGAAGGACATTATTGTATTTACGATGAATCATTCTTCACAGAAACACAATTAGATGAAGGTAATCTTTGTCCTGATTGCGGAAGACCAACAAAACTATTAAAAGAAGAATCTTATTTTTTACGTTTATCAAAATATGAAGATTGGTTATTAAAGTTTATTGAAGATAATCCTTCATTCATTACCCCTGAATCAAGAAAAAATGAAGTAGTTTCATTTATTAAAGGTGGTCTACAAGACTTAAGTGTAAGCCGTACTTCATTTGACTGGGGAGTAAACGTTAAATCAGACCCAAAACACGTTATTTACGTATGGATTGACGCTCTATCAAATTATATCACTGCTTTAGGATATGGTAGTGAAAATCAAAAACTATACGATAAGTACTGGGGTGGAGACGAAGTCTTACACGTTGTAGGCAAAGATATCCTAAGATTCCATGCTATTTACTGGCCAATCATGTTAAAAGCATTAAATGTTCCAGTAAACTTTAGATTATATGCCCATGGTTGGTATTTAATGAAAGATGGAAAAATGAGTAAATCAAAAGGTAAAGTAGTATATCCAGACGATTTAATCCCACGTTACGGATTAGACGCAATGAGATATTTCCTACTAAAAGAAATCCCTTATTCTGGAGATGGAGTATTTACTCCTGAAGACTTTGTAGCTCGTATAAACTATGACCTTGCAAACGACTTTGGAAACTTACTAAATCGTACAATCAACATGATCAACAAATACTTCAACTCAACAATATCTAAAAATAATGCTACAACTGAGTTTGATCAGTTACTAAAAGATAAAATTACTGAAACAATAAAACTATACTCACAAGATATGGATGCATTAAAAGTATCAAACGCTATCCAAAACTTATGGAGTTTAATCTCAAGAACAAATAAATACATCGACGAAACAACACCATGGATATTAGCTAAAGATGAAACAAGACAAGATGAACTAGAAAATGTACTATATAACTTAGTAGAATCTCTAAGACATATCGGTGTTATGTTAAAACCTATATTACTAGATGCATCTAAAGGATTATTCGAACAATTAAATATTCCAAAAGAACTTCAAACATGGGACTCATTAACATTTGGGGCAATTGACACAATCACTGTTACAGACAAACCAAACCCCCTATTTCCCCGTTTAGAGAAAAAAATAGAAGAAGAGTTTATCACGAGTCTTCTATCAGGTCATCCTTGTATGGAAGATAAAGAGGAAGAAGTTGAAGAAAACTTTATCACGATAGAAGACTTCAATAAAATCGAAATGGTTGTTGGTGAAGTAATCTCTTGTGAAAAACACCCAAACGCAGACAAACTATTAGTATCAAAAGTAAACACAAAAGATAAAGTAAGACAAATCGTTAGTGGTATATCTAAATTCTATACTCCTGAAGATATGGTTGGTAAAAAAGTAGTTATCGTTAAAAACTTAAAACCAGTAGAACTTCGCGGAGTATTAAGTGAAGGAATGTTACTAGCTGGTAAAGGTAAAAAGAAATTAGAAGTACTTGAACTACATAACTTAAAAGTAGGAGACAAAATTTCATAATTTTGTCTCTTTTTCTTATTTATAATAAATAGCACTTGCTTTGACGGATAACTAACAACTTCTTTAAAATATAGATATATAGAGGAGTGGTTATATGTCAATTATTAAAAAAGAGTACCGAGCAAAACAAGTTATGGAAGGTGGAGGAGTATTAGTAAACCGAGTTTTTGGTTATTATGAAACACCTGATTTTGATCCGTTCTTAATGTTAGATTACTTTGAAACAAACAAAAACAGTAATTCTCCAGGATTCCCTTGGCATCCCCATAAAGGTATAGAAACTATTACCTACTTTATAAGAGGTGCAGGTATGCACGAGGATAATATGGGTAACAAAGGATTAATAAGTGCTGGTGAGCTACAATGGATGAGTTCAGGTAAGGGAATCTATCATCAAGAGATGCCTGTAAATAGTCCAGAAGGGTATCAAGGTTTTCAATTTTGGGTTAACTTACCTGCCAAAGAGAAACTGAAAGAACCAGACTATAAATATATAAAAAAAGGTGAAATGAAATCACATATTGAAAAAGGTTTGGAAGTTAAAGTTATTGCTGGTAAATATCAAGGAATAACTGGACCGATAGATAAATCAAACCTCGGAATTACAATGCTTCATATTATTCTTGATAAGGATCAAGAGATAGAACTTAATAGGGAAAAAGGTAAAGAAGGATATATCTTTTTATTTGAAGGAAAAGCATTAGTAGATAAAGTGAATATTCAATCTGTTGCGGCATACACTTTGAATGAAGGTACATTCAAGTTAAAGAGTAAATCATCAAAAGTTCAGTTTATTTATGCTGAAGGTAATCCAATAAATGAATCAATTGCCTGGAAGGGTCCAATTGTAATGAATACAACTGAAGAAATTAGGAAAACTTTTGAGGATTTACGAAATGGTACATTTTAATACGAGCAAAATATCAAAAATTACCTGATAAAATTAATATCCTTTAAAGTAACTGCTAGTTAAAGGGAAAAGACGAAAATAACAAAAAACGTGATTTTTTGACATCAGTACTTTCGCCTACCTACGCTGACACGGGATTTTAGTTTTATTTTCGAACTATATAAAAATAAATAAGAAAATATGTTGACAAAGCATATTTTTTCTTATATTATATAGTCCGGTACATTGGTAGGAAACTACCACCCGCCCATATTATAAATTTATAATAGGAGGACACAAGCATGAAAACATACATGGCTAATAGTAATACAGTTGAACGCAAATGGTTCGTAGTTGATGCCAAAGGGCAAAGACTAGGGCGTTTATCTACTGAGGTAGCTACTATCTTAAGAGGAAAACATAAACCAACATTTACACCACACGTAGACTGTGGAGATTACGTTATCGTAATCAATGCCAAAGAGATCGAGTTAACAGGTAATAAATGGAATGACAAAAAATACTACAGTCATTCACAATATCCAGGTGGATTAAGAACTACAACAGCAAAAGTATTGAACGAAACTTTCCCTGAAAGAGTTGTTGAATTTGCTGTAAAAGGAATGCTTCCTAAAGGAAAATTAGGACGTCAAATGTACAAAAAATTATTCGTATACGCAGGAAACGAGCATCCACATGCTGCTCAACAACCTGAAGTATTAGAATTAAAAGGTTAAGGAGGAATTTATAAATGGCTAAAAAAGTAATGTACAGAGGTACAGGACGCAGAAAAAGCTCAGTAGCTAGAGTTATCTTAACTCCAGGTACAGGTAAATTCGTTATTAACGGAAGAAACTTTGATGTATACATTCCAAGTGCTGCAACACGTTTAGATGTTGAGCAACCACTAGAAAAAACAGACAATATGAAAACATTTGACATCAATGTTAATGTATATGGTGGAGGAATCAGTGGACAAGCTGGTGCAATCCGTCATGGTATTACAAGAGCAT
>CBFCWG010000024.1:0-17841 GCA_965601565.1 uncultured bacterium | reverse complement strand
AAGGCGGAAATGTCGCAAGAAAAAGACGTAAAAAAGTATTAAAATTAGCCAAAGGTTATTTTGGAAGTAAACATTTACTATATAGAACAGCTCACGAACAAGTAATGAAATCATTATCATATGCTTACCGTGATAGAAAACAAAGAAAAAGAGAATTCAGAAAATTATGGATTACAAGAATCAATGCAGGAGCTAGACCAAACGGTTTATCATACTCAAGATTCATTAATGGATTAAATAAAGCTGGAGTAGAAGTTAACCGTAAAATGTTAGCTGAAATCGCAGTAAACGATCCTAAAGGATTTGCCGATCTATGTGAAGTTGCTAAAAAAGGATTAGCTGGAGAATTAACTGCTGCACCAAAAGCTGCACCAGTAAAAAAAGCTGCACCTAAAAAAGCTGCACCAGTAGTTGAAGAAGTTAAAGAAGAAGCAAAAGATTTAACTAAATTAACAGTTGCAGAATTAAAAGCATTAGCTAAAGAAAAAGGACTTTCTGGATTTAGCGCACTTAAAAAAGCAGAACTAGTTAACTTATTAAAATAAGCAGTTTCTACTGCTTTTTTTATGCTTAAAATTATGATATAATCTATAAAGGTGATTTGGATGAAAAAAATACTAAAAAATTTATCATATGATATTTATATAATAACACTATTCACACTTACATTCTTTAGCTTTACTGGGCAGTTAGAAGACTATTTACTATTCATAGTAATTGGCATAGCTGTCATAATGGTTATAGCTAAGAAAAGTGTATTTTACATAATACCTGTACCATTCTTTATGCAGATGAGTTTTTCTGGTTTAAGAGATAACGTCCAAGTAACTACAGTATATACAGTTATCTTTGCTATAATTATTATTTTAGATCTAATAAGAAATCGTTCATTCAGTAAAAAAGGATACTTATCAATCCCGTTACTAATATTAGTAGTTGGATCGATTTTCACTCATATAAATAGTCCTGATTTATTTACTACATTTGCAGGATTCACTCAAATACTTAGTGTATTCCTACTTTATGTATACTTCTTAAATACGACTGAAAAAAGCGAAGAAAACTATATTAAGATTTCAAAATTATTTATGTACTTAGGAATGCTAGTGACTTTTGAAATGATGTTTCAAGTTTTAAATCAAGGTGAAGCAGGGATTGAATTTATTAATAACAGAAGAATTGATTTAGGTTGGGAAAACCTCAATGTAATCATCTATGCAAACTTAGTATCAATTCCATTTATTGCATACTTAATTACTAAATCTAAGTTTAAACTACCATATATGGTTGCGGGAATAATTGTTGTTATTGGAGTATTACTAACACTATCAAGATCTTCAATTTTAACTGTTGGGGTATATGCATTATTCTTAACACCAATTATGTTTTTTACAGAAAAAAGCAAAATGCAATTCATAATTCATGGTTTATTATTTGTTATGGTAGGATTTATTACACTTTATTTTGCAGAAAAACAAGGCTATATTACTGACTTAATTCTTGCATTAAAAGCTCGTGATTGGACTAATACAGATGACCGTGTTGTTTTAATCAAAGTAGCAATAGAAAAGTTTAAGGAATTTCCAATTTTCGGTTCCGGTGGATTGTATTCATCACGAACACATTTAAGTGAATTTGGTTCAAATAATTATCATAATACTATTGCCCAAGCAAGTTCACTTGGACTAATTGGATTACTAGGTTTTGCATTTTTATTCATTAGAAAGACCAAACTTATTATGTTAAGTAAATCATCATTTAAGTGGTTTGCACTAACAATGATTTTTGTGACTACATTCGTCAATGGATTCTTTCAACCGATGTATTTTTACACGACCTATATGGTGTACGTATTTGTCGTTTTAGCAATTATTGAAAGTAATAATGATGGCTTGATAAAGGGAATATAAATGAGAGTGAGATTTTTCTCATTCTCTTTTTGATAGGGGTAATTTTGTTGACAATTGACCAGGAAAAGTATATAATGAGATATATCCTAGAAGGTTGGAAATCACCCTCAATGCGACCCCAATATTTTTTAATAGGCGCCAAGACTATTCCTGTGTGGATGCCTTGAATCATAAGGAACCCTAACGGTGTAGTAAGAGGTTGCCGCTCTAGTAGAACAGAGGTTCTGCACTGGGTGATTTCCAATATTCTAGGATTTTTATATACTCATTTTTAATTTCACTAATAAAGTGGTAAAATATAATAGGATGTGATACTATGACAAGTTTCTTTACTTACACGAGTCCTTATAGAACAGGAAATTTTATGGACTTAAATAAAGCGGAGTACTATTTACCGATTTTTGTTTTATTTGGACTTATTATTTTACTATATATATATAAGGATAAATTTAAATACAATGAAAATAGAGATAAAAGATTTAGATATATAATTGGTGTTGCTTTAGCTGTTGTATATTCAAGTCATTATCTATTACGATTTAGTTTGTATGGATTTGATACAATCCTATTGCCATTTCAGTTATGTAGTATAAGTATGTTTTTAGCTATATTATTGTTGTTTACTAAAAACAGAACTATTCAGGCATTTGTACTATATACTGGTGTTATTGGGGGTATGATTAGTATATTCGTACCTGTAATTGGCTATGACAGCCACTATTATCGTTATTATCAGTATTATATTGCACATATATTATTGATAATTACACCGTTATATTTTATGTTTGTACACGACTATTTCCCATCAAAGAAAGAAACCATTAAAGGATTCTTAATTTTACAAGCTATAGCAACATTTATGGCAATCTTTAACTATTTTACAAACAGTGATTTTATGTTTTTATTCTTAGATCCTGCTAAAATAGATAAGTTTCCAGTTATTGCTAAATTTGGGGGAATACCATTATACTTATTACCTGTTGAAATTGCAGGGGTTAGTGCATTTTATTTAATGTTTAGATTGACACAGTTTATTAAAAGTTATCAAGTTAAGCAAATAGAATATCAAGAAGTATAGGAGGAAAATTATGAAAGCTATTAAACAATATTCATGGTTATTAATGTTGATAGGTGCAGCATTATTAGTAGGGTTAGCATTATTTTTAGAATTTGGCGATGGTGAAGGAATTGTTGTTCCATTTATTGGAGCTTTAATTGTTATTACTGCCTGTGTACGTTTAGTGCCATTTGTAAAATCACAAAAAAATGATTTAATTAAAACAATCAATATCATTGAAATTACAGTAGATGTTGCTTTAGGATTAACGTTAATTATTGTAGAAGTGTGGACTGATTTACAGTTTGGAGCTTTATTTGGTTATCTAATTGGTGTTTATTTAATGCTTAGAGGAGCAGTACATTTCTTTGGTGTTTCTGAATACAAGGAAAAAAGTGATCTACCTTTATACTTTTTCCATGTTGCAGCATTAGTTGTTGGTAGTTATGTTTTCTTTAGTGGAAACTTTACAGCAGCAATACTGATTCATATTATTTTAGCTTTTAGTGTAGTTGTCGGTGGCTATTTATCATATACAGGATATAAAGGATATCGTAGTTATAGATATCAAAAACAACTTTATATGCCTGCTTCGGATGAAGTTGCAGAACCTGCAGTTGAAAAAGAAATTCCGGTTACACCAGAAATCGAACCTGAAGTAGAAGAACCATTACAAGATCACGTAAATTAAAAAGGAATCTAGGATTCCTTTTTTTATTTTTGATAGGTCTAATCGGTAGACTATAGTTAGTTATTAACAGTATCAAAGCGATTGACTAAATCAATACCTCCAACTACATTAATAACGTCATATCCCTTATTGGTAAGCAGTTCAGTAACCAGGTAACTCCGTTGACCATGATGACATATGATATAATAAGTTTCTTTTATTGACAATAAACTAGTAAATTGATTAATTAATATTCCAAGAGGAATATTAATTGCATGTTTTATTGGTAGTTCTTTTAATTCATAGGGTTCTCTAATATCAATTAAGTTGATTTTTTCTTTTCCAAAAATTTTAATAAATTCCTTTGGAAATATATGTTTTAATCCATCTTGAACTTGTACCATTTTTCAATCACCTCAGTTTTGATTATATCATTTAATAAAAAATAGTTAGTTTTATATACTTTTTTTTATTTGAGTATTTACAAATAAGAAAAATCAAGTATAATTAATTTGTAATCTAAACTAATAGGAGGATCATTTTATGGTTAAAGAAATGTGCTATAAGCTAAATAAAAGTAGTATGTTGTATAAACGATTAATGTCAAAACACTTAGAGAGACTAAACATAACGTATGCACAATTAATGGTTTTACGAGTAGTTGATGCAGAACCTGGAATTACAGCCAAAGAAATTTTAATGCAGATGGATACTGATAAAGCAACATTATCTGGAGTTATTTCTCGTTTAGAAAGAGATAATTATATTTACCGTGTTAAAAATGATAAAGATGGCCGTGTTCGTAACATTTATACATCTGAAGGTAGCGATCAATTATGTAAAGAAGTTAGTATTATTGAAGAAGCTTGTATTCATGATTTAGTAAATGGTATTAACGATGAAGACTCTTCAAACTTTATAAGAGTACTTGATATGTTTATCGCAAATCAAGTTAAAAAAATTGAAGGATAATTAAGAAGCTTAATTGCTTCTTTTTTTGTTATATAGAGATTGTACTATATAATATAAATATGATAGGAGTGATTTTATGGTTATCACAAGAAATAAAATTTTATCAGTTGTATTCACAATGATGATGATGATTTTATACTATTTTGTCCCAGAAGAAGTTCTATTTGGATCTTTTTGGGGGATTTTGATTGTCATTGGATACATAGTGGCTGTGTTAGCAACTAATCATGCGATTGCTGAATATGATGATAGAGTAATAGAAATGGGGAAAAAACATAAAGAAAAGTTGATTAGTATCAATTTGTTGATTTTATATATGATGTTTATCGTGATTATTTTGTACTTTGTTGATTATGTAAGTACTGTTCATTGGTTAATGTTATATTTTGTTATTGGATGTTTGCTGTTTCTGATATTGTACTTTATTTTGGCATTTATATTTGATTATGTGATTTTAGAAGAAGATGGTTTTACTAGTAACTATTTCATTAAGATGAGGAAAGTTAATATTAAGTATAAAGATATTGAAAGCATAAGATTTGGTAGTTTGATGAATACTTTTATTATTAGAACTAAAGATAAAACTGCAATTGTTGATGTTGCTTTAATAAATTCAAATAAATTTTTGAATGAGATATCCAGAAATACGTCTAGACAGATACATCAGGATGCATTTATGGGATTAGAGAAACACTTCAAGGCAATACATATATTAGATAATAAAAATAAGTTGCGATTTTTTGATAAAAAATAGGCAAATAATTGAATGAAGAAAAAGGTATTTAAAGTATAAATTATATGTTATAATAATTTTGAATTTTAATGAAACTTATATATATGGAGGAAAACATGGGAAATATACTTAAAGATATGTCAATGTTAAACGGAGTTCCTGGTAATGAAAGAGAAGTTCGTAAATATATGACTGAAAGAATGAAGAATCTTGCCGAGGTAAGTTATGATGGTTTAGGTAGCGTTATTGGTTTAAAAGTAGGAAATGAAAATGGACCTAAAATCATGGTTGCTGGACATATGGATGAAGTTGGATTCTTAGTAACTACAATTACTGATGAAGGATATATCAAATTTACACCAGCTGGTGGATGGTGGGGACAAGTTATGTTAGCGCAACAACTTGATATTACTACTAGCACTGGAAAGTTAGTTCGTGGAGTTATTGGAGCTAAAGCACCACATATTTTAACACCTGAAGAAAGAGCTAAACCAGTTGATATGAAAACAATGTTTTTAGATATCGGTGTTGAAAATAAAGAAGAAGCAGAGAAATTGGGAATTAAACCTGGAGACATGATTACTCCTTATATTGAGTATAAAGAGTTAGCGAATCCTAAATATTTATTAGGTAAAGCTTGGGATAACCGTGTTGGTTGTGCTGCTACTATTGAAGTATTAGAAAATTTACAAAGTGAAAGCCATGAAAATAACTATTATGGTGTTGGTACTGTAATGGAAGAAGTTGGTTTACGCGGAGCTACTACAAGTGCTCACAAAATTAACCCAGATATTGGTATTGCTTTAGATACTACAATTGCTTATGATTTCCCTGGTGGAAGTAAAAATACAGTTTTAGGTAAGGGTGTAGGAATCATGTTTAAAGATGGTAGTATGGTTGGACATAAAGGATTACGTGACTTCACTGTTGCATTATGTGAAGAAAACGAAATTCCATACCAACTAACTTATTTAGAACGTGGTGGAACAGATGGTGGAGCTATGCATATGGCATTAGATGGTGCACCTAGTATTGCCTTATGTTTACCGGTTAGATATTTACATTCACATACATCTATAGTTCATAAAGATGATTATGAAGCTATGGTTAAACTAGTAACTTTGATGGTTAAAAAATTAGACCAAGAAACAGTAAATAAAATTACTTTTGAATAATAAAAAGGCCTAAAATAGGCCTTTTCTCTTAGAGGTGGGTTTATGAGAGTTATCGCAGGAAAATACCGTTCTAGAATTCTTGATGAAGTAAATAGTGATTCAACAAGAGAAACTAGAGACAGAGTAAAAGAATCAATTTTTAATAGTATTCAGAATGATTTATTTGAAGCTAGTGTATTAGACTTATTTTCCGGAAGTGGAAGTTTAGGAATCGAAGCATTAAGCAGAGGTAGTAAATCATGTGTTTTTGTTGATAGTAATAGACAGGCAATTGATGCAATTAAATCAAATATAAAGAAACTTCATATTGAAGAAGATTCGGAAATATATTTTGGTGATTTTGATAGTTATTTGTCTAAAACATATCACTCTTTTGATGTTATTTTATTAGATCCACCATATAAAATGGATGTGATTGATGATATCATTACTTTGATTTCCCGTAAAAAATTACTTAATAAGAAAGGAATTATTGTTGCTCTTTACGGTAAAAACAATTCCTTAAAAACAGAAAACAATGGTATAATAGAATATAAGAAAAAAACAATGGGTGTTACTAATGTATCATATATGAAATGGGGTTTATAAATGAAAATTGCAGTTTATCCAGGTAGTTTTGATCCAATTACTAATGGACATATAGATATTGCTAGAAGAGCTTTAAAAGTATTTGATCGTTTAATTATCTTGGTTAGTGTCAATGTAACAAAAGAGAGTTTCTTTACACCAGAAGAACGTGTTGATATGGTTAGAGAAGTAATGAAAGACTGTATTGATAAAATTGATATATATACAAGTAATGATTTAACAGTTAAGCAAACTAAAAAATTAGGTGCAACACATATTATTCGTGGTTTACGAGCAGTTACAGACTTTGAGTATGAGTTCCAAATGACTCATGCAAACAGAGTCTTAGAAAAAGGAATTGATAGTATTTTCTTTATGACAGATAATAAGTATTCGTTTTTATCAAGTACAACTGTAAAAGAGATTGCTCAGTTCAAAGGTGATTTGAGTTCGTTTGTACCAAAGTATGTTGAAGAGAAATTAATCAATAAGTATAAGTAACCTTATTTATAAAATATGAACAATTTGAAAGGCAAAAATCATTAAAAAATATAGTACTTCTTATATTTCTAGTGTATTTTGTTTTTCTTTTATTTATAAAAATGTTAATATAAAGTAGGTGATAATTATGGATGATAGAGAAAAGATATTTGCGGATCTGAGAAAAAAAAATGTCCGTATAACAAAACAAAGAAGAGCAATTATTGATGTATTAGAAGACAAACACTTAACAATTCAAGAAATCTACACAGAATTAAAAAATCGTGGATTTAATAACTTAGGAACTGTCTATAATAACATTGATTTTTTACTTGAGAATAAAATCGTAACACAAATTTTCATTAATGGTAAAAAACATTATGATTTAACTATTGATGAAAAAAGCCATACTGCAGATTCACATATACATGTAACATGTAAAGTGAATAATAATATTATTGAAATTAATAATAGTAGTATTTTTGAGGATATTAAGAAAAATCCTATCTTCAGTGAATTTAAAATTAATAAACTTCAATTAGTTGTTGAAGGAGTATGTAATCATTATGAAAAAGATACGTGTAAAAAAGATGGTAAATGTTTTATAAGTACTTTAGGGAAGACTAGAAATTAGTCTTCTTTTTTATTTGTAGTATTATTTGTAAAAATTATTTATAACTCTATTTATAATTATTATGAAATTAGTTGATAAATGCAAAACCCTATCTTATAATCCATACTAGGAGTGATAATTATGAATATTACTGAACTTAAAAGAAATGACAAGGCAAGTGTTATTTCCTTAAGAAAATTAGATAAAAAATATACAGAACGTTTGATGGACGTTGGTATCTATGAAAGTGCAGAAGTTACTCTATTAAATACATTAGCGATGGGTCGCTTGTATTTAATAGAGGTTGACGATATTGAAATCTGTATTAGAAGAGAAGATGCTTTAAAAATAGAGGTGAAACAATGATTTATTTACTAGCAGGTAATCCCAACACCGGAAAAAGCACCTTTTTCAATTCAATGACACAATCACATGTTCATGTAGGAAATTATAGTGGTGTAACAGTAGAAAAAAGGGTTCATCACATAAAACATACAAAAGGAAGACATCATCACCATCATCATGGTCCGATTAATATCAGACATAATGAAGGTATGGATTTAGTTGATTTACCAGGAACATATAATGTTGCGCCTGCAGGTGAAGATGAAGGTGTAGTAACATATACATTATTAAATGAGAACTATAATGGGATTATCAATATCATTGATTCAACTCATTTAAAAAGGAATTTACATTTAACTGTACAACTACTGGAATTAGGAGTTCCTAGTTTATTGGTTTTAAATTTACGAGATGCTTTAAAAAGTAATGGTTATGTTATTGATACGGAAAAATTAACTAAATTGCTAAGTGCTAATGCAATTAGCATTAGTGCCAAAGAACGTAATTCTGAAGAAATTGATGCTGTAATTGATGAACTAAAAAACTTAAGAGCATTTAAGGGAATTGAATTAGATTACCCTCAACCAATTAAGTGGGGTTTACAAAGAATTCATGACTTATTAAGATATGATACTATTCAAGTTAAGAAAAAATGGTTAGCATTGCAGATTTTAGAAGGTAATGAAGGGATTTTTAAGTTTCTAAATCTTAGTAAAGAAGAAAAGATTAGAAATGTTGTTGAAGAAGTAGAATCAAAGATTATTGAACAAGATATTGCCTTAAGTTTAAAGGGGGCAATATTTAATACAAGACGTGAGTTTATTAGTGGTGTTGTTGATCAATGTTTAATAAAGGTTGAAGAAAAAGAACATTCTAAGTACTTTAACCAGAAGATTGATCGTGTGTTAACACATCAAGCTTGGGGTATTCCTATCTTTATTTTAATCATGCTTGCTGTTTATCAGTTAAGTTTTGGACAGTTTTTAGGTATTGGTAATTATTTAACCGGTATATTTGAATACTTATGGAATGAGTTTTTAATAAATTACTCATCACAGTTTTTAGATTTTATTGGTGTTAGTGGGTTTGCCCATGGTCTATTAGTAGATGGTTTATTGGCTGGGGTTGGAGGAGTATTAGTCTTCTTACCACAGATTGTTGTACTGTTCTTCTTATTAGCGATTTTAGAAGGTACAGGATATATGGCGCGTGTTGCGATTGTTATGGACAGATTTTTAAGTCGTTTTGGTTTTAATGGTAAAAGTATTGTACCGATTATTAGTGGATTTGGATGTACAGTACCAGCAATTATGGCAACTAGAACAATTAGTGATAAAAAAGAAAGAATCCTAACGATTCTTACGATTCCTTTTGTTTCTTGTAGTGCAAGATTACCGATATATGTTATCTTTATTAATTTATTCTTTGATAGTTATCGAGCTTTGGTAATGATGGGTATTTATATATTAGGGATTGTTGTAATGTTATTAAGTGCTAAAATATTTAGTTTATCATATTTTAAGGGTAGTGGAAGTAACTTTATATTAGAGGTTCCACCTTATCGTATGCCACAACTTAGAACAATTACTTATCAAGCTTTAGAAAAAGCTAGAAGATTTATTAAAAAAGCAGGTACTTTTATCTTAGTTGGTAGTGTCGTATTATGGTTACTAAGTAATATAGGACCTAGTGGGATTGATATTACACCTGAAGATAGTTTCTTAAGTATTATTGCAGGATTCATCGCACCTGTATTTGCACCATTAAGTTTTGGAACATGGCAAGCTACAAGTAGTTTAATTAGTGGTTTCTTAGCTAAGGAAGTAGTAGTTAGTAGTCTAGTTGTATTATATGGTGGTACTAGTGGTATTGCAGCTTCATTTAGTACAATAGGGGCTTTAACTTATGTTGTATTTGCTAGTTTATACATTCCGTGTATTTCAACTGTAGCTACGATTAGAAGTGAAACAGGTAGTACAAAGTGGACATTGTTTAGTATTGTTTATCCGTTCATAGTAGCTTATGTTGTTGCTTTGGCTGTTAATTTAATTTTTGGTATATTTTTATAAAATAAAAAAAGTGGAAATTTCCACTTTTTTCTTTTACTCATCAAACGCATCGCTTATTGCGTCACTGATAGTATCAGCTAGATTTTCGTCTCCGGCATCTTCTAATCCTTCAGTCTGAGCTTTTTCAACGAGATCATTGAATAAATCTTTTATTTTGTCTTTTCCTAAGAAAGGTAAAAGTGTGCTTTCTTTAAATCCTGGTAGGTTTCCTGCTTTTACATCTTCATATAATTTATCTAATCGTTTTTTTGACATAAATGGTAATGCGCTATATAGCGCTTTGTTACCTTTTTCTTTTACTAATTTATCGATTATTTCATCTAACTCTTCACTATCTAAGAATGGGTACAAGGTTACAATTGGTACTCCTTTAACTTCTTTCTTTAAAATTTTATCGGCTAATTCTTTGAGATCTTCACTATCCATAAATGGTAATAATGTAATTAATTTCATGTTTTTCCTCCTATTTGATTTTTTTACTGTTTAATAATGTAAAACTGTTTACACCAAAGTATAAATCAGTGTTTGGACATCTGTTATCTTTACAGTCCATTTTTGTGAAATATTTGTTTTTTTTCAATTTCTTCAACTCCTTATATAATGTCGGAGCTTATAATTGTATGTACCATCATTAGTGTGTTTTTGAACGATAGCTCGTTCTTGATGAGATAGTTGGTGATAAATGTGATTCAGATTGTAATCGCATTTTCCTGAAAGAACGTTACCTAATACATAAATGCGTTCATTTGGATTAAAATACGGCCACATTGATGTTATCTCAATACATTCTTGTTTAGCGAATACGAAATTGATGATTTTGAATCTTTCTTTTTTGTTTAATAGATAAAAGATTTCTTGAATATCTTCATGCCAATTTTCTTTTGCGAGAAAATTGTTGATTACTACTTCACGAGAATAGTTGATAAATTGTGATTCGTAATCTGAAGAAGATATATCGGTTTCATCAAGCAAGTAATCAATTGATATTTTAAACAGTTTTGTTAGTTCGTAGAGAATATCAATTGTCGGAAGGCTTTTTCCGTTTTCCCATTTACTTACTGCTTGATGGGTAACGAATAAAGCTTCTGCGAGTTCGTTTTGAGTCATTTTTAATTCTTTTCTTTTTTCGGAAATTCGCTTTCCGATCAAACTTAGGTTAAGCATCTTTTACCTCCTTTACACCTTAATTCTATCAAGGCAATATCTATCATTCAAGCAACTGGTGGTTGAATGAAAAAACTCACTAAATTTTCATTTCTTATTATTGTATATATGTTATAATAATGTAGTTACGGAGTGAAGATGATGAAAAACAGAAACTACAAAAGTTATTTATATGTGATTGGATATCTAATGTTACTACGTGTTGTGTTAAATATTACAATTGGAATTGGAGCATTCAATATCGGAATGTTTTTTGATGTTGTATTATTAATGTTTTGGGTTGGAATCATTGGATTCTTTATGCGTGGTGTTACTTCCCAAAAGGTTTTCTATATAATGGTTATCGTTGTTGGAACAGTATTAGTAGTTGGTGATAGTGTATATTTTGATTATTTTGGAGTAATTAGTTCTCGTAGTTCATTGGCAGGTTTAAAATGGCTACAAGAAGGAAATACTTTGGAATATGATATTAAAATTCCTTTAGTAGCATATTTGATTACTCCTTTATTACTTGGTGTAATTTACTTAATTATATCAAATAAGAAGAAGGATGTATTCATCTTAAGGGATTTTGCTATATTATCGGGTATTTTCTTAGTACAGGTTGTTTTATTCTTAGTTTGGGGTAACTTACAGTTTGAAACTAAAATTGATTATTATCGTAGTGATGCTTATTTATTTGAAAGTATGCATGATCGTGTTTTATATAGTGAGAAGTATGGTTATTACAATTATCATTTGCTTGATATAACTAGGTTTAGAAATGATCCTGATATGGAAGAATATATTGAAGAAGTAGAAGAGTTCTTTAATGTTCAAGATACTCATCAAGTAAATGATTATTCAGATACTTATGAAGGATATAATGTAATTAGTATTTTAGGTGAAACATTGGAAACAAGATTTATTGATGAAACATTAACACCTAATTTATATCAAATGAAGTCCAATGGATTATCATTTGATAACTACTTTACAACTGTTTACCAACAAGGTGCCACTTGTAATAGCGAATATATGAGTTTAACAGGGCTTGGTTCTATTACGACGAATGACTGGAGTAATAATGTTTGTGACGCTTATAGCGAGAATTTAATACCTTATGCGTTGCCTAATCAATTGAAAGAATTAGGTTATGAAACATATTATTTCCATAGTGGTTATGAATGGTTTTATAACCGTGAGGTAATGGTCCCTAGTTATGGATTTGATACTGTGAAGTTCCAAGAGGATTTATTTGAAGATGGTTATGATGATTTTTATGATCGTTTTGATACAGAGATGATGTATTTTTTAGATGAGTATGTTGATTTTAATGAACCGTGGTATATTAATATGTTAACTTATTCAATGCACGGAGCTTATAACCAAGAGGAATTTGAGAAACACTCTGATCAGATGGAAGCGGCTTATCCAGATACTGAAATCGAACCAGAAATAAGAAACTACATGTTAAAATTAATTGAGTTTGATAATTTATTAGGTTTATTAATGGATGAACTTGAAGATCGAGGACAATTAGATAATACTTTATTTGTTATTTATCCAGATCATTATCCTTATATGATGAATTATGATACTTATACCGAATATATTGGTGTTGATGATGACTTCCATGAAGTTATGAGACAAGATTTAATCATTTATGCAACAGACATGACAGGACAAGTTATCCACACTCCAGGAAGTACAATAGATATTACACCTACTATCTTAAATCTATTAAATAGTAATGGTAACTTTGATTATTTTATGGGGAAAGATTTACTAAGTATGGAAGAAAACTACATCATCTTTAGTGATTTGACTATATCTGATGGTGAAAACTTCTTATATCTAGATAAAACTTATGTAGGAAATCCACTTAATCAAGCAATGTTAGAGGCTGCATTAGAAGATAAAATTAATGCATTAGAAATACAGAAAAAGTTACTTATTAGTGACTATTTCAAGAATAAGTAAAATATTATCAATTATTTAAAAAAATATGCGGTTTTCGCTTTACAAACCGACGGCGTTATATTATAATAAATAACGCTGAAATGTTTCGGTAGCTCAGCAGGATAGAGCAACGGCCTTCTAAGCCGTCGGTCGGGGGTTCGAATCCCTCCCGGAATGCCAGTTAAAAACTAAATAGTTAAGCCATATAAGGTTTGGCTATTTTTTATTTTCATAGAGTAACGGCCTATAGGTTTTCTGATTTGTGGTATAATTGCATAGAAGGAGATGGTTAAATCATGAGTAGAAAATCAATTGGTTTATTTGCAATTTTAGTTTTTGTTATTGTAAGTTGGTATGTATATGGTTTATACCCATATGTCCAAAATCTAGTTTTTGCATTATTGGTATCTGTAATGTCTGTAGTGTCAATGATTTTTTACTACAAGTCTAAAGAGTTGGATTCTGAATCATTTAAAGATGATAAGAGTATTGATAGAGTAAGAGTTATTTTCACAGCAATAGCGATGCTAATATTTCTTGGGTTCTTTGCATTAAATATGAAATATGGTGGTAGTGCTACGTCTTCAGAAGATGCTATGAGTAGATATGAGAATTATATTTATGGAGCATATTATTTATCAAGTCATGGGAACTTCACTGAAGTATCTTATGATGTATGGAGATTAATGAGAACTGTTGAACTCATTGTCTTGCCAAGTTTTGTAATCATGTTTGTATGGAATTTTGCACACGGTGTTAAGACTAAAGGATGGAAATACATGCTTTCTGGAAGAGAGAAAGATAGTAAGTAACTAAAACTGAAACCTTCTAAGTCGTCGTTTGGGGGTTCGAATCTCTCCCGGAATGCCAGTTAAAAACTAAATAGTTAAACCATTTAAGGTTTAACTATTTTTTTTACCTAGTACATTGTCTTGAAGGGCATGTTTTATTGACAAATGTCTAAATTGATGATAAAATATATTTAAATTAATAGTATTAATTAAAATGAAATGAGTGATTCTGTGAATAGATTAGAACTAGAAAGAAGAATGATAGAACTAGATAATACTGTATCTGAATTATACCCTAATATGACATTCGAGTGTGTGATAGTTGGTGGAGGAGCATTACTTTTAAAGAAAATAATAAGTCGTGCTACATTAGATGTTGATGTTTTAGAAGTCTCTAGTGAAGTCGAAGAAATTTTCTCAGTGTATGATTTTAACACAAGAGTTAAGGCAGTATTAGATTGCTTTCCATACAATTATGAAGATCGAATTGAAGTAGTTGATTTAAAAACGAAAAGCATAAACTACTATATACCTTCAATTGAAGATTTG
The DNA here is from genome assembly GCA_965601565.1 of uncultured bacterium. Classification (GTDB taxonomy): domain Bacteria; phylum Bacillota_I; class Bacilli_A; order Izemoplasmatales; family Izemoplasmataceae; genus Xianfuyuplasma. The sequence continues at coordinate 2,805 of CBFCWG010000024.1, read as the reverse complement.
ATTGTGTCGAAATTGTATGCATATCGAGGAAAAGACATCGATGATTTAAATGAGATTAAAAATAGTGGTAGGTTTAATCCAAGATTGTTGGATGAAGTTATATTAGAAGCTAGAGAATCAGCAGTCACAGAAAGAAGATATTTCGAAATGGTTTCTTTATATAAAGCATTTTTTAAGGAGTGATAGAAATGAAAACAAAAACATTTAAAAGTTTTTTGTCAGACTATGCTAAGGATATGAATCCGGAGTACTCTTTAAGTTTGTTTAAAAATGAACAATATGCTAAAAAGAATAAGAGATTGCTTAATGTATTTACATTTTACGTTTTTTTCAATAGTGATGTGGTAGCGACATTAACTAAGAAAAAAAATGCATTGCCAACACTTTATAACATGTACAAAGCGTATGAAGAAAAATATAAAGAATTATCTTTTAAGACACTGAAAGAAGATGTTGCTCTTTTAGATGATTTTGATGAGTTGAAACAGCTGTATACATCATACAAGAATCTATATCTGAATAAGAATGAACAACTTAAGAAAATGTATCATCAAAGAATTCATCAAGTTCAACAAGAGAAGAATATAAGTAATTATAGAATATACACTGATTTAAAGCTAAATCATGGAAATACTAATGATTTTCTAAAAAATAGAAAGTACAATAAAATGTCTTTGGATAAGGTGAAATCTGTATTAGAATATGTTATATCAGTATAAAAAGACCTTCTAAGCCGTCGATCGGGGTTTTGAATCCCTCCCAAAATACCAGTTAAAAACTAAATGGTTAAGCCTTTTAAGGCTTAGCTATTTTTTATTTTTCTATCGTAACGGTCTACAGCACCTTAGTTTATGATATAATATCAAGGAAGGAGATGATGTTATGAAAAAAGGAGTTTTGAGTATACTTAAATTGATTGGTCTTGGTTTATTTATTTTTTTGTTTATCGTATACCAAATGGTTTTCTCTGATTTGATAGACAATTACATTCTAGTATATTTACCATTATTGTTCGGTTTTGGGGTACTATCCTACTTGATAGTACAATATCTTAAAAACACAAGAAACTATATTGAAAATGGACAGTTAGCTGTAGCCTGCAATAGAGTTAAAAAATTAAGATTCATTCGTTTTGTCTATGTATCGTTTTCGATAAGAATAATACTTAATGCAATCAAAAATAATAGAAATGAGATTATGAAGGATATGGTTGACAATCCATATTGGGGTAACTATATTATCTGGAAATTTTTTCTAGAATCAATATATTATGCCTTGATAGATGACATGGTAACATACAATGCAACAACCAAACAATTGAAGGAAGTAGAAATCCTATCAAAGTTAGATAAACTACATCTTCAACTTGTACAAATATCTGATTACATACAAGATGGGAAAATAAATGATTCAACCTACACTAATAATATTGCAAACCTAGAAGTAGTGAGAAGTTTTGATGATCTAGATGTGATATTGAGAAAGCTATTGCTGGTAGAGGAAGAAACCTTCTAAGCCGTCGGTCGGGGGTTCGAATCCCTCCCGGAATGCCATTGAAAAACTAAATAGTTAAGCCATTTATGGCTTAACTATTTTAATTTACTTAGCCCGATGTTGTATCGATCCATTATTCAGAATTGTAATTTTTGTGATATAATGATATAGAAGGAGATGAGTTCATGAAAGATATTATTAAAGAAATTATTGGATATGAAAAAGTCTTTAATCTGTTTGGATATTTTCCTACATTTCACGATGATATGGTACATGCTTTGGAGAAAAAAGAGCAAGAAATATTCTTAACTATTAAAACTGAATACAACATATTAAACCCTCTTGAAAAATTGGGGTTTCATGATGTTTTTACTAAAATTAAGTTTAGTAATTACACCAATCTAAAATATAATATTGATGTTGATACTTATATTTATAGTCTAAAGTTTAAGAAAGAAAACAGCAAATTCCATGTTGATTTATCAGGGACTCACTCTGAGGCGACAGATATTCAATTGATTTGTGATAAAATTGAGATTATATCGTGTGTTGGGATAGAATTTGTTTCTGGATTTGATACAATACACTCATTGAGAGATAGAATAAAAGATTCATTTACTAATGAGATGCAAACAACTGATGATAGTATCATATTTGAATTTCACAAAGATTTTTGTGTAGAAATTATAAAAACAAATCATCTGTTCTTTGATATTGATATTAATGGATTCTTTTATATAGAAAACATCTTAGATAAAGATGTATATTATAAAATAATGGAACTACAAGATGAGGAATACTATTATGTGGAACATATACCACTGAAGAAGTTGTTTAGAAAATCTAGACCAGCTGTTTGGAGATTAAAAAAACCAGTTAGCAATAGAGTTGATAACGACAATGAAGTTGGTTTGGTTTTTGATAAAGAAGGATTATTGTAGGAATATTCAATTTAGTCTCAAAACCTTTTAATAGAAATTTTAGAGTTATATTGTTGTTCATTCATACCGACGATATTCCTTCTAAGCCGTCGGTCGGGGGTTCGAATCCCTCCCGGAATGCCATTAAAAAGCACAGGTTAGCCTTTAAAGGTTAACTTTTTTTTTGCATTTTTTACACACTGTGTGATGTGTGCCTTCGTTCGATGGCTGTATTAAGTCATTTTGGTTTTGATTCTATCTTGAATTTTGAGGTATTGGATGTAGTGGAGGAAGTATCCAAATAGATTGGGCGCCAAAATAATTTGACAAACTATGCACTGCCACGAAAAAGTGGGACACATTCCCCTCCCTTTCAGAGAATAATGTAGTA
>CBFCWG010000023.1:0-22811 GCA_965601565.1 uncultured bacterium | reverse complement strand
TGTTATATCATTGTTTCATCAGACCGTGGATTAGCGGGACCTTATAATTCAAGTGTATTTAAAGCCTTCCAAGCTTATGTTAAAGAAAATCATCAATCTAATGATGAATTTGTTGTCGCGGCAATTGGCCATAAGGCAATGAGCTTCGTTAAAAGAAACAAATACAATTTATTGATTAATGATTCAATAAATGTACGTGATGATGTTCAATTTATTGACTTTAAAAAAGTTACGGAAAGTTTCATAGCATCCTATCTAAAAGGTAATATTGATAAAATCAAAGTCTTTTATAATCATTTTGTTAATACGATTACACAAGAAATTGATGTTTTACAATTATTGCCAATTGTTAATGGTGCAATTAAAGAAGAAAAAGAAGAGACGAAGTTAATATATAATTATGAACCTAGTCCTAAAGCAATTATTAATCATTTATTACCGATGTATGTTGAAAACACATTATACGGTATAATTCTTGATGCAAAAGCAAGTGAACATGCTTCAAGAATGACAGCAATGAAGAGTGCTACCGATAATGCTGAAGAGCTTATTGGAACATTACAACTTCACTATAACCGTGCTCGACAAGCTGCAATTACAAATGAGTTAACTGATATCATTGGTGGAGCCAATGCAGTTAGCTAGAGGAGGAAATTATGAACAAAGGTAAAATCGTTCAAGTAATGGGTGCTGTAATTGATGTTAAGTTCGAAGATCAATTACCAGAAATAAATCATGCCCTTACAATAAATGTCGATCCTAAAGATAATAATGGTGTAGGTATAGACTTAACACTAGAAGTATCGTTACACTTAGGAAACAATGTTGTTCGTACAATCGCAATGGATAGTACGGATGGTGTTGTAAGAGGAATGCCTGCAATTGATACAGGTGCTCCAATCAGTGTTCCTGTAGGAAACGTTACACTAGGTCGTATCTTCAATGTATTAGGTGAAGAAATTGATGGAGGAGCTCCTGTTGGTGATAAAATCAAACGTAGCCCAATCCATCGTCCAGCTCCTAAACTTGATGAGTTAAGTAGTGAAGTAGAAATCTTAGAAACAGGGATCAAAGTGGTAGACTTACTAGCACCTTATATTAAAGGTGGTAAAATTGGTTTATTTGGTGGAGCCGGTGTAGGTAAAACCGTATTAATCCAGGAGTTAATTAATAATATCGCTCAAGAACATGGTGGTATTTCAGTATTCGCTGGTGTTGGTGAAAGAACACGTGAAGGTAATGACCTTTACTTTGAAATGACTGAGTCTGGTGTAATTAAAAAAACAGCAATGGTGTTTGGACAAATGAATGAACCACCTGGTGCACGTATGCGTGTTGGGCTAACTGGTTTAACAATGGCTGAACATTTCCGTGATGAAGAAAAACAAGACGTTTTATTCTTTATCGATAATATATTCCGTTTCACACAAGCAGGTAGTGAAGTGTCTGCGTTATTAGGTCGTATGCCTAGTGCCGTTGGGTACCAACCTACATTAGCTACTGAAATGGGTAAACTTCAAGAAAGAATTACATCAACTAAAGAAGGTTCAATTACATCAATCCAAGCAGTATATGTACCAGCAGATGACTATACAGATCCTGCTCCTGCAACTACATTTACCCATCTTGATGCAACGACAAACCTTTCACGTAAAATATCAGAAGAAGGTATCTACCCAGCCGTAGACCCCCTTGCTTCAACTTCAAGAGCTTTGGCTCCTGAAATTGTTGGGAATGAACATTATGATGTCGCACGTGAAGTTCAAAGAACTATCCAAAGATACAATGAATTATTGGATATCATTGCCATCTTAGGTATGGATGAGTTAAGCGAAGATGATAAATTAGTAGTACATAGAGCACGACGTATTAGACTATTTTTAAGTCAAAACTTCCACGTTGCTGAACAGTTCACAGGACAAAAAGGTTCTTATGTTCCAGTTGAAGATACAATTAAAGGATTTAAAGAGATATTAGAAGGTAAATACGATCATTTACCAGAAGATGCTTTCCGTTTAGTTGGAAGTATCGAAGAAGTTCTTAAAAAAGCAGAATCAATGAAATAAGGTGATTTTATGAGAATAAGTGTTGTAACTCCCCATGGTGAGTTATATAACGAAGATATTGAGTATGTTGTAGTTTCTTCAAAAATGAATGGTGAGTTTGCCATCATGAAAGATCATATCCCAATTATTAGTAGTATCGATATTGGTTATGTAAAGATGGTAAAAGATGAAAAAGAATTATTCACAGTAATTATTAACGGTGTTGTAGAACACTCTAATAATATAATCAACGTTATTGCTCAAGAAGCACACGTTGGTTTAAGTAAGGATAGTGCACTTGATCATTTAAATACTGTTCGTGAAGAAAGAATCGCAGAAAATAAACGCCGTAATGTTGACTTCGCAAAAGCTGAAAGAGAACTAAAGAAAAATATTAAAGATGCAAAAGCAGGTAAACTATAAAAAGCCCAATTTAGGGCTTTTTTTAATTTATCTAAACTTGCAAATGTCTAATGATTTAGGTATAATATACTTACAACAAATAAAATCAAAGGCAAACCACTCCGAAAGGATGGGACGCAAAGATATGGGGCTTCCACTTGATGCTTGCCAGTCTGCATAATTTATTACGCTATTATAAAAATAAACTATGCAAATATGCATAGTTTTTTTAATGAGGTGTTTATATGAACGAAAAAACAAAAAGACCATTTATATTTTTTATTGTATCATCTATATTTTTAATTGTTATAAGTTTCTTAGATTATGAGACTTTTCATTTTCTAACTGACTTTTTCTCAATATTTATTGGATTAATGATGTTTATTATTGCGATAAATTCTCGTGTATTTTCATCTAAATCAATCTATCTAGTTTTAGCAGTATCTTATTTATATGTTACTAGTTTTGAACTTATGCATTTGCTAACGTTTACTGGAGTAGGTGTATTTGGAGAGAATCTAAACCATAGTTATCAATATTTTGCCTCGGCAAGAATGTATGAGGCGATTTCGCTAGTAATAGTATTTCTATTTATAAACAAACCAGAGAAACTAAACTATAAACTTAGTAATATAATTGGTGCATCAGTATTTATAGGAGCAGTATTACTTATTCATTTTGAGATGTTAGGTCCTCATTATATAGTAGGTATTGGACAAACGACTCTTGAAATAATAGCAAATTACATAACATCTTTGTTGTTTATTGTTTCAATTTTCCTTATATATCGTAGCAACTTAGAGAAAAATCAAAAAGATTTATTGATATTGGTTTTAATCCTTAAAGCAGTTGCGCAAATATTACATATATACTTTATTGATGTTGGTGATATCTTCCAAATCACAGCAATGATGTTTAGATTTGCATCGTATGCTGGGTTATATATTGTTTTTATTCGACAAACTGTGAATAATCCTTATATGAATGTATATAAACTATTTGAGACAAAAGAGAAAGAACTAATATCATTATCACAACGAGATAGTTTAACGGGTGTATATAATCACTCTTTGACATTCCAAAGAATCGAAGAAACGATCTTAAAAATTGGTTCTGATTATAAAAATTTATGTGTTATATTATTTGATATTGATAATTTTAAGCAAATTAATGATACTTATGGGCATATGAAAGGTGACGAAATTTTAACACAAATAACATCAGCATTTGACAAGTTAGGATTTCAAGATCAATTAGTTGGTCGTTATGGTGGAGATGAATTTGTTTTAGCAATTCCTAATTTCTCTAAAAAAGATGTTGCTAATTTGTTTGAACGAATTAATGAGTATATTACTAATATTGCAAATGATACAGGAATAAAAGTTACATTCAGCGCTGGAGTAGTATTATGGAAAATGGGAGATAATGCAACTGATTTAATTAGAAAAGCAGATATTAAGATGTATCAATCTAAAGAAAATGGTAAAAATCAATACACTATTTGGCAAAATGAACTATAAAAAAAGTAGGTCCTCGGACCTACTTTTTTTTGAAGAATAAATATAACAATGCTCCAGTATAAACATATTGGATAACAAACTGAACTATCTCTGGTTTGCTATACCAACCAATTAACACGTATAGAATAATACCTACAGGTTGTTCTTTGTGATATAAGAATGTATCACTTAAATCAAACAGCTTAGTAAATATCCATGATGATGAACTTAATATCTCTTCGGCTTTTAAAAATGATAGTAGTTCATGAACACTATAACCTAACATGAATCCTGCTTGTAATATTAAGTAAAATAAAGTGATGTTAAAGATTGTTTTTAAATTTACTTTGATCAATGATTTATATATTAAGAAAGCTAAAACTGCAGATACAACAATACCTGTTAATGCTCCGAAAATATAAACACCTTGATCTGTACTTGAGAATGCAAATAAAGAAACTTCTGCACCTTCTCTTGCAACCATAACTGCAGCCAACATTATTATCCCTGTTTTAGATAAAGTAACTTCCATTTTATTTCTTATGTCCTGGGTAATACTTGATCTGTTTTTGATCATAAATACGATGAATGTAGTAATTAAAATAAGTGCTGCAAATGAAGCTGCGAATTCCCATAACTTACCTAAGTTATCACTGTTTGCTCCTAATAGATTTGATACTCCAAATAATAGTAATCCAAATACAAGAGATGCCAATATACCAATCCCTAATCCTTGGTATACTTGAACCTTGTTTTCTTTTCTGTTTGTTTTATTTAGATATTCTAACATGATAGCAATTATTAGAAATGCCTCAAGTCCCTCTCTAATCCCCATAATAAACCCTGGTGCAAAATCAATACTGAACATATAATCACTCCTAAATTTTTTCGTTTGCTAGAGTAGTATATTTGATGTTTTAATAATAAACAAGCAAAAACGTAATTTTTCTAAATAATCTTATAAATAATAATTATAAATAAGGAAAAAGGATTATAAATAACTTTTTTGGATTTTAATATTTCGCTTTGTTAAAGGGATAAACACACATATGAGTTCAATTTCATTTGACATTCAAAATAAATTAGTCTATTATACTGTAAACGGAGGTGGATATATGATTGGAAACAAAGTTTGCTTCTTTCAGACATTGGATTCAACTAATAGTTTTATGAAAAAACATATTAGTGATTTTAAAGATGGCGATATTATTTGTGCAAAAGTTCAAACAGAAGGTAAAGGTAGAAGAAGTAATATCTGGTTAAGTAATAGTGGTGATTTACATCTTAGTTTATTACTTGAAAATATTAATGAAAACCACTGTTTATTTGATGTTATATTGTTGGTTACAAATACTTTGATCAATGTGTTAAAGGAATATGGTATTGATGCGAAAATCAAGTATCCAAATGATATAGTAATAAGTAACAAGAAAATAGCTGGTATTCTCATTGAACATGTGATTGGTGAAAGAGATGTATATGTTGTTGGTGTTGGCTTGAACGTTGTTACTGAAGACTTTTCAAGGATTGAGGGTAAAGGAACAAGTATTTTATTGGAAACAAAAAAGAACTATGATTATCGTGATGTTTTGTTTAAGTTTATAACAAAATATAATGAGTTATTGGATTGTAAATCATGTGATTTATATGAAGATTACTTAGCAAATAATGTAGTTATTGGGAGAGATATCATTATAGATAATGAAAATTATTATGTAAAAGGTATTAATTTAGAAGGGAAATTGGTGCTTGTAAAGGATGAACATGAGTATGTTAAACATATGAGTGAAATTACTTTGAAGGAGTACTACAATGAATAATAGAACAAGAGATTTACTGATGATTGCAATGTTCCCAGCATTGATGGGAGCGACGGCGGGAATAAGTATCCCGCTTTTTAATTTGCCACCGATAACTTTACAAACATTTTTTGTGTTATTAGCAGGCTTGGTTTTGGGACCAAAAAAAGGTGCATTGAGTATGGTGGTTTATTTGCTTATAGGAGCAATTGGAATTCCAGTATTTGCCGGATATAATGGTGGACTAGGAATTATCATGGGACAAAGTGGTGGATTCTTAGTTGGGTTCGTATTTGCAGCGTTTTTTGTTGGATTTATGAAAAACGTAAAAATTCTAAATAACAATAATCTTGGAAATACACCAATTCTATTAGGAGGAACCTTAATAATTTATATGTTTGGGGCCTCATATATTAGGTTTTTGTATGGTGGGAGTATTCCGCTTTATTTAGTCTCTTTCGCCCCTTATTATGTAGGAGATATTGTAAAAATAATAGCCGTAATGTATGTGTACTCTCGCATACGTTCGCATATTACGTATGAGTACGCATAAATATGAAAATACGCTCATTTGTTTGAACTTCAAAATAAATTGACAATGTCGTTAATTTCATATAAAATATAACTAATTTTTAATAACTTAGGAGGAAGATTTATGATTTTTGAAAAACTACAAGGCATTATAGTTGAAGAACTTGGTGTTGAAAAAGACGAAATTACTTTAGAAGCAAATTTAAATGATGATTTAGGTGCAGATAGTTTAGATGCAGTTGAATTAATTATGGCAATTGAAGATGCCTTTGAAATCAACGTTAGTGATGAAGTTGCACAAACATTAACAACTGTTGGTAAAATTGTTGCATTTATTGAAGGTGAGAAGTAAAGATTTTCTCATGAAAATCTTTACTTATTTTTTTTCAAAGCAATTGATTTGAATGTCAAAGTAAATGGAGGATGTATATGGACTTAAGACAAATAAAAAATCTTATGAAAGAATTTGAAGATTCTAAAATTCATAAGTTAGAGATTACTGATAAAGAATTCAGTATTAGATTAGAAAAAGAAGAAGTTAAAACTTTTTCAGAGATCCCTTCTATTTCTGCGGTGGCTCCTGTAGCTACTCAGGTAGCTACAGCCGCTGCTGAAAGTAATGAAGAGACCTTGGAAAGTATGAATATATTAGTTAAAGCACCACTAGTGGGGACTTATTATGAGAGTCCTTCACCTGATGCTAGTCCTTTTGTTAGAGAAGGACATAAAGTAAGTAAGGGAGATACTCTCTTTATTGTTGAAGCAATGAAAGTAATGAATGAAATAACTGCGCCCGTAAGTGGAACTTTGGTTAAAATTAATGTTAGTGATGCAACGATGGTTGAATATGGCCAAGTTGTAATGGAAATTCAAGAGTAATGTTCCAAAAAATATTAATCGCAAATCGTGGTGAAATCGCAGTTAGAATTATTCGTGCTTGTAAACAATTAGGAATTGAGACTGTTGCTATATATAGTGAAGCAGACACAGATAGTTTACACGTGCAAATCGCGGATGAAGCAGTTTGTGTTGGTGGAAACAAAAGTAACGAGTCTTATTTAAAAATGGAAAATATTATTAGTGCTGCAATTAGTAAAGGTGCCGAAGCTATTCATCCTGGTTTCGGTTTTTTAAGTGAGAATGCTCGCTTTGCTGATTTGGTTGAAAGTTGTGGGATTAGATTTATTGGTCCTAGTGGTAGTGTAATAGAAAAGATGGGTAATAAATCAAAAGCCCGTGAAATAATGATTGAAGCTGGAGTGCCTGTTGTTCCTGGTAGTGAAGGTAAGGTTGATTCTATTGATGAAGCTAGAGAAATCGCTTTAGAGATTGGGTATCCTGTTTTAATTAAAGCTAGTGCTGGTGGTGGCGGTAGAGGTATGCGTGTTGCTTATGATGAACTTGAATTTAACAATGCATATGAAACTGCGAAATCTGAGGCGTTAAACGCTTTTGGGGATGACACTATGTATCTAGAGAAGTTTGTTATAAACCCGAAACACATTGAATTTCAAATTTTAGCTGATAAGTACGGTAACGTTGTTCATTTAGGAGAACGTGATTGTTCAATTCAAAGAAGAAATCAAAAAGTAATTGAAGAAGCACCGAGTTTAATTAGTGAAGATTTGCGTAATCGTATGGGTGAAGCTGCAATATTAGCTAGTAAGAGTGTTCAGTATGAAAATGCTGGTACATTGGAGTTTTTAGTTAGTGGTAATGATTTTTACTTTATTGAGATGAATACACGTATTCAAGTAGAACATCCAGTAACAGAAATGGTTACTGGAATTGATATTATAAAAGAACAAATCAATATTGCTGGTGGTGAAGAGTTATCATTTACTCAGGATGATGTTGAGTTAAATGGACATAGTATTGAAGTAAGAATAAATGCAGAGAACCCTAAAGAGAACTTCAGACCAAGTCCAGGTAAAGTTAACTTGTTACATGTTCCAAGTGGACATGGGGTTAGATTTGATAGTTTTATTTATACTGGTTATTCGATTAGTCCTTTCTATGATTCAATGATGGGTAAAGTTATTGTTCATGGTAAAAACCGTGAAGAAGCAATTAAAAAAATGAGGGCTACTTTAGATGAGTTAGTTATTGACGGAGTAAATAATAACCGTCAGTTTTGCATGAGAGTTTTAGATAATGAAGATTATTACAAAGGTGTTTTTGATACTGGTTTTATTCCAAAGTATTTAGATTCATTGTTAGGATATGATGATTATGAATGATCTTGTAAAAGCATTTAATCACCGTAAAAAAGAACGTGAGAAAACAACTATAAAAACTCTTAATCTGAATTATCAAAAAAGAACTAATGTCGATGTACCTAAAGGTTTATATGAAAAATGTCCTAAGTGTCAAGAAACTGTCAATATGAAACATATGTATAATGATGAGTTTGTTTGTAAACACTGCGGGGAACATTTTAAAATGCGTGCAGTAGATAGAATAAATATTACTGTAGATTCAGGTACTTTTATTGAAAAAGGTCTAGGGTATATTACTTTAAACCCTTTATTTAATGATGGGTATGATGAAAAAATAGCTAATTATCAAGCGAAAACGAATCTTGATGAAGCATATATATATGGATTTGCTCGTATTAACGGAAGTCCTTGTGTTGTTGGTGTTATGGATAGTTACTTCTTAATGGGAAGTATGGGTAGTGTTGTTGGTGAAAAAGTTACACGTAGTTTTGAATATGCAATATATAAAAAATTACCAATAATTATCTTTACTGCTTCAGGTGGAGCAAGAATGCAAGAAGGTATTTTTAGTTTAATGCAAATGGCAAAAACAAGTGCTGCAGTATTAAAACACAGTGAACAAGGGTTGTTATATATTAGTGTGTTAACTCATCCTACAACAGGTGGAGTTACTGCTAGTTTTGCATCACTTGGTGATATTACTTTGGCAGAACCGGGAGCTTTAATTGGATTTGCTGGACCTCGTGTTATTGAACAAACAATTAACCAAAAACTTCCTGAAGGATTCCAAAGAAGTGAGTTCTTACAGGAAAAAGGTTTTGTTGATTCAGTAGTAAAACGTAGTGAAATGAAAAATACTCTAAGTCAACTTCTTGAGTTACATAGGGGGTATTAAGATGAATATTTTAGAGAAAGAACGTAAATTAAAAGAATTAGAAAGTAAACTAAACGAACTTGATAATGAAACTTTGATTAATAAGATCAAAGAAGAAATGGAAAAATATAAACACGAAACTATGACAAATTTAAATGCATGGGATCGTGTGTTATTAGCACGTCATCAGCAACGTCCAACTGCTTGTGATTTTATTAATTACATTTGTGATGACTTTATTGAACTTCATGGTGATAGACAATTTCGTGATGATTTAAGTGTAGTTGGTGGAATTGGTCGTATTAATGGTAAAGCCGTTACGATTATTGCCCAACAAAAAGGGAAGAACCTTGATGATAATTTAATAAGAAACTTTGCGATGCCTCATCCTGAGGGATACCGTAAAGCTTTACGTTTAATGAAACAAGCTGAAAAATTTAATCGTCCAATTATTACTTTTATCGATACTCCAGGTGCTTATCCTGGTTTAGGTGCAGAAGAACGAGGACAAGGTGAGGCGATTGCGCGAAATTTATTGGAAATGAGTAGTTTTCATGTTCCGATTATTGCGGTTGTAATTGGTGAAGGAGGAAGTGGAGGAGCTTTAGCATTAGGTGTTGCTAATAAAGTATACATGTTAGAAAATGCTATTTACTCTATTTTAAGTCCTGAAGGTTATGCAACAATTTTATGGAAAGATGCAACGTTGGCTAGTAAAGCGGCAGAAGTAATGAAATTAACAAGTTATGATTTAGATGAATTAGGGATCATTGATGGGATTGTTAAAGAACCTATTGGTGGGGCTCATTTTGATAAAGAAACAACTTTTAAGAATACTAAAAAAGTTATCCTAGAAGAATTATTCAAGCTAGGACAAATGACTAATGTTGAACTTCGTGAATCACGTATCAAAAAGTATCGTGATATGGGATTCTTCCAGAGATTCAACTACGAAAACTTAGGAGGTGTGAAGCGATGATTTACACAGAAATTAAAGGAACAGGTAGTTATGTACCTAAAAAAGTTTTAACTAATGATGATTTAAAACAATTTGTTGATACTAGTGATGAATGGATTTCATCACGTACAGGTATTAAGAAAAGACATATTGTTACTGATGAATACACAATTGATTTAGCATATAATGCTTCAGTGAAAGCTTTAGAAAATGCCGGGTTAGAAAAAAGTGATATTGATTTAGTAGTAGTAGCAACAGTAACACCAGATAATGCTTTTCCAGGAGTGAGCAATTTATTGCAAGCTCGTTTGGGATTAGAGAAGATTATGTCATTCGATATAAATGCAGCATGTAGTGGTTTTTTATATGCATTAAATATCGCAGATAAAATGATTAAATCAGGAGCTTATAATAACGCTCTTGTTGTTGGTGCTGAAACTTTAACAAGATTAACTGATTGGCGAGACCGTAACACATGTGTGTTATTTGGAGATGCTGCAGGAGCTATGGTTATTAGCCGTTCAGATAAAAATGGTATTAAAGATATTATATGTGGTAGTGATGGTGATATTGATGGTCATTTAATATGTAATAATGTTGATATCAAAGATCCTGCGGTTAATGCAAGAAGTGTTCAAGATCACATCCACATGAATGGTCGTGAAGTGTTTAAATTTGCAACAAGAATTATGCCAAAAACAATTAGAGATTTACTAGAAAGAAATAACTTAGAATTAGATAATCTGGACTATATAGTAGCTCATCAAGCTAATGAGAGAATCATTGACAAAGCCGCTAGAGACCTTGATTTTCCTATGGATAAGATGTATCTTAATATTAGTGAATACGGAAATACATCAGCTGCAAGTGTACCACTAGCAATTGATGAGGCAATTCGTACTAACAAATTAAGAAAAGGTGATTTGTTTGCAACAGTAGCCTTCGGTGGAGGATTTACTTGGGGCGGAGCAATCATCGAATTATAGGAGGACAAGATGAATAAATTAACAGAGATTTTAGGGACAAAGTATCCAATTTTACAAGGTGGAATGGCTAATATTGCTACTCATAAATTAGTAGCTGCTGTCAGTGAAGCAGGAGGTTTTGGAACTTTAGCTTCTGGTGGATGGAATGCTGATAGAGTAAGAGAAGAAATTAAAAAAACTAGAGAGTTAACAGATAAACCTTTTGGAGTAAACGTAATGTTAATGAGTCCATATGTTGATGAAATTAGTGATATGGTTATTGAAGAAGGAATTAAAGTTGTAACTACAGGTGCTGGGAATCCTGGTATCTATTTAGATAAATGGCATCAAGCAGGAATCAAAGTTATTCCTGTTGTACCAAGTGTTGCATTAGCAAAACGTTTAGAAAGAAATGGCGCAGATGCATTAATAGTTGAAGGTACTGAAGCAGGAGGACATATTGGTGAAACAACTACGTTTACATTAGTTCCTCAAGTTAGAGATGCTGTTAGTATTCCAGTGATTGCTGCTGGTGGTATTGCTGATAGTCGAGGGTTTGATGCAGCTATGTGTTTAGGTGCAAATGGTGTACAAATTGGGACAGTCTTATTAGCTAGTGATGAATGTCCTGTTCATGAAAACTATAAAAAGAGAGTTGTAAAAGCTAAAGATACAGACACAGTTGTTACTGGTCGTGGAACCGGAGCACCTGTTCGTGTAATTAAAAACAAAATGTCACGTCGTTATATTGAATTATCAAAAGAAAAAGAGATAGATTTAGAAGAGATGGAAAAACTTACTTTAGGTTCATTAAGCCGTGCAGTATTTGATGGTGATATGGATAAGGGTAGTATTATGGCAGGACAAAGTGCTGGATTAGTCAAAGCAATTCGTCCTTGTAAAGAGATAATCGAAGATATCTATTTAAATAGCCGATATTATAAAGGAGAATTTAAATGAGTTTAGTATTTATGTTTTCTGGGCAAGGTTCGCAGTATGTTGGAATGTGTCAAGAATTCTATAATGAATACCCTAGTGTTAAAGAAATCTTTAATCAAGCTAGTGATATTTTGGGTTATGACGTAAGTGATATTATGTTTAACAACGAAGAAAAACTTAATGATACATTGTACACACAACCATTAATGTTCGTAATGTACGCAAGTATATTAAAGGTTTTAGAACTTAAAAATATTAAATCTACTCATACAATCGGATTATCATTAGGTGAGTATGGGGCTTTATATGATGCTGGTTGTTTTGATTTTGAAACAGGATTAAAACTATTAGAGAAACGTGGAACATTCATGAATGAAGCATGTCAAAAAACTAGTGGTCTGATGAGTGCAATATTAGGAATGGATGCATCAAGTTTAGAGAAAATCATTAAAGAAACTGATGGATATGTAAAAATAGCTAACTACAATACATATGGACAATTAGTAATTAGTGGTGAATCTGAAGCAGTAAAATCTGTGAATGATAAAGCATTAGAAAATGGAGCTAAAAGAGCTATCTTGTTAAATACAAGTGGACCTTTCCATACAAGTTTAATGGATTATGCCAGCGAATTGTTTAGTAACTATCTAAATGGTGTTGAAATTAAAGAACCAAATAAAAAGTTACTGATAAATACTGTGGGTAATTATTATCAAGATAACTTAAAAATGAACATGGTTAAACAAATAACTAGTAGTGTTATGTTCTATCAAATGATTGAACAATTATTAAGTGAAGGAATTAATAAGTTTATTGAGATAGGTCCTAAGAAAACTTTGTGTAGTTTTGTTAAAAAAATTGATCGTAAAGCTACTATCTTAAATGTTGAGGACTTGGCTTCATTAGAAAAAACATTACTAAAATTGGAGGAATAATTATGAGTTTCAAAGATCGTACAGTTGTTATAACTGGTGGAAATACTGGAATTGGAAGAGAGATTGCCCTTGCCTTTGGAATGAAAAAGGCAAATGTGGTAGTTAATTATATTGTTAATGAAGATGCAGCAAATGAAACAGTACAACATATTACAAATCTTGGTGGTAATGCAATCAAAGTATTTGGTGATGTTACAAAATTAGAAGATTGTGATAATGTTATTAAGAAATCAACTAAAGAATTTGGAAAGGTTGATATCTTAATAAATAATAGTGGTATTACAAGAGATAATTTAATTATGCGAATGAAAGAAGAAGATTTTGATTCTGTAATTGATGTTAACTTAAAAGGAACATGGAATATGTGTAAGAGTGTTACTCGTCACATGATGAAAAATCGTTCTGGTAGAATCATTAATATTAGTAGTGTTGTGGGAATTATGGGTAATGCTGGACAAAGTAATTATGTTGCTTCGAAAGCAGGAATTATTGGGCTAACTAAAAGTTTAGCCAAAGAATTTGGAAGTAGAGGAATAACTGTTAATGCTGTTGCTCCTGGATTTATTGAAACTAAAATGACTGAGGTTCTACCTGAAGATGTAAAAGAGAATTATATGAAACAGATTCCTTTAGGAAGATTTGGATCTCCTGAAGATATCGCAAATGCTTGTATTTTCTTAGCTTCTAAAAAAGCAGGATATATTACAGGACAAGTTCTAAGTGTTAATGGTGGAATGATTTAATGATTTTAAAACCACTTATTATCAATGGTAAAACAGTCAAAAATCCAATAATCCAAGGTGGAATGGGAATTCGTATTAGTTTAAGCAAATTAGCTAAAGCATGTATGAATAGTGGAATAGTTGCTACGATTAGTGCTGCACAAGTTGGTTTCTTAAAAAAAGGGTTTAAACACAATCCCCTTGAAGTTAATAAAGAGGCATTAATTGAAGAGATAAGTAAAGTTAGAGAAACAAATCCTAATGGTGTATTAGGTGTCAATTTAATGCATGCGGTAAATGACTATGATAAATATGCTAAGTTCTTAGCTACACAAGACATTGATTTTATTATTAGTGGTGCGGGATTACCTGTTGATTTACCTGAGTATATTAAAGATACAAAAGTTAAAGGTGCATTTATTATTTCAAGTGCAAGAGCAGCTAAAATAATGTTGAGAAGTTGGGATCGTAGATACCAATACATGCCATCATTTATTGTTTGTGAAGGACCATTGGCAGGTGGACATTTAGGATTTAGTAAAGATGATTTTGAAAAAGGCAATGTAACTGCATTAGAAGATATTGTTAAAAATACTAAAGAAATTATTAAACCTTTTGAAGAAAAATATGGAATTAATATTCCAATTATAGCTGCTGGTGGGGTACATGATGGTCATGATATGGCTGATATGATTGTAGCTGGTAGTGATGGTGTACAAATTGCAACTAGATTTATTGCTACTCATGAATGTGATGCGAGTGATGAATATAAAGAAATGATTGTTGCTTCTAAAAAAGAGGATATTGTTCGTGTTGAGAGTCCTGCTGGACTTCCTGGTAGAGCAATCAAAAACTTTTTAACTAAACAATTAGAGAAACATAATTTAAAAGTTAATTATTGTGTTAACTGTTTAAAAACTTGTAAGAAAGTTGGAATCCCTTATTGTATTACTGAGCAGTTAGGTAATAGTGCTAGTGGTGACAATAAAGGGTTAATTTTCACAGGAGCTAAAGCTCATTTAATTAAAAAAATTGATTATGTAGATAATATCGTTAAGAAAATAATTAGTGATTGTAAAAACGATTTAAAATTAGTTGGAGGGAATTAGAATGAAAAGAAGAGTTGTTGTTACAGGGATTGGGGCTATTAGTCCTATAGGTAATGATGCAAAAACAATGTGGGACAATGCTAAAAAGGGTGTTAATGGTATTGATCACTTAAAAAATATTGATGTTGAAGGTAACACTGTTAAAATCGGTGGTGAAGTTAAAGGTTTTGATTTTGTTGAATACTTTGGTAGAAAACAAATAAAAAGAATGGATCGATTTGTTCAGTTTGCATTGGTAGCTACTAAAGAAGCTATGCTTGATTCTAAACTAGATATGGATAACGAAGATCGTGATCGTGTTGGTGTTTATTTTGGAAGTGGTATTGGTGGACTTGATACAATTGCCAAAGAAGAAGATAAGGCAAAAGCTAGAGGATATGATCGTGTTAGTCCTTATTTCATTCCAAGTGCAATTATAAACATAGCTGCCGGACAAATTGCTATTGAGTACGGTATGAATGGTATGGCAACAAGTGCTGTTACTGCTTGTGCTAGTGCTACTAATAGTATTGGTGATGCATTTAGAAGTATTCGTGATGGATATTTAGATGTAGTTGTTAGTGGTGGAGCTGAGGGAAGTTTAATTCCTTTAGGTCTTGGTGGTTTTAACGTTATGCAAGCTTTGAATAGAAGTAATGATCCAAGTTATGCAAGTATCCCGTTTGATAAAAACAGAAGTGGTTTTGTTATGGGAGAAGGTGCAGGAACATTAATTTTAGAAGAGTATGAACATGCTGTTAAACGTGGTGCTAAAATCTATGCTGAGATAGCGGGTTATGGTGCAACTTGTGATGCATTCCATATTACAGGTCCAGACCCTGAAGCATTAGGTGCTAAAAAATGTATGCTACAAGCTGTGAATGATGCTGGATTAGTTCCAACTGATGTTGATTATATTAATGCACATGGAACATCTACACCATTAAACGATAAAACAGAAACATCAGCGATTAAAAAGGCTTTTAAAGATCATGCGTATAAATTAAGCGTATCATCAACAAAAAGTATGACAGGGCATTTATTAGGTGCTAGTGGGGCAATTGAAGCAATCTTTGCACTCTTATCAACTAGAGACAACTTCATTCCACCTACAATAAATACAAAAGAATTAGATGAAAATTGCGACTTGAATTATACCCTTACTAGTGGTATAAATAAAGAGGTAAATGTAGCCATCAGTAACAGTTTAGGCTTTGGTGGACATAACGCAACAATACTATTTAAGAAATACAGGGGGTAAATTTAATGACACTTAATAGTAATCAAATTCAGGAAATTATTCCTCATAGATATCCGTTTCTATTAATTGATAGAGTGACAGATTTGGAACCAGGAGATTTTTGTAAGGCAATTAAAAACGTAAGTGCAAATGAAGCACAATTTCAAGGACATTTTCCACAAGAACATGTTATGCCTGGTGTTTTAATTGTTGAAGCTTTAGCTCAGACTGGTGCTGTAATCATATTATCTATGGAAGAGAATAAAGGAAAAATAGCTTATTTTGCAGGAATTGATAAATGTAAATTTAAGCAAAAAGTAGTTCCAGGAGATACTCTTGA
The DNA here is from genome assembly GCA_965601565.1 of uncultured bacterium. Classification (GTDB taxonomy): domain Bacteria; phylum Bacillota_I; class Bacilli_A; order Izemoplasmatales; family Izemoplasmataceae; genus Xianfuyuplasma. The sequence continues at coordinate 6,255 of CBFCWG010000023.1, read as the reverse complement.
ATTAGAAGTGCAAATTATTAAAAGAAAAGGACCTATTGGTATAGGAACTGCAAAAGCTACTGTTAATGGTAAAGTAGCTGTAACTGCTGAATTAAAATTCGCAATTGGTAAATAGAACTAGCTTGCTAGTTCTATTTTTTTAAAGTAAAACTCGGCTAATATTTGACAATAGCCGAGTTTTACTTTAAAATATAATTGGAGGTGATTATATGTACTTAACATATAAAGAAGCCATTGAAATATATAAGACTGATTATAGATTAAAGAAGGCTTTACAAAGAGAAGAGATTTTCTATAAGGAAAAAGGTGTTTATAGTACAACTAAATATACCGATGATTTGGCAATTTTGTTTAAGAAAAATCCCAATGCCATATTGACACTTCATTCAGCATTTTATTTTCATGGATTGTCTGACTATGTTCCAACAAAACACCATATCGCAACTAAAAAGAAGGCATATCCAATAAAAGATAGTAATGTTCAGCAGTATTACTTAATGGATAATCATTTAAATATAGGTGTAACAACTGTGAACATTAAAGATGTTCAAGTATTTGTTTACGATCTTGAGAGAACATTTATTGAGTTAGTTAGATATTCTACAAAAATCAATTATGATGAGTATTATCATGTGTTCAAAAACTTCAAGGAACGAATTAATGATATTGACATATTTAAGATTGAGAAATATTCCGAGAGTTTTAAGTCAGTAAAAAAAATAAGTAGAGCTTTAGATAATTTATTACTATAGGGGGTTTATATGTTATTAAAGGATTTAGTTGAGGATTATGTATTATTAGGCTTTCAAACTAGTTTTGCTAGAGTCAAGGTTTGTCAGGAGATATTGTTTCAGATGATATCAGAATCTGAACACAAGGATATTTTTACAATTAAGGGTGGAACAATCATGTATCAATTGACAAAACAGAAACGTAGAGCAACTGCAGATTTGGATTTGGATTTTATTCGAACTAGTATTGCTGCAGATTCGATTATTCAAGTATTTAGTGATTTGGATAAGGTGGAAGATGATTTTGGTATAGGTGTTAGTGTTAAGGAAAATACAATCAAGAAATTGAAACACGCTGAGTACAAGGGTAAAAGTATTGTGCTTGTATTTAGTGATAGTTCTGCAGATACATTGGAACTTAAATTGGATATTGGAGTTCACAAAAATGTTTCCATTAAACAAAATACATTGCAATTTGATGTTAATGGGGGAAGAAGTAAGGTAGAATTATTAGTGAACCCACCAGAGCAAATGATTGTTGAAAAGACAGTGTCATTTATTAATACGGGTGTTAGGTCGTTTAGATTCAAAGATGTTTTTGATATTTATTATCTTATTAGCAAAGGTATCAATAAAAGCAAGTTGAAGGAAAATATAAGGGTAATATGTATTGAAAAAGATTATGTAAAGACTAGTGATTTAAAAGATTATAAACGAAAAATGATGAATTTTTTTAGGAATGATGAAACTGTTAAAAAATTGAAAGCAAGTAATAATTGGCTTAACAAGGATGAAAAAGAGATATTGAACTATATTGGTGATTTTTTTGAGAAAAACTTGTAAAGTAAAACTCGGCTAATTAAACAAATAAGCCGAGAATTACTGTAATTCAATCGGAATTATGGATGCATATTAAATAAGTAATAACTATAATGAATGTATATGTTATAATTATTATGTTAACGAATAGAGGTGAACTTATGGAAAAATTGGCTAGAATTTTGAATAAAAAGAAACAAGCAAGAATTCTCGATGTGGGGACAGGTACCGGTAATTTTGTAAGTTTAATCACTTCATGTTACCGCGATTATAAGGAGATTGTTGGGATTGATACAATCGAAGGAGCAGTTAAATCTGCTGAGGAGAATTTTGATGATGAGAGAATTCATTTTGAAGTAATGGATGCTTTAAATATGAGTTATCCTGATAATCATTTTGATGTAGTTTGTTTATCAAATAGTTTACATCATTTAGTTGATCCGAAAATCATATTGAAGGAAATGAAAAGAGTACTTAAAGATGATGGAGTTATGCTGATAGCTGAAATGATGAGTAATGACTTAACTAAGAAGCAATTAAGTCATTTGAAAATCCATCATTTTGCTGCAAAGATTGATCGGTTACGTGGTGAAATCCACAAAGATACTTTTAGTGATAGTGAAATTATCCAAGTTCTAAAAGATAATAGTGAACTTAAAGTTAAAAAATCATGGGTTTTAAAAATACTTAGAGCTAAAGATGATTTGCCTGATAGATTTAAGTGGTTTGAATCAACGGTGGAGAGATTGTTGAAAAGAGTTCCAAATGAAAGTTTATTAGAAGAGTATTCAAATGAAGGTAAGGAAATAGTTGATTATATAAAAAAAGTTGGCTTTGATTCTTGCCCAACTTTAATTGTGGTGATGGGAAAATGAAATTATTAAAAATATTTGATAATCGTCGAACTAAGATTGGTGCACAGCCAATTATTTATCGTAATGCCGTTAGAGCTATTATTATGAAAGGTAGTAAAGTGTTAATGGTATATAGTGAAACTTCTGAAGAGTTCAAGTTTCCTGGTGGGGGAATTGAACATGATGAGTCACGTGATGTTGCATTAAGACGTGAAACATTAGAAGAAGTGGGACATGTTATTAAGAGTGTAAATGAGTCTTTAGGATATACTGATCAAATATATAATGATATATATGATGAGAAAAAGTATTTTTATCAAAGAAGTTATTATTATTTTTGTGAAGTTGAAGATGAGTATGTCGGAATGAAATTAAGTGAATCGGAGATTGCTTTAAAGTTCTTACCTAAGTGGGTTTCTTTAGATGAGGCAATTGCGGTGAATGAACATAAAATAGCAACTAATAATGAGTTCCCTTGGACAGAAAGAGAGCTTTATGTATTAAAATTACTTAAGGAGATGACACCATGAGAGGATTTGAAGTAGCAAAAGGTTTTGAGAACTGCAAGGTTATTATCCCTATAAGAGGGACGAAAAGAAGCGCTGGGTATGACTTAGCATTAATTGAAGAAACAGTTATTCCACCAGGTAAAATTGTTTCAGGTAAAACAGGGTTAAAAGCATTTATGGGTGATGATGAAGTTTTGTTCATTTATAACCGCAGTAGTTTAGCTAAAAAATATGGTTTAACTTTAGCAAATAATGTTGGTGTAGTTGATTCTGATTATTATTCTAATCCAGGAAATGATGGACATATTCATGTTATGTTGTATAATTTTTCTGATAAAGAAGTAGTACTTAATAAAGGTGAAAGAGTTGCTCAAGGAGTCTTTCAAAAATATTTAACTGTTAGTAATGAAGAAGTTATAACAAAGACAAGAAAAGGTGGATTTGGAAGTACAGGAAAATAGATGTCTACTTGTATTGACAAATCAATATATATAGTTTAAAATTTAGTTGCAATTGAATAAATAGTTTAGTGGTGTCATTATGACATAACAGGGAATTGAGTGTGAATCTCAAGCTGTCCCAGCAACCGTAATTTGGACGAAATGCAATAACCACTGCTTCGGCGGGAAGGTGCATAGTAGGACGAAGTTAAGCCGGTAGACCTACCATTAACGATAGTTTTCTCCTGGGTAATGAGATTGATACTACAAATATGCAATATTTATATTGTATAATTTAGTATTTATAGGACCTAGGTTAGGTCCTTTTTATTTGTTTGAAAACTCCTTTTAATTGCAGAATAGGTGAGTTTATGCATGGCAATAAGGAATATCTAAGTTATCCATTTTTATATGAAGATAAGTTGATTGTTGATTTTGAACTAATGACTGATGAGATTACTTCATATATTGGGTTAGCTGTAAGTTTAACAAAGAATCAAGAATTAAAAGAGGAACTTCAAAAAATAGGGGAATTAGTCTATCATTTAAATCCTTGTGTAAGAAAGAAAACAAGTCTTGAAGATGATGAAGTTGTATGGTTGAACAACCGATATAACTATTACTTGGAAAATACTAAAAATAGAGACACGTTATTTGTTTTACCGGGTGGTTCAGAACTTGCTAGTAATTTACATATAATAAGATGTAAATCAAAACAATTAGTAAGGTTATTACATCATATTAGTTCTAGTGGTGTAAGTATCGCAGATTCAATATTTGATTTTGCGAACATAATGGCTAATTATTTCTTTGTTGTAGCTTTGTATGTTAATAAAATTCTTGATGTTAAAGAGATTCCTTTTACGAGCAGAGTGTATAAGTAATCACACAGACTAGATGAAAGAAGAGGAAAAAGATGAAAAAATTATTTACATTATCATTATTAGTTTTAGGTTTAGCTTTAACAGGTTGTACAGAAGGTACAGAAAATGATGACAACTTAACTGAATTAGAAACACAAGTAACTGAGTTATCAAGTAAATTGGATACTCAGGAAACGCAAATTACAGGGTTAGAAACAGATTTAGAAACAGCAACAACTGATTTAACAGCAGCAGAGGAGTTAATTGCTGAATTACAAGAGCAAAATGCAGCTTTACAAAGCGGAATTAACTTAACAAACTCAAAAATTAAAAACGCATTAAACAGAGATTCTTGGCTAACAAGAAAAGTTAAATATAATGCTGATTTCTCATCATATGAAGCAGAGTATTGTTTCGGAATATTTGACGAAGATTGGACTGCTGAAACTGCAAGTGATTATACTCATGAAACAGGATTAAAATTTGTTATTACTGTTGAGCAAATTCAATGGGGAACTGAAGTTTTTGTTAAAGATTCATGTGGTAATTATAGTGAGTTTATTTATGAGAACTCATCATTTGGATTATATAGTACACCTGTTGATTTCTTTGAAGTAGGTAAAACTTACGAAGTTGTTTTATATAAAGAGGTATACTTTACAGTAGCACAATTAGGATTATTACCAGTTGCTAGCATGGGTGATTTTGGAGCTTATCCAACTGACTTATCTGCAATTGTATCAACAGAAGTAGAATAAAAATTTGGGGAGTGATTACATGAAAAATAATGTAATCAAAATACTAGTAGTTATTATAGCTGCTTTGGCATATTTTAATGTGTCACAATACTTTGAAGTAAAAACTTTGAATGAACAGAATGCATTGTTACAACAGTCGATTACTGACTTAGAAAACTTACAAGTTGAAGACGATGAAACATGCAATAAGTTGAATGAAATTACAATCCAAGTTATCTCAAGTAGTGATGACGTGGATCAATCGTTCATCCACTGTACAAATAAGGTTTATTTAGGTGACGCATTAGACGAAATAGTAGACGATTTACAAGTAGTTTACAACCCCAATTTTGATAAGGATTATGTCTATGGAAGATTGGTCCATTCATTTTATGGATTAGATAAAGAATTTGAAGAGTATTATGAAATTACTATCAATGGAACAAGAGCAACAGTTGGTGTTGATTTTGTTGAAATTGAAGATGGTTATTCATATGAATTCACACTAGTGAGGTGGGCATAATGAATACACGAGATATAACGATGATCGCCATACTAATAGCGATCTTAGTTGTTGTACAATTTGCCTTTAGTATTGTTGTAGGGATTAACTTAGTTTTTCCTTTAATTATTATCTTCACCTATAATTTAGGATTAAAACGAAGTATGGTTATAACTCTAACTTTTGTATTAGTTAGATTCCTTATGGGATTACCATTCTTAGTTGTTATTTTATGGGGGTGGACATTTACCATATTGGTTCTCTTAGCTCATATAACTAATAAACTATCTAAGGGAAATGAATATGTAGCAGCAGCGTTCACTTTGTTTTACTTTATCCTATTTGGATATTTATGTGGAGTACAAGAATACATTTTAACTGATGTACCTGTAATTGCATATTGGTTACGAGGATTACCAACTGACATCTTAGGAGGAATAACTGGATTTATTACTACTTTAGTACTTTTAAAGCCAATATCTTCAGTAATTCATCACACATTTTTAAACGGAATAACAAGGTTTAATTAATTAAATATTGAAGAGTTCTTCTTTCTTGAAAAGAGGACTCTTTTCTACTATATGGAGATAATTCACTTTTTTCTTGATTTAATGTGTTATCTTTGATAAAATATAAAAGCCGTAAAATACACACACACCGGAGTAAGTTGCCTTGAGCTATTAAAAAAATAGTTGCAACTTATATAGAAGGTAGTGGAGGCATAAATCTAAAGGAGGAATTAAATATGGGTGTAATCTCAATGAAACAGCTTTTAGAAGCTGGAGTTCATTTCGGACATC
>CBFCWG010000022.1:0-23334 GCA_965601565.1 uncultured bacterium | reverse complement strand
TATTTGCAAGAGAGTTGATAATATGAGACAAAAAATTATCTTAATATGTGAAGAGTGTTTAAGTAGAAATTACTCTACATATAAAAATAAGGATAAAAAAGAAAGATTACAAGTAAAAAAGCACTGCAAGAGATGTGGGAAGCATACATTGCATAAAGAAAGCAAGTAGGAGAGAATAACTATGGCAAACAAAAAAACAACAGAACTGAAACCAAATCGTGTTTTGGAAATTTTAAGAAAAGAGTACCCATTTGAAAGAATTCTTTTAGGAGTATTAGGAGCATTCGTCTTAATCTTAGGGGTTTATTTAGTAGAAGGTAATGTATTAGAAATCAGATTAACTAACTGGTGGATTTTTAATTCAGAACTTAAGAGAACTATTTTCGCGATTATCGTAATTATAGTTGGTTCATTTTCATTTTTAATGGCTATCTGGCCATTCTTCGTACCAAGTTTTTCAGAAATGAGAAAAGTGACTTGGCCGAATCGTTCAACAATTTTAAACCATTCAGCAAGAGTGTTTGGATTTATTATCTTTATCGCTTTATTCTTCGTTTTAGCTGACGTTGGATTAAGACCGTTCTTCAGATGGATAACAGAGTTGGGACAATAAGATGAATCCTGAAAGAAGATGGTACATTGTACAAACATATTCTGGATACGAAAACTCGGTTAAATTAAATTTAGAACGACGTATTGAATCAATGCAAATGGAAGATCTAATCTTCCAAGTAATGATTCCTGAAGAAATTAGACAAGAAAGAAAAGCTGACGGAACGATTAAAGAAAAGTTAGTGAAAATCTTTCCTGGATATGTATTTATTGAACTTATCGTAACTGATGATTCATGGTTCGTAGTTCGTAACACACCTGGAGTTACAGGATTCTTAGGATCAAGTGGTGGAGGAACTAAACCGGTACCTATGCCACCAGATGAAATTTATCCAATATTGAAAAAATGTGGATTAATGGAAGTTCCAAAATTAGATGTAGAACCTGGTGAAAAAGTTAAAGTAGTCGGAGGAGCATTTAGAGATCAAATCGGTACAGTTGATTCGATTGATCAAGAGAAACAAGAAGTAACTGTTTTAGTGGATATGTTTGGACGACAAACACCAGTTGAACTATCGTTTGAAGATATCGAAAAGCTATAGAAAAATTCTTGACATATATATAGATATATAATATAATAGCGTGGCATGCAGTATGCCATGCTATTTTTTGAGTGGGAGGATTTTTGAAATCTGATGACCACATCACGAACATAGAGGAGGTGTCTATCGTGGCTAAAGAAATTAAGACTCTAGTAAAACTACAAATACCAGCAGGGAAAGCTAATCCAGCTCCACCAGTAGGTCCAGCGCTTGGACAAGCGGGTGTAAACATCCAAGAATTTTGTATTAAATTCAACGATGCAACAAAAGATAAGATGGGTAGTATTATTCCAGTAATCATCACAGTATATGATGACAGAAGTTTTACTTTCGTTACTAAAACTCCGCCAGCAAGCGACTTATTAAAAAAAGCAGCTGGAATTTCAAAAGGATCTGGTAACGCATTAAAAGAGAAAGTTGGTTCAGTAACTAAAGCTCAGTTAAGAGAAATTGCTGAAACAAAAATGCCTGACTTAAACGCAAACGACGTTGAAGCGGCAATGAACATTATTGCAGGATCTGCAAGAAACATGGGAATCACAATAGAAGACTAAAGCATTTAGTTGTAAATATACAACTGATTGTGGGAGGAGATTCCGTTAGACCACATTTAGGAGGTAAATAATAATGGCTAAAAAAGGTAAAAAATTCTTAGCTGCAGCTGCGCAAGTTGAAAACAAAGCTTATTCAGTAAAAGAAGCAGTTGAATTACTAAAAAAAGTATCATTTGAAAACTTTGATGCTTCAGTCGAATTCGCAATAAGATTAAATCTTGATCCTCGTAAAGCAGAACAAAACTTACGTGGGGCAGTAGTACTACCACATGGTACAGGTAAAACTAAAAAAGTTTTAGTATTTGCTAAAGGAGAAAAAGCGAAAGAAGCAGAAGCTGCAGGAGCAGACTACGTTGGAGACGATGAATTAGTTCAAAAAGTTCTTCAAGGTTGGTTAGACTTTGATACTGTAGTAGCAACACCAGATATGATGAGTAAGGTAGGACGTTTAGGACGTACATTAGGACCTAAAGGATTAATGCCTAACCCTAAAACTGGAACAGTTACTATGGATGTAACAAAAGCAGTTAATGAAATCAAAGCAGGTAAAGTTGAATACCGCGTTGATAAAGTAGGAAACATTCATGTTCCTATTGGTAAAAAATCATTTAGTAGTGAACAATTAGTAGAAAACTTAACAGTTATCTTTGAAACACTACATAAATTGAGACCATCTACAGTTAAAGGTGTGTTTATTCAAAACGTATCTATCGCAACTACGATGGGGCCTGGTATTAAAGTTGACGAAGACTCAATTTTAAACTAGTAATAACAAACAAATAAAAACTTTATGTCTAAGACTTGGGTGCACTCGATGCTTAATATCCTAACGAGATCAAAAGAAAAATATATCGCAGATATACCTCTTTTGTCCATGACATAGGAGGTTTTTATTTATAAAAGGTCGGATACCTTATATCCAGACAACATTTCATGGAGGTGAAACAGGTGTCAGTAAAAGCAATCGAAAGAAAAAAACAAGATGTAGCTGCTTTGGTTGAGAGAATGCAAAACTCTAAAAGTTTTGTAATCTTAGATTATAGTGGTTTAACAGTTGAACAAGTAACTAAACTACGTGTTGAGTTATTAGAAAACAACTGTGAAATAGCAGTTATCAAAAATAATATTACAAGAAGAGCTGCTCAAGAATTAGGATTCGGAGAGTTAGCTGAAGGTTTAGTAGGACCAAACGCTGTTGCTTTTAGTAATGTGGATAGTGTTTCTGCAGCTAAAATTGTTTACGATTTTGCACAAGTAAACAAAGCATTAGAATTAAAAGTAGGGGTTGTAGACGGAGAATACATGGACAATGAAAATATCCAAGTAATCGCAACTATCCCATCAAGAGAAACATTGTTAACAATGATCGCAGCTGGTTTATTACAACCAATTAAAGAAGTAGCAATCGGGTTAGATCTAATGGCTCAAAAATTAGAAAATCCAGAAGAAAATTCAGTAGAAGAATAATAGGAGGAACAAACCATGGCATTAACAAACAAAGAAATTATTGAAGCGTTAGCTGAGAAAACTTTATTAGAATTAAAAGAATTAGTAGATATGATGAAAGAAGAATTTGGAGTAGACCCAAGTGCAGTAGCAGTTGCAGCTCCAGGTGCAGCGGTAGACGAAGGACCAACTGAAGTTTCAGTTATCTTAGAAAGCCCAGGCGGAAGCAAAATTCCAGTAATCAAAGTAGTTAGAGCATTAACTGGTTTAGGATTAAAAGAAGCTAAAGCTGTTGTAGACAGTGCACCAGCTCCAATCAAAGAAAACATCAAACCAGAAGAAGCAGAAGAAATTAAAGCACAATTAGAAGAAGCTGGAGCAGTTGTTTCAGTAAAATAATTAACTTTAAAAAATTAGCCTGAGTGAAAGCTCAGGTTTTTGCCTATTTATAGAAACTATAGTGGAGATGATTAAATGCCACATTACTTTAGTGAAAACAATGATACATTAAAAAGCAATCCAACCGAGATTGCTTTTAGTGTAAATGGCACCAACATGCGATTTATAACAGATGTTGGTGTTTTTTCCAAAGATAATTTGGACCGTGGAACTAAAGTATTGCTTGATTATCTAGTAATTGAGGATCACGTTAAGTCTGTTTTAGATCTTGGGTGTGGTTATGGTACTGTGGGAATCTACTTAGCTAAAAAATATCAGTTAAACGTAGACATGATTGATGTTAATAAAAGGGCAATAGAATTAAGTAAAAAAAACGCTCAACTTAATGATGTAAAAACCAATGTTTTTGAATCAAACGGTTTTAGTAATGTAACAGGTAAATATGACCTTATCATAACTAACCCACCGATTCGTGCAGGAAAAAAAGTTTATTATCAATTTTTTAGTGATGGTGTAAATCATTTGAATGAATTTGGTAGTTTTATTCTTGTAATTAATAAAAAACATGGGGCAATGTCTGCAATTAAATATTTAGAAACAATTTACAAGTCTGTTGAAATAATCGGTAAAAGCAAAGGTTTTCAAGTTGTTTTATGTAAAAAAACATTGACTATTTGACAGTAATATGATATTATATTAAATTGCCAAAACGCGCGCTTTTTTGCGTTTATACTACTTTTTCAACAATAAAAATGGGGTGAAATTTGTGAGTTACAAATTAGTCGATTACGGTAAGAAAAGACAAAGAAGAAACTACTCAAGAGTTAAGTCTAATGTTGATCTACCAGACCTTATTAAGGTACAAACAGAGTCATTTAAGTGGTTCATTGATAAAGGTTTAGCAGAGTTATTTAGAGATATCTCTCCTATTCAAAACTTTACTGAGAATATTGAACTTTACTTTGAAGATTATGAATTAAGTGATGAGAAGTATGATATTAGTGAATCTAAAATCAAAGACATGACTTATTCAAAACCGTTACGAGTTAACGTTAAACTAGTAAACAAAGATACAGGTGAAATCAAACAACAAAAAATCTTTATGGGTGATTTCCCAATTATGACACCTACAGGTTCATTTATTATTAATGGTTCTGAACGTGTTATCGTATCGCAAATCGTACGTAGTGCAGGTGTTTTCTTTAGCGAGAATATCGATAAGAAAACATTAAAGAGTAAATATTTAGGACAAGTAATTCCAACACGTGGAGCTTGGCTTGAATATGAAATGGGATCTAAAAACGTATTATTCGTTAAATTAGATCGTAGTAAAAAAATCCCCCTAACAACTTTACTTAGAGCGTTAGGTTTTTCGAGTAATGATCAAATTATCGAAACATATGGTGAGAGTGAATTACTATCTTTAACATTAGCAAAAGACATCACGAAAAACTCAGACGAAGCTATTAAAGAAGTTTATTCTAAATTAAGACAAGGTGAAACAGCTACAGTTGACGGTGCGAAAAGTTTCTTAATGAGCCGTTTATTCGATGCGAAACGTTATGACCTTGCTGAAGTTGGACGTTATAAAATCAACAAAAAGCTAGACGTGTTAAACCGTGTATTCGGTAAAAAACTAGCATACGATTTAGTTGATCCAGAAACTGGAGAAATCGTCGTTGAAAAAGAAACTTATATCAATCGTGACGTTATTGAGAAATTAAAAGACTACCGTCATTTATTTACTTCTAAAGTTCCAGGTGTTGGTTCATACGAATTGGAATATGATTTTGCTGAGCAATTAGATGTATTCAAAACAGCACATGTTGGTGATACTTTATTATTTGATTATATGACTGATGAAGAATTACTAAGTGACATTAGAAACCAAGAATATAAAGATGGTAAAACATATTATAAAAACTTCCTAAAAGCAAAAGGTTTAACTGAAAAAATGTTAACTGAAGAATTTGGGAAACAATATGTTAAAGATCTTAAATTAGGTTACGAAACTATTTTAGAAAATGAAAATATTCATTTCGAGATGGCGGAAATCCAAATTCTTGAAGTATTAAATAAAAATGAGTTTGACGAAGAAAATATCGTTAAAGTTATTGGTAACAATAGCTATGAAGATGCAGTACATATCGTACCTTCTGATATTATCGCTTCAATCTCTTACTATCTAAACTTATTTGATCGTGTTGGATCATTAGATGATATCGATCATTTAGGTAATAGACGTTTACGTTTAATTGGTGAACTACTTAAAAACCAATTCCGTATCGGTCTTACAAAAATGGAGAAAAATGTTAAAGACAGAATGTCAACTAAAGAACCAGACGAAATTACCCCACAAAAATTAATTAACATTCGCCCATTAACTTCTTCATTAAAAGAATTCTTTGGATCAAGTCAGTTGTCACAATTCATGGCACAAACAAATCCATTGGATGAATTAACACATAAAAGACGTATTTCTGCGCTTGGACCTGGTGGATTAACTAGAGATAGAGCCGGATTTGAAGTTCGTGATGTTCACCATAGTCATTATGGTAGAATTTGTCCAATTGAAACACCTGAGGGTCAAAACATCGGGTTAATCAATAGTTTAGCTTCATACGTTAAAGTTAATAAATACGGGTTTATGGAAACTCCATACTTAAAAGTTGAAAAACGTGAAAGCGGAGAAGTTTATGTTTCAAAAGAAATGGTTTACTTGTCAGCTGATGAAGAAGAAAGATTTATTATTGCCCAAGGTAACACAGTGGTTGATGATAGTAATAACATTGTTCATACACAAGTAGTTGCACGTAACCAAGGTGAAACAAAAATGCATCCTCGTGAACGTTTAGAACTTATGGACGTTTCACCAAAACAGATCGTTTCAATTTCAACAGCATGTATCCCATTCTTGGAACATGATGATGCGAACCGTGCCTTAATGGGTGCGAACATGCAACGTCAGGCAATTCCACTACTAATTCCTGAAGCACCTTTTGTAGGGACAGGTATTGAGTATAAAGCTGCACATGATAGTGGTAGTGCATTAGTAGCTATGAATGACGGTGTTGTTGAATATGTTGATGCTGAAATTATTAAAATTCGCCGTGAAGACGGAAAATTAGATAAATATGAAATGTACAAATTCCAACGTTCAAACCAAGGAACTTGTATTAACCAAAAACCTATCGTAAGTATCGGAGATCAAGTTAAAGCTTCAGATACAATTACTGATGGTCCTTCAATGGACGAAGGTGAATTAGCTCTAGGTCGTAACGTTGTAGTTGGATTCATGACATGGAATGGATATAACTATGAGGATGCAATCATTATGAGCGAAAGACTAGTTAGAGAAGATGTATACACTTCAATCCATATTGAAAAATATGAACTTGAAGCTCGTGACACTAAACTAGGTAAAGAAGAAATCACTAGAGAAATTCCTCACGTAAGTGAAGAAGGAAGAAAATACTTAGATGACAAAGGAATTATCATTCCTGGTGCTGAAGTATTTGAAGGTGATATCTTAGTTGGTAAAGTAACACCTAAAGGTGTTACAGATCCAACTCCAGAAGACAAATTATTACTTGCTATCTTCGGTGAGAAATCACGTGAAGTTAGAGATACATCATTAAAAGTACCACATGGTGGTGGAGGTATTGTCCAAAGTGTTAAATACTTCAGCCGTGCTAATGGTGACGAATTAAGTCCTGGTGTAAACGAAGTTGTACGTATTTATATCGTGCAAAAACGTAAAATCAACGAAGGTGACAAAATGGCAGGTCGTCATGGTAATAAAGGGGTTATCTCTAAAATTTTACCAATCGAAGATATGCCTTACATGGAAGATGGAACTCCAATCGATATCATGTTAAACCCACTAGGGGTACCTTCACGTATGAACATCGGACAGGTTTTAGAAATCCATCTAGGTATGGCAGCTAAACGTTTAGGTTTACATGTTGCTACACCAGTATTCGATGGAGTTAAAAATGAAGATTTATACAAAATTATGGATGAAGCAGGAATGGCACCTGATGGTAAAACAACTTTATTCTCAGGACAAACTGGTGAAAAATATGACAACCGTATTAGTGTTGGAGTAATGTATATGATCAAACTAGACCATATGGTTGATGACAAATTACATGCTCGTAGTGTAGGACCTTACACATTAGTTACCCAACAACCAATGGGTGGTAAAGCACAAAATGGTGGACAACGTTTCGGAGAAATGGAAGTATGGGCACTTGAAGCATACGGTGCAGCATATGCATTACAAGAAATGTTAACTGTTAAATCAGATGATATTATCGGACGTAATAAAGTATTTAGAGCTATTGTTGATGGAAAAAGTATTCCAGCACCAAGCTTACCTGAAAGTTTCCGTGTATTAACTAGAGAATTACAATCACTTGGTATCTATGTTGAGTTAATCAACAGAGAAACTGGTGTTAATGAAGCAAACAAAAGTTTAGTAAATGAAGATGGCGAAGACTATATTAGTAAATATGGTTTCACTTCTTAGAAAGTAGGGTGATTTTATGAGTCAAAGATTTTCACATTATAAAATTAGATTAGCATCTCCTGAAGAGATTAGAGGTTGGTCGTTTGGTGAAGTTAAAAAACATGAAACTATTAATTACCGTACTTTGAAACCAGAAAAAGACGGTCTCTTCTGTGAAGTCATTTTTGGTCCTACAAAGGACTATCAATGCGCTTGTAATAATAAGTCAAAAAGAAGCAGCCATACTGGTAAAAAATGTCCAGTATGTGGTGTGGAAATTACTGAAAGTAAAGTACGTCGTGAAAGAATGGGACATATCGAGTTAGCAGCTCCTGTAGTTCATACTTGGTATTTAAGAAACAGTCCTTCAAGACTTGCTACATTACTTGCAATAAAAGCAAAAGATTTAGAAGAAGTTGTATACTTAGCATCATATATCGTTATCGAACCTGGTGATACAGATTTACAATTTAAACAAATCTTAAGTGAAGCTGATTATTCAGTTAAGTATATGGAATACGGTAGCCGTTTCAAAGCCTTAAGTGGTGCTGAAGCAGTTAAAGTATTACTTAAAAAATTAGACTTACGTAAAGAATCAATGATCTTACGTAAGGAATTACCAAGTGCTTCAAAACAAAAACGTGAAAAAATTATTAAACGTTTAGAAGTAGTAGAAGCATTCTTACAATCAGATAATAAACCAGAATGGATGGTTTTAGATGTATTACCTGTAATACCTCCAGAACTTCGTCCAATGGTTCAACTTGATGGTGGACGTTTCGCAACAACAGACTTAAATGATTTATACCGTCGTATTTTAAACCGTAATAACCGTTTAAAAAGACAGTTCGAACAAAACGCTCCACACTTAATTACTAAAAACGAAAAACGTATGTTACAAGAAGCAGTAGATGCTTTAATTGATAACTCTAAACGTGGACGTAAAGTAGTTGAGAAAAACAGACCATTAAAATCATTAAGTGATTTATTACGTGGTAAACAAGGTCGTTTCCGTCAAAACTTACTTGGAAAACGTGTTGATTATTCAGGACGTTCAGTAATCGTAGTAGGTCCAGACCTAGAAATGTACCAATGTGGATTGCCTAAAGAAATGGCTGTTACATTATTTAAACCATTCGTAATCAAAGAGTTAATCGAACGCGAAATCGCTTCAAATATTAAAAGTGCTAAACGCATGGTAGAACAATTAGTTGATGATAGAATTTGGGATGTACTTGAAGAAGTAATTAGAGAGCACCCAGTACTATTAAACCGTGCACCTACTCTTCATAGATTAGGTATCCAAGCATTTGAACCAAAACTAGTAGAAGGTAAGGCAATTCGTCTTCACCCACTAGTAACAACTGCCTTTAACGCCGACTTTGATGGGGACCAAATGGCTGTCCACGTTCCATTAAGCGAAGAAGCACAAGCAGAAGCACGTGTATTAATGTTAGCTTCAAACAACATCTTAAACCCTAAAGATGGTAAACCAATCGTTACACCTTCTCAGGATATGGTATTAGGTAACTACTACTTAACTCTTGAAGAAGCAGGTGCAATTGGTGAAGGTTCTGTCTTCGGTCGTGTAGATGAAGCAACAATCGCTTACGAAAACAAATTAATTACGTTACATACAAGAATCGCAATGAGAGGTAGTGCTTTAGGGAATGCACCATTAACTCCTGAGCAAAGAGATGGATACTTAATTACAACTTATGGAAAACTACACTTCAACAGTATCTTACCTCAAGAGTTTGCTTACTTAAATGAACCAACATTAACAAACTTGCAAAAACAAAAAGATCCAGAAACTGGTGAAGAACGATACATTACTCCAAATAAATATTTCGTACCTAAAGGGACAAATATTAAAGAACACATCAAAAATCAACCAATCGTTTCACCATTTAAAAAAGGATTCTTATCACAAATCATTTCTGAAGTATTTATTGTCTTCAAAATAAATGAAACTTCAAAAATGTTAGACAAACTGAAAAACCTTGGATTTAAATTCTCAACACAAGCTGGTATTACTGTATCAGCTAGTGATGTAAAAGTATATTCAGGTAAAAAAGCAGAAGTTGAAAACACACAAAAAATTGTTGATCAATTACATATGCAATATGAAATGGGTCTTCTAACAGATTATGAAAGATATAAACTAGTTATCAAAGAATGGGCTGAAGTAAAAACAAGAATCCAAAAAGGATTAATGTTAGAACTTACAGACGATAATCACATCTTTATGATGAGTGATTCTGGTGCCCGTGGTAACGCATCTAACTTCACACAGTTAGCTGGTATCCGTGGTTCAATGGCCAATACAAAACGTGAAGGATTAAATACCGCTTATAACATTAAAGCCGGAATTAAATCAACTATCGAGTTACCAGTAAAATCTTCATTTATCGAAGGTTTATCGATGTCAGAATTCTTTATCAGTACCCATGGTGCTCGTAAAGGTTCAACAGATACAGCCTTAAAAACAGCCGATTCAGGTTACTTAACAAGACGTTTAGTAGATGTTTCACAAGACTTAGTAATTACTGAAGAAGATTGTCATACAGATAACGGTACAACAGTTTGTGAAATTTCACATAGTGATGGAAAAGAAATAGTACCATTTATCGATAGATTAATCGGACGTTATACAGCAGAAAGTTGTGTTAACCCTGAAACTGGCGAAATCATTATTGATCAAAATGAATATATTACTGACGAAATTGCTAAAACAATTGTTGACGCTGGTATTGAAGAATTAAGAATCAGATCAATCTTAACATGTGATAGCGTTCGTGGAGTATGTAAAAAATGTTACGGACAAAACTTAAGTACTGGTGAAAAAGTTGAAGTTGGTGAAAGTGTTGGTACTATCGCCGCACAATCAATTGGTGAACCTGGTACACAGTTAACAATGCGTACTTTCCATACAGGTGGGGTTGCCGGTGCCGATATCACGCAAGGGTTACCTCGTATCCAAGAGTTATTCGAAGCTCGTACACCAAAAGGTAAAGCCGTAATCAGTGAAATTGATGGAACAATCAGTGAAATTGAAATCGTTGAAGAACGATACAAAGTAACAGTAGAAAACGGACTTGAAAAACATGTTTATGAAACAAATAGTGGTGTAACACTATTAGTTGAAGAAGGTGAAGACGTATTCGCTGGACATAAAATCACAGATGGTTCAATCGATCCAAAACAATTATTAAAAGCGACAGATGCAGAAACTGTCCAACAATATATCTTAAAAGAAGTTCAAAAAGTATACCGTGCACAAGGTATTGAAATCTCAGATAAACACATAGAAGTAATCATCCACCAAATGATGAAGAAAATCAATGTTGTATTAGAAGGAGAAACAATGTTATTACCTGGTGCTCAAGTAAGTATCCGTGAATTTAAAGAAGCAAACATAAAAGCATTAATCGAACGTAAAAAACCTGCAGTAGGACGCCCAGCGTTACTAGGTATCACACGTGCAAGTTTACGTAGTGAATCATTCTTAAGTGCTGCTTCATTCCAGGAAACTACTCGTGTACTAACTGATGCTGCTATCCGTGGTAAAGTTGATGATTTAGTAGGACTAAAAGAAAACGTAATTATCGGGGGATTAATCCCTGCTGGTACTGGTATTCTAAGAGACACTAAATTTGAATATGAAAAACCACAAGTAGAAGAAGAAGTTACAGAAGAACAAGTAGAAGAAAATCCATTTGTAATGGATGAGTATCAATTCTAAGATTCCAAACAAAAAGGCTACAATTTGTAGCCTTTTTTTATTTTATTCGGTATATTCAGATTTATAGAATAAATACTCACTCATATTACCCCAAGTTGTCGAATAATAATTATTATAAGAATCATCAGGTACATATAAGTTAAACTGAGAATCATTCATTAGATAAAAATCGGTTAATGTAATTCCACCATCAGTAATCATACTGCGGTTAAAGATTACATCAGTAATACTTGAATCATAAACAAAAGAAGGAGAAACAAAAGTAACACTACTTGGTACATTAAGAACAGTTATGTTCTTAGCATAGATGAATGCATTATAATCTATCTTCTCCAAACCATCGTTTAAGTTAATTGTTGTAATGCTTGTATTATAGGCAAATGCATTTGGACCAATTGTTATTACTCTATTATCAAGATTATATGTAGATATCCCTTTACCATTAGGGTATTTTATTAGAGTTGTTAACTCTGGATAATTTGAATGATAGAAGTGTAGTACACCATCAAATGCTGCAAAGTGCTCGTTACCTTCCTTTACAATAAAATCCTCTAGATTAGGTAAGTTTTGAAATGAAATAGCAAAGATATTATGCATTGATTCAGGGATAATAATTGTTTTTATATTGCTATTTTTTAAAAAGGCATATTCGTCAATTGTCCTTGTACCTTCAGGGATTTCATATGTAGATGCTTCTAAACCTTCAGGGTAGTAGATAAGTTCAGTTAAGTCCTCTGAATAAACAACACCATCAACTACTTTAAAATTATCATTATCTTCATGGAAAGATATCTCTTTTAAGTTTGGTGTATTAATAAACATCTCTTGTCTGAATCTATATAAACTAATTGGTAAAACTATTGATTCTAATGAAGTTGCGTCTTCAAAAGCAGAAGTCTCAATTTCTTGTGCATAAGATTCTAAGTATAATGATAAATCAATTTGAACATTATATATATAGTTTGTTTTACCGAGAATTTCATATGAATCTACACTATATATTTCGGTAATTGGACAACCTTCTTCAAATCTTTTTGCACCATTTGATCCTT
Organism: uncultured bacterium; assembly: GCA_965601565.1. GTDB lineage: Bacteria > Bacillota_I > Bacilli_A > Izemoplasmatales > Izemoplasmataceae > Xianfuyuplasma. The sequence goes on along the minus strand of CBFCWG010000022.1, from coordinate 10,474 downwards.
CGTATTTTGCAATGCAATCATCTTCATACTCATCCATAATATCACGATATGTTTCACCACTCATCATTCTGTCGTAAAATCCACTTGGGATACCATAAAATTCGACTTTTACTAATTTATCTGACCCTTTGAATGCTGAGTAACCAACAAAAGATACTGTATTTGGAATATACACTTCAACTAAATCACTGTTCTCAAATGCAGAATCAAAGATTCCTGTAACTGGAGCTGAATCTATCTCTTCAGGGATAGTTAAGTTCTCGATTTGTCCGGTATATCCTTTGATTAATAATGTAACATTGTCTGAATTAGTTACAGTTGTAAATACCTCACTTGGATCTTCTAAAATCATTGTTAATGTTAAGTCTTCTTTAGGTAAATCAAATAAACCAATATATTGATTTTCTCCATCAGTCCAACCACCATACATCATTGTTTCATCTTCACTTTCAGGTAGTAGTAATGGCGAAGTTGTAGTTTCGTATTCAATTTCTAAATGAAGCGTTCCATCAGCATTCATTAATGTTAATGTGTATGTTTCTTCCTGACAACCACTTAACATTATGGTTGATATAAGTAATGCAATTGTAACGATTATTTTTTTCATCTTCTTATCCTCGCTTATTATTCTGTATATTCACTTAAAGGTTTTAATTGTTCAGCAAGTCTACTCCAAAACATATCTAAAACATATGCTTCCATAGCTTCATCAGGAACATAAACTGTGTAGTCGGTATTGTTTACAAAAGTACCAGGACTACTGGTAATTCCTTCACCTTCGGTTGCTCCTCTTCTAATAATGATTGTATCAATATTTGAGTGTACACCTATACCGTATCCAATATATGAAACAGTACTAGGAAAATCTAATGTTGTAATATTTTCTGTGTAAATAAACGCAGAAGGTCCTACAGATAATATATTATTATTAAAGGTAATGTTTTCTAGAACTTTGTTAAAAGCAAATGCATACTCACCAATTGAGATTATATTGTCAGCCACTACATAATCAGTAGTCGTTTTACCACTAGGATATCTAATTAATTGAAACTCATCTTCAAGATTTTCTTTTTCAAGTAGGATACCATCAATTGCAGTGTATTTGCCATTTTCTTCATCTACGATAAAAGCCTTTAGATTAGGAAGATTGTAGAATGAAAATCCTCTAAGATCATTCACTGTTGAAGATATAGTAATTTCTTCGATGTACTCATTATCCGTAAAAGCGCTATGTCTAATCAATGTAACTCCCTCAGGAATTTCAAATGTTTCACTTGTTAATCCGCTTGGATAATAAATTAACTCTGTTTCATCTGCACTGTAAATTACCCTATCAACCTCTTTATATTCTAGCTCCTCATAAGAAAATGTTATATCTGTTAAGAGTGGGTTATTGTTGAATATCCTTGGATTAAAGAATCGATACGATGAAGGTAAAACTATGGATTCTAATGATATACAGTTTTCGAAAGCATTTTCTCCAATATTATGCATGATACCATCAGGATGTAAAGAAACATCAACCATAACATAATATGAATGATAAGTTACACCACTAACTGTGATAGAGTTATAACTGATGACTTCAATTATAGGACAACCATCACTAAAAGTTTTCTCTCCCGTAATTTCTTCAGATAATATTGTACAGGTTTCAATGTTGTCGGCTAGTATCTGATCATATTCATCTCCACTCATTACAACTTCATTTTCTCCAATAGGTGTACCATAAAACTCAACTTTTGTAAGTTCCTCAGAACCTTTAAAGGCAAACATTCCAACACTGTATAATGAGTTGGGTATTAAAACCTCTATTAAACTACTATTCTCAAAGGCGTACATTTCAATACTTGTAACTAAGTTATCACCTAAATATTGTGGTATCTTTAAGTATTGAGCTTCCCCTATATAACCTTCAATTACATTTGACTCAAACTCTTCAGTATATGTATAAAGAATTGTCTCTTCTGGATCTTCAAATACTGCGGTAAGTTCAACATCACTAGTTACAGGTATTGAATCATAAAACACTTCAGTACCATTATCCCATCCAACAAAAATCATATTATCTTGATCTAAAATTGGTAGTGCTTGTTTTTTCTCTTCTTGAAGGTCTTCATACTCATACTTGACGTACTCAGTACCATCAACATTATAAAGAGTCACTACTACGGGGTTCTTTTTATTACACCCACCTAATAGTGACACCATTATTACTAATCCCAATATTAAATATTTCTTCATATAAATCTCTCCTCACATCATTAAGTAATCTCTTCCACATACATTATTATATCATATATATTTATGATATTAAAATTCCTAATTTCAAATTTATTTAGCGCTTTAAACAAAGAAAAAGTAGTTCTCAGAACTACTTTTTTGTTACTTCAAATCTTAATGTTGTTTTTAGTTTCTCAGGAATTACTTTTCTAGCATCACTTAAATATACTTCAATGTGTGATTTATTCAAACGGCGATAATTGTTTTCCTGACAAAACTCCTCCATCATTTTAAATGTTTTGGGTTCGTTGTCATAACGTCCTAAATGTAAAGACTGGCATACTAATTTTTCTTCTGATTTGATTAAAACAGCATCTTTGATTAACTCACTCTTTTTCTTTTTTATAGTTTGTGTTTTGATTGTTTCGAATAAGTTATTATTAACAAAGTCTGGTTGTCTAATCATTATTTGGAACTTAAAGAAGTCTTTTAGCTCTTTAACTGGTAATCCTTCTTTGTATTTCTTTATACCTTCATCATTTAGGTTCCAAATACCTTCTAGAGGGAAGACAGTGAAGTCGTAATATCCATCTATTTCAATGCCTTTTTTAGGTGCCATTTTGATTCCGTATGATAAGGCATATAGGGCTTCGATGCATTGAGAGAATAAATCGCTATTTGGATTACCTTCACCTGTTAATGAGATATAGTAGTATGACTTTATTTTGATGATTTCAGTTTGTTTTGGGAAGTAGTGAGCTTTTTCTTTTTTTCGCCATTCGTATTTCATAGTTATCCTCTTTTCTTGATTGGGATGATTATTTCTGTTAAGTAGTTGTCAGGATTTTTCTCTGACTCAGGACCTTTGATATAGATAGTTCTTGATGGACCAATTATTTCATGGTTATTTTCTTCTAACCACTTGGCAACAAAATTGAAACCTTCTTGAATGTTTGGTTCATAACTACCAGTTACTAAAACACTTAATGCTTTTTCGATTGCAGGTAATTCTTTATATTTAAGATTTTCAACATCTTTAAGTTCTTCGGATACTTCATTACCGATTTCAATGTGTATTTGTGACTCTTTGTAGTCATTTTCAAAGAACATTGCGTAACACATTCCGCCTTTTACTAGTTTGTTTTGTATGTTGTTTTTATATACCGTTTGCATAAACTCACCCCAAAGTTCTCCTTCTTTGTTGTAAGTTTCGATTACTGTTCTTAATGATAGTACTTTGTAACTAGGTATTTCTTTAATCACTGCTTCATATTTCATGCTTTTTTCCTCCATATTATAGTTATTAATAAAACTTTGTAGTTTGGTTAATCTTAATCCATCGTCATGAATTTGCTTTTCTAGTTCTACCAATCTACTTTGAAGGAGATTAATTTGTGTTTGATTATCATTCTCGTTGATAATTATACGAATTTCTTCAGCTTTAAATCCTAGATTTCGTAAACCAACTATTTTGTTTAGTTTAGGGATTTGGAAAGCACTGTAATATCTGTAGTTTGTGAAGTTATCAATGTGAACTGGTTTAAACAAATTAATTTCATCATAATATCTTAACATCCTTATTGAAACAAAAGTTAGTTTGGAAAAATCACCAATTTTAAACATTATATTCATCTCCTTTTTTATGTATTGTACTCCGGATACAATTTAAGTATATTGTCTACCATAATGTTAGAGTCAAGGGTATATTAAAATTTTATAACATTTTCTGTGTTAATAAAACATTTTCAGGCAAATAGTTCTTTACATTGAAGGTTATTGTGGTATAGTTAGTCGTATGCCTTTTTGAAGAAGGCTTTATTTATGAAAAAGAAGGTTATAATATGAGAAATCAAAATATCGTAAATGTCGCAGTAATCGCCCATGTTGACGCAGGGAAATCTACTTTAGTAGATGCCTTATTATCACAAAGTGGTGTATTTAGCGCAAATGAAGTTGTTGTAGAACAAGTTATGGATAGTAATGATCTCGAAAGAGAAAGAGGAATTACTATCTATTCTAAGAACTGTGCTATTGAACATAATGGAACAAAAATAAATATCGTAGATACACCAGGACATGCTGACTTTTCAAGTGAAGTAGAACGTATCATTAAAACAGTTGATACTGTAGTCTTGTTAGTTGATTCTAGTGAGGGTCCAATGCCCCAAACTAGAGTAGTACTAGAAAAAGCATTACAAAGAGGATTAAGACCTATTCTGTTTATTAATAAAATTGATAAAAAAGATCAAAGAGCTGAGGAAGTTGTAGATGAATGTTTTGATTTATTTGTTGATTTAGGAGCTACTGATTTACAATTAGACTTCCCAATTATATATGGTGTTGCTAGAGATGGTATCGCAATGAATGAAATGGATGAAGCAAGTGATAATTTAGATCCATTATTTGATTTATTATTAAGTCATGTTGATAGTTATCCAGATAACTCAGAAGACCCATTAAAATTACAAGTATCATCTTTATCATATGATGATTACTTAGGACGTATGGGAATCGGTAGAGTAACTAGAGGAACTATTGAAAAAGGAAAAACGTATAAAGTAAGTAAGCGTGACGGAAGTGTTGTTTCTGTTAAAATTGCTTCATTATTCGTTAATGAAGGATTAAAAAAAGTTGATAAAGACAAAGCTTATGCTGGTGATATAGTGACTTTCAGTGGTATATCACACATCAGTATTGGGGAAACATTATGTGATAATGAAAACATTGAACCGATGGAAATGATCGAAATTGAAAAACCAACATTATCAATGAATTTCCTAGTAAACAATTCACCATTTGTCGGAAGAAGTGGTAAACTTGTAACGACTAGACAAATCAGAGCTAGATTATTAAAGGAACTAGAAACAAATATCGGATTAGAAGTAACTGAAATTGAAGGTGTTGAAGGATACAAAGTAAACGGACGTGGAGAACTACATCTTTCTATATTATTAGAAAATATGCGCCGTGAAGGATATGAGTTATCAGTAAGTAAACCTGAAGTATTATTTAAAGAGATCGATGGGGCTAAATATGAACCATTCGAAAAAGTAATCATCAGTGCACCAGATGAATTTATCGGAAGTGTAATCGCACAACTGAATATTAAAAAAGGTTTATTACAATCAATGAACGCAGAAAACAACTTTACAAAGGTAGAATATTTAGTACCTACTAGAGGAATTATCGGATATCGTAGTGAATTCATTAATACAACACGTGGGCAAGGAACAATGGAAAAATCATTTGATTCTTATCAACCATATGCTGGTGAAATAGAAAATCATAGAAACGGTGTATTTATTGCCAAAGAAAAAGGGAATACAATGGCATACAGCTTATTCCAATTATCAGAAAGAGCTCGTATGATTGTAGAACCAGCAACAGAAGTATACCCAGGTATGATTGTAGGACTTAACTCTAGAACATTTGATTTAGTAGTTAACCCATGTAAAAACAAAAACCTTTCAAACGTAAGATCAAGTGGAACTGATGAAGCAATCAAACTATTAGACCCACACCGATTTACATTAGAAGAAGCACTAGAATTTATCAACCACGACGAACTAGTAGAAGTAACTCCTGACTCAATCAGATTACGTAAAAAAATACTAGATGAAAAAGATCGTAAAAGATACAATAAACAACTAGGATACGAGACGCAAGCTTAAAGAAAAAAGATGTCATTGGAATTTCCAATAACATCTTTTATTTTTTTGATTTTTTACTTCTTAATTGGCCACATGCAGCATCAATATCGCTACCTTGTTCTCGTCTCAATGTGGCATTAATTCCTCTTTTAGATAATCGTTTAGAAAAGGCAAGTGCTCTATCCTCATTGGACCCTCTATAGTAGAATTCTTCAACACTGTTATATCTTATTAAGTTAACATGACAATTGATTCCTCTTAATAAATCACTTAACTCATCAGCATGTTCTATTTCATCATTTACGTTTTCTAGTAGTATATATTCAAATGTTATTCTTCGGTTTGTTTTTTTTATGTAGTACTTAGCTGCTTCAATAACTTCCTTAATTTCATATGCAATATTAATTTTCATTAACTTAGTTCTTATCTCATCATTTGATGCATGAAGACTTATAGCTAGGTTTACCTGTTTTTGGTTATCCGCAAATTCAATTATTTTAGGAACAATTCCACTGGTAGAAACGGTGATATGTCTTGCTCCTATTTTCAATCCATTGGGATTATTTATGATATCAATGAAGTTCATTGTGTTTAAGTAGTTATCAAATGGTTCTCCAATACCCATAACGACAATATGACTTACTCTTTCATTTGTTAGTCTTTCTATTTCTAATATTTGAAGAACTATTTCCTCTGTCTCTAAATCTCTCTTCTTTTTTAGTAAACCTGAAGCACAAAAAGAACATCCAATATTACAACCTAATTGGGTTGTAACACAAACGCTATTACCGTAATTGTGTCTCATTAAAACAGTTTCAATCAAATTACCATCTTTTAGTTCAAACAAGAACTTCTCAGTCCCATCACTTGATACTTGTCTTGTGTTAACTTTTAATGATCCTATTTCATAATAAGTTTCTAAGTAACTTCTAAGTTTTTTAGAAAGGTTTGTCATTTCATTAAAACCTCTTACTTTTTTATTATATAGCCAATCAAAAACCTGTTTTGCATTGTACTTCTTAAATCCTTTAGCAATAAACCTTGTTTCTAAAACATCTAAAGGATAATGAAATAAATCTTTCATATTATCTACCTTCTTTATATATCTACAATCTACTATATCAAATTTAGATATATATTAAATACTTATGCATTTAATTCATAAGATTACTCATTTTATATATAAATATGATATAATAATTTCATGCCGCTTTAGCTCAGTCCGGTAGAGCAATGCCATGGTAAGGCAGAGGTCGTAGGTTCAAGTCCCACATGCGGCACCATTTTTATAAAATATTTAAGCCCTTAAAAGGGCTTTTTTATTGTCACACATTTATACTTTTTTTGAGTTCTGGGCATTGATCTAAACTTAGTTTATCTTTTATCCTTTGACATATTGTTTGAATACTATCTAGATTTAGTGGCTTTCTAGTTTCTAAATTAATGAATATATAATCCTCAATATAATATGTAAGTATGAAGTTTGATAGTACATTCTTTGTCTCTTCAGTCATAATTACATATCTTTGCTCATCAATTTTTTTATTTCGCAGCGTACATTATAATGCTTTTAAAGTACACAAAACAAGTAAAAAAGTAATACCAGGATAGGCAACTGTAAACTGTGATTATAATTTACTTTTTATTTTAGATACATTAGTATGCAAATGCACATTAGAGAAATCATCCATACCCATTTTCCATGCATCTGCATATGTATTGTCAAGTTGAACCATAGTTAGTACTAATCAAAAATGGTATGTTCAACAAGATATTATATACATTCTTTGGCGAACTATGTTACACTTATATGTAGGATTTTAAGAAATCTTTAGGCTAGAGTACTTGGAAAATGAAAAAAATTTAAATGAAGGTGAGTAAATGATGAAATTTAGTTTAATCAAGATTGTATTGTTTTTGTTAATTATTGCTTATGGATTATACGAGATTTTATATAATGATCTAGATGGAGTTGTTATATATGTTTTAATTTTTGCAGTCATATCTTTTTTAGTTGAGATATATAAAATAATGAAAAAGAATAGGTCAAATTGACCTATTCTTTTTAACTTATACTAATAACTAGAATTTCAGAATAAGCTCTGAATTGCTGAAAGAAAGATATTAAGTTTTCATAAGAAGTGTCTTTTTCGACAATTTCGCAGCGACATTATAATGCTTTCAAAGTACACAAAACAAGTAAAAAAGTAATACTAGGATAAGCAGCTGTAAATTGTGATCATAATTTATTTTTTTAGTTTAGATACATTTGTATACAAATGTAAAAAGCAGATAACGGCAACTAGTTATAGTAGTAGTATTGTTATCTAAACATAATGTATATAAGTAATAGAAACATGGTAAATTTTATAGAAGTAAGTGACAAAAAATGGCAACAAGTATTTTCTTAGATTTATGTTAATTATTCTTAATTTCTTATTAGAAAAACATATATGATATAATTGAATGAGGAGTGATTTTATGAGTACTTGTAAGAAACATAAATTGAAGTTATTACCATTAATTGTTTTACCATATTCTTATATCGATGTATTTTGTGAGAACTGTCAAAAGGCAGTAATAACTAAAACTAGGTTGGTTATAAGTGATGCTATTTTTTTTGTTAGTTTTTTTTTGATAGAAATCATTGTATATAATAGTGCTACGTTTGTTATGTGGATGCAATTTATTTGGTTTGCTATTTCATACATTTTGTTTAGAAGCGCAATATATTCTTATATTTCCTATAAAAATATTAGAAAAAGTAAAAAGGTGCTATAGCACCTTTTTTAATTAAATACTTCAACAATTGTTTTAATATGATGATCAAGTATTGATGTTGTTGATTCGTGAAAAGTCAAGTAAAAACTATCTGCAATGGCATCATCAAATAAATTACTGATGATTTCACCATGAACATATTGTCCTTCAATGAGTAGAGTGTTTGAAATAGAACTTGATTCAAAGGCTTCATTTATGGCAACAGCTATTGTTTGATTACCAATACTCGTTGAGCATTCATTTTATGATTGTTATTTCAATCATGTTATCAAGATTGCTTGTTGCAGCTTCTTTTTTGACATTCTCATTTTTTGTCCAGGGCAGAGGTCTCCCCCTTATTTTCGCTCATTTTCAAAGATTCTGAGGTACTCCTCTTTTACCTTTTTCATCGACACCTGTACATAGTGTTGCGCAGTAGTGATTTTTCTGTGGCCAAGTAGTTTCATGAGTACAAATAGATTACCGTCATTATCGATGAACCTACTTGCGAATGTGTGTCTCCATTTATGGGTATAATAGATTGTTTGATTTTTGCCCTCTCCATAATCTTTTGATAAATTACTTGGAATGAATCATCGTGTATTGGCTCTCGTGTTGTTAAGTTTATGAATATAAAGTTATCAATCCTATTTAATGTAATATATTTTAATAGTAGATACTTAGTATTCTCATTGATTAACACTTTTCTGTGTTCTTTATTTTTTGTATGTGAAGCGTGTATTATGTTATTACCGAAGTCTACATCATTTACTTTCCCATTCAGTACGGGTAAATAACTGACTCATCAATATCAATATCCGTAGTATTTAAGATTTTCGATTTTGTATACAAATTAACATTAGAGAAGTTATCCATACCCATCCTCCATAAATCGGCATATGCTTTGTCAAGTTGATCCACAGTTATTTCAAATGGGATACTTGATTATGTTTAGTAATAACAACCTTAAATCAAGTGATATTAATCATATTCATCCTTTTTTTGATTGTTAAAAATCGGAATAAAAATGGGTCATATATGTTATAATTTGAATGAGGTGATAGAATGAGTAAAAAGACTGGTTTTTTCTTTGTTATCTTCATTATATCTGTAATTCTACTTCTAGATGGAATACGTAGTACTATGCCATATCTAAGACCATCATTTTATGAGGAAGATATGTTAGGTTTTATAATCATTAAATCATCATATATGGTAATGGGATACATTGGTGTTATAATCTCTGGGGGTCAGATTACGGTAGATAACAAAAAAATAGATTGTTAATCTACTTTTTAATTGAATATGTCCCAAAACGTGTCTAAAGATGATGCTGGAACTAAGTTTATTTATTTACAATTTGAGTGTTTTGTGTGCTATAAAAATTTAAAGGGGTGTTGCTATGAGTGGATGCAGTAGGCATAAAGTAAAATACTTAGGTCTTACAATTATTCCGTTTGGATATCTTGATATATTTTGTGAGAAATGTCATAAAGAGATTGTAACTAGATCAAAGTTGGTTTTATTGGACATAATATTTTTTATTGTTTTTTTATGTGTAGTTTTTTTTATCTTTTATAATAAACCAAATATGGCGGCTTTATACAGTGCCTGGTTTGGAATATCATATCCAATATTTAGATTGTTGATGTATCTAAGGATAAGCTTGAAGTTGAATAAAAGTAAAAAGGTGTAACTAATACACCTTTTTACTTTTATTCTTCCAATATGATATAATTTAACATAGTGATAGGACGGAGGGATGATGGTTGAAAAGAGGATATACATTTTAGCCAAATATATCAAGAAACCTCCCATCTTCAAGGATATACAATGTATGT
>CBFCWG010000021.1:0-24582 GCA_965601565.1 uncultured bacterium | reverse complement strand
ACATACATTGTATATCCTTGAAGATGGGAGGTTTCTTGATATATTTGGCTAAAAGTAAACTAATTACTCCAATTGCAACTCCTATTTTACCAAGATTACCATCACCCCAAGTTAATAAACCCAATCCTATAGCAATTGGTGCCAAAATAATCGTCATAAAAAAGAATCCAAATACTCCAACTAATATACTCATCCATCCTTGTGGTGTTATATTCATTTACATCAACTCCTAGCTCATATTATATCATAAAATCTTCATTATATGAGGAGGATATAGTAATACGGTTACAAGTGATAATTACACTTTACGTAGTTTTTTCATTGTGTTATACTTTTAAAAAAGCAGGTGATAATATGGATATTAAATTTATGCTGCCTTCAATAGTAAATGAAAAAGATGCTAAGGAGTATATTGACGAATTTAAGGAGTACAAGTCTGCAATAAATGGGACTGGAGGACTTGATGGTTGTGAGTATGATTTGTGGTTGAAAAAAGTCACTAAATCACATTTGGGTGAAGTGTCTCGAAAGGATCGTGTACCTGCTAGTACATATTTTGTATTTAATGAATCAAATAAAATCATTGGAATGGTTAATATAAGACATTGTCTTAACGATTATCTTATTACATCAGGTTCTGGACATATAGGATATAGTGTTAGACCTACAGAAAGAAGAAAAGGATATGCAACCCAAATATTGGCAAAAGCATTACAATTTCTTAAAAATGATTATGGTGTTTCTGAAGCTTTAGTAGGATGTTATAAAGAAAATATTGGAAGTAAAAGAACAATATTAAAAAACGGGGGAAAACTACATAAAGAGATTCTAGAAGATGATGGAAGAATCACATTAGCTTATAAAATTACTATAAATGAATAAGAGACAACTTAAAATTTAAGTTGTCTCTTTCTTTTTGATTTATAGTAGTAAATCACCTTCATCAATAGAAATCAGTCTTTATATATCAAAAATAATCCACAAAATAATAAATATAGATGTTAAATACTCATTAAAAAGATAAATCCTGCAATGAAATCTATTGCATTAACTAGGCAATGGACAAAGAATGCTACATACAAATTCTTTTTATAACTAACTACATAAATTAGTGGAATCATAAATATAGTTCTAGATACAATCATCCAAGGTGTCCACATATGATAACAGGCAAATAGAAAACTGTGTAATACTTTGTCAAAGCCTTTTAGTTTAGGTATTCTAGGCAGTAAGTACCCTCTAAAGTATATCTCTTCTATTATTGGGGAAATAATTGCAAGAACGATCATTCCTATTAGATAAGTAAAAAATAATATTGTCCCTGAGTAATCACTTGAAAGTCCCATACTTAGTTTAAGGTTATCTGGGAAAAAAGGAAAAATATTACTTTCTAAAAATAAATCTATTGGTTCCAATAGTATAACAATAACTCCCATAAAAATGATTAATCCTATTATATAGAGCAAATACTCTAATTTATTCAACTTAGCACTTTTTATTATTGATTTAAATGTTATTCTATTAGAACTTTTTCTTTTAACCCAAAATATAATTCCTAGTTCTACTGGAATCAGTACAAAAATGGCGGATAAAATAAGTGCTGCTAAGGTAGGGAATCCCATATCCTGAACTGGTTTTGCAACAATTAAATAAAAACTAGCAATAAGAACTCCAGGAAACAAGTGTAATACTATTGTTTGAAATAGGGTATGTCTTTTTATTATTTCACTGTTTGCCACATTCATTTAATCATCTCCTTCAGTTTCAGTCTACAGTATATTAGATAGTATGTATATATTTAATAACAGTCTCTACTGCTCTTTTACAAAAGTCTATAGTATCCATAGTATTGGTACATTCGAGTTGATGATCACCATTTTTTAATATAAGAACCTCATGGTTTTTATATGATTGGATATCTTTAAAATCTTCATTAGTTAAATACTCATCATTGTCAGCAGTAATTATTAGTCCGGGATATTTTTTTATCAGATTAAGCGATTTTGAAATGGGTGATACATATATACATGCAAAGGTCTTAAAACCAAAAACCTCTTTTATATTACTAGAAATTACATTTCCAAAGCTTCTTGAAATGAAGATTATATCTTTATAAGTTTTCTTTGTTATATTCACTTTTATGTAGTCATATATTCTGTTAACCATATTTTCAACTATCACATTGTATGAATCACTTTTATCAACAAGATTTTTATAAGAAATTATTAGAACATCTGATGCATTACGAAAAAAGTAATCCAATAGATAATGTAAAATAGGTACTTTTGCATTGTTATTTCCACCAGGAAAGATAACAACTAGGTTTTTATTGTTATCGCTACTATATAAAATGTGTTCTGGGGTATCATACTTCTTCTCAATTATCGGTTCTTCAAATATTAACATTCTTTGGTCCTCCTAAATGATTACTTATAAACATTCTTACTCCTTTATAATATCCTTTTACTGAATTTGTAAACATAATAATCTTCTATTGGTTATAATAGGTTGCCTGTGCACTCCACATTTGTTCGTAAAGTCCCCCAGCATTTGTCATTAAATCATTGTGGGTCCCTGATTGTCTTATTTCACCATTATCAAAAACAATAATATTATCACAAAATCTACATGAAGCCATTCGATGTGAAATATAAATAGATGTTTTATCTTTTACTAATTGATCAAACTTGGTATATATTTCATACTCTGATAATGGATCTAATGCAGAGGTTGGTTCATCAAGAATTACTAGTGGTGAATCTTTATACAAAGCTCTTGCTATTGCTATTTTTTGGGCTTCTCCTCCAGAAATTTCAATACCTTTTTCACCAAAGTTTGAATACAAATATGTTTCAATACCATCAGGTAAACTTTCTATTCGCTCATTTAATCCTGATTGTGATAAATACTCTAGTATTTTTTTATCCTTACCCTCTAGTCCACCTTGAACATTTTCTTTGATTGTTGATGAAAATAGTTTGAAGTCTTGGAAAACAATAGACATTAACTCAATATACTCTTTATAGTCATACTTTTTAATATCTATTCCATTTAAAAGAATTTCCCCTTCAGTTGGATCATACAATCTACATAATAGTTTTATGAAAGTAGTTTTTCCGGCTCCATTTGGTCCAACAATTGCCAATTTTTTTCCCATATCAAGTTTCCATGAAATATTCTTTAATATAATTTGTCCGTTATTTGGGTAGTGAAATGAGACGTTTTTAAACTCAAATTCAAATTTCCCATCATTACGTTTCTCAATTGGTAAAGTACCTTTATACATATTTGTTTTAGTATCCAAATATTGCTTGTAAAGAGCAAGATACTTCGTTTGTGTTGATGCTGTAGAGATATTACCTACCATTCGAACTAAAGCTGTATTAAATGCAGTTATTGCACTAACAAGTAATAATACATTCCCAACTGAAATTAATCCTAATATTGCCTTAATACCAATCACACTATAAGCTGCAAATAATACAATGTTATTAAGCATCCCACCGATTGATGTTAATTTTCCAGCTTTTACAGCGATATTACCATAAGATGTTCCAAATCGGTAACATGTTTCATGAATTTTGCTAGATAGTAACTTATCCATATGGAAAAGTCTAATGTCCTTACTTATTTTATAATCCATTGAGGAATCTCTTAAATATAAAAATAGTCGATTAACAGTAATGTTTTCTTCATATATATCATAATGCAATCGATTTATCTTTTTAACTATTTTAAAATTCAGGATAATAGAAGAGATAATTAAAAGAATAATTCCGACTCCTATTAGTGGACTATTAAATATTTTCGTTATAGTATCAGGATCATTTAAATCAACACTAATAAACAAGGCGACAATGAGAGTAAATGAGTAAATAAATGAGATTATGTTTTCAATAGAAACTCCTAATAATTCGATAAATGTACCAATTCCTCCTGAAAATAGAACTCCTTGATTTGCCTTTGCCATTTTCTCTTTAATCTCTTGTGATTCTAATTGTTCAAAGTCAAGATTTAGTGTTTTTCTTGATATTTCGCTATTTAATTTGAGAGCAATAAGACTCATCTTTTGCTCACAAAAGAATTGTAAAATCGTTCTACTTATTAGTAGAATAGCACTTATCAGAATCATCTGATAAACATAACTCATAATTTCAGTCTTACCTAAATCATCAATAAATCCATCTAAAATAAGTGCACTATAAATCAATCCGACAAAAGGAAAAGATGCTGTAACTAAAGACTTAAAAATAGTTAGAGGAAAAAACAGTCGATCTGCTTTATTTGATATCTTTATTACATCAATAATATCACTAAAAAATCTAAGTTTAAGTTTCATTTATAGACTCCTCCTTTTTATCTTCTTTGTAGTACTGACTTTGAATTTCAAACATACTATAGTATTTTCCATTCTTTTTAATAAGTTCTTTATGACTTCCAGTTTCTATAATAGCCCCATTTTCGAGATAGATAATCTTGTCACAAAACTGAGTAGAGGCTAATCTATGAGAGATAAACAATGATGTTTTGTCTTTAGTAAGTGAATTGTATTTTAAATATAATTCTTGTTCTGCCAAAGGATCTAATGCAGCTGTTGGCTCATCTAATACTAGAATTGGTGAATCTTTATACAATGCCCTTGCTAACATCATTTTTTGCAATTCTCCACCTGACAGCATGATTCCCTTATCATCAATTTCTTGTGTTAAATTGGTATTCTCTTTTTTCTCTAAAGAAGCTATTTTTTTACTTAACCCAGCTTGTTCAATAACATCTAACACCTTTTTATAATCAGTTTGCTCTTCTGATTCACCCGAGATATTCAAAGCGATTGTGAAAGGCAATGTATTTATGTCTTGGAATATTACACTAATCATTTTGTAGTAATCATATCTATTGAATGAAGTAATAGGTATATTGTTAATCAGAATCTCACCTTCAGTTGGATTATAAAGTCCTGTTAATAGTTTTACTAATGTTGTCTTTCCTGCACCATTAACACCAACCAATGCGATTTTTTCATTCGCCTTGATTTTAAGGTTAAGATTTTTAATAATCGGTTTCTCGGCTTCAGGATATTTGAATGTAACATTTCTAAATTCAATTGATATTTTTTCATTTAATAACGGTTCAACTTCTTCTCCTGATTCAACATTGATCCCATCATCCATTTCCATATAATCTCTAAAATCATCAATTCTCAAACTTGCCTCCTTTAATCTTCCATAACTATTTGAAAGCTGTGTTACCCAAACGGCAAATCCTACAACAATACCAATCATAAATGTAAATTCAGCAACATTGATTACCCCATCTAATACCATAGCTACAAGGATTGAATAGGCTATTATGTTTCTAATAATTGAAAATAGTGAGTCAGATAAGTTGGCAAATGAGTAAAACATTTTCTGCCTAATTACTACATTTGAATATTTTTTTGTAAAAAGTTTGATCCCTTTATAAAACCATTCTTCAAGTTTATATATCTTTATATCTTTTGCGTTTGACAATTTATTAGCCTCGTCTTGATAGTACTTTAGTTTTGTTCTATAAGAGTTCAGTTCACTACCTGTTTTCTTCTCATATCTTCTAGCATATGAGTTTAATAAAAGGTTCATAACTGACATACCCAGAAGGACTAGTACTATGGAAAAATTAATTGATAATATGTATGAACTATACAGAATTATCCCAACAATACTTGTAATGAATATTGGGAATACTTGTAAAAGGAGTTCAACTCCCACTCTGTTAACTTCAATTGCCCCAACTGCTTTCATTAATTTTTGACGACCTTTTTTGAACTCAATATTTTCATAACCAGTGGCCATAGCTTTTTTACTTAATATTCCAAAGAAAGCATTTGTTCTAATAAATACCTTGTCAAAAAATAAAATATGTCCAAAATAGGAGTTTGCATAGTTAAGAACTGTAAACCCTAAAACAATAAGCCCTACAATCAAAACAAAATCTCTAATTTCATATCCGTTAATAATCAAGTAAACAACTACGGTTGGAATAAATGTTGCGAAAATAGGGATTAATAGCCTGAGTATAATGCTAAATACCAATTTGTATTTGTAAGTTCTACTAAATGTATTTGCCTGTGAGTAAACATAGTACGCATTACTTAAAATATTACTTTTCATCATATAGTTACCTCCAATATCTTTCAATTTAACTATATAGTATTTTTCTTTGAGCAAAATAAAAAGTACACAAACTGTCATAATTTGTGCACTAATGGTAATTATAAAGGCAATAAGACTTCTGTAACAAATACTTTTGGTTCATTTTGTCGATTTATAAATCCACTATATTTATCAACGATATTATTAATTCTTTTCAAACCATGACCATGGTTTCCTCTTTTTTTTGATATGTATTCTGCATCAAGTTTTTTAATAACTTCATTTGTAGAGTTTGTAATTGAAACATACAATTGTTTTTTAAAGATTCCTATATAAACCCTAATGAACTTAGATGTATCATCAGTTATTTTTTCACATGCTTCAACAGCATTATCAATTAAATTTCCAATCATTACACATAAGTCTATATCTGTTATTGTGAGTTTCTTTGGTACATTTGCATCAAAGTTAATATTAATATTATTCTTAATTGCCAATGATAGTTTTGAGTTAAGAATAGCATCAAGATTTATATTCCCTGATTCTACTAACTGATTAACATTATCCAAATCAACTTCTAGTTCATTCAAATACTGATTTGCCTCTTTTACTTGATCCATCATTATATGAGCTTTAAGTTTTTGTAGATGATTGTGGTAATCATGTCGCCAACTTCTCATAGTTAAATAGATATTTTGTACTTCTTCGACTTGTTTATTCAATATCTTGTTTTGATATTCTGTTGCAGACTGCTCATATGTTTTTTTCATAAACAGTTGATTGTTTTCAGCTAATAAAAATATTAAGGCAATCAGGAAACTCGTGTAAACTATAACATTATTATATGAAAACCCTATATAAGAAAGAATTCCTATAGTTATCATATAAATTAATAAGAAAAGACTAGTCATTTTGTTTTCCAATCTTGCAAAAATAATCCACATCACTGTGTTTACTAACAATATAAATAATAGATTTTCTGATAGCATTAAATATTGTCTTAAAATGAAGAAAACTATGACTGAAAGCAAAATACTACAAATAGTAATAATTATTTTCACATGCTTTTGTTGTTTACTCAAAAATAATAATCCATATAAAGTCACAATAACAACTGGCACTAGCATTAGATATTCCATTACACACCTTTTCCCTTATAGAAGTTTATAAACTTCTCATTTACTGTTTTGTATGAGTTCCTACTCAATGGTACTTTTAAATTATTAATCAGTTCACAATCTCCACGTGTAATCTTTTCTACATAATTTAAATTAACAATATAAGATCGATGTGTTCTAACAAACTCAGTTCCAGCTAAATCTTGACATAAATCACTTATGTTGTATTTATAATCATAATCACTATTTTTTAAATGAACAGTTATATAATGACCCATTGATTCCATATATATAATGTTATCATAATTTATTTTCTTCTTTTCTCCAGATACAGAAATAATTAAGTATTTACTATCTCTTGAAGTATGCATATTTGCAAAATCCAATAATTCATATACTTTCTTGTCTTTAACAGGTTTTAAAATATATCTAATCGCCTGCACTTCATATCCTTCATAAACATAATCTGGCATTCCTGATATAAAGGCAATAATTACTGTTTTATCTGTCTCTCTTATTTTTTTTGCGAGTTCAATTCCATTAATATCCCCCATTTGAATATCGAGAATTATCATATCAAAAGGATATGACTCATTATTCTCAAACAACATTTCTTCAGCACTTTGATATAAAACCAAATTAATACTAACTGAAGAAAAGGCAGCCCATTTTTCAATAAAACTCTTCAAATAATTTAATTGTGTTATTTCGTCATCTACTAAACATATTCGCATCTTTTCCTCCTCTTCATTATAAAGAATCAGCTCAACTTGTCTTTATTATTCCAATAATTATAAACATTCTTAATAATATTATAACACTTGATAAGTTATTTGCACATACTGAGATTGTAATAACTATCAATATTTAAATATATATGTAAAATTTCAAATAAAAAGCCCAAATTGGGCTTTTTATGTTGATAAAAAAATAGATAAATTTCAGTAAATAAGTCAAATAATTATGAAAATTCTTTTTTTTACCAAAATGGTTGTAATTTTACATCTATATGGTGAGTGATACTTTTTACAGTTACTTCATCATCACCAATATTAAAAGCATAACCTAACTTATCTTTATGTACATACCCCTTATATGGAGTCGCTTGAACAAAACACACAGTATCTAGTTCTTCATTATTCACCTCTTTGTACCAGTTATGAAAAACCTTCATATATACTTTACGAATATCCTTATTTTTTTCCTCAAGTGGATGTCCTGCTACTTGGGCATTACACCAAAATCTATTATGACCTCCATCAGAAATCATAGCATGTCCATTACTTATAATCTCTTTTACATAGTTGCATCTTAAATCAGTAACAATCCAAAATGAACCATCATAATAAAAACTATCTACACTTCTTACAGATGGTACATTATCTTTTGCTGTTGCGATCAATAATATTGTATCTTCACTATATCTTTCACTCAATATCTCTAATAATCCACTATCTTTAATACTTTTCTTATTCATAATCTACTCCTATCTATACTTTTTCTCTATTATATCTCAACTTGTATTATACTATATCTTAAGCACATTCTACAGAAAATAAAAAAGACTATTATGGTCTTTTACCTTTCTAATGAGATCCTATGAATTTGAATGCAAACGAGTATGAAAGACTTGATTCATGCCAGTAAAAATAATGTCAATACTTTTTAACTATAACGATCAGTTTTTACAAATATATGATGCTTCTTCAAAAAAAGCTATCAAAGCAAAGATAACAACCATAAGAACTATAAGAACTAAATAATAATCGAATACCTAAAAAAGGTAAAACACCTCTACAATAGTATTATAGAGGTGTTTTTATTATTTCCATAACATAAAAGCAATCAATTAGCTCAAATAATTTATATGAACAAACTTCTCTTGGGATACAACTCTTGTTAACCATTCAATTACTTTATTTAGCATATGAATAAAGTATTCTTGTTCTTCTAGCAAGTTATCTAATGAATATTTAGGAAGCGTTAATTCAAATTTTAGAGTCCTTTTTAATTCCGAAACATCATGGTTATCTTTAAGTAATTCAACAGCTAAATGAAATCCAACTAAAATGCGTTTGCATTCATTTGAATGAATCTTATTTTTCTTTTCTCTATTAAACTCACGGAACTTATCCCAAATAAGTCCCTCTATATATGAAAATCCTGTAGGATTTACATATATACTTGAATAATCTGTCTTTCCTTTGCCTGCTTGAAGTAAAACATATTCTATGTCTTTATCTTTCGGGATTTTATCATAAATTGAAAAATCAAGTTTTGTCATTTTAGTCACCGATATCGCTTTCTATTTTAGTCTGATCCTATTATTGATTCTACATTCAAATCCGAATAAAAAACGTATCTGCGTGCTTCCTAATTATACCCTATAACATCTCACAAAGATACTAATACTATTTTTATTGTCTATTTCATTGTGTAAAATCATTGATATACCGCCTGTACATTCAAGTATGAATCTTATATACAATTACCTTTTTAGTGAATTATCACTTGCAACATAATGATTTGAACAATACAATATGAGTTAACGGAAAATATAGTGTAACTTGTGTTGTGTTACTTTTTAATCTAAAAATAAAAAATAATTAAACCATAAACGGCTTAACTATTTAGTTTCTATAATATTTGGGGAGGAACTCGACCCCAGACCTACAGCCTAGTAGTTTCTCATTCAGTTGAGATTGGTCTTTTTATTACAAAATCACTTTCAAGAAAATCTTCTAGTGAAACTATATCCAACTCAATTGCCATATTTAGTCTGTACATTTTAAAATTATCCCAAACATATAAGTCACTTAAACAACTTCCATTACCTACACTAATCAGTTCATATACATATTCATCAGTACCATCATTATGAACCACAATTTCAAAGTATGCAACATCACATTGAATCATTCTTGACGTTTCACGATAGTAAATTCTCTCATCACCAACTGTAAGACTAGATCTATGTATTGGTATTTGTCTACCAACAATAACATATGCAATCCATAATACAACTACAATTGATAAGCCTATTATAAAGTACTTTCTATTCATAGTTTTTACATCTCCTTCTAACATATTTTATCATATACAAAAATGTTAGTAAACCAAGATCGTGTAAACAGTTACTCTAAGTAAAATAATAATACCAAATCCATAAATGGCTTGGTTATTATACATCCATATGTCATATCAGTACTGTGTTTATTTCAATTTTAGTACCTATTGCATAGAGTTGAGTTGAAGATTATTGGTTGTATGTTACGTGTTGTATTCAATTACAAATAACATCAATAATAAAATCTGAATCTCACAAACTCGCTATTTATCTATAAATAAAACCACTTCTTATACACGTAAGAAGTGGTCTTTATTCATTTATAACTGAAACAAATAGGAGTCTAAAGACCCTATGTAAAAAAATTCCTAATGGTAATATGATTAAAATATGCATAGCAGTAAAATACTCATATAATAGAACATAAATAATTCCAAATACTAATAAAAAAGTAAAATCATAAATATTATGTTTCCTATGGTAGTAATACTGACTATTACATTTACTACATTCCAAAGATACACCATATGGTAATAAAAGCAATGAAAAAATATTTAACTTATCTTTGCACTTTTTACATCTCACTAGAACACATCCTTTTAACTATTATAACCTTTTATTTAACGCTATACAACTAGGTGTTTACGGAAATTTGCTACTCTTTAATACTATAAGTAAAATTATGATTCTAACATTAATATTTGAGTATACTCTTCAAATATTTGTATTTGATTGCTTGTAAGTTCAATGTTATTCTCACCAAAACTAATATATCCATTTAAGTAAATTACTTCCTCAGATGATAAATTACCAACTTCATTAACTGCGTAAAATTTATCATCAATAAGTTTAAGAGTTAGACCATCATTAAAATTCAAGTCATCAGATGGTAATAACAATAAGTACTCCATAGTCTGAATATTATATCTTAAATAATTTTGTTGATTTTCATCATAAAAATGACAGTATAAATTGTTATAACAAGTCCATGTTAAACCCATCAATTCCTCTTCTGTAATATCCAGTTCGTAAGGTAAAACCTCTATTCCTTCATCACCTGTAGTTAGATTTGGATCTATTATTATGTTTTCAATGTCTAGACTAGTGTCTACTTCATCAATAACACTGTCTGCACAACCACCTAAAAATATAACTACTAATACAGAACATACTACCAAAATCTTTTTCATGATATCCCTCCTTCACAACAGATTATACCATTTCAACATCCATTAATCAAAACTGTTTATTACATCCAACTATGATGTAATAATGTCTATTCTGCAATGTATGATAGTTTTTACTGGCATTCTGGAAGGGATTCGAACCCCCGATTGATGGTTTAAAAGTTTTTTTACAATCATATTTTCCAAGATAAGAGTAATATTCTAGTGCTAATCATCAGTAATATGAAGTCTATTAACCTCATATGGAATAACTTTAGACACATATCCCAATCTTCGTCGGATTGAGCCCATCTCTACACTGTACTGATTTAACATTTTCTCAACTCATTTGCATAATTATCATACATTATCTTCTTATTTGTGGCACCTATGTGTACGCTTTTTCGTAACAGTGAAGTATTTGCTATTTTTTATATTAAATTACTTATTTTATCTAATGATTCATCTTTTCAAAATAAATCTCCAAAAAAAAAGCCAATTGGCTTCTAATGGTAAACATTGTAAATCTTCATTCTTAGTTTGAGTTCAACAACTGATTATACTCAATAAATATACTAATTTGATTTTCAGTTAACTCTATAGCAGAATCACCATATATCAAAGCACTTTCATTAAAAAGAATACTGTTTTCACTGTGATTTCCTACTAAATCCATAACATAAAATAATCCATTCTCGAAAACCAGTGAAAATCCTTCATTTTTAGTATAATCTTCTGATGGTAACTGTAGTACGTACTTATCTGATAGTATACTATATGATAAATACTCTGATTCAGTACCATCATCATATGCACAAGAAACACCATCATAACATGTCCAACTTAATCCTAAATAGTCTCCTTCAGAAATAACGGTTGGATTAATCTCAATTTCTCCTTCAGGAAGTTCTAAGACTTTCAAATCAGGATCAATAATGATTTCATCATCAGATTGATTTGTACAACTTGTCAATACTAACATTAGTATAAATAGAACTACATACATTAATTTTTTCATTATATCCCACCTTCACTATAAAATTATAGCATTTTGATGTGAAATTATCAACATAGCAATAACTAACAGAGTATGATGTATACAGCGGAAAACTAAAAATTATGAATCGATTTTTTAAAAAAAGATGTAGAGGATATAACTAAATTTGATTTAGTTAATTTCTAGGCTGATAGGTAAGAAGTCTTACCAACAATTTTACCAGTTACCTTAAACAAGTCCATAACAGCTTCGAAGATTTTTTTTCAGTATTCAGAAAAAGATATTAGTAGATTCATACATAACATATGTCCACTAACATCCTACAAGGTAAATTAACTCAATGTCTTTTCTTCTGTATTCTTCTCTGTATTCTTTTCTTTTGATTCTTCATTTACAACTCGGATTCTTAACTCTTTTGCATCGATTGCCTTAACCAATGAATGCCTTCTATATTTTCCCAAGTCCGGCTTTTTATATTCCCTTTTTTCCTTTTTTACATACTCCTGTAATACTAAACTTTCGTAGTCTTCTATTCCTTCAAAATAGTTACTACTAAATAAAACTTTCTTCATTGTTGAATCTTCTAAAATTTTAATTAGTATTTTATATTCTTTTAAATCAATTACGTCAACAACTTGGCACATTCCAAATTTTTTATGTTTTAATTCCTTACCAACCAAGTCATACATATTTCTTTGCACGATTACCTCCAAAATTTATTTTATGATTCTAAATTTTATTACTTTATTGTGTTAAAGTCAACAACTATTTTTCTATGATTTTTTTATAATAATACTTATATGTAATATTTTCATTAGAAGTTAATCTATCTTTATATCACTTTTTCTTTTTTTTCAATTCTATTTTTTACAAAGATCCTATAACTTTTCATCTAGCTAAAATAAAATAACCAAATCATAAATGGCTTGGTTATTAGTGTATTCAAATGTAATCTGGGAGTGGTTCGTCCCCAGCAGACGGTTTAGAAGGTCTTTTTAAAATTACTATACATTGCTTTACGTAAAATCCTTAGCGTTTTGCTTCTATATAATATGTCTTCAATTAAATGATGTAGCCATGTTTTTGATTCAGATACACAGTCATTAAGGCGTAACGTAGCAGCAAGTAAAATATACTTTTCAATATCTTTCATTGTGTAATTACTTATTTTTATGTATTCTTTTAAGAAGTGCTTCATGAAAATATGAAGATATAAAGACGTTACTTTTCTAAGATACCAAGGTGCTTCATTCTTGGCCATTGGATCACTAAGCAATATCAGACTTCTAGCAACATCATAACAGGGATTTCCTATATGTGCAGTTGGCCAATCGATTACCTTAAATCCGTTTTCTGTGACAAGAATATTACCTGGATGGAAATCACCATGGCAAAGTTTATCCCCAATCTCAAGATTTTCACATCTAATTAAAATTGCTTTTTTTACTTCGTCACTAATCTGATCCGATTTTTGTACTGAATCAACATAATCCCAAGTCATACTATCTTCATCTAAAGAAACTGAGTTGATTTTATGAAACAATTGTGCAAATGCCTTAGCATGAACCTTTACCTTTAGGAATGTCTTGATCATAACATCTTGAAATAATTCGCCTTCAACCTTCTCAAACAAGATACCATACTTGTTATCAATATTAACTTTTTCTAATGCTTTTGGCATTTTCTCGAAGTGTATTTGAATAACTTTATTTAACTGGAACTCATACTCTACATTACTTTCTGATCTATTATCCTCATATAATTTTAAAGCATTTCCATTATAAGAATAGACAGTTGCACTTGCACCTTTACCAATGATTTTCATGTTCTCACTCCTAAAAATATCTAACAATAATAGCTGTATTATATCACACAAAATCTATCAAGTAAATTTTAGATAGACAGTTTAAGTACCTACTCATAATATTAAGAAAGAGTTCACAAGTAAAAAAAGCCCTCATGGGCTTCTTTGCCCTCAAATACTATTCCGGGAGGGATTTGAACCAAAACTAATAAACCAGAAGTATTAAAGAAACTGTTGTTGATTTATGTTGCAATTTATAAGATTCATTTTTATCAGAATTTTACTTTGTAGTAATTAATTAGTACACAGTCCCTGTGTTCAAGAATTTCTTATACAGCATTTTAAAAGCTGTAGAATCAGAAATATTAAGAATCGCTGACTTTAATAACTCTATGTTTTCATCCAATCCTGTTGTACTTGTGTTAATCACAATATCATAAAGCTCATGGTTATGAACAATATCCAATTGTGATTCAGCTTGTCCAATACGCCTATTACCGCGTTCAACTTCTCTTTTTCTTAAATCTTCTAGAGAACTATCAACTCGAACAAACAAGATTGGATAATTATATAAAATCGTAACAAACTCATGAAGAATTCTATTTTGTGATTCATTATTTAGGAATACTTGATCCACAATAATATTGATACCTAGATCTGACATCTGTTTTACCGAATATGCAAGTGCTTTTAATGCTAGATTAATTGCCACAACCCAGTCTTGCCTCCAATGAGTTTCAGAACACATTTCACAAAAAGAATCATTTGCCACCCAAAAATAATGTTCATCTATTCCTTTTTGCAATGCTTTAGATATAGTTGTCTTTCCACTACTTGAAACCCCATTTAAAATGATAATATTTCCTTTATTATTAATCATAAAGTATCCTTTCTATTCGGTATTGTGTCGTGCACAGTACCTCTAAAAAAAGTCTATCACTTATTCTTTATGTTTTCAAGATTTTTTTGCCATGCAACCACAAGTTGATTAATTAAAAAGCTTTACTAGTCCTATGATTAATCAATATCAGTCAGTGAGAAGTTTGAACTCCCTAATAACACATAGAAGGTTAGTTATCATCCAAACAAGGGTAAAAATCAATCAGATACAGTATATATATAACACTACTAGCAGTTTCCCTGTATACGAAAATAACGACATGCAACTTTCCTTTGCTGCCTTTATTTCATCATTTAATTGTTTCTAAGTAAATCCATTTATTGTTCTATATTCTACTGGTGTAAAGTAGTCTAATCAAATACAGGCCACAAGGCTAAAGTAATGAACCAGTGAGCAACATAAAGCAATACAAACAATACTAATCTGATTATGAAATATTTCATTCTTGAGGTATCCTCAAAAGTATATCTTCTTAGAAAGACAATCCTAATTACAAAACATGAGATTAAACCATTTGTAGTAATGGACAATAATAAAATTGAATCAATATACTCATACCCAATAAAGTCCAGACCAATTGATGAAAAAATTATTAGATTAGCACAAAAAATTAGCAATAAAACCACTTCGATTATTGTTAAAAGTTTGTTCGTTATGATTTTAATAGTAATCACTCCCATTCTGGATGAGTAGAAACTAATTCTCCATACTTAATGTAGAAAAACTCACCACTTTCAACCTTATTAAAATTGATCGACTCCATATAATCCGCGTCAATATATGCAGTGTTACGCACTCCGAGTAAGTAATCCGTATAAACACCATAGTCTTGTGCGATTTGCAAACCTATTGCATTGTTAGTAATATCCATTTCAACTTCTAAAGGTTGTACACAATCAAATGGATTATCTTCATGGGCAGTTGCCGATCCTAAATCAATTAATTCTTGACTCAAAATATCCCCATCTCCATATGTTACACCATCCGATTCAAAAAAATCAAAAGTACTTATGTCGTTCCATGTTAGACTCAAATCATCAACATCAATTGAATAAGCACTCTCGACATCGCTCTCTAATTGAGCGAAATTGATTGTGTCATCAGCAGAGATTATATTAGAACCATTAAATGTAATAAAATAGCCTATAATAGTTATGCCTAATATCAAAATAAATAATTTTTTCTTCATTTTCCTTTTCCCTAACAGTTTATTTTTAAACCTTTTTCCTCAGTCAATTATAACATTTTATATTATGTGTTTACAACCACTAAGTCATAGCCTTTTTTGCTTATATTAGTACAATATAATTACAAACCTGGTACAGAGGAGAAAACAACAAACAGTATTGCAAAAATTATTAATATTCCAAATACCATTCGTATAATGAAGAGTTTTTTTCTAATGTCATTTTCAAAAGTATATTTGCCTAAGAATACGATTCTAAAGATAAGACAAAATACTAACATTCCAATTATTAAAAGTAATTGTGTTCCTGAACTAATATACTTAAATGTTATATAATCAAATCCCAAGGATAAACAATGGTAAGATTTGCGTATGTTAGTATTAATAAAAGAACTTCAATTATCGCTAAGAATTTACCTATTACATTTTTCATTATTTCATTCCCATACAGGGTGAGTAGAAACTAGGTCTTTCAACTTCAGGTATTTCTGGTGTAATTTGTTCTTTTGGTCTTTTTCTAAATAAACCCATGTTTAATCCCCCTTCTTTTATATGACTTTAAATGGCATTCCGGGAGAGATTTGAACCCCAGACTGACTGCCTTGAAATAGTATTAGTCCATAAAAGTCTAGATAATAAATTTGCATATCTTGATGCATATAAAGAATCATTTGACGTTTGATGTAGAAAATAATCACTTTTATAATTTAAAAATAATAAAAAAGACTGAGAGTTTTTGAACTCTCAATCTTGTTTTGTGTTTCGCGTAGTACTTAATCTTTTGTCTAAAAAAAACAATAACAATCCTAAAAACAGTAAAACTATAGTGTATGTCAGTTGGTTTTCAAATGTATTATCTATGCTACCGTTGAAAAGTGCAATCAAAGAGTAATCATTATATCCGATTTGGATTATAAGATTGAAAACTGAGACTATCAAGTAAATTATACCAAAGCCTATAATAAGTCTGCTAAAATACTTTAAAGTAAATATATTCATTTTATCACCTGATATATTTTATCATAATTGGTATTCTAGTTCAACTATTTATGGTGTTGTAGGAGATGTCATTATACAGTATCCCTTTGAAACAGCTTCTTCCACAGTATACTTGTTGTCAACTGATATTTCCAGGAATAATGTTGTATTAAGTTGACTACCTTATACTGAATCATAATAAAAATCATTTAGAGTAAAGGTTACATATTTCAATCGTACAAATTAAAAAAAATCCCTTAGATAAAGGATTTTAGTTTCAAATGGCATTCCGGGAGGGATTCGAAACCCTGTCCGACGGCTTAGAAGGTTTATTCTCACTATGAAGCTTCTGAAACGGAGATAACATAGAGATTTTTTTCAGTTACTAAAAACAACTTGTCATTAAATGAATAAGTCCTTTTCGGGACAATAACTTCCTTGTCAACAGAATCAAAAAGCTCTATAACTTTTAATAATTCTCCTCTTTCTATATTACCAAGATAATATCTATTACTTCTTTCATATCCACTTGTTGTAAGAATGGTATTCTCGTAGATAGAAAAACCATGGATGCCCGATACATATCTCAGAACATACTTAATTCTTTTAAGTTCATTTAGTTTAAAAAGATAATTCTCTGGTCCATAGAAATACATCCAAACATCGTTATCACTCACCTTATTCATACAATAAACATCATAGATGTATTCATTTTTACTAAACGCTGAATATTCAGTCAGAATATTCCCATTTAAATCAAATGTAACCAATCCTGATTTCCCAATTGGTGTATCCCAGCCATAATTACCAAAGACACCCTCATCAAAGTATCCCACGAGTAAAGAATTCTCTAAAGGTACTACATCTGTTATTCCATCACCTAGAGTAAAACTATTCAGTACTCTACCCGCATTGTCATATATTAGAGCGTTTCTTTCAATCTTAGTGTCTGAAACACGCCTACATCTTGTATTAACAATAATGAAGTTTCCATCACTAGTAACTCTTAATATGGGCCAAAAAGATTCAAACCGGGGTTTAGGCATTGATATTAGTTTCTCAAGATTTCCTTCTTTCAAACTTACAACGCTCAATTTCTCATCATCTTCCTTTAACAACATTAGTAGCTTATCTTCATAAAAATAAAGGTCCAAGATATCATCAAAACGTAAACCAATACCATCAAATTCAAATGGATCTAAAAACAATGATGAAGTTGCAATATTATTACTGGCTTGTTTACTTTTCAATTTCTTAAATAACATGGAATCACCTGCTTCTTCACTATTATATCATAAATAAATGTCTTGTAGGCTGTTGCTCTAGGAAAATAAAAAATAGCAAACCTTAAATGGCTTAACTATTTAGTTTACAAAGGGCATTCCGGGAGGGATTCGAACCCCAGACCGACGGCTTAGAAGACCAATTAGTCTGTTGTGTATATAATCTCAATTGTATTGACAATTATTTTTATTTGAGAGATAATTATTACGTAAGGGATATATGTATATATCTCGAATATTTTGAGATATTTTTTTATTCTTTAAGATCATTCTTAAAGAAGGGAGGAGGAAAAATGAAGAAAATATTGTTAATGATAATTCTATTAACGGCTATTGCAATACGTATAGACTTCAAAGAAGCATACGCTGACGGTACTGCTTTAGGTTTAGACTTTGATGTTCCAGAAAATGAATGGGGAACTTACAAAAACAAATCAACCAGGTCATACTACACTCCCTTAGTAAATAAAGGTGATACATACTACGTTGGTAACTCTAAACTTGAAGCTGCGATTTATGAGCATGCTACTGATTCTGATTATGTTCTAGTTATAGTTAGAGCTATGGCGGATCCATATGACTTAGAAATCTATTACAATTGGTTATTTGGTAAAGAACCTTATGACGGAGTAATTGATGATGTTCAAAACACTGGACCACTAGACATTTACAAATCATATAACTCTACTGATGAGAGAATATCATTCACATACGATTATGACTGTACTTATACTTGTGACAATCACGATAATATGGCGTATAATAATGGTATGTATCTTGTAAAAAAAAGTCAAGTCTATCATGGTTCGACAGGAGAATTCATAACCACTGTACAAGGTGGATTCACAAGAATTATGATTCATCTTTATTTGGTTATGGATACAAAAGTTATACTATCTATTTAATGTATTAGTACCTTATTGAAAGGAGTTAAAATGAAAAAGAACTCAGAATTTCTTGTTGTTGTTTTTTGTGTAATTGTTGTAGTTCTATTTTTTGTTTTTCCACTCAAAAGAAGAGTCCCAACAGGATTACCAACCCATTATTATGATCTAGTTGATAGTGCATCTAACGAAGATACCAATATAATTATTTTTAGTGATTCTATTGACTTAAATAACCATGTAAAATTTATTCAAGCCGATTTTCTTAAAGATTATTACAGTTCTAATCTTTATAGATATAATTACCTTGTTGTTGATATTGAGAAATACTCTGAGTCATATACTGATGGTGATATGCTGAATGATATATATAGTAGTTCATGTGTAACTTTAGTTATTGCAAACTATAGGGAAGCCGATGTAAGCATAACTTTCGATTTCCTTGATGTTGATGATTATGATTCAGATTTAATCTTTGTTCAAAACAATGATTTATGTAATAACAATTATACTAAGAATATTATAGGAAATGAGTTTCCAGAGGATTTATATTTGAATTTTGCTATAATTGACAACATTAGTTATGATAGAGAAGAATAAAGGAACGTCTAGGATGTTCCTTTTTCTATTATTTATTGGATAATTGGAGAACATTCATTTGTTAAGTCTTTGCTATTCTAACATTCTCTTCTCTAAAAAAACTATATGCTGTTAACACTGACTCGCTCTTAACTTCTACTTTAGTTCTTATTTTATATCTATTTCTTAACTCGGTAATAAACTATGAAATAACTAGTATCTCATCGATTGATTGCTCTACAGATATTTCATATCTAACTTTGTCAGCTTTCAACTCTTTGTAGATTTTTACCTTTGAAGAATAATCATAAATATTAAACTCAACCTCGATAATACATCTTTATGATATATTCGATTTATTAAAATGACGACTTATAAATAGAAAAAATCAATATCATATAATATGTAAACGACACCAAATTCAAAAAATTTTTGATGATAACAATATACAATATGATTTAAATGTACTTAGCATTATTCATTCACGTTTTGCAGATAAAGAAATCACTATTACAACAAAAGGAGCAATAGAATTAGAATAATTTCAATCTAATCAAACACTTTTAAAAGAAAGTATAAGAGCAAATGACATTGCTGAAGAAGTTCGAAATAAGCAAAAAACACTAATCGTATTAACATACTTCTAGCAATAATAACTATCTTGTTAACTCTACTTAATATATACTTAACGTTTTTCATTAATTTAGAAACCTAATGGTATGTTATAACCATTAGTCTCCAATATAAAAAATTACAAAATAAAAAAGTAACTATTGACCTTTAAGGGCTTTGTTACTTTTATTTTCACTGGCATTCCGGGAGGGATTCGAACCCCCGACCGACGGCTTAGAAGGTCTCTATCAAACTTGAAAAATCAATCAAACTCAAGCAAATTATGATAATCATCATCTACATACTCACTGAACAATTGATCATATAGCTCACTCTCAGTATACGGATTATCCTCGTTTGGATATTCTTCCACACTTATACTATACTTTTCAC
Organism: uncultured bacterium; assembly: GCA_965601565.1. GTDB lineage: Bacteria > Bacillota_I > Bacilli_A > Izemoplasmatales > Izemoplasmataceae > Xianfuyuplasma. The sequence goes on along the minus strand of CBFCWG010000021.1, from coordinate 3,483 downwards.
TACTTTTATATAGATTTAACTTAATATCATAATAAGAGGACCACATATTTGTTAAAACTATATCTGTGTTCTCATCATTAATCATAGTATTGAGAATACCCTCATACTTACTTAACATATCTGTGATGTAGATATCTCGTTGTCCATATATCAGTTGGAAGGTACTTTCATTGCCATGTCTCATGAAAGTAATCCAGGTTCCATCTTCATACCAAAATCCTATAGCAACTCTTAACTTAACATTTGTGATTTCATTAATACTATTTAAAATATCTATAGTAGTTGCATAGAAAAGGTTAAACTGAGTTTCTTCTAGATTATCATTTGGAACATCTCTATAAACAACTGTAAAGTGAATCTCATCATCATTAGTGTAAATTAATCGAGCATCAATTTCTAAATTCATCTCTAGTTCACTAAATATCTCAAAATATGTATCAAGATAGTCCTTCAAAGTACTAAGTCTTTGTTCTTTTGGACAACCATCATCCGATTTAGCTTCTTCCATCTTCGCAATACAATCTTCTAATTTCTCATATTCACTCTTGTTTACTTGACATGAGGACAAAACAAATACCATACATACTATAATAATTCCTTGCATAACTTTCATATGATACACCTCCCTTCTATAATTATATCATAAACAAAGGTCCTGTAGGTCGTTAATCTAGGTAAATAAAAAATAGCTACACCCTAAATGGCTTAACTATTTAGTTTTTAACTAGCATTCCTGGAGGAATTCGAACCCCCGATCGACGGCTTAGAAGTTCTTTTTGCTAATCAAAATCTCTATATGTGTTTAAATGTGAGTGTATATCTGCGATAAGTTCATCTGAACTAATATCGTATATCATATCACAAATCTTTGAGTTTTTCCCTTCACTATCAATACCTATGATAAACTCACCAATATTTGACTTTTTTGAAACAAAATCTGTATATCCTTCTAATGATACTACTTTGACTTTCCTGAATGGGTGCTTAATATATATACTCTTGTCTTTTATACTCAGTAAATCATCTGTTCTATACATGTAATAGGTGTAATACCCCAAGAATAAAAACATGAGCAAACTATATACAAACCCCATTAGTGTGAAATCCAAAAACCATAGAACAAACAAAGTCATTGCAATTGTAATGAATACAAAGACCCTTAGAAGTTTAACATCAACTTGATACTTCTTCATACTATCCTCTCCCTTTCAACTATTATAACATAAACAGAGGTACTTTAGGCCCTTGCTCTAGGAAAATAAAAAATAGCTAAACCATAAATGGCTTAACTATTTAATTTACTAATGTCTTGTCCGTACCGTGTTTATCTCAATTTTGAGCGCTGTGAACCCGTATTGCTTTTTTTAGATGACCCGAGTTTATTTTTTTGACTAGCTTGGAGCTATATTTTGGCATCAAACACTTGACAACTTTTAATGAAAAAAATAAGAATCACAAGATTCTCATTTTTATATTTGAATATTCCTATAATCCTTCTCTTTTTCTCTTTATTTGTTTCACTGAGTAAGCCATACCCCCAAAGAAAACTACTATTGACATTAATATAATTGGAAGCATTGATACTCTTCTAAAAAGTAAGTCCTCATTTAGATATACTGAGTACCAAAGGAAATCATTTCTGATATTATAGTCTCCCGAATTGTCGCTGGTACTAAGATAATCATCTATATATCCAACATTATCGTTTTGAATTGATATAACATCGCCATTAAAACTTACTTCATAAAATTTATGAATCCTGTAATAATATACTGTGATTATCTCCTCTTCTTCATTTATATCAACTATTCTTACAGTTCCACTAAAAGAAAAATCATAATTTTCAATATTATCACCTTCAGAATCATATACCATTACTTTCTTCCTTGTATTATCAAATAAATATAAGTTTATACAATCACATTCTATAATTGCTAGTTCAATAGGTATATAGTCATTTGAGTGTGAAACTGAATCCTCCAGCTCAAGCTCTGGTTTCAAAATCACAGCAAATGCAATAATCATAAAACTTAACCAAACAAATAAAACTAGATATGCTATGAAATTTCTGTTTGCAACATTTTTTTCCTTCACTTTTATCACCTAATTCATTCTAAAACATAATCACGATAATTTCAATCACTTAAGAAATCGGTCCAGCATAGATTGTTCCTGTGTATTGAACTTCAGCAACTAAAGTTAAATCGATGAAGTCTAAATCTAAACTAAATATACTATAAGACACGCCAAATCCATAATATCCACCATTGAATATATACTCACCAGCTACTCCTGCACCAAGTAATGAACCAGAAATTTGTGCACTGAACCCTTCTAGATCAGTATAATGGATGTTTCCAGAATAATACATTCCATATGCAACAACATCAGCATGTGGTAACACATGGATACCTGCACCAATAAAATACTGAATTGCTAAGTTGCCATAATCATCATATACTATTTGAAGTCCAACAGTTCCTCCTATTGGAAGAATATTTGATCCTCCAAGCCACAAACCACCATACGATGCATAAAAACCTAATGCATAAGCACCATTATGATCTAATAATATTGCATCAGGATATAAATCCATAAACTCATCAACAGAGTTATTTATATCCCCACTATTTACAGCAGTAATTATATCTTGTAGATCGTTAGTAAATCCTATAACTTGATCAGCTATTGAAGGTGGTGGTGTCGAACTACCTCCTCCACCTCCACCAGGTCCAGGACATACAACACCGTTTGATTCATCCATATTTGCATCAGCAAAGCACAAACTAGACAAATCAGAATAATACTCTTCACCAAAGTTGTAACTTTCAGCATTTAACACTTCGGTCAATAATAATACATCTAAAATAGTGATCTCACTATTACTCATATCAAAATATTCCTCCATAACACTAGAGGTATCATCTCTATAAGGTAAATCAATTAGCCCCAAAGCATGACCTATCTCATGAGTAATAACATATACCTTCTCATCAAATGAAAAATTATCAAAATAATGATTGTTTAAAACAATGTATCTGTATTCTCCTTCAATAACATAACTAGATACCGCTCCATTTGCACCTTGATTCTCTTCTACTACGAAAAGTGATATGTCTTTATCTTGTTCTTTGAAGTTCACCAACTCATAGTCATTCCATCCTGATATAGCAGTTTCTAACTCATCTGTGAATCGAGTAAAATCTTGATAATTAATAGTAAACACCGAATCCTCAATAACTAGAGATGAGTACTCATTCAAGTATTCTTCAGTAACTTTGGTTTTATGCAAATCCCATCCATTATTATAACTCTTACTACTTACCTCAACATCGACTGTGCTACACAATGTTAAAATAAAAATTGAAAAAACTATAGTACTTATACATTTTTTCAGCATAAATCTCCTCCTAATTTTTTTTATGAAATGCACTGCTATGATTTCCTAGGACACATAGGTACCTACCTAGATATAAAAATAGC
>CBFCWG010000020.1:0-26294 GCA_965601565.1 uncultured bacterium | reverse complement strand
GTCATACTCCATTCTTCAGTAACTATCGTCCTCAATTCTACTTCAGAACTACTGACGTTACAGGTGTAATCGAATTACCTGCAGGTGTTGAAATGGTAATGCCTGGTGACGACGTAACTATGATAGTAGACTTAATTCACCCAATCGCATTAGAGCAAGGTACTAAATTCTCTATCCGTGAAGGTGGACGTACAGTAGGTGCGGGTAACGTTTCTAAAATTATCGAATAATTTTAAAACAAACCAAATAATTAAAAGAGACTTCGGTCTCTTTTTTTTGTGATTTTCATACATTTTCCATAAAAAAGTTGAACTTGTTTGTTATAATACTAGATAGGTGATAAATATGTTAATAGATACCCACTGTCATTTAAACTCAACCAAATTTAAAGACAACCTAATCGACGTAATCGATCGGGCAATAAATAATGATGTAAAAATAATGATTGTTGTTGGTTTTGATAAAAAAACAAACGCCAGAGCAATCGAACTAGCAGAGCAGTATCCTTTTATCTATGCGACAGTTGGCTTTCATCCAACAGACGCAAAACATATAAAGGATAGTGATTTTAAGTTATTAAAAGAACAACTTAATCATCCCAAAGTAGTTGGGGTTGGAGAGTGTGGTTTAGATTTTTATTGGGACAAAGAACATATCAATGAGCAAATCGATATCTTTCAAAAACAAATCGAAATATCACTTGAATATAAGTTACCATTAATAATTCATATGAGAGATGCTAGTGAAGCAACATACAATGTATTAAGTGAATACAAAAACTTACAAGGTATAATGCATTGTTATAGTGGTAGTGCTGAAATGGTACCATTATTTACTGCTTTAGGATTGCATATAAGTTTAGGAGGTCCAGTTACATTTAAAAATGGACATAAACCCAAAGCAGTAGCTGAAGTTGTACCACTTGATAAATTATTAGTAGAAACAGATTCACCTTATCTGTCTCCTCATCCATTTAGAGGAAAAACCAATGAACCAGCAAAAGTAAAATTGATTGCTGAAGAGATTGCAAGAATCAAAAAAATGTCATACAAAGAAATTGCTGAGGTTACTACCAAAAACGCAATTAAATTATTTAAACTTAAGGAGCTGAACTAGATGAAAAAAATATTATTAGGATTAGTATTGGTTTTAGGAATTACCTTAACAGGATGTATTCCATCTGATACAGACGAAGACCCAGAAATTGGAATTACATATACTGAAGAAGAACTACAAGAACTAATTGAATCATTAATCCCTGAAGCACACGTTGATACAACATATGACTTGTTATCATTTGAAGATGCAGTAACTGATATGTTAGCAGTAGCTAGAAATGGAGTTTTAGGAGTTGTAACTGAAACAGTACTTGGTAACGGAACTGGTAGTGGTGTTATATATAAAAAAGTCGATGATACATATTATTTAGTAACTAATCATCACGTTGTAGAAGATCAAACTGATCTAGCTATAGTATATGAAAAAAATGGTTTATTATTCGAAATCACTGAAGTTACTTTAGTGGGTAGTGATGAAACTACAGACCTTGCTGTTTTAACATTCGAATCAACAGAAGATTTTACAGTAATTCCTCTTGCCGATTCATATGAAATTGAACTTGGGGATTTTGTATTTGCGATAGGAAATCCATTAGGATTTGACTATTATGGTACAGTTACAATGGGTGTAATTAGTGGATTAGCTCGTTATGTAAATGATGGACAAATTGGTGGATTTGATGCAACATTATTACAACATGACGCAGCGATTAGTCCTGGAAATAGTGGTGGTGCTTTACTAAATTTAAATGGTGAACTAATCGGAATTAACAACTTAAAAATAGTAGATGAAGATGTAACTAATATTGGCTTTGCTATACCGTCAAATACAGTTGCAAGAATCACTGCAGACTTAGAAGACGATGGTGAAATTACTAGACCTTATTTAGGTATTTCAACAATTGCACAAGTTAATGAATGTGGTATGTCATTTGGTGTTTGTGTAACAGTTTTAGGTGGTGCCGCAGAAGTTGCTGGATTAGAAGATGATGATGTAATTATCGGTTATCTAAATGAAGGTATGGATGACTTCCTAGTAATTAATAATTTTAATGATTTACGTGAGGCAATTCTTAACTCAAGTGTTGGTGAAACTATCCAATTAAAATACGTTCGTAACGGAATTGAATATATAAGTTTAGAAACAGTTTTAACCGCACATCCTGAAGACTAAAAAAAGAGGTTATCCTCTTTTTTTTATTTCTTCATTTTTCTTGTAAAAGTACTCATTATAAAGTACAATATACTAGGTTTAAAAGGAGCTGATATTATGGGACTTACTGCAGGTATAGTAGGACTTCCAAATGTTGGGAAATCAACATTGTTTAACGCAATAACAAAAGCTGGAGCTTTGGCAGCAAACTATCCATTTGCAACAATTGATCCAAACGTTGGAGTAGTAGAAGTACCAGATGAGAGAATAAATAAGTTAGTAGAAATTGTTAACCCTAAGAAAACAATCCCTACCATTTTTGAATTTACTGATATTGCAGGAATTGTAAAAGGTGCAAGTAAAGGTGAAGGATTAGGAAATAAATTTTTAAGTCATATTAGAGAAGTAGATGCAATTGTTCAAGTTGTACGTGCTTTTGATGATAATAATGTAACACACGTTGATGGAACAGTTGACCCAGTAAGAGATATTGAAACTATCAATTTAGAATTAATTTTTGCCGATTTAGAGGTTGTTGAAAAACGTATCCCAAAAATTGAGAAAAAGGCTTTATTAAAAACTGATAAAGAAAGTGTGGCAGAATATAGTTTATTAAAAATCATTCATGAAACACTACTACAAAATCAACCAATTAGAACAATTAATTTTAACGAAAATGAGCAATTTGCTATTAAACATTTTAACTTTTTAACAAATAAGCCAATGTTATATGTAGCAAACATTTCTGAAGAAGAAATTGCCGATTATGATGGTAATGAGTATGTTAAGAAGATAAAAGATTTTGCAGCTAATGAAGCTAGTGAAGTCGTTGTAATTAGTGCTAAAATTGAGTCTGAGTTAAGTGAACTTGAAGATGAAGAGAAATTAATGTTTCTAGAAGAATTAGGAGTTAATGAACCAGGATTAGATAAGTTGATTAAAAGAAGTTATTTCTTATTAGGTTTAGAGACATACTTTACAGCAGGTCCAAAAGAAGTTAGGGCATGGACATTTAAAAGAGGAATGAAAGCTCCTAAATGTGCTGGAATCATTCATACTGATTTTGAAAAAGGGTTTATTAGAGCAGAAACGATTAAATACAAAGATTTTGTTGAATTTAATGGAGAACAAGGGTGTAAAGAAAACGGAAAAATGCGTCTTGAAGGAAAAGAGTATATTGTTCAAGATGGCGATGTTATGCATTTCTTATTCAATTTATAATATGAAGACGAGAAATTTCTCGTCTTTTTCTTTTACTTGGAAAATGGTAAAATATAATTGAGGTGATATTATGTCAATTTATCGATTAACATCATTTCCTAAAACAGAGTTTGGTGGAAATAAAGCAGGAGTATATTTAAATGCTGATAATTTAACAGATAAAGAAATGGTAAAAATAGCAAAAAAAGTTAACTATAGTGAAACTGCCTTTGTGATGAAAAGTGAAGTTGCTGATTTTAAAGTTAGGTTTTTTACACCAACAAATGAAGTTGATTTGTGTGGGCATGCAACAATCGCTACTTTTAATTTATTACGTGATTTGAAAATTATTGAGCCAGGGAAATATACCCAAGAAACAAAAGCAGGTATTTTAAATCTAGTTATTAAAGATAGTGAAATTTATATGGAACAACCATTGCCAATTTATGCAGAAATTTTGACAAAAAGAGATATATCCATGTGTTTTAAAGGAAGTCATTTTCTTGATGATAAATTACCTATACAGGTTGTATCTACAGGATTAAGAGAAGTTTTTCTACCAATAAAAGATGTCGAAACACTGCATAAACTAAAACCAAATTATGAAGAAATAATTGAAGCTTCAATTAAACATAATGTTATTGGCATACATGCTTTTAGTTTAAGTGATGAAGTTGATGCATATGGAAGAAATTTTGCTCCTTATGTTGGTATAAAAGAAGAAAGTGCTACAGGGACAAGTAATGGTGCATTAGGTTGTTACCTCCATAAATATGTAACTAAAAAACATAAATATGTTTTAAGACAAGGCTATAATATGAACCTGCCATCTGAAATAATAACTAAACTAGAATCTAGTGATAATGTTATTAAAAAAGTATGGGTTGGAGGAACGGCAATAATAATAAATGAATAAGACCTTGATAGGTCTTATTTTCTTATTATAGTATTTAATCAAATCGCACAGTTTAAACCTTAAGAGCTAAAAAAGTAATTTTTTGCTTATGAAAATAGATAACTTATAGTATAATGATTAATAGGGGTGATTTTCATGAGAACAGCAGTAGTTACTGTCGGTAAAGAGTTATTAACTGGTAGAAGTGTTAATACTAATTTAAGAACAATCGCAATGCGATTAAAGTCTATTGGTATTGATGTTAATCGAAGTTATGTTATTGATGATTTAAAAAAGGAATTTGTTAAAGTATTAGACTTCATGGATGAAGATCTAATTATTTTTACTGGGGGTTTAGGACCAACAGTAGATGATATTACAAGAGAAACTGTAATAGGTTATTACGGTGTTGAAACATATATGGATCAAGAAGTATTAGATAAGATAAAAGTAATGTTTGATAAAGTAGAAGTTGAAATGAAATCTACTAATAATAAACAGGCATTATTTCCAGTTGATTCAATTAAGTTAGGAAATGATTTAGGGACAGCACCAGGTGTGTATTTTAAAGTTGGTAAGAAAAGAATAATATTGTTACCTGGTCCACCACATGAACTTATTCCATTACTTGATGAAGTTATTGATATTATTAAAAATGAACTAGATATCAACTTAATATCTAGAGGGTTCAAATTAGTAGGAACTGGAGAATCTTCTATGGAAAATAACTTAAGAGGATTTTACGGAGTTCATTCGAAAGTAAATGTTGCACCATACGCAAATGTTGGTGAGATTAAATACATCTTTACTTCGAACGATACTGATGCTTTAGACCGCGCAATGAAGGACTTCTACAAGAAGTTTAAAGAGTTTATTTTTGGTGGTTTAGAAGATACTTTAGAAGGAGTTGTTATTGAACTTCTCCGTGAACAAAATAAAGTAATAGCAGTTGCTGAAAGTTGTACTGGTGGTAAACTAGCTAGCCGATTAGTAAACGTTAGTGGAAGTTCAAATGTTTTTAAAGAAGGACTAGTTACGTATGCTAATGAGGCAAAAATGAAATACTTAGATGTTGAAGAGGATTCACTAAAACAATTTGGAGCAGTTAGTCCTGAAATAGCTAAAGAAATGTGCGATAATTTATTTGCTAAAACTGATGCAGATGTAACTGTAAGTATTACAGGTATTGCGGGACCAAATGGTGGTTCTGATGAAAAACCTGTAGGATTAGTTTATTTTGGTATTAACCATATGGGAAAAACAACTATTTATCGAAAAGTATTTAATGGCAATAGGGAAATGATTAGAACTAGAGCAGTAATCTTTGCTTTAAATATGGTGAGAGAGACATTAATTGAGTTTGAAGAAGCTAATAATTAATTCAAAAACTATTGAAGGTGTACCTATAAATGAATACTTTTTAGATAATAATGAAACAAAGGGACTAATCTTTATCCAACATGGTTATACATCTAATAAGGACTATGGGGCTGATTATTTAGCACTACATTTAGCTAGAAGTGGTTACTTTGTAGTTAGTGTTGATGCATACAAACATGGTGAAAGAATCGCAGAACCATTCATTTCCTTTAATGAAAATGAAATGATGTTAGAAGTACCTACCGTTATTCGTCATACAGCAGTAGATATCATTAAATTACATAAAAGATATTATATTGATAAATATCCAAAATATGATTTTATAGGAATTAGTATGGGAGCAATGATTGCCTATTATTTAGCTACTAAAACTGATAAAATTAGAAAATTAGTACCAGTTATTGGAACTCCTGATTTTGTTGATAAAGCATACCATGGTGTTCAAGCTGCTGGGATGGATATTAAAAAAGTATTAAATCCAGACACAATATATTATTTAACTAGAATTAGTCCATTGACAAATGTTCATAAGATGAAGTATGATGAACTCTTCATCCTATGTTGTACACATGATGATATGGTACCTATGGAGGCAACACAGAGATTCTATGAGGAACATCAAAATGATAAAACAACGATGAAGATTTATATTGATGGACACAATGTGAATCGAGATATGCAACAAGATATATTTGCATACATAAAAAAGTAAAAAGATAACCTGGGGGACAGGTTATCTTTTCTTTTTAGAGGGGTGTACAGTTATCAGAAAAATATGTTTTTCAACATAATAAATAGTTACATAACAATAAACATAATTCAAATATTACCATTGCTAAAATTATTCTTTTCATAGTATCACCTAATTTAACTTTATCATCAAGAACATAAAAAATCATTTATATTAGGCAACATACAATTTATGATAAATAAACTACAAAAAAACAACTAGATTTCTCTAGTTGTCTATTTTTGGTTTAGCCTGCGGCCAGAATTTTGAAGTTATATCAATTTTTTTTGGTTTTAATTGGTATAGTTTTTGGTTTGTTATCACACTTTCTAAACCACCTAAACCAGCTATATATGGACCTACTTTTAAATATGTTAGGTTCATTTTTAATTTTCTGGGGATATCTTTATATTGTTTTGAACTGTATAGAGCTGTTTTGATTTTTCTTCTTTTTGCCTCTTTTAACATTTCGTTTAATTGATCTAAATACCATTCACCACCAAGGAATAAAACAGTAGTAATTTGTCCTTGATATTTGGCTAGTAATTCTTTGAAATAATCAAAACTTAAATAGTGTCCGTTTTTTGGATTGTGGAGAAATGGACTGTGACATCCTTTGCATGGTCCACCACAACCGGTAATAGTAAAAACTAAACTTATTTCTGAGGGGATTTCATTAAAGGTTATTGAGTGCTTATGATATCTCATGACTGTATTCGCGTATTTTTTCCTCGACTTGTCTATCACCTGAGAAACTTTTAACTCGTTTTAGATAACCAATCACTCTTGTTGCATATTCAATATCTGTACTACCACAAACTGGACATTTCTCATATGTAGATTTATCAATGTGATCACAGGTATTACATATTGTATTTTTAACATTAACTGTCCAGTAATTCGTTTTATTTATAGCTGCAACACGTAATAATTGAGTATATTGATCTACATCAAGATGTTCATCTAAGTTTAGGTGTAATGCACTACCTCCATCAAGGTATTTTGTGTATTTACTACCGTGTAAAATGAACTTATCTATTGGATTTGTTTTATCAGATTCTACAATGTAGAAGTAACTGTTGTAACACTCTCTTCCCACTTTTAGTCCTTGTTCTTTATCCCATTTCGCATTTTTAACTCCAAGATTCTCTGCTGGTACAAACTCGGTGTTAAACATTACACCATATTTATCTTTTGCAAGTTTGTTCTGTTCGTAAATCGGATATAAAATACCATCTACAAACTCGTTGTATTCCTTAGAATCAATAATACTAATTCCATGACTTTCTGCAGCTTCAACTAATCCATTTATTCCGACAGTTAAAAACTGTTTTTCTAGTGAAATAAATCCACTTGAGTAGGCTGGTAGTAAACCTGAATCATGGTAATCTTTGATAATAGCATGGTATGCTACTTGATATTTATGGATTTTTTTAACTTGTTCTTCTATAGAAATATTCTTTTGAACAAGACGATTTATATTCATTGTAATTACATTGATACTACCAGTAGATACACCACCTGCACCTAATGAGTAACTAAATGTATTATCAGTTAGTTCATTACGTAAACGGCAACAACTAGCTAAACTATCTGCACTCTCAGACATATATATAAACATACTTTGTCCTTCACTTAATTCTTTAGCTACAACAGTACGATACTCTTTATCTTTTACATCGTTTTCTTCTGTTAAAAGCGCTACTGTTACTACAGGGAATGTTAGTAGTGATTTTGTTCTTTCTTTGTTAAACCACGATAAGAATTTCTGCTGTAATTGATTTAAACTATTCCAGTTTGGTTTTGAACCATCGGGGAATACGAAGTCACCAAAAATCGAATCAAAATAGTATTTGTCAAAAACACTTATATTCCAAAAAATGCTTTGATAACCGCGAGCTGCAGCTGGTTGGTTTAATGAATATACTACTTGTTGAAGATATGCTTCAATACGTTTTTCTACTGTTTGAGGTCTTGCTCCTAATGTTGCAAAATCTTGGTATTTCTCATGGTAGTTTTCACCCCATTCAAGTCGTGCAAAATAATCAAAATACATTAAGAATTCAACAGTCGCAATTGCACCTGCAAATTGACTTGCTAAAGCAAATACCAAATTGATAAATGAACCACAAAATGAATCAATATTTTTTGGTGCTTTTGAGTCTCCACCCATCCCTTTTAATCCTTCAAATAAGAAGGGATATAAATTTACACTTGCACAGTATGGTTTTATACTTGTTTCATCATGGGTATAAATCTCATGATCATTAAGTTGTCTTATATATTCTTTAGCTAAATCTTCATCAAAAATCTCTGTGATTTTATTTGTCATAAGTTTGCGATTTAGCATTATACGGTCAAATTTGTTTAATTCGCTGCTTAAAGTTGCAATGTTTTTTACAGTAACATTGGCGTTTGCGTCATACTTCGAAGCACTAGCAGCATTAGCTTTTGATGTGTAGTTGTTGATTAATTCCATTTGTCTTGAAATTGATTTTTCCATTGTCCCACTCCTCGTAAAATTAATAAAAAAAAGTTATCCAAAATATGGATAACATCATATGTGTTGTCCATACACCCTTGCCCCAGGGAATGTAAGTGTGAGTATCTGGCTTTAACAGTTACTGGGGTAGCATAGGAATTTCGCCTATTTCCTCTCAATCTTAATTCTATCTTATACCCAAAATTTAGTCAGGTCAATGAAAGTTTTTATGAAAATGAATTTTCTTTTTTACCTAATTATTTTCATAAAGTTTTCATTCAAAAAGTTACTGAAAAATGATATAATTTTAATGCACACTCTTATAAAATTATATTATATATGTAAAATACATAATTGTGTTGCATGAGTATACCTAATATGATATAATTACAAAACGTGAGTTATACTCATCCTTGCTGCAGGGGCAGCCAATAGACCAAGAGGAGGTAATAATAATGAGAAAATACGAAATTATGTACGTTATTCGTCCAACAGTTCTTGAAGATGACCGTAAAGCTTTAGTTGAAAGCTTAAGCGAAATTTTCACTTCAAGAGAAGGAGAAATCCTAGAAGTAAACGAATGGGGTATGAGAGACCTTGCTTATGAAATTCAAAAGCACAAAAAAGGTTATTATGTAGTATTGAACGTTAAATGCAACGATGATGCGAGAATTGAATTCGATCGTGTTGTACGTATCAATGAAAATGTAATTCGTCACATCATCATCAAAGACGAAAGATAGGGGAGTGTTTTTATGATCAATCGTACTGTATTAGTTGGAAGATTAACTAAAGACCCAGAAGTAAGATATACTTCAAGCAATATAGCATACGCAAGATTTACAATCGCTGTTAACAGAACTTTTGCTGGACCAAACGGTGAAAGAGAAGCTGATTTTATTCAATGTATCGCATGGAGAAGACAAGCTGAGAATTTGGCTCGTTTTGTGAGAAAAGGTAGTCTTGTTGGAGTTGAAGGTAGAATCCAAACGGGATCGTACGATGACAAAGATGGGATCAGAAAATACACAACTGACGTTGTATGCGATAGCGTGCAATTCTTAGAACCAAAAAATCAAGATGATTCAGAATCTAACTATATTCCTAGAGATCCTAGAGAGTATAATAACAATAAAACATACAAACAAGAAGGACCTGTTGAAAGAAAGCAAAATACGCCTAGTATTGATGTTTCTGAAGACGACCTGCCTTTCTAAAAAAATAAAAGGAGGAACTAATTATGCCTAGACCAGGTGGATACCGTAAAAGACGTAAAAGAAGATGTTATTTCACAGATAATAAAATTAAATACATCGATTTCAAAGATGTTGAATTATTAAAAAGATTTATTAGTGATAGAGGTAAAATCTTACCAAGAAGAGTAACTGGAACTAAATCTAACTACCAAGCAGAATTAGCAGTTGCAATTAAAAGAGCAAGACATATGTCTTTGCTACCATTTATTAAAGAATAGACTCGTAAGAGTCTTTTTTTTACCCAAATAATATATCTTGATATATTAAAACTTGGAAAAAACAAGACATATGTGCTATAATTATGAGGACAAATCGAGGTGATTTGATGAACAAAAACCGAAATATAATTATCTTAGTATTAGCAATTATCGCAGTTATAGTTTTCGACATAATTATGATAGATAGTCCTATTCATGTGTTGATTTTTTCAGTTTCTATGTTTATCATCTTTAACATCATAACTAATGTTTTAGTAAACAGAGAGAAAAATCAACGAATTAAATGGTTATCTAAAAAACTAGATGATACAAAAGATACTTTAAACAGAAAAGATATCGTTGAGAAAAAAATGGTTTCTGAGTTACCTTTAGGAATCATTATTTATGACGAGTATTTTAATATTAAATGGGCAAACGGATATTCAAAGGACATATTTGAAAATGCCTTAGAACAAAGGAATTTAGAAGTTGTATGTGTTGACATATTTGAACACCTTAAAAAAGCAAAACAAGATGAAACATTTATAACTAAAATATATACACATGAATATGAAGTAGCATTAAATGCTTCAGAGCAAATTATCTTTCTTACCCAAGTAACAGAAAGAGAAGAGATAAAAAGAAAATACGATGCATCAGTTGGTGTTATTGCTATGCTTAACTTGGATAACTTAGATGATGCTGTTAGTGTACTTGACGTTAGTAATCGTAGTTTTGTCCAAGGTCGTTACCTTGAAGCATTGGAAGTTTGGGGTGAAGAATATTCGTTTTATATTACACCTTTAACTAACTCTAAATTAATCGCTGTAATGAATAAGGCCAATCTTCAAAACTTAGTTAAAAATGAATTTAAAATCGTTGAGAAAATCGCTGAGATTTCTCGAGAAAATGATTTATTAGTGACGCTGAGTGCGGGGATTGCATGTAGTAATATCAAGTTGAATAAATTAGGAGATATTGCACAAGATGCACTTGATTTAGCCCTTTCACGAGGTGGGGATCAAATCGTTGTAAATATAGAAGGAAATGATTTAATGTACTTTGGTGGTAATACTAATACTGCTGAAAAAAGAACAAGAATCACAACCAGAACAAATACACAAAAAATCGAAAGATTATTTGATGATTGTAAAAATGTTTATATCGTTCCTCATATTCATCCAGACACAGATGCGTTTGGAGCAGCAATGGGTATTTTAAAACTGGCACAAGCATATAGTAAAAATGCACATATTGTTTTAGATAGAGATAACTTAGACAGAACTGTTACTAAAATCATGCAGATGATTGAGTATGAATATATTACTTTGTTGGATTATATAATTTCACCACAAAAAGCACTAGATGAAATTGGAAGAGAAGATTTACTTATTCTAGTTGATCATCACTCATACAATCTTACAATAGATCAAAAACTCATTACCAAAACTAAAAACTTAGTTATTATTGATCATCATAGAAAATTAAGTGATGCAATTCCCGAAGCATTAATTCAACATATTGAACCATACGCTTCAAGTAGTGTTGAGTTAATTACGGAGATGATTGATTTAACCACTAAAGATGTTGAAATAAATAACTTTGAGGCAACTGTAATGTTAAGTGGTATCATTGTTGATACTAATAACTTTATGTACCGAACAGGAAGTAGAACATTTGAAGCTTCTGCTATTTTAAGAAAATATGGAGCAGATACTTTCAAAGTAAAAACTATTTTACGTGAAGGATTAGAAGAAATTCAATTAAAATCACAATTACTAAGTCTTGCTGAAGTAATTCATAAACGATTTAGTATTGTTATAATTCCACGTGATTTAGATGTTTCAAGAAACTTGCTAGCTAAAGTGGCAGATGACTTATTAGATATAGAAGATACAATTGCAAGTTTTGCAATTGGCTATTTAGATGACCAAACTGTAGGAATTAGTGCTCGTAGTTTAGAAGGATTTAACGTACAAGTAGTAATGGAAAAATTCAACGGAGGAGGACACCTTAATAACGCAGGTGCTCAAATCGAAACCGAAGATATAAAAGAAGTAAGACTTG
Organism: uncultured bacterium; assembly: GCA_965601565.1. Classification (GTDB taxonomy): domain Bacteria; phylum Bacillota_I; class Bacilli_A; order Izemoplasmatales; family Izemoplasmataceae; genus Xianfuyuplasma. The sequence continues at coordinate 13,876 of CBFCWG010000020.1, read as the reverse complement.
ATTTAATTCAAATCTTAAATGAATCAGTTCAGGAGGAAAAACCAATGAAATTAATTTTAATCAAAGATTTAAAAGGAAAAGGTAAGAAAGGTGAAGTTATCGATGTAGCACCAGGATATGGTAATTACTTACTATCAAGTAAAACAGCTATCGAAGCAACGCATGAAAACCTTCATTCAATTGAAATGGAAAAGGCAAAACAAGAAGAGGAAGAACGTAAAACTGTCGAAGACATGAGAGCTTTAAAAGATAAAATCGAAAAGCTTCCAGTTAAGGTTTACGTTAAAATAGGAGAGAATGGTAAACTATTTGGTAAAGTAAGTACTAAGCAAATAAGTGATGCATTCAAGAAACAGCATAAATTAGAAGTAGATAAAAGAAAAATTCAGTTAAAAGGAAATATATCAGCTTTAGGTAATTATCGTGTAGAAGTAAAATTACATAAAAACGTACTAGCTAAAATCGAAGTATTAGTCGTTGAAGAATAGAGGGATTATATGGAAAAAATTACCCCGCATAATGTCGAAGCGGAACAATCAGTTTTAGGGAGTGTTTTCGTTGATCAAGGATCAATGAAAACATTAGTAGATAAACTGGAAAGTGATGATTTTTATACTTACCGTCACAAAGTAATTTTTACTGCTATGGTAGAGTTGTTTCAAGAGAACATTGAAATTGACTATACAACATTGTCAAACAAACTAGAAACAAAAGGATTATTAAATGATGCAGGTGGGATTGATTATATTTTGGGTCTAATTAACAGTGTGCCTTCAATTGTAAACTTATCCAACTATATCAACATCGTAAGAGACAAATCTATTACAAGAAGAATTATGGACGCATGCCGTAAAATTATTGAAGATGGATTTTCTAATGACGATGCTCTTTCGTTTGTAGATAATTCCGAAAAAACGATCTTTGATATTGCCAAAGAAAGAAGAACAACTGATTTTATTAAAATTAGTGAAGTGGCAGAAGAAGTAATACAAAAAACTGAAAGTGCTAAAAACAATGCTGGTAAATTAACCGGGCTTGACACTGGATTTTATGAACTTAATGATTACACACTTGGTTTACAACCTTCAGAGTTAATGATTATAGCGGCGAGACCTTCTATGGGGAAATCGGCTTTTGCACTAAATATAGCTACTAATGTAGCTAAAATGGAAGAAAAACCTTATGTTGCATTCTTCAGTTTAGAGATGGGTGCAGACCAATTAGTAAGTCGTATGTTAAGTGCTGAGAGTAGAGTACATTCTACGGCAATCCGTACTGGTGATTTAACACCTGTACAGTGGCAACAGATTTCACTAGCCAGAGAAAATCTTTCAGCTTTAAATATTGTATTTGATGATTCAGGGACAGTTAAAGTAACTGATTTAAGACAAAAATGTCGTAAGTTAGCACAAGAGAAAAAACTCGATTTAGTAATTATTGATTACTTACAATTACTAAGTGGTACCCGTACTGAAAACCGTGTACAAGAGGTATCAGAGATTTCACGTACATTGAAAGAGATGGCTCGTGAACTAAGAATTCCTGTTATTGCGTTATCGCAGTTATCAAGGAAAGTAGAAACCAGAGATAAAAAAATCCCAATGATGGCCGATTTGCGTGACTCTGGATCGATTGAGCAGGATGCCGATATTATCTTATTCTTATATCGTGATGATTATTATACTAAAGAAGAATCAGAACGTCCTGATACAGTTGAGATTGTAATTGCGAAAAACCGTCAAGGTGCAACTACATCAGAAAATATCATGTTAAACTTCAATAAAGCTTGTAGTTTCTTTGCAAACAGAACTTCAGCTAGAGAGAACCCGCTCGGAGATCTTTAATTTTTATATTTATTTTATTTACTAAACTAACTTTGTAACCTGTGTTACAAAGTTTTTTTTATACTTAATATATAATGAATAAGGCTAGGAGTTGATAGCATGAATTACATCTTACCTAAAATCAAAAATAATAGTAAGAACAATGACAAAGTAACATCAGAATTAAGGCGTTTAATTGATAAATTAAGTGAAAATCACGTATTAGAAGAGAAGGAATATTTATATATTCTTGATAATATCACAAACGATGATACTGATTATTTATTTAAAAAGGGTTATGAAGCAAAATTACCTCATTATCAAAATCGTGTTTTTTTACGAGGTTTAGTTGAAATCTCAAATTATTGTAAGATGGGATGCAGGTACTGTGGGTTAAATTATAAAGTTAAGACAATTGACCGTTATCGTCTTAATAAAGACGAAATCATTGCTTGTTGTGAAGAGGGATACTTCCTTGGTTATCGTACATTTGTACTACAAGGTGGAGAAGATAGTTTTTACACTGATGAATTCTTAGTAGACATGTTAAAAGAATTAAAATCTAAATTTAGTGATATCCGTATTACATTATCTTTAGGTGAAAGAAGTTATGAATCTTTTAAAGCTTTGAAAGAAGCAGGTGCTGATCGTTATTTATTAAGACATGAAACAGCATCTAAAAGACTATATAATCATTTGCATGCTGATTTTATGAGTTTTGAAAACCGTAAGCAATGTTTATATGACTTAAAGAACCTAGGTTACCAAGTAGGGGCTGGATTTATGGTTGGATCACCAACTCAAACAAACGAGGACTTAGTTAAGGATCTTCTGTTCTTAAAAGATCTACATCCTCATATGTGTGGAATTGGTCCATATTTATGCCATAGTGATACAGAACTTGCTGGTAATGAATCAGGTACTTTAACAGAAACTTTGATTATGGTTGCCTTAGTAAGAATCATTTTACCTAAAACATTATTACCTGCTACTACAGCATTAGGTACTTTAGATAAATTAGGTAGAGAAAATGCCCTTAAAGTAGGAGCAAATGTTATGATGCCAAATATTAGTCCTACGGAAAATAGAGAATTATATGAGATATATCAAAATAAAATCTGTACTGGTGATACATCTAAACAATGTAGAGGATGTATTGAAACTAGAATTAAAGCATTCGGACACGATATTGACTTAGGTGTTGGTGATTATGTCGACATGAAAGGAATGACTGAAAATGTATGAAGAAGTAATTAATGATAATTATATATGGAAACTATTAAAAGCTGCTAAAAATCCTAGTATGAATGAAATTACTAGAATTATGGATAAAGCAGCAAAACGTAAAAAACTTAATCATATGGATATCGCAATGCTTTTATGTGCACATGATAAAGACCAACAAAAAGAAATTTATAACATCGCTGGTAAATTAAAAGATGAGATTTATGGAAATCGTGTAGTAATCTTTGCCCCATTATATATTTCAAATTATTGTGTAAATAACTGTAAGTATTGTGGGTACAGAAGAGACAATAAGTTTAGTCGTCGTAAATTGAATCAAGAAGAAATAAAGAAACAGGCAATAAACCTTGAAAAATTAGGACACAAACGTCTTGCTCTTGAAGTTGGAGAGGCACCAAAAGAAACACCGATTGATTACGTTGTTGAATCAATAAAAACAATTTATGATAATTCATCAATTAGAAGAATTAACGTAAATATTGCTGCTACTTCAGTAGAAGAATATAAAAAACTTAGAGAAGTTGGAATTGGAACTTATATATTATTTCAAGAAACATATCACAAAGAAGCTTATTTGGATCAACATCCTAAAAGCTTAAAAGGTGATTACGATTATCATTTACATGCATTTGATCGTGCTTTTGAAGCAGGAATTGATGATGTAGGTGGAGGAGTGTTATTTGGTTTAGCTAATTGGAAATTTGAGGTTATGAGTTTAATCCTTCATAACGAATATCTTGAAAAGAAATACGGAGTAGGATTCCATACAATTAGTGTACCTCGTCTTAAAAAAGCTGAAGGTATGAAATTAGAAGACTACCCTCATATGATAGATGATGAACAGTTTAAGCGTTTAGTTACTATTATCCGTTTAGCTGTCCCATATGTTGGAATCATTCTTTCAACTAGAGAATCAAAAGAAATACGTGAAGAATTAATCAAACATGGTGTATCACAAATTAGCGCTGGTTCTAAAACAGACGTTGGGGGATATCATGATGAAATTGAAGAACGAGAACACGACCAATTTGAATTATCAGATGAACGTAGTGTAATGGAAGTAAACAAAGATTTAATCGAAAAAGGTTTTATTCCTTCATACTGTACTGCTTGTTACCGAAAAGGTCGTACTGGAGACCGCTTTATGCGTTTAGCAAAAGGTGGTACAATAGGATTAATATGTGAACCTAATGCGTTAATGACACTAACTGAATATGTTATGGATTACGGTGATCAAGATTTAATCGAAAAAGGGTTAAAATATATATTTAGCCATGCAGAAACAATTAAAAATCAAACGGTAAAAGAAAAACTAAAAACCAATATTTATCGTATAATAAAAGGTGAACGAGACTTATTCTTCTAAGGAGGAATTTATATGAGAAAAGAAAAAGATTTTCTTGGTGAAGTTGAATTAAATAATGAAACATATTATGGGATATCAACTCATCGTGCTTTAGCTAACTTTGATATAAGTAGTGACACAGTAAATATGAAAATTATTTATGAACTAGTCAATCTAAAAAAACAAGCTGCCATTACCAATGAAAAACTTGGTTATTTAGACAAAGAAAAAAGCAAAGCAATTGTTAAAGCATGTAACGCAATTTTATCAGGTAAATATAACAATCAGTTTAAAATAAACAAACACCAAGGTGGTGCAGGAACCTCGACAAACATGAATGTAAACGAAGTAATAGTAAACCTTGCACTAGAAGAACTTAATCATCCGCTTGGTGATTATAAGTTTATCCATCCCATTAATCATATAAATATGCATCAATCTACAAATGATACATATCCAACAAGTGTAAAGATAGCTGCGATAAAACAAATCAGATTATTAGCGGACGAGTATGCCAGTCTACAGGCAACTTTCCAAAAAAAAGAAACTGATTACGCAAACATCCTAAAACTAGGGCGTACAGAAATGATGGATGCAGTCCCTTTATTAAGCGGACAAATGTTTGGAGCTTATGCAGAAACGATATCACGAGATAGATGGCGTATCTACAAAGTTGAAGAACGTTTAAGAACGGTAAATATAGGTGGAACAGCAATTGGAACTGGATTGAATGCACCATTAAAATATACGTTTATGATGACAAATTTATTACAAGAATCAACGAATGTTGGTATAAGTCGTGCTGAAAACTTAATTGATAACACACAAAACTTAGACGCAGTTGTCGAAGTTTCAAGTTTACTCAAGGTTGCAGCTTCAACTCTAACTAAAATAAGTAATGATATTAGATATATGGCTAGCGGACCTAATGGTGGTATAGGAGAACTAACTTTAAAAGATAACCAAGTAGGTTCATCAATTATGCCAGGTAAAGTTAATCCTGTTATCTTAGAAATGACAATTCAAGTTGCTCAAAAAGTAATTGCAAATGATCAACTTATAACAAATCTTGTAGCATTAGGAAATATGGAACTAAATGCATTTATGCCAATGATTTCAGAGACATTACTTGAGTCTTTGGAACTACTTACGAACGTTGTTAATAAGTTTAATAATTTATGCATAAAACACATTGTGGTCAATAAAGAAAAATGCACTGAAAATATTGAAAAATCACATTCATTAATTACCCCTTTAATTAATATTATCGGGTATGATAAGGCTAGTGAAATAGTAAAAATCGCAAGTAATAAAGGACAATCAATAAGGGAAGTTCTAGTTAACGAAAAACTCTTCACAAAAGAAGAACTAGATATATTACTTGATCCTCACAATATAACAAAACCAGGAATCATTCGAGGTGAAAAATAATGAGTATGAATAAAACACCAAGAAGTAATCGAACACATATCGCTATTTTTGGTAAACGTAACGCTGGAAAAAGTAGTGTAATTAATGCTTTAACAAATCAACAGATATCGTTAGTTAGTGACTTCGCTGGAACTACGACAGATCCGGTATTTAAATCAATGGAAATTTTACCTTTAGGTCCCGTTGTATTAATTGATACTGCAGGGATTGACGATGTTGGTGAATTAGGTGAACTAAGGGTTCAACGTACTTATGATGTAATTAATAAAACAGATATTGGGTTAATTGTTTTTGATGTAAATCAAGAAGAATTTACTCATGAGTTATCTTTGATAAAAGAGTTTAAAAAAAGACAAAAACCTTATTTATTAGTTGCTAATAAAACAGACATTTGTCAAAATGAAATAGATTATACAAAAATATTCAAAAAAGATATTATCCATAAAGTAAGTGCAATTAATAAAGAAGGTATAAATGAGTTAAAAGAGACGATTGGTTCTACTTTGAAGATTGAAGAAGAAAAATTCCGTATTGTTGGTGATTTAATCAATCCTGGAGATCTTATAGTTCTTGTAACTCCAATTGATAAAGCAGCCCCAAAAGGAAGATTAATATTACCACAACAACAAACAATTAGAGATATCTTAGAAAGTGATGCAATTGCAATTGTTACAAAAGAACATGAACTAAGAGAAACTTTAGATAAATTAGGGACAAAACCAAAAATGGTTATAACTGATTCCCAAGCATTTTTGAAAGTAAGTGCAGATACACCAAAAGATATTCAGTTAACTAGTTTTAGTATTTTATTTGCCAGAAACAAAGGTGACTTAAATGAACTAGTTAGAGGTGCAAAAGCTATCGATAACTTAAAACGTGGTGATAAAATATTAGTATCTGAAGGTTGTACTCACCACCGTCAAAGTGATGATATTGGGACTGTTAAGATACCGAGATGGTTAAGACAATATACTGGAAAAGACTTTGAGTTTATTTATAGTAGTGGTTATAGCTTTCCAAAAGAATTAGATGATGTACAATTAGTAATTCACTGTGGAGCATGTATGCTTAATAAAACAGAAATGTTATATCGTATCAAACAAGTAACAGATAGAAATATACCCATTGTTAATTACGGAGTATTAATATCTTATGTTCAGGGAATATTTGATAGAGCATTAGACCCATTCCCACTTGCCAAAATGATATACGAAGAGTGACGCCCTTTACAACATTATTAATTTCTTTGAACTGGGAGTTTTCTTGAATGTAGTTAAAAAAAAGACGTTCACTTTAAATCGAACGTCTTTTGTATTTATATATAATAAACTAGTACAAGGGAAATACCATAACAAACTAGGAATCCACCAATTACTTTGTTTAGAGTAACTTCATTAACTTTGTTGGCATATCTACTTGCTACATTTGCACCAATAAAGGCTGCTATACAAGTAATTATAAGAGGTAATATTTCGACTCCACCAATTGCAAAGTGAACACTTGAGGCTATTAGTGCAGTGAATGTCATGATAAAGACTGAAGTTCCTATTCCGTTTTTAAGTTGATATCCAAGTAACATTGTTAAAACGGCTAACATACTTAATCCACCACCACTACCAAAGTAACCAGAAATCATCCCAATAATTGCACCCCATACTAACAATTGAGTCATAACCCATTTACTAGTTGTCATTAACTTACCTTGTCCTCTGTCTTTAACAGGATATATAAGAAATCTTAAGCCTAGGACAAGAACAAATATATTTAAGGCACTGTTTAAATTATAGGGGTTTGTGTCTTTTGAAAGATAACTACCAATTGCAGCAAAGAGAATAACTGTCCCACCAAAAATATATGACTTTTTATTAAAAGTTATATTTTTATTTTTAATATATGTTACTGCACTTGTAGCTGAAGCTAATACATCACTTGCCAAGGCAATACCTATTGCCATATAAACGTCCATCCCTAACATAGTAGCAAATAATGGTGCGATGATTGTAGCTGCACTTAGTCCAACTAATCCAGTAGCAATACCTGCTAGTAAACCTCCGATAATATAGATAATTATGTTTTCCATAGTTTCCCCTCAATTTCTTTACTATTAGATTTAATTATACATTACCCTTTTAAATTACACAAATAGGAGTTTTGGAACAAATTTGTAGTATTACATTTATATAAATGCTATAATACTAAATTGACAAAACAAAGGACGTATTTACTATGAACGAAAAACTTGATTTAACAAAAGGTAATATTTTAAAAGACTTATTGATTGTAGCAATTCCTACTCTATTTGGTAGTATTATTCAAATGGCATATAACTTAACTGATATGTTTTGGGTTGCTCGTGTTGATCAATTAGGATTCATCCCTGAACAAGCAGTTAGTGCTGTAGGAACTGTTGGTTTTTTTCCGTGGTTTGGATTTGGATTAATTATGCTGGCAAAGATTGGTACAAGTGTAAAAATCTCTCAAGCAGCAGGTATGAATGATTTAAAATTATTAGAAAAAATAGGAAATAATGGATTAATCTTAATGTTTGTATTAGGATTAGCTTATTCATTATTTGGATATTTTGGTGCAGAAATGTATGTGAGTTGGTTTAATACTGGTAGTGCTAATATTGATCAATTTGCAATAGTTTACATGAAAATTATTTCGATGTTTGGTTTATCGTTATTTATGGTTAACTTGTTTAATGGAGTATTTGATGGTTTAGGAAAAACGATTAATACTTTAGCAGTAACATCGATTGGTTTAGTTTTAAATATTATTTTGGATCCAATCTTTATCCTAAATGAAATTAATATTCTTGGGTTAAAAATAAATGGTTTAGGAATGGGTGTTCGAGGAGCGGCTTGGGCTACAATAATTGGGCAATCTTCTATCCTCATTATATATATCATTATATATATGTCTAAATATCGTCCATTTAAAATTCATTTTGTTAGGAACTTTGACATTAGAGTACTTAAGGAAATATTTAGAATTGGGATTTTTGTTTCAATTCAAAGTATCTTGTTTACAACAATTTCAATGATTATTGCGAAAATGGTTGTTAGTTATGGTGAAGCACAAATGGCAGTTCAAAGAGTTGGGTCACAAATTGAAGCAGTTGCTTGGATGATTGCAAGTGGTTTCCAAGTAGCCTTAGCTAGTTTTGTTGGACAAAACTTTGGAGCAAGACAGTACCAAAGAATTAAAGATGGATTTAAAACTTCAATGAGATTATTAGTTCCTTATGGAATATTAGTTAACTTGTTATTGTTTATTTTCGCTGAACAATTGTTCTCTTTATTCTTTACAAATCCAGACACATTAATGATAGGTAAAACTTATTTAGAGATATTGAGTATTTCACAGTTATTTATGATTGTTGAACTGGCAACTGCTGGAGTATTTAATGGTTTAGGTAGGACATTCTATCCTAGTATTGTTGGAGTTATAGGTAACTTACTAAGAATACCTGCAGCAATTATTTTAGGTGCTTCTATGGGCTATGCTGGAATATGGTGGGGAGTTAGTATGAGTAGTGTACTAAAAGGAACAGTACTTGTTATATGGTTGATTTACTTCTTACGTAGACTAGGGAAACCAAATGGAATAATATTTGAAAATAAATTATAATTGATATATAATGTAGTGCGGAGTGATGGAAATGATAGATAGATTAGAAAAAATCGAAGAACGTTACAATGAAATAAACGAACTTTTAATGGATCCAGATATCGCTAAAAACATAAAAAAAATGACGGAATTATCAAAAGAGCAATCAGGACTTGGACCAATTGTTGAACTGTTTAAAGAATATAAATCAGCATTAAGCAGTATGGATGATTTAAAAGAAATGATGCATGAAGATGATCCTGAAATTGTAGAAATGGCGAAAATGGAATATGATGAAATCAGACATCATGTCCCTGAAATTGAAGAACAGTTAAAAGTGTTATTAATTCCTAAAGATCCTAATGATGAGAAAAATGTTATTGTTGAGATTCGTGGAGCTGCTGGTGGTAGTGAGGCTAATATATTTGCTGGTGATTTATACCGTATGTATACCAAATATGCTGAAACTAAAAAATGGAAACTAGAAGTTAATAATGCCGAAGAAAATGATGCTGGGGGATTCAGTCAAATTGAATTTACATTATCGGGAGATAGTGTATTCTCATTTATGAAATATGAATCAGGTGCTCATCGTGTTCAACGTGTTCCTCAAACAGAATCACAAGGACGTGTTCATACTTCAACAGCAACTGTCGTAGTTTTACCAGAAGCTGAGGATGTAGAAGTTGAACTAAACATGGGTGATGTACGTATTGATACATATAGAAGTAGTGGTGCTGGTGGCCAAAGTGTAAACACAACAGATAGTGCTGTACGTGTAACACATGAACCAACAGGTTTAATCGTTACTTGTCAAGATGGAAAAAGCCAACATGAAAATAAGGCAAGCGCATTAAGAATCTTAAAAGCGCGTCTATATGATAAAATTATGCAAGAGAAAGCTGATAAAGAAGGCGAAGAACGTCGTAGTAAAATTGGTAGTGGTGACAGATCTGAAAAAATCAGAACTTATAATTATCCACAAAACCGTGTTACCGACCATCGTATTGGGTTCTCATTACTACAGTTAGATCGTGTAATGGAAGGTAAGTTAGAACCTGTTGTTGAAGCTTTAATAAATGAAGATTTAAAACGTAAATTAGAAGGAAAAGAATAAACTTTTAGAAGAGCTGATTGCTCTTCTTTGTATTGAAAGGTGATTTTATGCCAACTTATAAAGAAGCATTAAAGATTAATGAGCAATATGCCGTTGATAACGGTAAAGAAGATTCTGCAGTAAAAAGATTATTACTGCATTTCTCAGAACTAGATTCGGGGGATCTTTTATTGAAACTAGACGAACAAATGCCAGAAGAAATTTATAATAATTTTTTGTATGGAGTAGATCGTTATGTAATTAAAAATATTCCTGTTCAACATATTATTGGATACGAATATTTCTTTGGTTATGAATTTAAAGTAAATGGTGATGTATTAATTCCTCGTTTTGAAACAGAAGAATTAGTTGCTAATGTACTTTTAGTTTATGATGAAGTATTTAATGGAGAACCTGTAAATGTTGTTGATATTGGAACTGGTAGTGGTTGTCTAGCCGTTACTTTGGATGTTGAAGAAAGTAATATGACAGTTACTGCAACAGATATCTCACAAGACGCTATAGAAGTGGCAAAAGCTAACAATGAATCACTAGGCGGAAATGTAACATTTTATAAAGGAGATCTATTTGAACCTTTAAAAGGTATGAAATTTGATATCTTAGTTTCAAATCCACCATATATTCCAAATGATGAGTACGTTGAAGAATTAGTAAAAGGAAACGAACCTCACATTGCATTATTTGGCGGAGAAGATGGACTAGATTTTTATCGTAAAATAATCAAAGATGCTGAAACAATTTTAAATGATCGTTATATCATTGCCTTTGAACATGCATATGATAAAGCTAAAGCTCTAAAAAAACTAATTACAAAACATTTAACAGATGTTGATATTATTCAGAAAAAAGACATGCAAGGTAAAGATCGTATGACTTTTATCATCAAAAAATAACTAAAAAAAATTATATATATTTATTATATATATAAAGAAAAAGCATGCTTGACAGTATTATCATAAGTGTGTATAAATATATAGAAAGTTAGGAGGCGAGGTCATGAGCAAGAAACTTGTAATAGTGGAATCACCGAGTAAATCAAAAACAATTGAACAATATCTTGGTAAAGATTACACAGTATTATCATCAAAAGGACATATTCGTGATTTAGCTATAAGTGGTGTTGGAGGATTAGGTTTAGATATCGAGAATGACTTCACACCAAAATACGATATTATAAAAGAAAAGAAAAAAGTTGTCACAGAACTTAAAAAAGCATTATCTAGTGCTGAGGAAGTATATCTTGCAACTGACCCTGATAGGGAAGGAGAAGCAATTAGCTGGCACTTAAAAGAAACATTAAGTATTGGTGAAAGACCTTATAAGAGAGTAATCTTTAATGAAATCACAAGAGAAAGAGTTCTAGAAGCTTTTGATCATCCTCGTGACATTGATTACAACTTAGTATCTTCTCAAGAAACAAGAAGAATTTTAGATCGAATCATTGGATTTAAATTATCTAAATTATTACAAAACAAAATCAAATCTAAATCAGCAGGACGAGTTCAATCAGCTACATTAAAAATTATTGTAGACAAAGAAAAAGAGATTGATGCTTTCCAAGAAGAAGAATACTGGAATGTATTCGCAAAATTCACAAACTTCACAGCTGATTTAACTAAATATAAAGGTAAAACTATCGCCTTAAAAAACGAAAAAGCAACAGATGATTTATTAGCTTCATTAGAAGAAAACTTCATTGTAGACAACGTAGAACAAAAAGAAAGAAAAAGAGATACAAAACTTCCTTTCACAACATCAAGCCTACAACAGGAAGCTTCAACTAAATTAAATTTCAGTTCCCAAAAAACAATGTTAATTGCCCAAAAGTTATATGAAGGTATTGATTTAGGTAATGAAACTGTCGGTTTAATTACGTATATGCGTACTGATAGTATTCGTTTAAGTGAAACATTTAGTTACCCAGCAATTAACTTTATTCAAGAAACATATGGTAAAGAGTATAAAGGGTTTGTTCGTAAAGCTAAAAAAGGTGCAAATGTTCAAGATGCACATGAGGCAATAAGACCAACAAACGTATATAACACTCCTGATAAAATTAAAAAACATTTATCAAAAGATGAATTTAATTTATATCAGTTAATTTATAAAAGAACATTAGCTTCACTAATGAAAGCTGCAAAAATTAAAGTAACAAATGTTGTTCTAAAAAACAATGAAGCTTTATTCAAAGCAACAGCTCAAGAACTAGTATTTGATGGTTACTTAAAACTATATACATACGAAACAGTTTCTGCTTCTAAACTACCAAAACTTGATGAAGGAACAACTTTGAAAGCTGAAGAAGTTGAGAAAACACAACATTTTACTAAACCACCTGCACGTTTTACAGAAGCTAAAATAATTAAGGAAATGGAAGAACAGGGAATTGGTCGTCCATCAACTTATTCAAACACAATTAGTACACTTAAAAAACGTAAATACGTAAATATAAAAGAGAAAAAATTTATCCCAACTGATCAAGGAAAACTAACTATCGAGAAACTAGATGAGTTTTTTGCAAGAATTGTTAGTGTAGACTATACAGCTCGTATGGAAAAAGTTCTTGATGATATCAGTTTAGGAGAAGAAAAACAAACTAACATCGTATCTGGATTCTACAAATCATTTATTCCAATGGTAGATAATGCCAATAAGAATATGGAAAAAATAGCTCCTAAGTTTACTGGGGAAGATTGCCCTAAATGTGGTAGTCCAATGGTGTTTAGAAACTCACGTTATGGTACATTTGAAGCGTGTAGTAACTATCCCGCATGTAAACATATTAAAACAAAAGAAATTGAAAAAGTTACACCAGTAACTACAGGGGTTAAATGCCCTAAATGTGGTAATGGTGAAATTGTTGAACGTGTTGCGAAAAAAGGTAAAAACAATGGTAAAAAGTTCTATGCCTGTAATAACTTTCCTCGTTGTAAAAACATGTTATTCGGTAAACCTACTGGAGAGATATGTCCTGAATGTGGTGCGTTACTAATCACAGATAGAGAAGGAAAAAGTATTTGTCAAAACACAAAAGAATGTGGATATCAAAAGCCAACTGAATAGTAATTATTAAAGGAAATCAAAGCAGACCAAGTTGCAAAATACGGTCAATACGATTTCCTTTTCTTATATAAAGCCTAGGTAAGCCATTTAATTGGTATACGAAATATACGGTTCTCGTACACTGGTTTACTTGAAAAAAAATGCATATTTAGGTTGACAATTTTTGCTACATTTGTTATATTTAATATGCGACATAGTCGCAACTTATCCCTTACATAGCATGGTGAATAATAATATTAT
>CBFCWG010000019.1:0-26326 GCA_965601565.1 uncultured bacterium | reverse complement strand
GAATTTGTAAATGCTCGTTTAATTCTTCAATTTCTTTTGTAAGAATTGCAACTTGTACTTCTGGACTTCCAGTATCGTTATCTTTGATTTGATAATCTTTAACGATTTGTTGTTTAACTTCTTTGCTAATTGCCATTATTAGTTCCTCCTTATTTTATTTTCTTACCTGTAACCTAGTAAATCGCTGGAGAACGATAAACGAAGATATAGGCGCGTTTATTATTATAGCACAACAATATGATTATGCAAGTATAATCTTATAGATTTTTGAGAATGTTTAATGTGTCGATTTTATCTTGATCTATCTTAGCGATTAAATCCTCAACATTTGTGAATTTTAGCTCGTCACGAAGACGTTTAATAAATTTAAGTTCGATTATTTCACCGTATATTTCTTGATCAAAATCAAAGATGTTAGATTCAACACTTACCTCAGCTAAACAGTTTAATGTTGGATTATGTCCAATACTACTCATTGATTGATACCATTTCCCATCAACCTTTGTCATTGTTGCATAAACACCAGTTTTGGGGATTAAGTATTCACCTGTATTGATGTTTGCTGTTGGATATCCAATCATACGACCCTTTTTTGCACCATGGATTACTTCACCTTTTACACTGTAGTAATCACCTAGTACTTCCTCGATTTGATCAACTAAACCTGAGTTGATTAAATCTCTTATATGAGTACTTCCTACTTTATATCCATCATATGTGATTTCTTTAACTACTTCAGTAGTAAAATCATTATGATCTAATAGTGTTTTTACGTTCCCACTTCCACGAACTCCAAATTTAAAGTCAAAGCCACAAACGATTGTATTAATACCTTCTAGGTAGTAATCAATGAACTCATTTGGGTTTAATTGAGCTTTTTCTTTAGTAAACTCTATAATATATAAATAATCAATATCGAATTCTTTGAGAATTTCGATTTTTCTTTCTAACGGAGTTATATAGAAATAATCTAAACCAAATAAGATACTTTTTGGATGAATATCAAAAGTAATTACAGCCTTGTTTAGATTTTTTTCATTAGCAATTTTAATTGTACGATTAATTAGTTCCTTATGAGCTAAATGAACACCGTCAAAAAAGCCGATTGCCGCGACTGTGTTTGGATTAATTTTAATGCCATTAAGTTTAATAATTTCCATATGTATCATTCCTTGTAGAATATGTTAACTGCCTTCATTTTAGGTTCAGTTGGGTGTTTGTCGTATATTGCCAGTAAATTATTGTCTTCATCCACTATTTTTGTAAGACGATGTTCTTCAAAATATTTTAAACTTATCGCCATGCCATTTTTAATATGTTTTCTAAAGTCATCATGGATGGTTACTGATGCCATTGAGTTTAAAGCATCAGCCATACTTATTAATGTATAATTACCTTCTTTAACTTCCTCTAAAGTTACAGCATCTTCAATATTAAAGATTCCTGCTTTTGTGCGATGTAAAGAATCATTATGACTAGGATACCCAAGTTTTTTTCCTATATCATAAGATAAGGTACGGACATATAGTCCTTTTGAAGCTAAAACTTGATAGTCAAAGAATGCTAAATCTTCCCTATATATAATATCACTTATTCTTTTTATGTCAAACACTTCGATGTCTCTTGAAGGGATATCATCAATCGTTATTCCTTGTCTAGCATATTCATACAATCTTTTACCTTTATATTTGATTGCACTGTACATTGGGGGTGTTTGTGTATATGTTCCCTTAAAAGAACTAATAACATCATCAACATTATTTAATTCAATAACTTTTTCTGTTTTTAGTACTTCCCCAGTTCGATCTAAAGTATCTGTGCTTTTACCGATACAGACTCTTGCGATATATTCTTTTTGATCGTTGTTTAAATACTTAATTATTTTAGTCCCGTTGTTTACTCCTAATACTAAAAGACCAGTAGCATCAGGATCGAGTGTTCCTGTATGACCGATTTTTTTAGTTTTCAGTGCTCTTCTTAAAACATTTACAACATCATGTGAAGAGTAATCTTTGGGCTTATTTATTAATATAATACCATTCATAATATCACCACCAAAATTATAACAAAAAATGCAAAAAAAAACCAAGTTTTTCACTTGGTATTTTTTCTACGCGTTTTTAACCCAATCAACTAAAGCGTCTTTAGGCATGAATCCTGCACGTGAAGCAACGTTTTTACCATCTTTTAATACGAATAAAGCAGGGATTCCTCTAACTCCGAAATCTTGTGCTAATTGTTGGTTTTCGTCTACGTTTACTTTAACTACTTTAATATCACTATTTTCATCAGCGATTTGTTCTAATACAGGTCCTAACATACGGCATGGTGCACACCAGTCAGCGTAGAAGTCTAAAATAATAGTACCTTCTGCTGTTTTTTCTTGAAAATCATTTGCGCTTGCATAAATTACTGCCATTATAATTCCTCCTTTTCAAAAATACACACTAATTATACTTAATTATGATTAGTTATTCAATTGTTTTGCCTATATTATTTGAAATAGACAATTGTGACTCCTTGGCCACCCTCATTTCCTTCACCATCACGGTGATGATCAACAAGGTTATTACTATCTAAATAAGTCTTTACTAGTTTGCGTAAAGTTAATGTTCCAAATCCATGAATGATCGATGCGAAAGGCATATTTGTTAATACACAATTATCAATGTATCGATCTAATTCTATTTTAGCTTCCTCATATCTCATCCCACGTAAATCAAGTTCTGAGCGTACGCGTTTTTTAATTAAAGACTTAAATTTGCTTTTTAATTCTTGTGGTTTCTTTTCTTCAATAAATTCAAATTGATCTTCAGTAAATGTTGAATTTAAAGACCCCATTTTTACAACCCATTTATTCTTCTGTTTTTTGATTAATTCACCAGTACGATTAAACTTCAATACATTTACTAAATCACCAGGTTTATAACTGTGATCTTTGGTACTTGAAGTTTGTGATTCTTCTAAATCTAACTGCTTAGTTTTGTATTTTAATTCAGCAATTTTATGAGTCTTTATCTCACCATCTTTTTTAAGGTCTTCAATTTCTTTGATAAGGTTAAGAGCTAATTCTTTTGTTTCTTTAATAATTTGACTTTGCTCAACATTGATTCGCTTATTCAATGTTTGTTTCTCCTTCATTAGGTCAACTTTTAACTTCTCGTTCTCCTTGACCAGTTCCTTTGTGTTCGTTATTAAGCGCTCATACTCTTGAATTTTGTCATCTAGGGTATTACCTTGTTTCTCTAACTTATTAATTAGATCTGTTACTTCAGATTTAGACGTCAAAACATTTTCTTTTGCACTATTAATTATCTTTTCATTTAACCCCAATCTTTCACTAATTAATAAGGCATTTGATTTACCAGGTGTACCTAATAATAATCTATATGTAGGACTTAATGTATTAACATCAAATTCAACACTAGCATTAACAATTTCATCTTTGTTATAAGCGTATGCCTTTAGTTCAGGATAATGAGTTGTTGCAATAACATAAACTCCTCTTATTCTAATATAATCTAAAATGCTTATTGCTAAACTTGCTCCTTCTTTTGGATCAGTTCCACTACCAAGTTCATCTAATAAAATCAAGCTACCGATTTCTAAGTTTTCAATGATGTTAATAATTCTTGTCATGTGTGAACTAAAAGTTGATAATGATTGCTCAATTGATTGTTCATCACCAATATCGGCAAAGATGTTTTCAAAGATTACTGTTTTACTTTCTTCATCAACAGGGATTAACATCCCACTTTGAACCATTAAAGATAATAGTCCCATAGTTTTTAAAGCAACAGTCTTACCACCTGTATTAGGCCCAGTAATAATAATTAGACGTTCTCCCTCATTAAAGGTAATTGTGTTAGCCACAACTTCATCTTGTTTGATTAATGGGTGTCTTGCTTTTCTTAAAGACACTTCATTTTCAGTTATCTCTGGCATAGTACAATCATAAATTTCTGCGAATTTCGCTTTGGCAAATATCGCATCAACTTCCGTTAATAGTCTGAAGTTATTAGAAAGGGGAAGATGTTGATCAGCAACTTTAATCGTTAACTCTCTCAATATTCTTTCAATTTCTTTTTGCTCATCTAGTCTTAGCAAACTATTCTTATTGTTAATTTCTGCTACACTTGTTGGTTCCATATATGCGGTCTCACCACTACTTGAATAATCGATGATTGTTCCTTTAAAGTTGTTTTTCTCACTTAATTTAACGGGAACCACAAAGCGGTTGTTTCTAATAGTAATTAAACTTTCAGCTAAACGATTTTTTTGAGTATTTAAAATATGGTTTAGTTTTTCATTGATTTTTTGTTCATTACGATTAATTTTGTTTCTAATCTTTAATAAATCATTTGAAGCGTTATCAAAGATATATCCATCAATTGTAATTACACTTTCAATGTCTGCTTTTAAACCAGGGATTTTTGATATATTTAAAAAGTAATCGTCTAAGTCGATTTCATCAATTCCATTTTCTTTTACTTGTGAGTAAAAACGGATGTTATTTAATGAAGCTTCGATTAATCCGACTACATCTAAAAACTCAGTTGGTCTTAAAACTGAATAAATTCGCGCTTTTTGTAAAGTGTCTGTCAAATCTCTAATTCCACCAAAAGGCGGTTCTTTGTACATTCTTAGGATTTTAACAGCATGGTTAGTTTCGTTTAATAATCTTGTAACTTCTAAAGAGTTATTAGTTGGGTTAAACGATTCTACAATCTGTTTACCTTTTACAGTGTGAGCTTTTTGTTTGATAATTGCTTTTACTTTATCAAACTCTAATGTGTTTGTATTAAAATGCATAATAATCACTCCTGAATATTATTTTAACAAATAATGTGTTAAAATAATAGAGGTGAGGTGGATTTTATGAACTTTGTCCTTAATTTACAAGAAGATAATATAAAACGAGTTATTAAGTTTTATCAAGATTACCATAAAGATACTAATAATGAACATATCCGTTTTTTCGCAAAAACAGATTTTGTCAGTGTTAGTGTTTTTAAAAGTGGGAAGGTAATGTTTCAAGGAACTGATGGTGAACAGGAATACAATATGTGGTTGGTTATGTTAGATTATACAGCTCTGGAAACTAAAAAAACAGTTCAGAAGAAACCGACATACAATGACTACTTCTACCCTTCAATTGGGAGTGATGAAGTTGGAACTGGTGATTTCTTTGGACCAATTACTGTTTGTGCTGCCTATTTAAGCAAAGACATTATCCCATTTGTTAAAACTCTCGGTATCAACGATTCAAAAAAGATAACAGATGAAAAGATATTAATCATTGGAGATCAGTTAAAAGATAAGGTTCAATATAGTTTATTAACTTTACATAATGAAAAATATAATGATTTAGTAAATCGCGGATTTAACATGAATAAGATAAAAGCTTATTTACATAATAAAGCTATTCTTAATCTGTTAAAAAAAATTAATGGTACACCTGAGGTTATTATCGATCAGTTTGCCGAAGAGAAACTATACTTTAGATATTTAAGTGATGAGACTAAAGTTTATAGAAATGTTACACTAACTACAAAAGCTGAAAGTAAATATGCCAGTGTTGCAATAGGTAGTATCATCGCTAGATATGCTTTCTTAAAGCATTTTGATAATCTAAGTAAAGAAGCTGGATATCATTTGTTTAAAGGCGCAAACGAGAAAGTAGATATGGTAGCGGCTAGAATGATTAAAGATAAAGGTATAAATTATTTAAACAGTTACGCAAAACTAAATTTCAAAAACTTACAAAAGGCAAAAACGATTTGTGAGGATTTGTTAAAAAGATAGTTATTTGGTTGTATATTTACTATTTAATGTATATAATATTAATCGATAAGGAGATGATATAAATGAATAAAAAATTAGAAGCTGCAATTAATGATCAATTAAACTTCGAAATTGAATCAGCACATATCTATTTAGCAATGCAAGGTTATGTTGCGACACTAGGTTTACCTGGGTTTGAAAACTGGTTAGCTGTTCAATATGAAGAGGAATTAGCACATGCCAAAAAATTCATGAAATTTATTAATGAAAGAAACGGAAGAGTAATAATTAAAGGATTTGAAGATCCTCGTACTGAATACTCATCTTTATTAGAAGTATTTGAAGTTGCTTTAAACCACGAATACGAAGTAACTGCTAGAATCAATAAAATCATGAAACTGGCTCATGATGAAACTGATTATGCTACTATTAGTTTTATGCAATGGTTTGTTGACGAGCAAGTTGAAGAGGAAGATAACTTTTCAAGCTTAATCGATCAAATCAAGCTAGTTAAAGACGCTGGTCTTTATATGTTAGATAAAGAAGTTGGATTAAGAGTATTCGTACCTATCGCTGAATAGCACTTACACTAACGATAGGGACTCTACTATAATAATGTTAACAAAAAAAAGACGAGAAATCGTCTTTTTATTTTTCACTATTATATTACAACTCGATTAATTAATAATGTTATTAAGTTTTGTATATATTTCATTAAAATCCTCTTCATACCTCTTTGTAACATTTATATCATCACCATTAGTATAATTAATAGCCATGCCTGAAATTTGATTACTTGAATTTTGGTAAAACTCGCACTCCAATACTAAGTTATCGCTTTGAAGAGTAATGATAAGTTTAGCTTTTGGTCCTACCCAGCCAAAAGTACTTCCACCAATTGAATTATTTGCAGATATCTCATCAAACACATCTTTAATGATATCTATATATTTACCCCAGTCCTTTTCATCAACAAAACCACTTACGTATGGGAATTCTCCCCAACCATTTTCAAGAAGTTCTATCTGAGTGATTTTAAATGTTTCTAATAAGTCCTCTTCTCGTACGATAGTAAACTGGTGTGTGTTTTCATGGATTGAAACCCACTCTGTAACATTTACAACTACATCAACATCAACTTCATTTACATATTCCTCTTGTTTGCTTGAACATCCACTTAACAATAATATAGAAATTACTACTAATAATTTTTTCATAATCTTACCACCCTCCTAAAAATATTATATCATAGAAAAAGTAAGCAATTACTTATTTCAGCTAACTTACATTAATATAACTGTCAATTTCAAAAACACTGTTTAGCATATAAAAGATAGTTAAAGCATTTCTTTAATATCAATATCTAATTTGGTTGAAATGGATAACAGCAATGCAATTGACATCGTTTGCATTGTATTAGGTGCTTCTATTCTTTGGTAGCTAAAGAAACTCACATTGAGAAAGTTAGAAAACTCCTCTTGAGACATTCCTTTATCTTTTCTAATTTCTTTCAGTTTCGTTGAAATCGATTTATATAGTTCTCTTTCAGTCATATTAAACATCTCCAGACTTGAGTTGATTACTCAACCATATTATGAAAAAATGAATTAAAAATGTTATTGAGTATACAACTCAACTAGGAGAGAATATGTATAAAGATTTAATAACTATAAAAGAGAGTGAAGGCATATTAGTTAGGTATTTAATTTAGAACACGTAATACTATTAAATGTTCATTCATCAGATATATTAATGTTAGAACCTGTAATGTGCAAACGATACGTAATTAATGGTTGTCCTTTTTGTAAAGCATTTGATATTAGTAAAGAGGACTGGAGTTGAGACTACTCTACGTTTACGATGAAATTAATACAAGAGAATTGATGAAGTCATTACGAAAGTATGAGTCACAATTCAAAATGGCTTAATTCTTTGCTCTTCAATATACTTATTAAACTTTTGACCTTTCTTAGCCATAATAAAAACACCTCCATACTTTATTATAGTATGAAAGTGTCTTTTTATTTTGTGTCCACTAAATGGGGTTCACTTTAATTAAATCGTCTTTT
This sequence comes from uncultured bacterium, assembly GCA_965601565.1. GTDB lineage: Bacteria > Bacillota_I > Bacilli_A > Izemoplasmatales > Izemoplasmataceae > Xianfuyuplasma. The sequence goes on along the minus strand of CBFCWG010000019.1, from coordinate 18,473 downwards.
TATTATTCATTTATCTCAAATAATAATAGATATTCATCACCAGAGTGTTCTACTGCTAATACTTGATAAGAACCATCTAGTAGTTTTACAACTCGTACAAAATAATTGAATGAATCAGATTCTTTTTCCATAGAGCCAATTTCTAAAAATAATAAGTTTTTTGATATCGCAGATAAATCAGATTCTAACATTCCACCAGCATCTAAATCACCTATACTGAATGACTCCTCTCGATTATGTAAATCAATATCGACTTCATTTACATCATTGTACTCCATTGCCTTTGTGATTATGTAGTCTATATCTAGAAAGAAATCATCTAGTTCAATAATAGTTTCTTCTTCACCACGTTTTGTATGAAAGAACCATAATTCTTTCCCTTGATTATCCTCGCAGATGATGACTCCAGCTTCATCTTCACCATCAAATACTGGGACATCATATCCATACTCAATTAAACCTGCGGTATCAGACAAGCCAAAACGATTAAGTGTTTCACCTGTACATTCGGGAATATCTACATTAAAAATAGGTTCGTAATTATCTTCTAATAAACCACAAGAAGTTAAAACTACAATCAATATAATACTTAATAACAGTTTAAATATCCTCATCATATTGTGCCCTCCTTATATATATTAATTTTATCATACTTTACTTTAGTTACATATATATAATTTAATGGCCATGAAAGTAATTGTAGAAGTATGGTCCAAGCCTCAATTGGGGTTTTTAATTATATTCAAATATGATATAATATTTAAAACTGTGAAGGAGATTGTTATGAACGAAATTGAAGTTAAGTTAAATGTAATGAAATTTTCTTATGTTATGCCTATAGGTTTTGTAGCTGTTGGAGTTGTGTTTTTGGGATATGGTATTTATCTATTATCATTTCCATTTATTTTAGTTGGTACTTTAATTGCCGCTTTAGGTGGATTTATGTATAAATCAACAAAAGATCGTAATACTTCAGTAGATTTTATGATTGCAAATTATCAAAAGAATCCCGAAAAAGTATTAATGATCTTAGATAAGTTTATTGAAAGTATAAATAAATCAATTGATAATGAAATGAGAAAGGCAAATGCTGGTGGTAAGGATGCAAAAGATTCTTACAAAGATGCAGAAAGAAAAACAAGACAGTTAGAAAACTATCTTAAAATTAGAGAATTAGTTGAAAATAATTATCTAAATAAAGGACAAACTGATTAGTTTGTCCTTTTAATTTTCGATTAATTCTTCTTTTAACAGCCAATTTTTAATTGATTTACTGAAGTATATAATTACAGAGAATATTAGTAATAGTATTATACCAAGCCAAGATGGAATGTTGTCTGTTAGGAAACTCAATACTCCATAATAAACCATTGAATAGATCGCATAGAGGAATATATAAGCACCAAGTACCGTAAAGAAGTATTTTTTGAATGACATTTTAGTGAATGGAAAGGCTATTTTTAAGAAGAAAGTAGGTATCAGTGGTAATCCAATAACAATAATATGACGCCAAGATTCTGTCTCTTCTAACCATTTTAAAGCCTTACCACTTACTTTCTTTTGATAGAAATAACTATTTACTCCTTTATCAATACGTTTCATTAAAAAATATAAAATAAGTATCCCTAGAATATTACTTGATAGTAACAATACAAACCCAATGAATGGCCCTAATAGGGTAATGCTTAACGACATAGTAAAGAATGCCCATGGGTTATCAATTATGGGATGTAATAATCCTAATACAATGATAATAATAAAACCATAATTACCTAAAAATGTTAATATACCATCAAATACTGCGTTCCAATCCATAGTATCACCTGTTTTAAGTATAAAAGAAAAGATAATGAAAATCCATTATCTTACTTTAATTAAGTCTATAATTTAGTTCATCCTCTTCTTCACTAATTGCATAGAATCCAATTTTTTCAAAGAAGTTACGTGCAACTTTATTATCTAATTTTGTTGTAGTTGTAATTGTGTGGAAATTAAATTTCTTTAATTTATTCAAGATTAGTTTCATTGCCTTAAACCCATGCCTGTTTTCCTGTGAGTCTTTTTCAATTACAAACTGCCAGATAAAGGCATTTTCAATTGATTCGTTAATTTTGACAAGGCAATAACCTATTAATTCAGTATCTTTATAGATAGTATACATAATCGTTTCAATTTCCTTGTTAAGATGATTATCTATGCTTTTGTCTATTGAAGATACATATGTTTTTTGTGATTCTTCTACTTCTAATAATAAGAGTTTTTCTATATCTTCTTCATTAAATTCTTTAATACTAGTAACTGCCATTTCTTTATATCTTACTCTAATATAAATACCAAGAAGTAAAAGAACATCAACAGATAGTATTAATAATAAATTACCGAATATCGAAAGATTACTTGAAAGAAATTCTAGAGGTGTTGTATTTCCAATGATTAAGTAACGATCTGAATCCATATTACTCATTACATTCTCGCCGTTTACTAAGATATCTAATACTTTATCTTTTACAGTGTTAGTTTTGAAGATATTTTCTGCTTGTACAATTATGTAATCAATTGATTCATCTTGGTTATCGAAAGTATTATGCCCGACGAATGAATAAGGAACATAAATATAAGTATCAAAGTCATTATTGTATGTGTTAGGATCTCTATCACTATAATAATCAATGAAGTAATCTCTTTCTGTTGTATCAGAAACAACTCCAACTACAGTCCATGATTCTCCTTCTAAATCAAAAACACGACCAACTGCATTGCTAGTATTAAATACTTTTAAAGCTGTTGCTTCGTCAATAACCATTACCTTTTCGGTTTCAAATTCATCCCATGTTTCACCATAAAGTAATTCAATTTCTTGAGTATATACAAGTGTACTATAATCATGCATATTGATTGGTACACCATTATTTATGAAGTTATAATCTGTTGCGATTATTTGATGATCAAGTGTTCCATGAACATTTGTTACTCTTGTGACGTTTTCTTTTTCAAACTCATTAAGAATTTCATTATAATGGCTGTCAGTAATAATAAATTCAAAATAAGAACGCCAAAAAATTACTGAGTTAGTTTCAACGCGACTTTCGTTTTTAAGTCTTATTAGTGAAAATGGCATAAACAAAAAGATACTAATAATTAAAAATAGTATTATTTTCTTCTTGTTGTTTCTGATTTTTAGTTTGATGTCTTTCAATTGATTCATCCCCTATAATTTCTTCAAGTAATGACGATTAATACTAACTTCTTTAAATCCAACAGCTTTATGAAAGTTATCTGATACTACATTATCAATAAAAGCATCACTACCAACTTCTGTAATATTAATTGATTTAAAGTATTTATATGATTCATTTAATAGTTTTACACCAATTTCTTGTTTTCTAAAGGCTTTTTTAACAAAGATCCCCTCTATATACCCTGTACGACTAGAATCGCTTCCTTCGACATAGTCGTTACGAATAGATGTATTTAAAAAACCAACTACTTCTTCTTTATTAACTGCTAAAAAGATTTTGTGTTCTTTGTTTTTGTGTTCATCTATTATTTCCAGAATTTCCCTGTCTTCAATATCATCCCATAAGATTTTAATTGTTTCTTTATATCCTTGTAAATATTTGTCTTCATATTTAATTATATTAATCATAATATCACCACAATTATTATACCATATAAAAAGCCATTTGAAATGGCTTTTATAATACTTCAATATTTGTTATTTGTAGGGCTGACAACGAGGTTTCTCCAATGAAAATAAGTTTGTTATAAAGGTCAGTTCTGGTGATTGTTCCTGAGACTTTTTTGATTTTATTATTTTCAAAGTAAGATACTTCTATTTCTGAATTAAATAGATAAGCTGATTCTAATTTATAGTTTAATTCGGCTTCTTGATCAGGACTTAGTATTGGCATTGTTTGTCTTTCTCTTCCGTGGAGAAGATCATTGATGTAGTCGCCTTGTTCAAGGAGGGCGTTAAACGGCATCCATTTCATCATTTTACGATCGTTGTAAACATAATCACGCATTATGGCCACCTACTAACGTCGCTCTGGCTATTGCGGTTGAGTTTTCTGTTAAACTTGAAGCTCGGAGTACCGCTTTTTTTCCGTAACGGAATTTAATATTATCTAGTGATGAATGGAGTTTATGATCTTTCATTACTTTATTCATATCTTTAAATAGGTTTAATTGAACGTAAAACTCCTCGACTAATTTTGTTACTCTAATAGTTACTTTACGAATTGGTGAATCCCCATCGTAAAACTCATCAAATAACATCATACATGAGTTATATATTTCAGCTTCATTACAAGTCGGGAATGGTAGAGTCATTTGACGGTTAAATCCGCCACCTCCGTGATTTCTTGAATAAGAAATACCGAGGTTTACAGTATAGGCTTTTTTACCCCCAGCACGTAATCTTTTAGTTACTTCATCAGTCATTTCTAAAATGATTTGAACTACTTCTTCACCACTGTAGTCATGATATAATGTTTGACCCATACCATAACTTTTAGATACTGGTTTATAAACTAGTTTTTCATTAATAACAGACATATCAATTCCATGGGCATGATGATATAATTCCTCACCCATTATTCCAAAGTATCTTTGAAGTTTTTCTAAAGGGTAATGAGCTAAGTCATAAATAGAATTAATTCCTAACTGGTTGAGATTACGTTCCATATTGATTCCAATCCCCCACATTTTACTAATTGGAGATATAGGCCATAGTTTTTCAGGAATATCATCATATGTCCATTTAGCAATAAAGGTTGGTGTTTTTTTACTTTCAACATCTAACGCTATTTTACTCATAAGCATATTAGGTCCAATCCCACAAGTTGCCGGTATTTTTGTGGTATCCATAATATCTTTTAAAATGATTGCGGCGACTTCTTCATCGGTTTTTTGATAAAATTTTAAGTAGGTGGTCAAATCAAGGAAGACTTCATCAACACTATAAACATGGATATCTTCAAACGAAACATACTTTAAATAAATTTCTAAGATCTTAGTCGAATACTCTAAGTACTTATTCATTCGTGGTTTGGCAAAGATAATTTTAGGATCTTCAGGTAACTCAAAGACACGACAACGCGATTTAACGCCTCGTCTCTTTAAATATGGTGTAACAGCTAGAACAATACTACCATTGCTGCGTGATTTATCTGCGACAACCAAAGGTGTTGTAAAAGGGTTTAACCCTCTTAAAGCGCATTCTACAGACGCGTAAAAACTTTTTAAATCAATACAAATTATATTTCTATGTAAACGATATTCTTCCATCAGTTACACCTCCTTTTTCTTTAGGTAATTCTATTATAATCAATAAAATCACTTCTTACAAGAGAGGTAAAATCTTGAAAATTCGTTTTCATTTAATAGGCAAGGGCACAACAGTTTTTTAGAAAAAATTATAAAAAAAACAACTTAAAAAGTTGTTCTATTTTCGATAAATATTCAAATATTTAAAATCCATTCCCTGGTCATAGTGTTTCCCGGAATTATATGATAAATTAGGAAATACTTCATTTAGGTCAATAGTGTTATCTTTGTATAAATAAGTTTCTACTCTTGCAATCATTTCAAGGGCAAATGATTTTGCCTGGTCGAAAAGGTCTATTACTGTATAGTTATATGATTCATTCGTTAGAGGATGATGCCATTGTTTCTTTGCATCATTGTGGTAATCATAATCCTCTAGTGATTTGTAAAAGGATAGATCTTTTAGAAACATATCTCTTTCTTTTGAGAATAAATCTACTAGTTTGTAGATTTGTTTTTTGATTCCAAAACGATCTGTATTCATATACTTTAAAACATTGTGCATTGCTTTTACGCTTTTTTCGTACATACTTTTCCCGTAAGTTATTTTAAATTCTTTTTCTAGGATGTATCCATAAAGATTGGAAACTTCCTCAGGAGCTTGTTTTAAAGGGAAACAAGTTTTAATTAAATTTAGTTTTCTTGCGGGGATGTTTAAGTCTTTTTCGATTAATAAACAATCAATAGCGCGTTCAAATTTTAAGTGTAACCCGCGCATATGGTGTGTTTCTGGTTTGTCTTTATTATAGACGCCTACGTTGTAGTAAACATAGGGATGAATTAATACGTCCATAGCGTAGTGAGTTATATAACCTACTAAATATGAGAATGTTGTTTTGGATAGGTTATCTTTAACGTATGAAGTCATTGTTTGAAGAAACTGACTTATATTGTAGCGATGAATATCATCGGCTATCTTACGGTACTGTGGTTGGTTTTCACCAAACATTTTATAGTACATTGGATCAGGACCTTGAGAACCTAAAATAGCGATATTAAGATCGATATCACTATTAATTTCTTTTACTACTTCTTTGATTAAACGTGAATGCATATAAAAATCTGCCATAATGTTACCTCTAGTTATAAGTTGTATAGTTCTTTGATTATTTTGAATAATTTAGTTTGAAAATGGTAGAAGCCAGATACTCTGTTATCTACTTGATTTAGTTTTACCTCGTTTGATTTAATGACTTCATTGATATCTATAAAGTCATATTGTAAATCAATAACTTTTTCATATTCTATTAATTGTTGTTTACCAAATTCGTTGATTTCTACTAAGTAATAGTTTTGAATTGGATTAAAGACAATATGAGGGTATTTAGCCATTCTTTTTTCAGATACTTTTCCTAGGTACTCAAGTACTTTTACTTGTTTAGCACCTACTTCTTCTATCAATTCTCTTTTTAAAGCCTCTTTTTTATCTTCTTTTCCTTCAACACCACCACCTGGTGTTCCGTAGATTTGATCATTCTTAGTATAAACAACAAGGATTTTGCTACCTTTTAGACAAATACCTCTAACAGTTTCTCTAAGGTCAAGAGCTTGAGTAAGATCTTGATCTAAATCTGTCATCGTATAATCTATTTTAAAATCACTGATGTTCTTCTTGATGTCAATATTCATATTTATTCAAGTTCCTCTAAGTAATCTGTAAAGAATTTTGGTAGTTCACTATCAAACTCAACATACTCTTTAGTTGTAGGGTGTACAAAACCTAATGTTTTAGCATGTAAGTATTGTCCATGAGAAGTATCAGTTCTTCTGCGACCATATTTAGCATCTCCAACTAAGGGATGATTTATATAGTTTAAGTGAACGCGAATCTGATGGGTTCTTCCTGTTTCCAAAACACATTCGATTAGTGTATGTTCACTATACCTAGTTAACACTTTGAAGTTAGTAACTGCTTCTTTACCACCTTCAATAACTTTCATAGCTTGACGGTTTTTAGGATCGCGACCAATTGGGGCGTTTATTTTACCTAAGTTATGAGGAATTACTCCTTCAACTAAGGCAATATATTTTCTTGTAACTGTTTTTTCTTTTAATTGGTTACCTAAATCCTCTAAAGCTTTAGGGTTTTTTGCGACCATTAATAAGCCACTTGTTTCTTTATCTATTCGGTGAACAATCCCAGGACGAATTTCTCCTTTGATTGCCTGTAAATCTTTAACATGGAATAAAAGGGCATTTACTAATGTACCAGTATAGTTACCAGCACCAGGATGAACAACCATATTATCACTTTTATTAACGATTACGATATCATCATCTTGATAAACAATGTCAATGGGAATATCTTCAGCAACAACGTTGATCTCTACTTCCTCAAAAGGAACGATTTTGATTTCGTCGTCTGTTTTAATTTTATAACCTGTTTTTACTGTTATTTCGTTTACTGTAACATTACCACTTCGAATCATTGCCTGAATTGTTGAACGTGAATGTTCTGTTATTTCAGTTAAGAATTTATCAATTCTTTCAAGATTATTGGTTTCGGTTACGATGAAGTTTTCTTCCATTTGAACACATCCTCAATTAAAATATCAGCAGCAAAGATTACCATCCCGATAACTAAGAAGATATCCGCTATATTAAATATACCAAATAATTCTTTATTAAAGATGATTAAGACAAGAAAATCGGTTACTTCGCCTAGGAAAGCACGATCAATTAAGTTACCAAATCCACCAGCAATCATCATTGTCAAGCTGATACTATATAGTTTTTTATTTTTAAAATCAATATCTTTAGCTAAGTAGAAAAATACACCAAATGCTAAAACATATACTAAAACAAAGAAGATTACAGGAGCGTCACTAAAACCACCAAAGGAAATTCCTGTGTTTTTGGCATGGCCAATCACAAAGAAGTTTTTGATGACAACGATTTGCTCATTTAACTCAACGTTGTTAATGATAATAAGTTTTGATAATTGGTCTAGACCAATCATTACGATGATTGTTATAATCATCAAAATAAGTTGTTTTTTATTCATAATGCACCTCTTTTAATGTAAGTAAATGTATACGATAAATGTAATGATAAAGATAATCACTGCCAGTGTTGTACTAGCGTTTATATTGAACTTTTTAAAGTTTATTGTAATTGGATTACTATATGTTTGCAATGTTTCGACAAATATTTTAATAAAATATGTGCCAATAAATGCTAAGTAGATATATATTGCCAGTAGGAAATACTGCAAATACGGAATATATAACATTAATATTGTGATTACTGGCACCATAAATAATGCTGCTAGTAATAAAAAGAAGATTAACCCAGTTAAAAATGCTTTTAAAATTTCTAACTTTTTATATTCTCTAAAGATTTTGATAATTTCTAGTTTACTCATCCCAAGCACCTCCAAATTGTCCTTCTAAATAGGTAATAGCGTCATCAAATGTAGTAATAGGTACTAATACCATATCAGTGTTCAAAGTTTCTAGTACTTTGACTGCGGTTACGTAGTTATCATAGTCTTCATCTGATAGATGTGGGACAAAGAATACATCGATTCCATTTAAAGCTGATGTGATTATTTTTTGCTCAATACCACCTATTCTACCAACATTTCCAAAAGGATCTATTGTACCTGTACCAGCTATTTTTAGACCACCTGTCATATCGTTAGGAGTTAAAAGATTGAAGACATATAAAGATTGCATTAACCCACCACTAGGTCCACTTGTTAACCCACGATCTAGTTCATAAACTATCTCAGTTGATTGGATTTCTGTTAAGGGATCAATAAATGCTCCAAAGGCACATGTTCCATCATTAAGGGTATGTTTTGTTATATCAAAAAACATTGTTTCATAATCTCTAATGATTTCAAATGTTGCAGTTTCCTCACATTCGATAGTTGCTAGTTCAGTGTCAATATCATTACCGTTTACTGACACTACTATATCTCCAAGTTCAAGGGTATCTTCATCTAAATAAGTATATGTTAAATATACTACTTGATTAACAGTATAGTCTATATCATAACCAGCAGTTTCAATCCCAACAACTAAACTGTTTAATAAACTATCATCTTTCATTAGATAGCCCATTATGGTTAAATCATTCAAGTCAACATAATCATAGTATTCTGGGTTCTCAACTACTTCAACGTTTTTTTCTAGGTTACCAACTAAGTACTGTAAACTTGTCATTCTTTTAATGACGATTACACTTGTTGTGTGAAAAGAACCTTCTTGATTATAAGAAGACTCGATTGAAATGAATTTACTTACTTCGTTGTTGTATCCTGGTGCTGTCAAAGTGTAATCAACTTTTACTAGTGAGAATATGCAAACAATTAATAAAGCAACGGATAAAACAATTAACTTTATTTTATTTGCGTATAAGATTTGTTTCATTATTTTAGAGTTACTTCGACTTTGTCCATTTGACGATAAGTAACACCACTACTGTCAAACATTCTTCTTGAAGCAATAAAACTTTCACGATCATGATATTTATCTTCTAAATATACAATTTCTCTAATTCCACTTTGAATAATTAATTTAGCACATTCGTTACACGGGAATAATGTAACATATAGTTTAGCACCATGTAATGGTACTGTTGCATTTAAGATTGCGTTTGGTTCGGCATGAACAACGTATGGGTATTTAGATTCTAACCATTCATCTGTTTTACCCCAATTGAAGTTATCATCTTCAACACCATATGGGAAACCATTATAACCAATCCCGACAATACGGTTCTTTTCGTTGACAATACAAGCTCCAACTTGTGTTGTTGGATCTTTACTACGCATTGCTGAAAGGATTGCAACCCCCATAAAGTATTGATCCCATGAAATATAGCCTTCTCTTTTCATTGTTACACCCCTAACTGATTGAGTTCTTTACTTATTTTAGCTGCTAGTTCACAGTTATTGTAAACTAGTTTAATATTTGATTCTAATGATTTACCTTTAGTTAGTTCAACTATTTTACCTAGTAAATAAGGTGTTGCTTCTTTACCTTTAATCCCTAAGTTATCCATTTCTGTTAAAGCCTCTTCGATTGCTTTATTAATTACTTCTTTTGGCATTGAGTATTGTTTAGGAATTGGGTTAGCTACTAACATACCCCCACGTAAGTTTAAATCTAGTTTAGTTCTAATTAATTTCGCAATTTCTGCGGGTGTATCAATTTTGAAATTTACTTCGAAATCAGATTCACGAGAATAAAAAGCGGGAAGTGATTTAGTTTTATAACCAATTACCGGTACACCTTTTGTCTCTAAATACTCTAAAGTTAGACCAATATCTAAAATACTTTTTGCTCCTGCAGAAACAACAGTTACTGGTGTTTCTGCTAGTTCTTCTAGGTCTGCACTTATATCCATTGTTGTTTCAGCACCACGATGAACTCCACCAATACCTCCAGTTGCGAAGACATGGATATTTGCCAAACTAGCAATATACATAGTTGCACTTACTGTTGTTGCTCCATCAATTAAGTTGGCAACATTATATGCGATATCACGACGTGATGTTTTTTGAATTTTAGTAGCTTGTTTACCTAGGAAATCAATTTCTTCAGTACTTAAACCTACTTTAAGTTTACCATTTAAAATAGCGATAGTTGCTGGAATTGCACCATTATCTTTAATGATTCGCTCACATTCTAAAGCTGTTTTTACATTTTCTGGATATGGCATTCCATGTGATATTATTGTCGACTCTAAAGCAACGATTGGTTGGTTATAAGCGATTGCCTTTGCTACTTCTTTACTGTATTCAATATATTTTTCTAACATTTAATTCACCTTTTCTATTGTACTTGTTTTAACCTGTAATGTTTGATTGGCAAGTTTCATTGCCTGATCAATTCGGTTGTTTAAATCCATTTTATTTACTACACCATAAGCGTACCCACTTATAAATGCATCTCCTGCTCCTGTTGCGTTAACAATATTATCACAATTATATGTGGTAAATACTTTGATTACATCCTCTTTTCCGTAATATACAGGTTTATCCTTGTTAGTTACGATAATCTCTTTTAAACCTTGATTTAAAAGTGATTTGATTTGTAATTTGATGTCTGTTTCTTGTGATAATACATTTAATTCGATTTGATTTACTTTTAATACAGAAATATTATTTAATAACCCTTTTAACTTTATTACTTTTTTTGCACTAACAGCATCCATCATAATTGTTTTATGGTTATATGTTGTTAGTAGGTAATTAAGTGTTTCTTGGTTTAAGTTATTATCAATAACAATATATTCAAATGATTCGATATACTGTTGTTTTTGCGTAAGGAAATCGATATTTAAATCATTGATAATTGCCATGTCATTTAAACCTAAAAACAAGTCTTTATCTTGATCCATAATTCCTAGGTATACGGAACTATTTTTTGATTTTGAGTTTAATGATTCGATTGTTTCAATCCCTGATTTATGGTAGTGATTTTTAAGAAATATTCCTAGTAAATCATTACTAAAGGCTGTAATGAATGAAACATTTAACCCTAGGGTATTTAAGTTTGTAGCTATATTACCACCTACACCACCAAACCCAAGTGATATGTTGGCTAAGTTAGAATCTTCTAGTGTATATGGTTTATCGGTATTTGTGAAGATATCAATGTTAACTGCACCAATTACTAATATTTTATTCGACATTTTTATGTGAGTTTAGATTAACATGGCAGTAGCCATTTTTGTTTTTATCTAAATAGTCTTGATGGTAGTCTTCTGCTGGGTAGAAAGTTAAATCTGTTACAACTTCTACTCTAATTGGTTTTATGTATTCTTTTTGGCGTACATTGATGTAGTTTTCGATAAATGGCAATTGTTCTGTTGTGTAGTTGTAAATACCTGTACGGTATTGAACACCTACATCTGGACCTTGTTTATTAATTGTTGTTGGATCAATTATGTTAAAGAAGTGATCTAGTATTTTTTTTAATGAAATAAGTTCCTCATCGTAGTGAATTAGAACAGCCTCAGCGTGACCGCTACCAGCACATACTTCTTTATAATCGGTTTCACCTTCACCGTTAATATAACCAACTTCGGTGTCTATCACACCATTTAGTTGTTTAAAGTAAGCTTCTACTCCCCAAAAACATCCTCCACCTAAAATGATTGATTTCATAAGTGATGCCTCCTTCAATATTTGTGATATTAAATCGGTTTTACTGTTGGTATACAGTATTCGATCTTTTTTGTTTGTTTCGATTAATTTCTTTTTTAAGTTTTGATATAGAAATCGGTTTTTTGGACTATTTTGTAATGCTCTTTTAAAGGTTAGTTGGTTTACTAGGTTGGTACTTCCCTTTTTACAAACATATAAGTGATGTTCATAAAAATCATTGGTTAGTCTTTTAAAAGCATGACGGTCTTTAATTCCTTTTTCACCTTCATATAAGTAATTATTTTGCTCTAGTATTTTAATGATTAGATCAAGGTTATCTTGATAGACAATGTCAATATCAAGAATTGGCTTTGCGCTTAGTGAAACTACACTAGTACTTCCAACATGGATGATATCGATAATTAAATCTGTTAGTAATGAATCTAAATATGTTTTTAATCTGGTAAATTCTGTTGCCCAAAGTGGTTGATACTTACTAAACCTTAAAAGTTTACTCAATGGCTTTGTTAAAGATATAACTAGCGGCGATTAATCCTGCAGTATTTGGTACAAAGGCATTTGATGAGGGACTTTGTTTAGTTGAATCAACTTTCTCTGGTACTTCTTTACTGGCAACAACGAATATTTTATTTAAATTATATTCTTTTTTTAGTTTATTTCTCATTACCCGAGCTATTGGATCATACTCGGTTTTACTTAAAGGGATGATTTCTAGTTTTTCTGGGTGATATTTATTACCGGTACCCATGACTGAAATAAATGGTATTTTACGCTTAATTGCCTCTTTTACGATATCGATTTTAAATGTGATTGTATCGATGCAATCGATGATATAGTCAATTTTGTTATCCCAAATTAAGTCTTTTGATTCAAAGTTATAGAACATTTGGTAAGTAATAACGTTACATTCAGGATTAATATCGTTGATTCTTTGCTTAAGGATTTCTGTTTTTGGTTTACCTATTGTTGAATGAAGCGCTAGTAGTTGACGGTTTATGTTTGATTCTTCAACGGTATCTTTATCAACTAAGATTATTGTCCCAAAACCACTTCTAGCAATTGCCTCAACAGCGTTTCCACCAACACCACCTAAACCAAAGATCAAGACAGTACTGTTTTTTATTTTAGTAAAACGTTCTTCTCCGATTAATTGGATTAATCTTGAAAATATCATTTTCTCACCTTCTTAACAAAATGGCTACCGAGGTAGCCATTATCTTCTTTTTAGTAAACTTACATTAAAGTAACGAATACCAACAAAATATAATATTGAATACATAACTATTGCGATTGGAATAATTACATGTGGTACATAAAATGCTGGCCCACCGACATACATGAACATAATCCCCAAACCTAAAACACCAAGAGCACTAACCGAAATAGTTATTGTCATTTCCCTGGTGTATGATGGTTTTAATCTTCTTTCATAGTGATCTCTTGTGAGTAATAAGTATATTAAGCCAATCACAAAGAAGATGAGCAAGATAAAACTTGCGATTAAGATAATTGAATTAGTTGATGTATATAGATGAAAGTCAAATAAATATGAGATAACAAGTAATATTGGTACTAACATAATACATGTTACATAAAACACAATTAAGTTTATTTGGAATACATTGTAAACTTTTTTATGATTCATTAAGGACTATTACCTGAAGCTAAACTACCTGCTTCTCGTTCAGCTTTTTTCTCTCGATAAAACTCAAATAATACTCTCATTGTAGCAGCGATTGGTGCTGCAAAGATAACTCCAAATGTTCCAAATAAACTACCAAAGAACATAATTGACATAATGATTACAATGGCATGCATTTCTAATTGACGACCCATAATGATTGGTTGGAAGACATTTCCTTCAACCATCTGTAACCCTACGTTTACTAATACTACTGCGATTGGTCCTGGACCTGTATCAGCAGTAATTATTGCGTAAGCTACAACTGGAATCATCGCAATGATTGCCCCAAAATATGGAATGATGTTAGTTAAACCAACGATAATTCCAAAGACAAAGAAATATTCTAAACCGATTAAGCGGTAAAGGATTGTAGCAGCACTACCGATAGCTAACATCAATAAGATTTGTCCACGGATATAAGCACCAACAGTGTTATTTAATCTTGATCCAAGATCACTTGCTGATTTTTCATATCGTTTAGGAATAATTGAACGTAATGTATCATTGATCATTTCGTAATCAATTAGGTAATAAATTAATGTTACAGGGAGTACAACAACAATACTAATTATATTTACAAATGAGTTTGATAATGATGAAGTTAAGTTATCTACAAACCCACTTACAGTATCTTCAATAATTGTTGAGTCATTAATAAAGCCTTCTATTGCGTCATAAATATCAGTACCAAAGATGAAATCACCACGTAAATCATCAGCAAAGTATGATTGAATTTGTGGCCAGTCATTGTCGAAAAATGCACGAACTTGGTCTAATACAAATGGGACTAAGAAGTAAATAATTAAAAAGATTATAGCGATTGTTCCAATGAAGACAACAGCTACACTAAGTCCTCTTGGTCCTACACCACGTCTTTCTAATAGTTTAATTAGTGGGAACATGACGAGAGAAACAAGCCACACTAGTGCTAGTGGTACTATAACTGCTGAAACTGCACTTGTGATTTTAACCCATATTGCGTTAAATTGTGATGCTAAAAGGATTACGCCTAGGAATAATAAGATTACTACTAGTACACGTATCGCTTTGTTGAGGAATTCATCACTGAGGAATTTATTTTTGTTGTTCATTTCATCACACCCTTTTGTCCTTTTATCATTATAACATAAATTATAAATAATTTAAATTATTTCATTGTTTTGATAGATAATTCTTCTAACTGGTCATCAGCGACTAAACTTGGCGCTTCTGTCATTATACATTGCGCACTATTTGTTTTTGGAAATGCAACAACGTCTCTAATATTTTCCGTATGAACCAATAACATTATTAAACGATCTAATCCAAATGCAATTCCACCATGTGGAGGTGTTCCATATTGTAATGCGTCTAATAAAAAACCAAATTTAGCTTGTTGCTCTTCTTTTGAAATACCTAAAATGTCAAAAACTTTGTTTTGGATATCTTCTTTATGAATTCTGACACTTCCTCCTCCTAGTTCTTGTCCTTGAACTACAAGGTCATAACAGTAAGCTAAGGCTTTAGCTGGATCTGAATCTAGTAAAGGTACATCCTGGTCTTGAACCATTGTAAATGGGTGATGTAAACTGAAGAATCTTTCTTGTTCCTCACGGTATTCAAACATTGGCCAATCGATTACCCATAGGAAGTCATATTCTTCATCCGAGTATAGTTTTTGTTCTTTTGCGATATGGTTTCTTAAGTTACCTAGTGATTGATTTACTACCGCTTCTTTATCTGAAACTATTAATAATAAGTCATTATTTTCTAGTTTAGTTTCTGCAATTAGTTTAGCTTGTAATTCCTCACTAAAGAATTTTGCGATACTACCAGTCAATTTACCATCAACATATTTTAGAAATGCTAATCCTTTTGCACGATATTTTTTAACAAAGTCTGTTAGTTTATCAATTCCTTTTCTTGAATATAAACTAGCTCCTCCTTTGACGTTAATACCTTTAACAATTCCACCAGAAGAGATATTGTTTTTGAAAACACTAAATTCGCTTTGATTAGCAGTTTCAGTAATATTTTCTAGTAACATTCCAAATCGTGTATCGGGTTTATCTACTCCGTATTTATCCATTGCATATGCATATGTGATAATCGGGAATTTTTCAGTAAGTTCAACACCTTTAACTTTGTTCATTACAAATTTAATCATTCTTTCACTTACATCAAGTATTTCTTCTTGATCCATAAATGATGTTTCAATGTCGATTTGAGTAAATTCTGGCTGACGGTCACTTCTTAAGTCCTCGTCTCTAAAACATTTAGCGATTTGATAGTATTTTTCAAAACCACTAACCATTAATAATTGTTTAAAGATCTGTGGTGATTGCGGTAATGCATAAAATGCTCCTTTATTTATACGTGAAGGTACTAAGTAGTCCCTTGCACCTTCAGGAGTTGATTTTGTTAAGATTGGTGTTTCGACATCTAGAAAGTCCTCGTTGTTTAAAAACTCTCGTACAGCAGCAACTGTTTTATGTCTTACAATAAAGTTATTTTGCAAGTTAGGACGACGTAAGTCTAAATAACGATATTTTAGTCTTGTATCTTCTAAAGCGTCTGTTTCATCTTGAATTAGTAATGGGGGAAGTTTAGCTGAGTTTAAAATATTTAACTCAGTTACTTCTACTTCAATATCTCCAGTAGGGATATTAGGGTTTTTTGAAGTTCTTTCGATTACTTTACCTGTTATTTCTAATACGTATTCACTTTTAACTTCTAATGTTTTTTCGTATAGAGGTGAGTTAGGGTTAAATGCTAATTGTGTGATTCCATATCGGTCACGTAAATCGATAAATACTAAACCACCTAGGTCACGTTTTTTTGCGACCCATCCTTTTAAGGATACTGTTTCATTAATGTTTTTAAGCGTTAATTCGCCATTATTATGGGTTCTTTTCATTGTTTTACTCCTCGCAATCGTCACAGTTATCACTAGCACATGATGTACATGCGTTTGATGGTTTCATCAGTTCTGTAACGATGTAATTGTATAGTTGATTTTTATTTATTGTTTCTTCAGTTCCACTGTCTTGATCTTTTATGTTAACTACACCTTGTTCTTTTTCGTTAGCGCCGTAAATAGCTACGAAACGAGCTTTTAAGTTAGATGCCTGTTTCCATTTACCTTTCATTCCTTTATCTAGGAAATCAATGTCAGTATATAATCCTCCTAAGCGGCAGCGATTTAACATTGCCATTCCATCTTCTTTTTGCTCATCACCTAAAATCATTAAATATAGGTGTAAGTAATCAAGATCACCTTTAAAATCAATTGATTCTAAGGCAAACATTAGTCGTTCTAAACCAAAGGCGAATCCAACACCAGGTGTATCTGGTCCACCTAATGATTTTACTAAGTTATTATATCTACCTCCACCACATATTGTGTTTTGAGCACCTAACGTTTCTAGGTTGGCATTCACTTCAAATACAGTGTGAGTATAATAATCTAAACCACGTACTAAGTTTTTATCGACTACGTATTTGATTCCCATTGCATCTAAGTATTTAACAGTTAGGTCGAAGTGTTGTTTGGCCTCTTCTGTTAAATAATCTAGTGGTTTTGGAGATTCAGTTAAGATTGGGTTGTTTTTGTCAATTTTACAATCTAGGATACGTAATGGGTTTGTTGTATAACGCTTTTGGCAATCCCCACATAGATTTTCAATATTTGGCTTTAGGTATGTCATTAATGCTTCTTTGTACATTTTTTTACTTTCAGCATCACCAATACTATTGATGTGTACTTCAACGTCTTTTATTTTTAACGCTTTTAAAATGCTTACTGCATATGCGATAATTTCTGCATCAAGTTGTGGTGATGTACTGCCAAATGCTTCTGCACCAAATTGTAAAAATTGACGATACCGTCCTTTTTGTGGTCTTTCGTATCTAAACATTGGTCCAACGTAGTACATTTTCTGTACGGGGATGTTTGAAGCATATAATTTATTTTCGATATAACTTCTAACTACTCCAGCTGTTCCTTCGGGACGAAGTGTGTTGGATCTTTTACCACGATCTAAAAAATCATAAGTTTCTTTACTTACTATATCTGTTTCACTACCTACTCCTCTGTGAAATAGTTCACTGTGTTCAAACATTGGTGTTCTTATTTCCTTGTAGTTGTAGATTTTACTTACATTTCTAATTACTTTTTCTAAAGTTTGCCACTTACTTACATCTTTAGGTAAAATATCGTAAGTACCTTTCATTTTTTGATACATAATAAATCCTCCTTTATAAATAAAAATCGTCCCTAAACAAAAGTTTGTTTAAGGACGAAATAAAATCCGCGGTACCACCTTAGTTCCTAGTAATCTAGGCCCTTAACTCTTAACGCGA
>CBFCWG010000018.1:0-31676 GCA_965601565.1 uncultured bacterium | reverse complement strand
ACATGGTTCACTCGGGAAATTCGTATCAATTCATCCCCCACTTATGACATACATTATATATCCTTGAAGATGTGAGGGTTCTTGATATATTTGGCTAAAACATATTGAGATGGGTTATTTGGATACAATGAAAGTATTTGGTAAACTAGAAGGTAATGATTATTATTTCAATAATATACCTACAGAGGCACAAATAGTTAAAAAATTACTTCATATATCAAAAAGAGATCATCAAACATTAAACAAGTTTTTGAATCTTAAAGATATAACTACTACTCGTTTTTTACTTGAAAAAACAATACCTAAACTATCAGGTAAAATACCCTCATTAAAACGACAATCATATAAAGATTTTTATATTAGTTGTTTGGAGTATTTGATCAAAATAGAAGATAAAAAACGTCTTGTCAATTATGATTACAGAGAAATAAACAATCAATTACTCGAAAAGGAGTATAAGGATAACTCTTTGGAATCGAAAGTTCAATTAATCTTAAAACATTTTAAATAAAAAGATGCTGAAATAATAAATCAGCATCTTTATTTTTTATAGCCATTCACTAATAGATTTAGCTTGCATATGTAGTAATAAGTAATCTGGTCCACCAGCTTTACTATCAGTACCACTCATATTAAATCCACCAAATGGTTGATATCCTACGATAGCTCCTGTACATTTTCTATTCAGATATAAGTTACCTACATGGAACTCATCTCGTGCTTTTTCTAAATGTTTACGATTACGTGAAATAGCCGCACCAGTTAAACCATATTCAGTACCGTTTGCCACTTCTAAACCTTTACAGAATGATTTTACTTTAGTAATAGCTAAAACAGGTCCAAATACTTCTTCTTGCATAATACGTGATGAAGGATCACAATCAGCAAATACTGTAGGTGCAACAAACCAACCAGTACTATTATTTGAACTTCCTCCTGCTAATAAACGACCTTCTTCTTTTCCAATTTCAATATATCCTGTAACTTTATCAAATGCTTTTTCATCAGTTAATGGTCCCATAAAGTTATCAAAATTAGAAGGGTTACCCCAAGTTAGATGTTCTGTTTTATCTTTGATCAATTCTAACATCTCATCATATATTTCTTCATGAATAATTGCTCTTGAGCAAGCAGAACATTTTTGTCCACTAAAACCAAAGGCACTCTTAACTATTGCTTCAGAGGCCATTTCTAAATCAACATCTTTATCTACCAAAATGGCATCTTTCCCACCCATTTCCGCAATAACTCTTTTGATCCAGATTTGTCCTGGTTGATGTTTAGCTGCATTTTCATTAATGGTTAAACCGACAGCTTTACTACCTGTAAATGAGATAAATCTTGTTTTCGGATGTTTTACCATAAACTCACCTATTTCAGGTCCATCACCAGGTATGAAGTTAACTACACCTTTTGGTAATCCTGCTTCATGTAATACTTCCATGAATTTATATGCAATGACTTGTGTTGTAATAGCTGGTTTTAATAATACAGTGTTCCCTGCAACAAAAGCGGCACTTGTCATACCAGCTAATATAGCTAATGGGAAGTTCCAAGGAGTGATAACAGCAGCAACGCCAAGAGGAATATACTTAAACTCATTTCGTTCAATGTTTCTTCTTGACTGTGTTAGTTTATCTGCTTCAGTTATTGTTAACATTTGACGTCCGTAATACTCTAAGAAATCAATAGCTTCTGCAGTATCAGCATCAGCCTCAGGCCAAGGTTTTCCTGCTTCTTTTGTCATTAATGCACTAAATTCAAACTTACGTTTTCGAATAATAGCCGCAGCTTTAAAACATACATCAGCACGCATTGAAGCTTTTGTTTTTTTCCAAGATTCAAAAGCAGTTAATGCTGCTTCCATTGCTGCTTCTGCATTTGCAATACTAGCTTGATGAATATTCCCAATCACAACATTATGATTTGCTGGACTTAATGAAGTATAAAGATTTCCTGTTTCTACTTTTTCTCCATTGATAATTAATGGATATGTTTCCCCTAAGTAACTTTCAACTAACTTTAGGGCTTCTTCGTATTTTGCTAAATTCTCTTCTTTTGTAAAATCAGTAAGTGGTTCTGTTTTATACGTATATAATCCCATAATAATTCCTTTCTATACTACTGAATGTTCATATTCAGTGTTTTTATTATTTTTGAAACGATCGATATGTAGTTCAGTTAAATCAATCGTTGTTGGTAACCCTAAGATAACTTCACTTAATAACAACCCAGTCATAGGTGCGAACATAAATCCATGTCCACTAAAACCACAAGCTAAGTAATATCCTTCTAATTGATCAGTATCTCCAATTATTGGCTGACGATCAGGTGAACAGTTGTAGCTTCCACCCCATTGACGAATTACTCTTAATTCACCTAGAGGAGGTAATAAATTCACTGCTGTTTTAGCCATCTCATCTAAGAAAGTATGTGTGCTTCCTATATCGTGATTTTTTTCTACATTTGGATCACTTCTACCCATGATAAAACTTCCATGTGGTACTTGCTGGCAATAAATATTTTTACTAAAACTTATTACCATTGGTCCTTGTATTTTTTCAATTGGCTCAGTAACTAATATCTCATGATTTTCACTGTAAACAGGTATTTCTACACCAGCCATCTGTCCTACTTCATAACAGAATCCACCAGCTGCATTTACTACTTTGTTCGTTTCTACAGAGTAATTGTCAGTGATTACTCCAGTTATTTTATTATTCTCAACGTTAATCTTGTTTACTTTTTCTCGATAGAAGAACTTAACTCCTAATCTTTTTGCAGCAACATAATATGCATCCGTCATTAAGAAGGGATTTAGATGTCCATCAGTTGGACAGAATGTTGCGCTCACCATTATATCTTTATTAAGATGTGGGACAATTTCTAAAGCTTCTTCTACTGTTAGTTTACGCGCAGGAATCCCAACACTATTTTGAAGTTTAACGTTTTTAGTAAATTGAATATCCTCTTTTTCAGTAGTAGCTACGATTAAGTATCCTTCTTGTTTAAACTCAATATCTCGATGATACTGTAATTCTTCTTGTGCTTTTTCAAAGAAGTCTACACTCATTTTTGCCATGACACAGTTTCCTTTTGTTCCCCATTGTTGACGAACTCCTGCACCACATCTACCTGTTGCACCACCTGTCATATAATTATCATCAAAAACAACTATATCTTTCATTCCTTTTTTTGCTAAGTTATATGCGATTGCTACACCACTAATTCCGCCACCTATGATTACAATATTAGCTTTCATTTTTCGAGTTCTCCACGATAGATTTTAGTTTAACCCCAGATATTAAAGGTCTAATTTTATGTATTGAAATTTCTTTTAGGGGGCGTTTTAAATACTTGGCAATCTCTCTTTGTACTAATAAACCACATGTATTTGCCTGACATGGACCCATGCCAACTCTAAGGATTCTTTTTACATCTTCAAATGTGGTGTATCCTTCTTCAAGACAATCATGTAAATCTTGTAAAGATACGTCTTCACAACGACATATTATAATATCTTTTTCATTCATGATTTTCTCCTTACTGTGATAAACTCATACAAGAATTCTTTAGGAACTTTAACTTGTAATAATGCAGTTTTATCTTGTTTTTTAGTTAGGGTCACTTTTTCAATTTCACAATCCCCAATAATATCGCCAAAACGGTTAACCGCATACATTATTTCACCTTTTTCTGGATATGGTACAAACTCATAAGGAATTTTAAAGATATTCGAATCTTCTTGAACTTTGACATTAATTATTGCAAGTCCTGGACAACTAAATACACAAATTCCACAACCTGTACATTTATCATAATCTACTAGTGGACGTTGATTAATGTCGACAGGAATAAAGATTGCATCAAAAGGACATGATGTACTACATGGGTTACAAGGGATTTCCTCATAACACTCAATAACAACTTTGCTTCTTGTTAAGATACTTTCATCAGGGAAAATACTTTGAATTTGTTTTAAAGAGGGAACACCATTTTTATTTAACATACTTCTCCCTCCCTTAACTCTTGTAATCCAAGACGCGTTTTCTCACCAAATGGTCCACTTCTTAAATGTTCAAGTTGTTTTTTATAATCTTCAAATAGCTCTTTGTATCGCGGATGTTTAAATCCTAAACGGTTGGCAACAAATAATCCCGTGAAGTATCCTTCAACAATCGCACTACTGGCCTCTTCTACACCGCAAACATCTCCAGCTACAAAGATATTTTCAACACTAGTTTCATGATTACAATCTAAAACAGGTACATTCCCACCTAAATATGGAATATACTTCATCTTACAATCAATCATACTCAATAAACTACTTAAAGGACTTAACCCAACACTTATACATAAAGCATCAACATCAATTACCTCTTCTGTACCAGGTATATAATCCCAATTTTCATCTAATTTAGAAATAATAACTTTTTCTAAAGTATCTTTACCTTCTGCTCTTTTGATTGACGTTCTAGTATCAATATCTACACCTAATCTTTTAAGTTTTGACGCATGAACTTTGTACCCACCAATAGTAGGAGCAGCTTCTAAAACTTTTAAAACCTTAACTCCAGCTTGCATTAACTGGTAACTTACGATTAATCCAATATTTCCACTACCAACCATAACTACTTTTTCACCAGGCAAAACCCCATGAACATTCATCAATGTTTGAACAGCACCTGCCCCGTAAATACCAGGAAGATCATTATTTTCAAACGCTAAGAATTTCTCACTTGCACCTGTGGCAATAATGATTGATTTTGCTTTAATTTTCGAATAATTATCATCATGTAAAATTGTTATAACATTATCTTTATACAGTCCCACAACAGTTGTATTTGTCATAATTTCTATTTTATCATGATGTTTTAATACATCTTCTACTAAAATCTTGGCGATATCTATACCCCTTGTTTTTGCGTATTGTTTTTCACTTCCAAAGAACATATGTGTTTGTTTTACTAGTTGTCCTCCAACTTTGTAATCACGCTCAATAATTAATGAGGAAACTCCTGATTCCGCAGCCATTTTAGCCGCACTTAATCCTGCTGGCCCTCCGCCAACTATAACTAAATCATAATTTCTCATATAGTACTCCTTTATTATCCTGCGTTTTAACCTTCATACCTTCTTTTAATAAAGTGACACACGTCCTAACATTTGGTACTCCATCAACTATCATATTACATGATGCACAGTTCCCAATTGCGCAATAAAAGCCACGTGCACGTTTCTCATGAATGCTATGGCTAAGTTTACGGATACCCAAGTGATGTAACGCTGAAGCTATCGTATCGCCACTAATACCTTCAACTTGTTTCCCATTATAAGTAAAATGAATAACTTCTTGTTCAGAAAACTCCAAAATGGGATGTTCTTTTATTCTCAAGTAAATCACTCCTCTCCTAATACATATTTTATCATATAAAACGCTTACATAAAATATTTTTGTAATTCTTATAAAAAAACACTACAAAGTAGTGTTAATTATACATATATTAGATTTCTTCTGTTTTTTCTTCTAGTGATTTGTTGTATAAATATTTAAGTCTTAAGTTGTTGATAAGTGCTAATAATAGTGATAATCCAATAGTAACTCCAAACATGATAATGTACTTGTATGTTTGGTGGATAAATTGGAGACTATCTCTCATAAAAATGAAGATAAAGTTAAATGAGATAAATACAAATGCTCCCAGAAAATTATAGTTATACAGTTGACGATGGCAAATTGGTGAAGCGTACTTACCAATTTGCCTACTGATTTCTTCACTCATCGGATTACCTTGATCATCTATTAATTGAAAAGTAATTATGTTTAGTAATCTAAATTTAAAGAATATTTTCACTTCACTTCGGTTATCTCTTCTTGCGTATAATTTAATATCTTTAAATGATACATATCTTCTTTTCGAAAAGTTTATTCTCTCTGCTTCTATATCTACTTCATAATCTAAGATTGGTTTTCGAAGACCAACCAAATATACAATTAAATAATAGATTGATGATAACAAACTTAAACCACATAATGATACATAGAAATAAGATGATGGTGTCCATCCCCCTGTATCGTAATAAATGAAGTAAAAGATAATACCAAACACAACAAAAAGCGCAAATGAAATAATTACGCTACTGAACAGTTCATCATTTTTGTAGTATTTACGATACATATATACCCTCCTCTTACTTATTGTGAACAATAACTCCATCAATTATAACTAACTGTGTACGAGTCATTATATCGAATATAGGTCCATCCCAGATTACGATATCAGCGTCTTTACCAACTTCTAAAGATCCAACTCTATCTTCGATTCCGTTTAGTTTTGCTGATGTAATTGTTAAAGCTTCTAATGCTTTTTGTTCACTCAATCCTTCTTTAATAAATAAAGCTGCTTGAACCAATGTAGTATCAAGTGTAATTACTGGATGATCAGTCATTATTGCAAATGGTATTTCATTATCTTCTAATACCTTAGCAGATTTAAATGATTTATTTACTAGTTCATATTTTGAAGCCATTCCTAAAGTAGGTCCAATAATTAATGGTATTTCAACTTCTTTTATTTTCTCAGGGATTAAATAAGCTTCAGTTGCATGATCGATTGTAGCGTTTAAATCAAACTCCTTAGCAATCCTTACTGCAGTCATAATATCATCTGCACGATGCGCGTGTATTTTAACTAACATTCCATCAAAAACTCTCATTAAAGAGTGTAATTTCATATCAAATGCAGGTTCTTTTGCATCCTCTTCTTTATTTTCCCAAGCTTTTATTTTGTTATAATACTCTTTTGCTTTAAATAACCATTCTCTCATTAAAGCAGCACTTGCCATTCTTGTTCCTGGGTTCTTTCCACCAGTTCCGTAAACTCGCTTAGGATTTTCACCTAAAGCCATTTTCATACAAGTTTCTTCTTTAATTACCATGTCATCAACTGTTTCACCATACGTTTTAATTGCAGTAAAAGTACCACCAATAACGTTAGCACTACCTGGTCCTGTATTTACCGATGTAATACCAGATTTATATGTATACTCAAATGCCATATCTTTAACAAAAACACTATCGATTCCTCTTAATTCTGGATAGATAGGACCACTCATTTCATTAGTATCATTACCTTCAAAACGAATTCCTTCTTCCATAATTCCAATATGACAATGAGGATCTACTAATCCAGGAGTAACAATTTTACCTTGTGCATCAATTACATCAAAGTCTTTGTATTTACTTAAATCAACATTTTTACCCACTTCTAATATTTTTCCATCTTTAACAACAATACTACCTAAAACATTATTTTCTTCTGCCATTGTAAATAATAAAGCATTTTTAATAATTAACATTGAAATCTCTCCTTTTTTCACTCTATTAATATTATACAAGAAATTATATGTTAAAGATATATCAAAAAGAAAAAAGCAATCAACGATTGCTTTTACTTTCTTTCTTTTGCGATTTGGATACTTGCTCTTTTTCCACCATAGTTAAAGTTACGCATATCTTTCATTACTTTATCTATGTGTTTCTCATTTGTACTGAAATACGAGAATGTTCTTTTGATGAAGACATCATTGATGTCACGATTTTGTAATCTTGTTTTTTTCATTATTAACTCAACTAGGCCTTTAGGATTAACTCCGACAGCTGTACCTAAGTTTAAATGGAAACGAACTTGATTTTTATTTTGTCCATGTTTTTTAACACGTTTAAAGTCTTCATTGATATCACCTTGAATAGTTTGTGATGAATCCTTTTTTTCAATCTTATTTAATAATGCACTTACTACTTTTTCAGGTTCATTTTTAAGTAATAAACTATATGCCATTTCAAAGTATAAGTCATTGTTTTCTGTGTCGATAATGTTTTGAATTTCTTCGATTTGTTTTTCTTGTTTTACTCTAATAACTTTTTCAGGAGTAGGAATGTTTCTTTTTTTGATATTAGCTTTTGTAAATGAGAAGATACTGTTTAAACGTGATGACTCTCTCTTACTTACTAATGTAAATGAGTAACCTTTATTTCCTATACGTCCTGTACGACCGATTCTATGAACATAAAACTCAGCTTTCTCAGGAACATCATAATTGATAACTGCTTCAACATTTTTAATGTCCAACCCTCTTGCAGCAACATCTGTTGCTACTAACATATCTAAAACTCCTCTATGGAATTTATTTAATACATCTAAACGAGAAGTTTGTTGTAAATCACCGTGGATTTTATCAACATTATATCCCTTTTTAGTTAATTCTCTTGTAACATCATCTACTTTTCTCTTTGTGTTACAAAAAATTAAAGTTAGTTTCGGATTATATATATGTAACAATCTTGCGACTGCTTCTACTTTGTTTTTATCAGCTACTTGATAATAGTACTGTGTAATATCTTTATTAGATTGTTCATCTGTTACAACGCTTACTACTTGAGGATCATTCATATATTGTTGTGATATTTTAATGATAGTTTTTGGCATTGTAGCACTAAATAATATAGTTTGTCTTGTTTCATTTGCTGATGCTAAAATAGTTTCAATATCTTCTTTGAATCCCATCTTTAACATTTCATCAGCTTCATCTAGTACTAAAAATTTAATATGCTGTAATCTGATTAGTTTACGGTTGATGTGATCAATTGTTCTTCCTGGTGTCCCAATAATGATTTGTGGTTTTCTTTTTAAGAAACCAATTTGTTTAGTTATAGGTTCTCCACCATATACTGAAACAGTTTTTAATCCCGGTACATATTTACCAATTTTATCAATCTCTCTTTTAACTTGAACTACTAATTCTCTTGTTGGACAAAGAATGATAGCTTGAATTTTGTCACTTTTATAATCAATTCCCTCAAGAATTGGTAATGTAAAAGCAGCAGTTTTCCCAGTACCTGTTTGTGAATGTCCAATAATGTCTATTCCTTGTTTAATAAGCGGAATTGACTTCTCTTGAATCTCAGTAAATTCTTCAAATCCCATCTCCGTTAATGACTTCTCTAAATGTTTATTTTCATACAACATAATATTACCTCCAATTTGTAAGCAATTAAGTTTAACACATATAATTTTAATGTAAAGGAATTTCCTCATTTATTTACAAAAAAACAACTTCTTGCGAAGTTATCTTTCAAAGATTATGTTTGCAACGTATTTTATTTTTTCGTTATCAAACAATTTACTAAGTTCTCTTAAAGAAAACAGTAGTTTAATATCGTGAAAATCTTCAAGTTCTTCAATACTATTCATTAGTTCATATACTTCTTCTGTAAACTGAGTTTGATATTCATTTTTAACTGGGTTCAATAGCATAATAATTTGTGCAACTGCTAAATAATGTTTAAGCATTTCATCAAAGTTTGGTAAGTATTCTTCTAACTCAATAATTGCGTGGAAACCTGTTATTAAATGTAAAACATAAAAATCCTTGGTTTCTAAATATCTTGTTAAAACAAAATCTAAAATCTCTTTTTTATTTATATTTTTCATAACAGCTATACCACTCTTTACAATTGGTAAGTTCATTATTTCTTTCATTTTCCCACTTGTGTTATTAACTTCAAACTTATGATCAAGATTAAGAACATGTTCTCTTAACTCTTCAAAATGATTATAAAACTCATCATTTCTCAACTCAAAAACATCTATACTTATATCTTGTAGTGATAGTTCAAAATATGCCAAAGCCTGAGCTACTTGTAAAGGATTTTTAGATTCTTTTGCGTAATACAATCTAATCACACCGTGGAACAATGCTGCAGATATTGAATGTCTATTTTCATTTAAAAACATTCCTAATACAATATCTTCACCTTTATGATTTAACTCACTTAAGTAAAAACCAGTTCGGTTTATATACTCTTGATCAAACTCATCAACTGGTGATGCTTTATCGGTTAAATCGAATATCCCTCTATCTTCCTTATATGAGTCTAATTTCTGGATGATTTTTTCTGAATCTACTCCACATTTTTCCAAGGCAACTAAAACCATTGGTAAATGATTTGTTAATCCTCCATGATGAATCGGACTCAATGCTTCATATCTATTATAAATATCCATAAAATCACTCCCTTTATAATTAAATTATAACATAACAGTATTATATTAATGTAGAGTTAAACTTTGTATATCATTTTTGGCTTTATTACAGTATAATATTATTAAGTATCTTTGAGGAGTGGTTTTTATGTTGGTTTTAGTAGGAGCTAGCGCAAGTGGAAAAACAGATATTGCTAAAATTCTAATAAATGAATATGGGTTCAAGAAGATGATAACAACAACATCTAGAAAACCCAGACCAGGGGAAATTAACGGGGTCGACTATAATTTTATAAGCAAGAAAATATTTGAAAATAGAATGAAGAAAAACAAGTTCTTAGAGGCGGTTTCATATAATGATAATTATTATGGTACACCCAAAAAAGGAGCTACAAAAGAAAAAGTGCTAATCGTAGAACCTGAAGGTGCTAATAGTATATATGAACAAGAGATTAAAGATACCGTTATAATCCTTTTAGAAACAGAAGAGGATACAAGAAAAGAAAGAATGTTAGAACGTGGAGATAATCTGATTGAAACGATAGATCGTCTAGAAAAAGATAAAGATCATTTTAACAAAGGTAATCTTAAACATATTGATTTCATAGTAAATACAACTGAAGGTACTCAAGAAGAGTTAGCATTTAAAATTTATGAATTATATCGTCATGTCGTTGATCAAGAAAACCAGATGAGCATATTCGATGTATTTAGAATTGATGAAAAAGAAAAAAATGGAGACAATTAGTCTCCATTTTTTAATACTTTAATTGTTTTATTCGTTCTAACATTTCATTAATCAAATTCCCAAACTCCACGATATCAATCGAACAGATGAATGAATACTCCTCTTCATTTTTGTACTTATCATTAAAGACAAAAAAGTTTTTTACCATTGTAAAATTTCCATGAGTTAGTGAGTTTCTTACTCTTCGTAAAATTGTATCATTGTCTTTGTTACCTTTAATAACGTTAAATGAAGACAACTCAAGATCTTGTAGACTCAGATCATCAAAAAACTTTTCTTTTGGTAAAACAAAAAACATATAACTCATCGCAATCAATAATCCAGGATTAAATGGTGAAGGGATGTTGTATTGATCCTCCATATTTCTTAGGATACTTCTGATTTCTGGTGAGTGTTCTTTTAAACGTAAAGTCTTTTGGATCCATAATGCACTTACGTTTGCCTCTTTGATTAAGTTAAGAACAACCTTTTCTTCATTATTCATAAATACTCCTTATACTAAGTGTGAATGTGGTGTATGGTCCTCTTGTGTAATTTCATTTGCCTGTCTAAATGCCCACTTCACGATAATTTCTCCAAACACTTTATACAGTAATACTGCTGCTAAAATTACAGTAAGTACTGTTGAACCAATTATTGCATAATCACTATTTCCTGTATCTTGTGATAACTGAATAAATCTAATTTCAGCTAAGATTGCCATATCAATCGCAACCCCACCTTGAGGGATAAGTGCTGCACCTAAATATTTTTTAACTTTAGTTTCTTCTTTTAACATTATAGCTGCGGTACTAGCTCCTAATATTTTACCAACTACTCTCATAAGGATATAAATTACTCCAACTACCTCTAAAGTAGTTAATAACCCAATATTTAACTCAGCTCCTGATAGAGTAAAGAAAACAAGTAAGATTGGTAAAATGAAGGCATCTGATATTCCTCTAACTTTATCTCTTAAATCAAAGCTTAATCGGTTAGATAAAATAGCTCCAATTGTTAATGGTAATAAAATTGTAGATAATTCAAACATATAAGTTATACCAATCCCAAATAATAACCCAACAACAATAATTAAAAAGATAGTAATTTTATCGCCATTATAGAAATACTCAATAAATCTTTCAACCATTAGCCCAATAATAATCCCAACAAAGATACTAAGACCAATATTAAGTAATGGTTCACCAAATAATACAGCAGCAGTTAATGCTTCTCCGGTATGTCCTGCTAAATAAACACTAATTGGAAGTACAAAGGCAAATATAATTACCCCAAGTACATCATCTAGTGCAATCATTGGACAAAGAAGTGCTGTTAACCTTCCTTTGGTATGATAACTCCTAATACAAGCAACGATTGGTGCTGGTGTTGTAACTGTAGCTATTGCTCCAAATATCAAAGCATAGGTCCATGCATATTCACCAACAAATAAAAGAATTGTCCCTCCTACTAATACAAAGGTAACAATCGCCTGGAACAATGTGATAAACAAAACAGCGTTTCGGTTGTATTTCAACATTTTAAAGTTTACCTCTAAACCTACATTGTATCCGATGAATCCAAGTCCTAAAATTTTTAATGCCTTTAAATCCGCAATCATTTCGGTATTAAAAATATTAAGGATATTAGGTCCAAATAACATCCCAATAATGATGTATCCGGTAACTCTAGGTAAATGAAAAAACTCCGCTATTTTTCCCCCGATTATTCCTATTGATACTAATAATGCAATATCAATAAATACGTTTGAATGTAGATTTTCAAAAGATAAAAATGTACTAATCAAACCAATATCAAATGTCATAAAAGCTTCCTCCTGTAAAGTTATTCGTATGTTTACTATATAACAATTGTACTACCTATGCAGTTTGAACGCAAATACCAATAAAAAAAAGCAATGAAACTCATTGCTTTTATATATTTCTTGAAGAATAATCAGTATGTAACAAATGATGAGCTCTTTTACTATTTGGCTCTTTTAAGTACTCTTTGTACAGTGCTTTAATGGCTGGATTTTCATGACTTTTACGGTACACCATACTACCATCAACCATATATGTAGAAGCGATTCTTTCTTGTCTCACTTCATTAGTAGTACCATAAGGCTGTCCTCCACCACCAATACATCCACCAGGGCATGCCATAATTTCTATAAAGGTATAAGGAGAAGTCCCAGCTATTACTTGTTCAATCAAAGTACGAGCATTTGATAATGAATGTGATACCGCTACTTTTACTTTTGTTCCATTCAACTGAACTTCTGCTTCTTTGATTCCTGCCATACCACGTACATCATGGAAATCAAGATTTTCAAGTGGTTTATTATTTACTACTTCATACACTGTTCTTAGTGCTGCTTCAGTAACACCACCTGTTGCTCCAAATAATGCTGCGGCACCTGTAGTAATTCCAAATGGATTATCAAATTCAACATCTTTAATATGATTAAAATCAATTCCCATTTGTCTAAACATTTTTCCAAGTTCTCTAGTAGTTAAAACGATATCTACATCAGGATTTTCTCCATCAACTTTTAGTTCTTCTCTTGTAGCTTCATATTTTTTTGCAGTACAAGGCATAATAGAAACAACATAAATATCTTTAGGATCCATATTCATTTTATCTGCATAATATGTTTTTGCCAAAGTACCAAACATCTGTTGTGGTGATTTGCATGAACTAATATTTGGTAATATTTCAGGATATTCTTGTTCTGCAAGATTTATCCATCCTGGACAACAAGATGTCATTAATGGTAAAACACCATTATTTTTGATTCTTGAGATTAACTCTGTTCCTTCTTCCATGATAGTTAAATCAGCGGTAAAGTTTGTATCATAAACATGGTTAAATCCTAAATGTTTCATCGCACTTACGAGTTTCTCATTACTGATTAAACCTGTTTTCAAACCTATTTCTTCACCAATTGATACACGTACTGCTGGAGCTATTTGTACCATCACGTATACATTAGGATCATGTAGTTTTTCCCATACTTTATCAGTATTATCTTTTTCAATAATTGCACCTACTGGACATACATTTGCACATTGTCCACAGAAAGTACATATTTCATCATTTAAATATTTTCCAAATGCAGGAGTGATTTCCATATCATGTCCACGACCCATTGAGTCTAATACATGCATTCCTTGAACTGTTTTACAAACATCAACACATCTACCGCATTTAATACAACGATTCCCATTTCTAACTAAAGAAGGATTATTATCATCGATTTCTTTTCTTTCTAGCACATTCCCAAATCGATTTACATCAATTCCTAAATTATTAGACAATAATTGTAGTTCACATCTCATATTACGAACACAAGCTGTACAGTTGGCATCATGATTAGAAAGAATTAATTCGGTAATAGTTTTTCGTGCATTTAATACTTTTGGTGAGTTTGTTTTAATATCCATTCCTTCTTTAACTGGAGTTGAACATGATGTTTTTAACCCTCGATAACCATCGATTTCAACTACACAAATACGACATTCACTATTGATATGTAAATCTGGATAATGACATAAAGTAGGAATTTTAATATTGTATTCTTTTGCTGCTTCTAAAATAGTTTTATTTTCTTCAACTTGAACATCTCGTCCATTTATTTTTAAATTAACCATTATAATTCCCCCTCTTTTCGATTTTTAATTCTTTTTTCATAGTCTTCTTTAAAGAACTCCATTGTTGAAAGAATCGATGTTGGAGAGGTTTGTCCTAGACCACATAATGTAGTCTCATGAATAACTTTAGCCAATGATTCAAGTGATTGGTAATCTTTCCAAGTTGCTTCATAATTTACAAATTTCTTAATAAGATTAACAATTTGTAAATGTCCTTCTCTACAAGGTGTACACTTACCACATGATTCATGAGTAAAGAACTCCATATTTCTTAATATAATATCAAACAGGTCATGACGATCATCAATTACAATGATTGCTCCTGCACCCATTTTACTATCAAAAATCTCAAATCTCTCATTATCAATATCCATGTCCAATAAAGTAGGAGGAATTATAGCTCCACAAGCCCCACCTAGCTGAACCATTTTTATTTCATGTCCATCAGTAACACCCTTACCTAATACATCAATTACCTCTCTAATAGATCTACCATAAGGCACTTCAAATAAACCTTTATTTTTTACATTTCCTGATAAACTAATCAACTTAGTTCCAGAAGCATAATTACTACCAATATCACTATAAGCTTTACCACCAATATCAATGATAAATGGTAAGTTACAAAACGTCTCAACATTATTAATTAATGTAGGTAATCCGTAAACACCTTTTTGCGAAGGGAATGGAGGTTTAACTCTAGTTCTACCTGGTTTACCTTCAATCGATTCGATCAAGGCAAATTCTTCACCACAAACATAAGCTCCTGCACCTCTTCTTATTTCAATATCAAAATCAAAATCATGATCAAAAATATGTTCACCTAAGAAGTTATGGCTTCTAGCTTCTTCAATTGTATGGTTCATTATTTTTATCCCTTTTTGGTATTCTCCGCGAATATAAATAAATCCTTTGGATGCTCCTGTTGCATGAGCACTTATAATCATACCTTCAATAATTTGATGAGGATCATTTTCCATCATATATCGATCCTTAAAGTTTCCAGGTTCACCCTCATCTGCATTACATATAATGTATTTTTCTCCTGTTTCTTTCGCAAAACTTTTCATTTTAATCGAAGTTGGAAAGTTAGCTCCACCACGACCAGTTATTCTAGACAGAGTAATTTCTTCTAGAATATCACTTGGTTTCATATCCAATGCTTTTTTAAGCATCTTATAACCACTGTTTTTTAAATAATCAGTAATACTCATTGGATCAATTACATTAAATCTTTTTGTTAATTCTTTACGCTGTATCATTTTACCAACTCCTTATACTTTTCTAAAATAGTAATTACTTTCCCTTTAGTTAGATTAGTATAAGTTTCGTGATTAATACGCATAGCAGGTGCTTCATCACAACACCCAATGCATGCAGTATATTCAATAGTGAATAGTTTGTCTTCTGTTGTTTCATTCATTGAAACATTTAAGAAATCACAAACGGTATCTATCACATTAAAAGAATCATTCAAATAACAAGGAACGTCCTTGCAGATCTGAATGATATATTTTCCACGTGGTTTTGTTGATAAAAGCGTATAAAAAGACATCACGCTACATACATGTGATTCTTTAGTCCCTAAATATTTGGCAATCTCAACAACATCATTGTCACTTACACAATGATCTTTTTTTTGTTCATCAACATCTAATAAAATTTCTAATAAATAATCTTTTCTCTTTGGATATTTGTTTAGTATTTGTTCTAATTGCATTTTGTTCCTCCTACTGTAATTTTTTACATTAAAATAGGAAACAAAAATTAACACTCCACAATTCATCAAGTAAGAAGTAGTCGTAGATGTACACAAAGGTATAACTTGTTAGCATTTTTCTTCATTTAAGTATGCGGGATATCAAAATTATTCCCATTCTTATTTAGAAAATATAAGCGCTTTCAAATTGCCTACATTAGTAATTATACCTTAATTTTACACTAAATATCAAATTTAATTTTTAAGAAATAACAACTAACTTTTATATCAACTTAACGGCTTTAAATAGCCATTAAAAGTACATTTATATAATGAAATCACAAAGTCTATTTCGCATACAAATTGTCACTTTTTTTACTTTCTTTATTTACCTTATTTTTTAAACACTTATTTATAAAAAAATGATGTCAAAATTGACATCATTTTAATTATTGAATTGTCATCATTAGGAAACCTGAAAAAGCAGGATTACTAACTTTTAATCTTTCATCAACTAATTCTTTCATTTCATTAATATGTTCACGGTATCTTTTATAAAACTCGTATGTCGGTTTGGGCGAGTATATTATGTCATTAATTTCAAGATGTTTTATAACTTTCTTCACCGTTGTAGGTTTAATAAAAACATCATAATGAGGTTTATAATATGCACGCCATACGGAAATTAATGGCCATTTAGCAAGTTTATAGAAATCTAGTAATCCCACAAGTCTATTAAATCCTTCTTCTTCATCTCCATGAATTAGTTCGAAAATACTTCCTAGGAGTTCGTGTTTTTGGAAATCATCAAATTCTTTGATTAAATCTCTAAATTTCATTTTTTCAAAAACACTTACCATCGATGAATTTGTTACAACTTTTACGACCTCTTTTATAATACCTATTCCAACGTTTAAGTTATCTTTAGAACATGTATTGTGAATATAATCAACATGTTTGAAAAGATTGTGTTTTTTACCAATTTCCTTTAATTCTTCTGAGTTAAATCCTTCGCGATACTGTGATAAAAATTCTAGTTGTAATAGTTTCAATTTATCAGTATTCATAATAACTCCTTATAGTGCTAACTTGTATATATTAATTATATCTTCTTTATCAAGTTTAATAAAACTACCTAAAGTAGGGCGTCCATTAGTAGCTTTTTGTGCCATTAATTCAATATCGGTATCATCTTTATCAATATCAGATAACCTAATTGGCATATTGATTGATTTATAGAATTCCTCTAACTTCTCAATTCCTTTAAGTGCGGTTTCTTCTAAGTCATTTCTGTTAATTTCAACATTAAATATTTTATTAGCAAACAACGCAAATCTTTCAAGGTCATGTTTATAAACGTATTTCATCCATGCTGGATAGATGATTGCCAAACCTGCTCCATGAGCTATATCGTATAAAGCACTTAGCTCATGTTCAATCCCATGTGTTGCCCAATCTTCTTCTCTACCCGTTCCAACAAGACCATTATGAGCTAATGCTCCTGCCCACATTATTTCAGCACGACTAGCATAATTTGCATTATTTTCCAAAACTGATTGTGAGTTGTTGATAACTGTTGTGATTACACTCTCACATAAACGATCCGTTAATTCAACATCTCTTGTATTCGTAAAGTATCTCTCTATAACATGTCCAATCATATCTACAATACCACAAGATGTTTGATAATTTGGCAATGTGAATGTTAATTCAGGATTCATAATTGCAAATTTAGGTCTTAGTGAAATGTCTCCGTAACCTTTTTTAATTTCGCCTTCTTCTTTTGTAATAACTGTTGCAGTACTACTTTCAGATCCAGCTGCAGGAATTGTTAATACTACTCCAATTGGTAGTACTTCTTTAGGTCTAATCCCTTTACTATAGAAATCCCAAACATCTCCTTCATAGAAATGTCCAAGTGCAATCGCCTTTGCACTATCAATAACACTACCTCCACCAACAGCTAATATAAAATCAACATCCTCTTTTTTTGTTAGTTCAACACCTTCTTTAACCAATTGTAAACGAGGATTTGCCTGTACTCCTCCAAGTTCTACATAATCGATATTTTCTGCTTGTAAACTAGCTATAACTTTATCATATAAACCATATTTTTTAATACTGTTTCTACCATAGTGTAACAATACTTTTTTCCCATGAAGTTTTGTGTATCTCCCAACTTCATTTTCCGTTTCTTTTCCAAATACAATTTTCGTCTTATTATCGTAAACAAAATTTAACATATTATTCTCCTTTAATATAAATTTCTACCAATTTGATTATATCATAGGTTTCAAAAAAGATGTCAATGAATGACATCTTTAATTACTCTGTTAAGGCAAATAAATCCTCAATAAATTCAGTAGGTATATACATATCACTATCTTTAACTACTTTGCCAGTGGATAACTCAATAATCATATCTTCGTAAAATCCATATGTTATAACATCTTCATTTGTATATATATCTAAATAATATAGAACATCTTTTTCTTCAACAATAATTTCTTCATTAAATAGTAAATATTTAAACTCACTTACCAACTTATCTAAATCATCACGATTACTCAACGTTGTTTTGGTGTCTAGGGAATCTTCTGTATTAGAATAGTATTCAACTTTTATAACATCTTCAGGATTATGAAATTTAACTCTTTCAATAATGGTTATATCAAAATTAAAACTTGTAAGATCTTCTATCGAAATAAGACCATCTTTATGAGCTCTATACAATGAGTATATCTCACCTTTTTCCGTTATATAATATGATGAGAAGCAATTTCCTCCAGACTCAAGATCTGATGTTGTGTAGTATGTATCATCATCTTCATAAATAATTGAAAAACTGTATATTGAGTCACAATTAACATTTCCATAGTATGTAAATTCATATAATCTGTATTCAGATATTTTCTCACCTGTATACTTGTAGTATCCACTAGTTGTTGGTTTTATGTAGTACGCAAAGAGAACAAGTATTAGTAGAATGAAAGCCGATATACTTAATAACGTAATTTTGAGTTTCATTTCATCAACTCCTCAAATAAAATATACCACTAATTATCATAAAATTAGTGGTATAAATGTATCTTACATAAAATGAATACTAAACTACTATACACGAGCTTTTTGAAATCTAAAGTAATCGTAATCTCCTTCATAATAATGAAGTTTTTTATCGTCTATTTCTGCAATTCTTGTTCCTATCTTTTTAATGAAGTATCTATCATGAGATACAAAGAGTATTGTCCCTTTAAATTCTAATAACATTTCTTCTAATACTTCACGAGAATCAATATCAAGGTGGTTTGTCGGTTCATCTAAAATCATAAAGTTGGCTTGATTATACGTAAGTGAGCAAAGTTTTAACTTGCTTTTTTCTCCACCACTCAAATGACTTATTTTTTTGAATACATCGTCTCTAATGAATAATGCCTTAGCCAATTCAGCTCTAGCTACATTTTGATTAACATTATGTTCATTCATAAAGTAATCCAATACACTTTGATTCTCTATATTGAACTTAACTTCTTGAGCAAGATATCCTACATTAATTTTACTACCCCATTTATAATTAGGTTCTTCTAGTTCTTTGTCATCAAGCAATATTCTAATAAGTGTCGTTTTACCGCTACCATTTTTACCAAGAATTGCCAAACGGTCTTGATAAATAAGTTCCATTTCTGCATCTTTCAAGAGTTCTAAGTCATCGAAAGATTTACTTATATTAAATGCTTCAAGAACTCGTTTACCGCTTCTTGAAGTCTCATAATTTTTGATTTTCATTTTGTCATTACCGTATTTTGGTTTATCAAGACGCTCAATCTTACTAAGTCTTCTTTCTAGTTCTTTGGCTCTTTTAAACATCTTATCACTATCGCGCATAACTCCCCAAATACGATATCTTTTTATTTGTTCTTCCATACGTTTGATTTTTCTTTCTTGAGCCAAATACACTTTTAGATCTAGTAAAAATCGTCGTTCTTTTTCAATAACGTAATAACTATAGTTACCGTGAAAGACATGTGCTTTGAACATTGAAAGTTCTACTAACTTTGTACAAACATTATCTAAAAAGTATCTATCATGAGATACGATTAACACACTACCATTATATGTTTTTAAGTAGTTCTCTAACCATTCAATAGATTCCAGATCTAAATGGTTGGATGGTTCATCCAACATCAAAATAGATGGTTCTTCTAAAAGGATTTTGGCTAACATTACCCTTGTCTTCTCTCCACCACTTAATAGATTGAAAGACATAAGTTTCATATTGTCATTTATCTTTAGACCTGATGATACTTTTTTAATCTTTGTTTCTGTATCATATCCACCCATCATTTCATATTGCTCACTTAGGTTTGTATATCTATTTAAAGCTTTTTCTAGTTCATTACCTGTTAGCATACCTAATGATGTTGCACATTCATCTAGAACTTTCTTTTGTTTATAGATATCCTCAAATGAACTTTCTAAAATATTCTCTACTAATACTTCATCATTAAAAAGAGGTATTTGATGCAAATAACCTACTTTACTTCCTTTACGGAATGTTACGTTACCTTTTTGAACATGTTCTATTCCATAGAGTATTTTTAATACTGTTGTTTTACCACAACCATTTGGTCCAATTAATCCAATTCTTTCATTCGTCTTAACTTCAAAGCTAATATTTTCAAAGATTAAGTCTGCACCAAACGATTTTGAGATATTATTTACATTACATTCAATCATAGTTGTCACCTCATTACTAAACCATTATATCAAGAAATAAAAGAAAAAAGTAGTTCAAATGAACTACTTATGGTCTTCTTTCTAAATCTCCTAAACTATCAATCATTAATTCAAACCATTCTACTGTGTTTTCTATTCCTGTGGTTTCTTCCAATAATGCCAAAAATTCATCAAGAGTAACTTCTTTTCCATGATATGAATTGTAATAATCAGTTAAGAATTCCTTCAATACTGTATAGTCAGTATCTTCTACCATTTCATCAAAATAATAACGGAAGATTGTTGGGCCATGATAATAGATTAAATATGCATAACCATCTCCAAAATCATTTACCTGTTGTATTAATGACTCACCTTCATATAAAACATATCTGTCAGCAAGTTCTGGTTTCAGACTGCTTCTAAAGTCAAGATATCCGTTTGCCCATGCACCATCATACCTTTCTAGGAAGTAGATAAATGTAGTATATGTCGTTAAAGATTCATCTATGAATGAGTAATTTGATTGATCATTCCCAATCATTGAATAAAACCATTGGTGTATCACTTCATGTACTACAGTATATTCACTGATTTCTGAACTACAGTATATTACTCCACTGCTTTCCATTCCATATATATAACCATATTCTAAGTTGAAGTAATCATAATAGTATTCTCCAACGTACTCCTCATAGACTTCAAAAGAATATCGTAAGTAATCAAAACTTTCTTGTTTTTGAGATACCGATAATGGTTCTAATGAATATATCGAATGGCTTATACCATCAATTTCTTCATGATATATATGGTATCTAGCAGAAGTACTAAAACTAAAATCACGACCATTATTTAGATACATGTTGTATCTTTCGTTATCTCCTTCATCAAGAACTTCAAGTATCTTACCACTAGCAGCTACTTCATAATTAGAAGGTACCAATAAACTAACAAAATAATCTCCTATTTCATTATAGTAAGATTCTCCTCTAAATGTATATTCATCAGTTTGCCATCCTGTATCTTGATCATACATAGCAACATAAGGATAGAAGAACATTGTATAATATACATCATCATATACAGCTAATCT
The DNA here is from genome assembly GCA_965601565.1 of uncultured bacterium. Lineage (GTDB taxonomy): Bacteria > Bacillota_I > Bacilli_A > Izemoplasmatales > Izemoplasmataceae > Xianfuyuplasma. The sequence goes on along the minus strand of CBFCWG010000018.1, from coordinate 9,742 downwards.
ACCATCATCCCAGTAATCAAACTCATATTTAAAATCAATTGTGAAATTTTCATTCATACTCAATGTTTCCTCAATGTTTAGATGGATTGTTGTGTGATCATATCCTGAGTACTGAACATCGTATTCAACATCATTAACTTTCAAATATTCAAACTCAACATTATTAATACCTGAATTTACATAACTTGCATTCGCAAATATTTTTAAATACAACTCATCAAAATCCATTTCATCATTTACATATATAATTTGCCCTGTGACATATAATTTATCTGTACTCTCATCTAATCTTAAATCAAGATAATATCTATTTTCGGTAATAACTGTATCTTCTTTCATCTCTAAAAATGGATTATCATTAACATAATCACTAGTGGGATCTAAATATGGTTCATCACTACATGCAGTTAAGAAACACAACATTAAAACAATTAATAATTTTTTCATAAAACACACCTCCATCTTCTTAATTATAACATATTTAAACAAAAGAAAAAACTGAGTAAAAACTCAGTTTATCATTTCTTCATATATTGTTTTTAGATGTTTTAGTGCTTCTTCAGGAACCATAGCATTCCCATTATCATAATACTCTTCCAAAGTCATCAAAGTATCACCCATGATAGTGTCATCCTCAGGGAAATAGATTTCCTGATTAGGAAAATCAAGAATTAAGAAACTATCCTCGCCATTGTTATAAACAATGTCTGCTCCATAAAATTTTTCATATATAAATCCTTCTTCTGTTAAGTTATATAAATAACCTAAATTAGACATCCCTTTATGAGCCATTATCAAATCACTTGGTATTTCAAACTCAGGTAAATTAATTTCTGTGTCGTCAAAGTTAAAAAACTCTACAAGATAATCAATTGTTATAGTAAACACAGTTATTTCAAATCTTAACTCAGTGATATATTCATCTTCAATTTTAATACGAAAGTTTTCAGTATCTTCTAATCCTTCTATTGATTTAGTTAGAACGTAGAACCCTTCATCGTTTATTTCAAAATCATCTTCATATAACTTACCAAACTCAGTATATGGTCCTCGATCCTCGATATATGATTCTTGTACTTCAAATGCATATGTGCCATCCATGAAGTCTTCTACCATATATATCTTATCCCCCTCATAATAAGCATAGAAGTTTTCACCATCTTCTCTATTATAAATCTTGTTTCCATCAATCTTATATGTTGTGATTATATCACCAGTTCCCAATACATCATCAATCGTCATTCTCATTGTCATACTATCAAGATTATTCATATTATCAACAGCCTTTTCAAACTCTGAAGAAAACATTGAACATCCAGATAATAGAAATACTGCTATACCAGTTACAATCAATAAAAGTTTTTTCATTTTCATCCCATCCTTTATAATTTATACTCGTATATTTCCTCTTCATCAATTATTTTGTCAAATTCAAAACCTAGTTTAGATAATAACTTTTTAGAAGGAATATTATCTATTTCAACACTAGCTTTTATTTTAATATCTTGATAATTATCTTTTAAATATCCAATTAGTTTATTTACTACCTCATATACATAACCTTTTCTAGAGTGCTTTGGATTTATAGTATAGCCAATGAAAATATCATTTATCTCTTTTTTCAAATATAAATCACCAATAAGCTCATCAGTGTCTAATAATGTAATTGCTAGTTGTGAACCTTTATCAATATCAAAAGGAACAAGTAATACTTTCTTATATTCATTCATACTCTTATCTTTAAACCCTTGATATTTCATCCATTCTAGATTATTACGATATTCCATAATACGTTCAATATCTTTAGATAAAAACTCTCTAACAACACATCTTGTCGTTTTAAACAATGTTTCACCCATTACAGCACCTCTTTTATAAACTTTACCATTTTTTTAGCAAAAGAAACATCTTTTGCGGTCATTTCAACCCATGCCGGTTTAAATCCAGAACTCAATGCTGTATGTCTTGAAGAAAGATTACTCCATGCACAACAATAAAAAGGCACTCTACCTTTTTTTATTATTTCATTAGCTAATTGATTCACCAATGTTTTTGCGATTCCCTGTTTGCGATATTTTGCAATTACATCAATTCCTATTTGCCACATATCATTACAATCATTACTAGCTCCAGCTATCCCTACTATTCTATTATTTATTCTACAAACAGCAGCAATAACATCTGTTTTTTCGTTCTCTTTATCATAAGTTAAAGCATTGTCGAATCCTTTATATTCATATAACCTAAATACGTCTTCTCCATCAACTATATCTATTTCTATTTCTTTATTAAGATTCACCTTTACGCTGGAATCAAATAAGTAATACTCAGCTAAAAATGTAATACACTTCCCTAACGGCTCTAAATACTCATTAATAATGCTTAATTGCGGCATATCAAATAATCGATATGATTTAAAGTGATTATTAATTTCCCTTGCCTTATCTTCAAAAGTTTCATTAGTAGCAATTACCGAACCATATCCATAATTAATTACATGAAAAGTATGAATTTCTTTGTAGTATTTCTTTCTTCCATCAATTAATTGATGAAATACAATTGTATCATCCATGTTCAATAAATCATCAACACTACAATTAGTGTCTATCGCAGACTGTTGTAAAGCCTTCTTAACCATATCTTTATATGTCATATCCATCAACCTTTCACATATAATTTTACCATAACAAATACAAAAAAAACACTACCAGTTGGTAGTGTTTCTCTTATTCAATATCTAAACTTAATTGTTGATCTTTTTGGTTTTTATTATATAAATCCTCTATAACTTTGATAATTCTATTAAACTCATCTTCTTCAAACATATCACCAATCTCTAAATAAAGAATTTTTTCTTCAGGAACACGATAATTTTTAAAGATTCTATCTAATACATCATAATAATTACCATAATGGAATTTCAAATAATCATACTGATCTTTTTCCATTTCACGTCCACGTTTTCTAACATTAGAAAATAGTTGTTCTTCACCACGTACTAGTACTAAATGAATATCTACATCTGGTAGTCTTTTTAAATGTTCATCTGCGATTGCGTATGTCAATGCAACCTCATAAGCACTCATAATTCCTTCTAATCTTAACAATTCAGTAAATACTAAATTTGAAAATAGTGTCGAATCAAAAATTGCTGCCTTTTCATGTCTTGATTTCCAAAAAAGTAAAAATAAAGAAGAGTAAAACGCGTTCTGACTTAATAGCGCAAATGTTTCCTTATCCTGATAAAATAATGGCAAGAACTCATTATTCTCAACTGGTTCTTCAATTAATGGTACATCATAATGTTTCGATAATAATTTTGATAATGTTGATTTTCCAGAACCAATCGGTCCAATAATACCTATTCTCATGTGTTTCTCCTTTACTTTATAAAGTTATAAATCAATTATATCTAACAATACTTTATAAGTCAAAGCCATCTAAATAATAAGTTAAAAAAAGACACCAATAGTGTCTTAATCATCCTTTTCAATATGTACTGATTTCATTGCTTTTTCAACATATTCATTGATTTCTCTTTCTAATTCGTCAGCATCTGATTTATCATTGGAATTCTTTGATTGGATAGCTCTACTAACAATATTTTTTATATCTTTTGAATCAAAATCAACCTTTTTTAGACTCCTTCTACTCTTCTTGTTTATCTTATTATTTCTACGCCAGCTTTTAAACAATAACCAGTACAACCCAAACAAAATACCAACAGGAATAGCTAAAACAATAACAACAGCCAATAAGATAATAAATCCAACTACATATAATAACGCCAATATAAACTCCAATATAAACATAAATGCACCTCTTCATCAATAATTGAATATTCTATAACTAATTATAACACAAATAAAAAAGTTTATTTCTTAAATAGAAATAAACTTTTCAATCTCAATATGGAGGTCCCGACCGGATTCGAACCGGTGATCACGGAGTTGCAGTCCATTGCCTTAGCCACTTGGCTACGGGACCCGAAGTGTCCGTTAAATATTATAATCAATTAGTTAATAAAAGGCAAGTAATTTGTAGTTAAATTTCTATTAAATTTTGTGTTATATTGTTTATATTGTATAATAAACTAAAAGGTAAATAAAGGAGGCCGTATATGAGTGTTGAAGTTGTTATTGGATTACTTACAAATATCATTCTTTTAATGAGTTTATCAGTTATATACTCATTGTTTACTAGCGGTACTCGTTTATCACAACAGGCAAGTAAAATTGTTATGGGTGTTAGTGTCAGTATTGTTGGTTTTGTAATTATGTCAACAGCAGTTGAGGTTGAACCAGGTATCATTTTTGATGGACGTAGTATCCTTATGTTATTAGCAGGTATGTACTTTGGATTAGTACCTACCTTAATTGGTGGAGTAACACTATCCGCTTATAGAATATATCTTGGTGGTAATGGAGTAATACCGGGGGTGATATGGGTTTTAATCCCTGGAATCATTGGACTTATTTGGCGCCATTACAGACTTAAAAAATCCATATTTGATATATCAAATATTACTGTTTTAGAACAATATTTATTAGTGTTTACAACTCAAGTGTTAATGGTTGGTATTCTATTTCTATTTCCAAACAAAGTATCAGTGGAAGCAATCAATGCAGTAGCATTACCTCTAGTTATATTTTATCCAGTTGGTGGGCTTGCAGTTTCAATTTTTATGCTTAGACAAAGGTACAATTACTTTCAATCTATTAACATAAAAGAACGAGAAAAAGAATATTCAGATTTATTCCATAAAGGTTCAAGTTACAGTTTACTTATCAACCCAGAATCAGGAAGGATAATGAATGTAAATCAAGTAGCAATTAATCGATATGGTTATACTTTTGAAGAGTTTACACAAATGACAATATATGACTTAAATCTACTACCTCGTGAAGAACTCATAAACATCCAACAAAAAGCTAAAAATAAAAAGCTTGATTATACCTTAGCAAAACACATTCTCAAAAGCAAAGAAGTAATTGATGTCGAAGTTAGAAGCGTACCAATCACCATAGCAGGTGAAGTACTCTCTTACGCTACCATAACTGATATCACTTCAAGAATTGAAGGGGAAAGAAAATATCAAGATGTAAACGTTCGTTTGGAAGCGACTTTACACAGTGTAACTGAAGGAGTAATATCAACAAATGTTTATGGTGAAATAGAAATTATAAATGATGTCGCAAAGCAATACTTATCTCTATCTGATTCTGCGATTGGTAAAAGGATAACAAGTATTGTTCGTATTTACTCTGAAAAGAACAACATTAATTTTGAAGACATATATAATCAAGTGATATCAACAAATAAATCATTTAAATCAGAAAAACCATGTACATTACTAAATAATGAAGATGACAGTAAAATCTATATTGATTTCTCATTATCGCCAATTAAATATGATGATGATACCATTCAAGGTACCATCCTTGTATTAAGAGATATAACTAGTGAGTTTGAGAAATCAAATAAAATAGAATATGTAAGTCAACACGACTTCCTAACAGGTTTATATAACCGTTACTTTTTAGAAGTAGAAATGAAACGTTTGGATACTAAAAGACAGTTACCAATAACTATCATCCACGGTGATGTTAATGGATTAAAGCTTACAAACGATGCATTTGGACATGTTCAAGGTGACAACTTATTAAAAGAAGTTGCACTTATCTTTAAAAAGGCGACTCGTAGTGAAGATATAATCGCAAGATGGGGTGGAGATGAGTTTATCATATTCCTCCCACAAACTTCAAGAGAGAATGCCGAAAAAGTACGAGAAAGAATCATTGATCTTCAAAATAAATCAATGTTTGAAATAATGACACCAAGTGTTAGTTTAGGTATTGCTACAAAAACAACTGAAGGTGAAGATTTAGCTAAAGTATTAGTTGAAGCAGAAACAGAGATGTATTCCAACAAGCAACAAGATGGTAAAAAAATGCGAAACGAGTTTCTTGCAAAAATGGAGAAACACCTATACACAGTTCATCCTGATTTAGGTAACCACGCAGCTACCGTTGCCGCTATCTCTAAAGAGTTTGGTGAATATCTAAATTTACCAGATGATGATTTAAGTGACCTTATTAACCTATCAATTTATCATGATATAGGATGGATTGCTATTGAAAAAGAACTTCTTCTTAAGAAAGGTCCACTAACAAACTCTGAGAAAGAAAAAGTTCAATCACATCCTGAAGTTGGCTTTAGAATAATGAAATCAATTCCAGAGTTATCTCATCTTGCTGATTTAATGTTCCATCATCATGAAAGATGGGATGGATTAGGTTATCCAAGTAAACTCAAAAAGAAAGAAATCCCACTATTAGATCGGATATTAGTCATTACTGATTCATTTGATATGATGATAAACAACTCAGTCTATACCCCATGTATAACAATTGATGAAGGTCTAGAAGAACTAAAAAAAGAAGCTGGGAAACAATTTGATCCAGAACTAGTAAATCAGTTTGTAGAAATGTACAATAAAAAGAAGACATAGTAGACTAATCTATTATGTCTTTTTTGTAATAAAAAATGACGAATAGATTCGTCATTTACTTAGTTAAATGGGTCGCATTTTGCATATGCCGGTCGTTTCAACCTCACATTTCGCATATTACGGTCGATAATACTAGAACAGTTAAACTCATTAACAATTTATCTTCATACTATAAATTCAAAAAGAGACTTGATAAAATCTTCTATCTAGCTCAGTTCTAAATAAATGATATTGTTTTTAAGTAATACTAAAACCACCCCCACACTATAGGCATAGTACGGAGGTGGCTATTTTGCTTTAGTGTCCACAAACTACGAGTTTTTTTTCCTTTGTTTGGAGCGTTAATATAGTTTAATAAATAATTTCTTTTGTATCTACTTTTCTATTTTCACTACCGATAATAGCGTTCCCAGCTATTATCAGATTAGCAATTAATTTTCTTCTATCAACAGCACATTATTTTCGTTTACAACAATTTCAAGTATAGTATTCTCTAACTTAATTGCATTCTCAAATCTTTCTTCATTACTAAAATCCAACCTAATTACCAAAGAGTAGGTAATGTTACTTTCAAGAGTAATATCACTGATATTAATTAACTCGTTACCATTCAAAACGAACATATAATTAGTACCATATAATAATTCATCTTCAAAACCTAGACCATATCCAAACCCTACATGATTATACTCAAACTCAAAGTTCTCGACTTCAATAAATTCTTCTAATGTGCTTTGTTCATTAGTTACTATCGTCATGTGAAACTCAATCACTGGTCCACTACTAATTACTTCTTTATACTCTACGTTTTCACTCGGATTTTGTCCAGGATAATACCCATTTGTTTCTTCAGGTGATTCACACCCCGTTAAAAATAAAGTGAAAATTAAAAGAGTTCCTATAAATTTTCTCATTCTGCTCTAATCCTTTACAACAAAGCTTCCTAAAGTTGTTCCACCGTTATCCAAAGCATACTCATTAATTTCATCAAGTCTACTACAAATAATTTCGGCTGATTCAACTGGAGTCAAATAGCTACTAGTCTCAGCATTAACAATAGCACTTGAGGTAGTAACAAAAAATAAAATAAAAGACAACATTAGTATAATTTTTCTCAATTTACTTCCCCCTTTTTCCTTCAATTATAATAATAAACATAAATCATAACAGCGCACATCTGTCGCATTTAATCAAAGAAAGAAAAAATCACCAAAATAGGTGATTATTCTTAACCACTTCTTACTAGTTCAATCTATCATAATCTCAAGACAATGTCAAAAAAAGGATAAATAAACATCCTATACCAATTAAACGCCACAAATCTTACCTACTGCAACATTTGATAGAAAACATAAGAAAAAAAATGATTTTGAGGAGTCTTTTCAGTAATCTTCTTTTTACTTTTATATAGAAGAAGTGTATTAGACTGCACTGTTCTGAATATAACTGCATAAAAAAAGATGATTTCTCATCTTTTGTTTGTCAATGGGTCGCATTTTGCATATGCCGGTCGTTTCAACCTCGCATTTCGCAAATGACGGTTAATTTCAAACACTCCTGTTTAGATACTAATTCAGTCTAAAAAACTAAATCCATTTCCACCAATCACTATATATACAAATTCATCATCAATATCATTAATTAGGTAAACTTCTAAATTATCCGAATCTTCTGTTTCTATGATTCCAACTAACAAAAACAAACTGTTTGTTGTTAATGGAATCAACTCGTTCATGTCATATACACTTTCAAATCTATTGTATCCTAACCCGGAGTAATTACTAAATATCTCTGCTCGAGCAAAAAAACTAAAACTATCTTCTATTATGCTTATACTATATTCGTCTTCATTAAAAACCAACGCAAAATCAACTATATCTTGTTTATCTGGAAAGGGACTATTTGCTATTACCAAATCATCAACTGTAGAGTTTGGAATGACTAAAAGTAAGTCATTGCCTTCAACATCTTGCCCATATACTAAATCAACAGTATTCTCAGAATAATAATCACCAAGTAAGAATGTTTCATAAACAAGATCACTAGTAAAATTCTGTACACTAAAAACTTCGATTATTCCGTACTCTTCAATATATGAGTCTAGATATCCATTTACATCACTTCGATACTCGTTATTATTTGAAAAATCACAACCAGATAATATTAATGTTAGACATAATATCATTAAATAATTAAAAAATCTCATTAATCAACCTCCAGTTTCAACTTGTCACATATACACTATAGGCGACTGCTATGTCTCTGTTATCTTTCTTAATGTATGACAATCCTCCCCAACCATTCGCAATTACAAAGTAATCATCTGTTTTAGCTAGATATTGTTCACCCGTATACAAATCTAATTTAAAATATTTGAAAGTTTTAGTACCTACCCCTACTACAGTATGAATCATATTAGAGTCCTCACGATACTCCATACTAATTGTATCATAATAAACAACATACTGATAAGGATATTCTAAGGTTAAATATGTATCTTCTTCTACCTCAATATCCCTATAACTTTCTATTCTGTAATCTTCAATATATCTTATCATCTCATAATCTAATGATGGGTCTAACCCCAACTGCATCAATACTGGTCTATCCAAATTAATTTGTCCTACATATGAACTCCAGTATACGGTTGTCTGAGATCCCAAATTAAAGATTATATGTTCTGAGCATTTCTAACAAACTTTATTTCACTACTGCTTTTGTAAATAGTAACATCGGTAGCACTTACTGACTTAACACCTGTAAATATGAATACTAAAACAACTCCCAATATCATTACAATAAACTTTTTCATGTAAAATCCTCCTTCTTTTTCCTATATTATAACTAGTTCTCTTTCATGACACCAGCGCACATCTGTCGTATTTTGAATCAAAAAAAATCACCGAAAAAGGTGATTACACTTCTCCCTATCTCTTACTTTTTTAGAATATCATTAAGATAAATAAAAGTCAATAAAGAGGAAGTATGCAAAAAAATAACAAGCACCATCACAAATATTAACACCTGCAACATAAATGAAAAGTAGTAAGAAAGATGATGATTCTTAGGATATTTCCTGTACCAATACTTCAAATTCTGTATATAACATTTGCACTAAACAGCATTAAACTGAACTATACAACATAAAAAAAGATGATTTCTCATCTTTTGTTTGTCAATGGTCGGGAAGACAGGATTTGAACCTGCGACCTCTTGGTCCCAAACCAAGCG
>CBFCWG010000017.1:0-34031 GCA_965601565.1 uncultured bacterium | reverse complement strand
CCCATGAAGCCCCTTCTTCAAATTGAATATTCAATTAAGTGGGGGAGTGTTCACTGAATGCTTCTTGACTATTAAAACCATACTTAAACGCTATATCGATGATTCTAACGTTTTTATCACGGAGTTCTTTTGCCGCTTGACTTAGTCTTCGTAGCATTATATATCTTCTTAGAGTACTTCCGGTATACTCTTTAAACTTACGAGATGTATGGAATTCACTATATCCGATATAATCACTTATTTTCTTCAAAGTTATTTTATCTTCGATGTTTCCATCAATCCAGTTTGTTGCCTCTTGTATCTCTAATTTCATGTGCCACCTCCATCAATAATTTACCATAATCAGGAAAATAAGTTTTGATTTGAATTGCTAAATTAATTATACCAAATTTATTGACATAGTCATATAATTATAATATAGTTAAAAAGCATTGAAAAATACGCAGTTCGTAACCATCCTGCGATATCAAAACTAGGAGGAAAAATATGAGTAATGAAATATTATGGCTGTTATTTGCATTAGTTAATTTTGGACTAATTGTTGCAGTCTACAAGTTGTTTGGAAAAACTGGGTTATTTGCCTGGATAGCTTTAGGAACAGTTTTGGCAAACATTCAAGTAACAAAGAGTATCGATTTTGAATTTGGTAGCATTGTTGTTGCAGCAACATTAGGAAATATAATGTATGGAACATTATTTCTTGTAACAGATGCATTAGGTGAGAAATATGGTGTTAGACAAGCACGTAAGGCCGTTTATATTGGATTCTTTAGCCTGTTAGCTACAGTTATCATAATGACTATGGCTTTATGGTTTACACCAAATGAATTTGATTTTGCCCATGATAGTTTAGTAACTATCTTTAGTTTAGTGCCAAGAATTGCCTTAGGTAGTTTAACTGCATATGCAATATCACAGATGTTGGATGTTTATTTATTCCAAGTAATAAAGAAAAAATGGCCAGCTGATAAACTACTTTATGTAAGAAACATTGGATCTACTACTATCTCACAATTTGTTGATACAGTTATTTTTGTCCCAATTGCCTTTTTAGGAGAATTTCCAATTGAAGTTGTTTGGGAAATATTTATTACTACTTATTTAATTAAACTTGTTGTAGCTATTCTAGATACACCATTTGTTTACTTAATTAGGAGTATAAAACCATTAAATTTATTAGAAGATAATGAATAAAAGGACCAATATTGGTCCTTTTTTATTCTAAATGTTCTTTTTGTTGCCAATAACTCCGGATGGTTATTTCCCATAAGTAGTGGGATGCAAGGGTGTTATAAGGAGAAAATAATCGCTCATATTGATAAAATTCCTCTTGTGATAATTTATGATCGATATCGAATAACCATTCAATTCCCTTTCTAATGGCAATATCACCATATGAAATCACATTTGGTCTTTCAAGGGAGAAGATTAGAAACATCTGAGCAGTCCATAGTCCAATCCCTTTTATTTTAGTAACTTCTTGAATAACTTCTTTATCTGATAATAAGGTAAAGTTTGTGTTGATTTCTTGATGTTTAAAGGCATTCGCTATATTAAAAATGTATTTTGTCTTGGAATTAGATAAACCAATAGCTTTTAATTCATCATAAGGTATTGATAATATGCTTTCTGGAGTGATTGGACCATAGTTATCATAAAATATATCCCAGATGGTTGTCGCAGCTTTGAAGGAGATAGATTGGTAAATTATTTGGGAAACAAGCGCAGTAAAATGATCGGTTATAGCATACGTTTCTATTTCACCGATAAGTTCAATTAGTGCTTTCATTTCTGATGATTTATTTTTTAAGTATTCTAGTTCTTCTTTTTTGAATATAATTCGTTTTTTCATATTTATCACCTGTTTTGTTAATAGTATCATACTTTAAGTTGTTAAAGAAAGGCAAATAGATATTGTAAACGCTAACATATTACTATATAATATCTTTGGTATAAAAATAGATTACATAAAAAAAGGAGTTTTTACATGAATAAAAAATACGTTGCTCCTCCATATCGTATTAAAATGGTTGAGCCTATCAAAGTAACAACAAAGGAAGAAAGAATTGAGTACTTAAAAAAAGCTGGATATAATCCGTTTTCTTTACGTAGCGAAGATGTTTATATTGATTTATTAACTGATAGTGGTACTGGGGCAATGAGCCATTACCAATGGGCTGCTTTAATGCAAGGTGATGAAGCTTATGCAGGTAGTCGTAGTTTCTTTAAATTAGAAAAAGTTGTAAAAGATATTACGGGTTATGAGTATATTATTCCAGCTCATCAAGGTCGTGGAGCAGAGCAAGTAATGTTACCACAACTTGTGAAACACGATAGTATGTATTTCATTAGTAATATGCATTTTGATACAACTAGAGCTCATGTTGAATTAGCAGGTGCTAGAGCACTTGATTGTACTATTCCAGAAGCTTTAGATACTACTACTTATCATCCGTTTAAAGGTAACTTTGATTTACCACAACTTGAAAAATTAATTATTGAAAAAGGTAAAGAGAATGTTGCAGGTATTATTATGACTATTACTAACAATAGTGCTGGTGGACAACCTGTAAGTATGGAAAATATGCATGCAGTTAAAAAAATAGCTGATAAATATGGGATTAAACTTTTAATTGATGGTGCTAGATATGCTGAAAATGCGTATTTTGTCAAACAAAGAGAACAAGGTTACGAAAATAAGTCTATTCCAGCAATCGCTAGAGAAGCATTTGATTTAGCGGACATCTTCTTAATGAGTGCTAAAAAAGATGGTATTAGTAACATTGGTGGTATTATCGCTATTAAAAATGATGTTGATTTATATAACCAATGTCGTACATATATCGTTCCTATGGAAGGTTTTCCAACGTATGGTGGTTTAACAGGTAGAGATATGGAAGCTCTAAGTGTAGGATTACTAGAAGCATTAGATGAAGATTATTTAGAGCATCGTTTAGATCAAGTAAGATTCTTAGGAGATAAACTACGTGAAGGTGGAGTTCCAATTCAATATCCGACTGGTGGACATGCTGTATTTGTTGATTGTAAAAAGTTTGCACCGCATATTCCTTATTATGAGTTCCCAGCACAATCTGTAAGTAATGCAGTTTATATTGAATCAGGTGTACGTCCTGTTGAAATTGGTAGTTTCTTGTTAGGTAGAGATCCTGATACAGGTAATAACTTAGAATCACCACTTGAATTAATGCGTTTGACTATCCCAAGAAGAACGTATACATATAAACACTTAGAATACGTTGCTGAAGCAGTAATTGAAGTATATAATAACCGTGAAAAACTAATTGGGTTAGGGTTTGATTACGAACCACCTGTACTTAGACATTTCACTGCTAGACTGAAACCAATAAAGTAAAAAATATATTGTATAACTAATTAAATCTCCTCCATTATGCTATGATTAAATCATAAGGAGGAGATTTTTAAATGGAAGAATTTTGGGACGAATACGTCAACATGTTTAAACGTTGGAATGATTTTGAAGGTCGATCAAACATCAAAGAGTATTGGATGCCAGTATTAGTAAACATTGTAATTGGAGCTATTCTTGGTATTTTGATCAAATTCTCTAGTATCTTTGCAACACTTGAATCGATTTACGGGTTAGTAATAATTGTTCCTTTCTTAGCATTATTCGTTAGAAGAATGCATGACATTGGTAAAAGTGGTTGGATGATTTTATGGATCTTCTTACCTGTGATAGGATGGATATACTTAATATATCTATTAATTCAGCCAAGTATTTAACAAAAAAAGTAGTTTCCACATGGGAACTACTTTTTGTTTGTTCTTATCATCATACTATCACCAAAGCTAAAGAAACGATATTTCTCTTTTATTGCCTCATTGTATGCATTCATAATGTACTCTTTACTAGCTAGTGCACTTACTAACATAAGTAAAGTCGATTTTGGTAAATGGAAATTGGTGATTAATTCATCAATTGCCTTGAATTTATAACCAGGATATATGAATATATCACTCCATCCACTTGTATCTTTAAAGTTATCATAATCACGTAAAACTGTCTCTAACGTACGTAATGATGTAGTTCCCACGGCAATTATTTTGCGTTTTTCATATTTTGCCTTGTTTAATATATCGGCGGTTTCTTTTGTCATTTGATAAAACTCAGTATGCATTTTATGAGTCTCAACATCTTCTACAGATACAGGTCTAAACGTTCCTAAACCAACATGTAAAGTAACATACGAAATGATTACACCTTTAGCTTTTATTTGCTGCATTAGTTCTTTTGTGAAATGTAATCCTGCAGTTGGTGCAGCTGCACTTCCTTTGTATTTATTATACACAGTTTGATAACGATCCTGGTTTTCAAGTTTTTCATGGATATACGGAGGTAAAGGCATTTCACCCAGTTGATCTAATACTTCGTAAAAAACTCCTTTGTACTCCATTTTAAATTCACGAATTCCCTCTTCACCAAGTTTGGTGCATTTTGCCTGTAAAAGTCCATCACCAAAGGAAATAATTGATCCAATTTTGATTTTTCGTGATTTTTTAACAAGGCATTCCCAAACATCATCTTCTTTTTGTTTTAAAAGAAGGATTTCGATTGTAGCATTGGTATCTATTTTAACCCCATATAGTCTTGCTGGGATTACTGAAGTATCGTTGAGTACCAAAACATCACCTTCATTAAGATATGATAAGATGTTATTGAAGTAATCATGATTGATTTCTCCATTATCTTTATTTAAGACCAAAAATCTTGATGCACTGCGATTTTCAAGTGGTGTTTGAGCGATTAACGCTTCAGGTAAGCTGTAATTAAAATCTTCTACTTTCATTAAAATAACCTCATGTTATGTGTTTTTTTGAGATGTTTATATGCTTTCTCGGTAGCTATTCTACCACGAGGTGTTCGTTTTATAAAGCCAATTTGCAATAAATATGGTTCATAAACATCCTCAATCGTTGTAGATTCCTCACCAATAGACGCAGCTAAGCTCTCTAAACCTACTGGTCCCCCACCAAAGTTTTCGATAATACCCATTAAATAGGCATGATCTTTATTATCCAAGCCTAGTTCATCAATATTTAATTTATCTAATGCAAGTTTGCACATATCCATATCAATAACTCCATTATTTAAAACATCCGCAAAATCACGGATTCTTCTGAAAATACGATTTGTGATACGAGGTGTTCCACGACTTCTTCTTGCTATTTCAATTGTAGCATCTTCGTAAGTTTCAGTTTCAAAAATCTTTGCAGTTCTTGAACAAATCTCTGTTAATTCATCATTTGAATAATATCTAAGTTTATGAACTACACCAAAACGATCTCTTAAAGGTGCACTTAAATCACCAAATCTAGTTGTTGCACCGACTAATGTAAACGGAGGTAAGTCAACTCTGATAGATTTACTAGTAGAATCTCTACCAACAATAATATCAATAACATAATCCTCCATTGCAGGATATAAAATCTCTTCAACAACACGTGGTAATCGATGAATTTCATCAATGAATAAAATATCACCAGGTTCCAAACTAGTTAAAATCACTGCCAAATCACCACTTCGCTCTATTGATGGTCCGCTTGTAATTTTTATGTTAACTCCTATTTCATTCGCTATAATATTGGCTAATGTCGTTTTTCCCAGTCCTGGAGGTCCATATAAAAGAACGTGATCCAAAGCTTCATTTCTGGTCTTTGCAGCACGAATAAAGATGTCCATCATTTCTTTAACTTCTGTTTGTCCAATGTACTCTTTTAAGTACTTTGGTCTCAAAGAATGATTTTCTATATCTTCAGGCATTATTTCGCTTGTATAAACATTTTCGCTCATATTCTCACCTCATAAAAATTATACTTTATCATGTAGTTTTTTACAAAACATTTTTATTATATGTGCATATTAGTTACTTATTATTGTATAATAAAAATAGGTATGGTACAATTATCTAAGGGGAACGGCTTAACTAATAGATTTTCCGGGAGGTGTGTTTTTATGAACGAATTTGAACTAAAAAGTTATGACATTGCATCATTTGATATCGAGCTAGAGTACAACAAAAAAATCGCACCGATTACTAAAAAAATTGAAAAATTAAATAGTAATCATGAAACTAAGTCAGTGAACGCTCACAAGGACTTTTTAACTAAGGAAAAAAAATCAAAGGAAAAACTTAATGAACTAAATGATAAAGCAGTAATAAAAGATCAAAAAATCGAAAAAGCTGTTGAGAATAAAATCAGTAAACTGAAGGCAAAAGAAAATCGCTTTAAAAAGGAACATGATTTATTTGTTGAAGAGAAAAACGATCTCGCTGAAGTAGAAATTAAAAAGCTAGATGAAATCACTAAAGAACTAAAAATCGAAGAAAAGAACGATATCGTTGAAATCAAGCAAAAATACAAAGCTAATATTGAGTCATATGTTGAAAAACTAAACATATATAACAATAACTTCGATAAGAACAAACAATTTCATGTTGAAGAAATCAAAAAATATCAAGAGATATTAAATGGGAACATCCAGGATTTACACAACTTTAATGAGTCAGTTATTAAAGACATTGATGAAAAATTACAAGCGTTTGTGGATTACAAATTAAAAGATGACATAGAAATAAACAACACGACAACTGATACTTCTCGTGTCCTTTCTAATTTGGCGACAAACATTCGTAAAAAATCAAATATAAAAATTTCAGACATAAAAGAGTATATCGAGAAACTAAAAGATGAATACGAGAATCATTTAGAACCAGAAATTAAAATGATTTCAAACGAAATAATAAATCTTAAGAATAAGTTTGAAGATAGACGTAACTTAATTGAAGCAGATTTAGAGATAAATATTAAGAAATTAGAAAAACAACTAGAAGAATTTAAAGATACTAAAAATAAAAAGGCTAAAAAGAATATCAATATGAAAATTGATTTATTTAATGTTCGTGCTACTACTACTATTAAGTATGAAGGACGAATATTAAATGAAAAAGTTGTTTTATTAGAGAATGAAAAAATACTTCTAGAAAAACAATTAGAGTATGAGTTGTTAAATCTTGATAAGTTAGCTGTATTCTTGTTAAATGATGAAATTGAATTAAAAGAGACTGGTGACTACTTCAAAGAGTTAAACATGATACTAAAGACAGGATTAAATAACTTTGAGTTATCAAACAACAACTATTTATTAAAACACGAAGAATTAAAAGCAGATTTTATTAAGAACTACACAAAAATTTTCTCAGATTTAAAAGAAAGTACAGTGTTACTTGCACAAACATACTTAGAAAAAATCGCTGACAACAATCATGAGATTGATGAAATCAATAAATTTTTAGATACAGCAGAGCCACTAAAAGAGATTGAAGTAAATCGATTACGTGAAGATATTGAAATTAGCGAAGTTAAAGAAAGATTCAATATTAAATACGCTAAACAAAAATACGAATCAAAATTAATAAACAATGATTTAACTACAGAAAAAACAATATCAGAGTTAGATTTAAAAGAAAAACTTAGTGAACTAGCTAAAGAAAACACAGATATCAAAAACAAGGAAGTATTTGATAAAGCACTAGAAAAAGCTAAACTAAAGCATTCAAAAGCTCAAGAAGTATATAACTTACGTTTAAACAACACAAAACTTGAAAGAAACCTATTAAAAAACAAATATGATACAGAGATTGCAATTTCCAAACATAATAAAGACTTAACAGAAATAGACGTTCGTAAACATAACGCCTTAATCTCAAAAGAAATTGAATACGCAATCAAAAATCACGAAATGGAAGCTTCATATAAAATAGAAGTGATAAACAAAGGCCTTGAAGAAGACCTTTTAAAACTTGAAGAACAAGTTTCTAAGGCTAAATATGAAAAAGATGCCTACTCAGGAAATCTTAATCTTGAGATCGATGCCAAAATTACCGAGGTAAACATCAAGAAGGATGAGATTCAAGCAGCATCAGAAGAAAGATTAGAACTAATTAATATGGCTTTAGAAAGAGAACTAAAAGAACCTTCTAGAAATATATTAAAAACTGAAACAATCGTTGATGAGCGCCTAAGTAAACTAGATATAAATAATGCTATATTTGTTGATTTTATCAATGATTCAATTGATGATTACAAAGATAACAGATTAAAATTAGAACAAATCAGAGAAATCATAATCAAAAATGATATCGTTTATGATAAATCACTAAAATATATCGGGAGAACATATACAGTACTACAAGAAGCCGTAAAATTCATGAATGATATTGAAAAACACGCAATATTGAACAATATTGCTTCTTCTAGCGAACAATCAGTTATAAGAAGAATGAAAAAGCAGCAAGCTAAACTAGAGTTAGAAAATGAAAAGCAAAAAAATCAAATAAAAACTAGCGAAACAGACCATAAAGAACTTATTAAATCATATATCCAAGAAGAATTAAGTCAAATTCAAAAAGGCAATTTTGAAGACACTACTTCTTTGGTTAGTCAAACAGAACATGCTTATAATAAAATCTTTAATCATTTAAAAGACTTGCAAGAAAATATCAAAAAAGAAATTGCTGTTTTATATAGCCCTTTAACTAAAAATGACCTAGAAATAATAAATCATGCCAACTTAAATGCAGAAAAAGCTATTGCATTAGTTGAAGAGGATAAACTCAAGGAAATTGAACCATATGATGAGGAACTAAATAATTTTATCCAAAATCGTGAAAATACAAGACAAGAGTTTAATCAAAAGATGGATGCTGAAATATCTGAGCTTAAAGCTCAAATTAATCATCATAAAAATGTTGCCCTAGACAAGGTTCGTGAAATTAATGATGAAAAGGCAACATTAGTTAATGCTAAATTAGAACAGAAACAAATTATTGAAGAAACAGAAGACAAAGAAATCATTGCTCGATATGAAGATATTGATCAAGATATGAAATTATTAGAAGAAAACTACAGCAATACACTAATTAAACTCCAAGAAAAAGATTTAGAGGCGAAAAAAATCTTTGATTATGAAGACCGTATATACAATATTGCTGTAGAAAGTGCTACTGCACGTTTTAATGATGCTAACGTAAAAACAAATAACCGACACCTTAATAACGCAAAGCAATATCGTAATCTAATCGAAAAAGCCAAAAAGGATAAAGAAAGAAATCTAAATGACTTTAACAAAGAATTATTAGCACTAACTAAAAAGTTCGAGAAAAACATCTTTACAGTAAGACCAAGATTAGAAGAATCAATTGGTGATGCGCAAAAAGCTATCGACAAAGAAATTGCTGAAAAAGAGCAAAAACTTAATGAACTAAATGAATCAAACAATAAAATAATCCTTGCTGCAGAAACAAGCCTATATACCGCTTTCCAAGAAGGATATGATCGACTAAATAATAACTTAACAAACTACATAGAAAAATATCGTGTTATTGAAGCCGAATACATTACAGAAAACAATGATTCAAATGATGTATTAACAACTAATAATACTACTTTTAGTAGTGCTTTATTTGAATTATCAAAAAATAAACATACAAAAACACTTAATGAACTAATAAGTATAAACAGAACAATGTTTGGAGAGGAGGATAACAATGGCTAAACTATTCAAATCGTCTTTACCCAAAGTAATTTCTAAAGCTAATCGCGATATCTCGACTATTATCGAGAATGATATTGCCAAAGAATCAGAAATATTAAAGAACCTAGTAGATCAAGTTTTAGCGGCAAATTTAGAAGTTAAAAAGAAAAACAATCAACGTATCACAGATACTAAAAGAAAGCTCCAGGAACTAGACCTAGAAATTGATGTTTTAAACAAATCAATTGATCTAGTAGACCGTGAAACTGTTATTGAGCAACTGAACGAAATGATCGACGCTGAAAACAAAATATTTACAGCTAGACAAGAAATTCGTTTCTTTGAAAATGAAAATACACCGCAAAAACTAGATAGTTTAACCAATATCTATACTCAACTAGCTTCTTCTTTAACAACGACTAACCGTATAGAAGAAACATATAAGGTAATCCTCCATGACGCAAACAACATGTTATTTGATAAACAATTGGAAATAACCAATAAAATAATTAACCTTATGGATGAACTATATGCTGAAAAACGAATCCAGGTCCAACAAAACATCTCTAACATGTCAGAAATTAAAAAACGTATTTTTGCCACAGAAACACAGTTTAATGAATACATCAAAGAAAATATTGAATCTTCAAAACTACTACAAGAAAAAAGCACTACTTCTTTCACAGATGTTGACGATGATTTATTTATCGGTGAAAAAATTACAACTGATCACGAAAAAACATTGGAATCAATAAATGCAAAAATTATTTCAATAAGTGAGAAGTTCGAGGCAAAGAAAAACGACATAATCTCAAACTATAACAAATACGAAGATTCGATTCGAAAAAAACATGAGGCAAAAAATGCTGAAGAACTGGCAAAAGAGAAAAAGCAAATTGAGAAAAAAGATGAGGAACTAAAAAATATTCGTTTATTAATCATCGATGCCGAGAAAAAGCAAAACTTTGGCAAAATGCAAAATCTAATGAAACAGTTTGATAAAGTTGAAAAATCAAAAATATCAAGAGTTAGTGATAAAACAGATAAACTACTTACTCAAGAAACCAGAAAAACAAAAGAAAAAGCTAAAGCGCAACTTAAAAACTTAGAACTAAAATGTGTTGCCGATTTAAATAAACAAGAACTGAATCTCCAGTTAGAAGCCGTGAAATTTGAAGAAGCTAAAATTCTTTATAAAATAAAATCAGATTATCAGGCATTAGTAGGTGATATTGACATTAATAAAGAGAAAATGCAAAATATTACAGACCTTTTAACTGAAAAAGAACGAGTTACAAAAGAATTATATACATTAAAGACTGATTTGCGAATAGCTGAACTAGATTTAATGAAGCAAAACGAACTTGATGATAACTCATTAGTTGATCAATTCCGTGAGTTATTACATGATTTAAAGCAGATAGAACACAAAAGAATCTTAATCTTACAAGAAAATGTTGGTAACCATGAACTTATCAAGTTAGAACAACAATACCAAATTAATAAAACTGTATTAGATCTTCAACTTGATAAAGAACTAAGTGATATCGATAAATTGATTCTTAAGAAACGTAACGAATCACTTATTCGTATAGAGAAAATAAAAGAAGATGCTAATAGTGAAGTTATCTATCAAGAATCATTGATTAAAATAGCGCAAAAAGAACATGAACTACAGCTCATCAAAGTTAAATCTTTATATGAAAATGAACGAGCACTGGCTGAAGAACAAGTGGAACGTATCAATCTGGGTGTTCAAGTTAATGATGCATTTGTAAAAACAACATTGGAAAATCAATTACTATTTGCAACTCAGCAAATTAAATGTGCTGTAAGCGAATATGATATTCGTGTTGAAAGTGTTGCTCTAACCAAAGAACAAGAACTTGCCTATGCTAACAAAAAGATTGATTACTATCGTCAGAAATATGAATATGAAAAATCTAAAATCCGCAAGGAGTTAGATGACAAACTAGAAGATCTTAACTACAAACTTCTACTTTTCACAGATAAAAAAGATAATCAAGTAATTCAAAATCAAATAGATGGGTTAACAAATCGTTATCAAGCGATGATTGATGAAATTGAAGGTCGTGAAAACCTTGATGAAGAAATTAAACGTTATGAAAAAGTTATAACAGCAGCTGAAATAAGAGCTGAACAGGCTATTAATGAAGCATTAGCTCTTAAAGAGCAAACTACTACTGCTTTTGAAGCTTTATATCACCAGACAAGAGAAAAATATGATTTAATAGAAAAAACGAATCATTCAGAAGAAACTGTCGGTATTATGCCATTATTAAATAGTAGTGCAATCAGCAGTGCCGATGAGAGATTACAAGGAGCAATTAAAGAAGCAGATGAACTATATAATGAAAGAATTGCTAAACCAAATCAAATCATTTTGGATACTAAAAACAATTTACTTGAAATGACGAAAGATGAGGAAACAGAGATATTCTGTAATGAGCAAAAAGAAATTAAAAAGCAAAAAATATCTCATCACCAACAAGAGTTGCAAAAACTACATGAAGAAACTCAAACAGCAATTAAAAACACAACTAGCGAAGTTGAGAGTAGTAAACAAGATATTGAAAAACAACTAGAACAAGAACGTTTAAATTTATACAATGCAAATCTTTACCGCAACGAAGAAAAAATAAATACTGAGTATATTGAATTAGCAGCTAAAGAGAAAGAACTAGGTAAAGAAAAAATTAATAACATATCTAAATTTAAGTTAGAACGTCTTAATGAACATAAAAAAGTTGTTAAAGACACTAACCTTTGGATTAAGCAAGCGGTTAAACCATATAAAAAGTATATAAGATATGCTTCAAGAGGGTTAAACGCAGAAAAACGAGAAATCATTAGAAAGAATAAACGTGTCCTAAAAAAAGCACTTAACGAAGCTAGTGATAAATTTGTATCACAAATCTAATAAAAGAACGACTGAGTCGTTCTTTTTATTTCTTGATATCTGTTCTTAATGATATAATTAAACCATAAAGGAGTGATTTTATGATAGATAAAAAGTTCATATATGAAAATGTATTACCTTTAATAGAAGAAAAATCTCGTATGTTGGAGTATTATATGATTCAATCTTTATTTGAGAATAAAGACAAAGAGATTATTTCAGAACTAAAAAAATATCAAAATGAGGACTTAGGTTTTGGGAATTGTTTAGAACCTGATGTAAGAATGCCAAATAGTAGTGTAGTAGCTACTGATTATGCTGTTCATGTTTTAGATTATATCCACGACGAATCCTTAAAAGAAGATTTAATAAAAGATATAGTTACATTTTACGAGAATAGTTATGACGAGGAAAAAGAAAGATTCCTGATGGTAACCAAAGAAGTTGATGATTACCCACGTGCTATTTGGTGGAACTTTGATGATTTAGAGAAAAACTTCCCATTTGGGAATCCTGATCCTGAAGTCATTGGCTTCTTATTTAAGAATCGTAAGTACATAAAAAATCTAAATTACTCTAAGCTAATTAATAAAGTAGTAGATTACGTGAATTCTGATAAGTTCCTGGAAGCAGGAATGCATACATTAATGAGTGTATTATCGTTTTATGATGATATTCAAGAAGACGTCCAAAACTTGATCCATGATCGTTTACATCTTTTAGTAAATAAAGAACTAGACGCAGGTGTTGATAAATGGGACGAGTACTCATTGGAACCTTATAAAATATATATTATTGAACCCCATTTTCTTAATACGAGATTGCAACTACTTGGTGAAAATTTAACTAGATGTATTGGGCTAATTAAAGAGTTAAGTGTTGAACCTAATTGGCAGTGGTATCAATTTGAAAAAGAGTTTGAAAATGCAAAAAATGATTGGATAGGAGTTATTTATCTGAACATGATTAAGGCACTTAAAATACATAGAATACTATAGTTAACATAATAAAAGACCAACATTTGTTGGTCTTTTTTAATTTGTTAAGTTATTAGCCCATTTATAGGTAAAAAATCTTGTATTTACAAAGATAAATTTAATAAGTTCTTCAACATTTACAATAGCAACAATAATATGTAGTTGAAGATCTGTGTAGATACTTAAGATAAAAACCAATGGTACACCAATTCCCCATAATACTACTACTTCTGCGATAAATGCAAAGACTGTATCGCCACCGCTTCTCAGAGTACCAATAATATGGATTGCATTAGTGAATTTGATTGGAACATAGAAGCTAAATACTATTAAAATCAAAGTTACATTCTCTTTAACTAATGGTGAAATATTAGTAAACAGTAAAGGAACATAAGGACTTGCAATGAATAGGATTAAGCCTAGGAAAACACCGAATCCAAATGCTAATTTGACAAAGCGTTTCCCCCAATTTTTAGCTACTTCTATTTTACCTTCACCAAGTTTATTACCTAACATTATTGCACAAGCACTAGAAACACCAGCATTAACTACCCAAACCATACCAATTACTTGATTAGCAATTTGATAACTTGAGATTGCCTCCACTCCAATAAATCCAAAGGCAATAAGGTACATTGTCATACCTAAGCCCCATAACATTTCATTAATTGCCACAGGTAATGCTTTTTTTAGGAGTTTACCTATAAACTCAGATGTAATATCCTTATATAATCTTATTTTTATTCTGAATACTTCATTTTGGGTAGTAACCATAAAACTGACAAACATTATTGCTCCAAATACAGAACTTATTAAAGTTGCAGTAGCTGCACCTTCAATTCCCATACTAGGAAATCCTAATCTACCATGAATAAGTAGGTAGTTCAAACCAGTATTTGTTAATACAACAACAAAAGATATTATTTGAGGTAATACAACATGCTCAACTGATCTCATCAACATAATGATTACGAACGTTAAAGAAGTAAAGAAGTAAGAGAATGATGCAATTTTTAAATATCTTACTCCCATATTTTTAACAAGTAGTTCATTTACCACTTCTTCTGAATTTAAATAAAATTCCATAACTTGTTCGCTAAAATAATGTCCTACAATAAAAAATGCAAAGGCAACTACCATTGAGGCAATAACGCTTATAATAAATGTTTTATGAATACTATCGATATCTTTTGTACCCCAAAACTGAGCAAAAAATATTGCCAAACCACTAACTAATCCAAAGTTAATCATAATCATTAAGAAGAAAAAGCTAGCTCCTATTCCTACAGCAGCAACAGCATTATCTCCTAAACCTGAAACCATTACGGTATCAATAAAGGCTAATAATGAAGTTAGTAGTTGTGATAAAGCAATAGGTAATCCTAAACGGATTACCTTTTTATAAAAGTAGTTATTAGATGATTGTAGTTTTGTTACTTCATCCACTATTTTAAATCTTTCAAGAAACTTTCACCGTATTTAGCATGTTTAGTTTTAAAGTTTTCACTAATTGTTGCGCCAATATCTGCAAATGATTCACGGATATCTACTTTACCTCCAGGTAAACTTGGACTGTATGCTAACATTGGGACATATTCTCTCGTATGATCAGTACCAGGTGCAGTTGGATCATTACCGTGATCAGCAGTGATCATTAGTAAATCATCGTCTTTTAACTTACTCATTAATTCGCCCAGTTGTCCATCAAATTCCTCTAAAGCATCACGGTAACCTACAGGATTTCTTCGATGTCCATATAATGCATCAAAGTCTACTAAGTTTAAATATGCTAATCCATTAAAATCTTTATTCATAAAATCTATGAAGTTTTCCATACCGTGTTTATTAGAAACTTGTTTATAAGCATCGGTGATTCCTTCACCGTCATATATATCTTTTATTTTACCAAATGATACAACGTCGTAACCCGCTTCTTTCAAATAAGTTAAAGCTGTATCTTCAAATGGTTTTAATGCATAATCATGTCTATTTGCTGTCCTTGTAAAATTACCTGCTTTATCTCCAATAAATGGTCTAGCGATAATACGACCTAGCTTCCATTCACCATGTAATGTCATTTCACGAGCAATCTCACATGCTTTATATAAATCCTCTAACCCAACGTATGCTGGATCTTCATGTGCTGCGATTTGGAGAACACTATCAGCTGAAGTATATACAATTAAATCACCTGTTTTCATTTGGTGTTCACCATACTCATCAATTATAGCTGTTCCACTAGCAGCTTTATTTGCTACAATTTTACGTCCTGTTTTCTCTTCTAATTCTTTAATTAACTCATCAGGGAATCCAGTATCAGTAAATGTATTAAATGGTTTAACTATTTTTAATCCCATTAACTCCCAGTGTCCTGTCATGGTATCTTTACCATTACTAATTTCTTTCATTTTTGTATAATAGCCAATTGGATTACTTATCGGTTTTACTCCCTTTATTTCTGTAAGATGACCATATCCAAGTTTTTCCATATTAGGCAATGTTATACCTCCTGCGGCTTCACTGATATGTTTAATAGTATTACTACCAACATCACCAAATAAATGAGCGTCTTCTAATTCTCCACACCCAACACTATCAATTACTATTAAAAATATTCTTTTAAACATTATTAATCCTCCTTGTTACCTCCACGGGGATGAAATTCCTCGTAAACTTTCTGTAACTGTTTTTTTGTAACATGTGTATATACTTGTGTTGTTGATATATCTTCATGTCCTAATAGTTCTTGGACTACTCGTAAATCAACACCATTTTCTAATAAATGTGATGCAAAACTATGACGTAAGGTATGAGGACTTACTTCTTTCATAATTCCAGCTTTAAACGTTAGTTTCTTTAATACTTTATAAAAACCAACACGACTTATCTCACTACCTCTTGTATTTACAAAAACAATATCACCAGGGATTTTTTTTAGAATTGTTCTCCCTTTATCGATATATTGTTTTAAAGCATAGGCGGCTTCAAATCCAATCGGTACAATTCTTTCTTTATTACCTTTACCATAAATATTAATAAAACCACTATTGATATGTAAATCAGCTAAACGTAGTTCTAAAAGTTCACTAATTCTTAAGCCACAACCGTATAACAATTCTAACATTGCCTTATTTCTAAGTTCTAATGGTTCATCACCATCAGCTGCAACCATTAAAGCGTCAATTTCCTCAACACTTAAAACTATTGGTAGTTTTTTCTGTTTCTTAGGTAAACTTACACCTAAACTAACATTTGACTGAACTAGTTTTTCTAATAGTAAGTACTTATGATAAGATCTAATTGCACTCATTTTACGACTAATACTTGATGGTGTATTATGCTTTCTTTTAAGTCGCGCAACAAAATTACGAATATGTTGTTTCGTAATACTATTTGGATCTTTGATCGCATAGTTCTTAATAAGAAACTCAACATATTCCCTTAAATCAGTAACGTAAGAACTAATTGAATTTGGACTTAAACCTTTAGTGATTTTTAAATAGTACTCATACTCTTTCAATAATTGTTGTAACATCATAACACCTCCACAAAGATTTTAAATACTTCATTTCCAAGTAAAATACCTTCACGAGTAAAATGTAAATAGCCATTATCTATAACTAAGATAGATTTGGCAATAAACTCATTTAATTCAGGGTATTTTAGGAGTAAATCAATATTATACTTATTATTTATGTAATCAATATTGATTCCCTTCAATAACCTTAAACCTAACATCATTTCATCTTCTAATCCACCATACTCATATTCAGTTTGAAATGAAAAATCATTATTTTCGATTTTTTCAATATACTGTGTTACGTTATGGGGATTATATAAACGTTTATTTTGGTACTGTGAATGCGCACCACTACCAAGTCCCAAGTACTCTCTATTAAGCCAATATGTCTTATTATGGAGAGATTCAAAACCAGGTTTTGCAAAGTTAGAGATTTCATAATGTAGATAATTATTATCTGTCAAAGTGTTAATCACTTTATTATACATTACTCCTTCTAAATCTTCACTATTCATGCTTATTTTATTATTTTCATATAGATAATATAGTTTGGTTTTTTCTTCTAATATTAATGAGTAAAAAGATATATGATTTACATCTAGTTTAATAACTTCGTTGATGTCTGCTACTAATTCCTCCACTGTTTGATTTATTAATGAAAATATCATATCTACACTAATGTTAGGTATATTATATTCTTTTAATAAATTTATACAATGATAGATGTCAGTTTTTGAGTGAGTTCTACCTAAAAAATTAAGATGCTTATCACTAAAAGTTTGAATTCCAACACTTACTCGATTAATATTATATTTCTTAATCAGTTTTATAAATTGAATACTAATATCATTAGGATTCGTTTCTATAGTAAACTCTTTTATTCTATTTATATCAATTAAGTCATTAATTGTTTTTAATAATATTTCTAGTAGATTTAAGTCTAAACTTGATGGTGTACCTCCACCAATATAAACAGTTTCAAGTTCTGAATAAAGGTCTTTATTATGTTTTAACTCTTCTCTTAAACTGTATATATATCTTGTTTTTTTGCTATCTTTAGCGATTTCTTTATGAAAATCACAATATGTACAGATTTGATTGCAAAAAGGAACATGTATATAAAGACTAGTTAACATAATATTCACCTCAATTTTATTCTACCATACTATTTAATTTGATTATAGTTAAATCATTAGTTTTTTTGTCAAAAAAAGAAGGAATGATTAATTCATTCCTTCTGTATTGTTAAAGTCATCTAATGGATCATACTCTTTTTTCTGTTCTTCTTCAGAATTTGAATCCTCGGTTTCTTCATTTTCATCATAATAATGTTTATCCTGTTGTTCTTTTTCAAGTTCATATCGCTCAGGATGGTCTATCTTATGAAATTTTTTACCTCGATAATATTGCCAAGTACTATCATCTACTACAATTGTTCTTGCGAATCTATCTTGCAAAGTTCTTGTATTATCATCAGCAAATAACTGAATTACACAGATAATAATAATGATAAGTGTAACGAGACTAATAAATAATTGCATTCCTTCAATAGAGCCTATTAAGCTTAAAACACTGAAAAACGCTCCTCTTACAAGGAATAAAACAACATTACCAACATTACCATTAACACTGATAATTCTAGTTCCTGCTGCCATTTTACCAAGTGTTTGTCCTCTTGTAAACATAGGAATTACTAGATTTAAGAATAACGAAATAACTTGATTAACAACAATTAATTTTTGTGCTGATTGGACACTTAAATTTCCAGTAAGAAAGATAGAAACAAAGATTACTGCTAAGATTATTTCAATAACTCCATCAAGTAAACTTCCACCAATACGTTGCCATGGTGATGATTTACTTATTTGTAGCTCATATAATGTTTGATTAAGTGGACGTAAAATTTGATCTTTCTGCATTATAAATCCCCCTTATAATGGAGAAGCCACTTTCGTGGCTTCTTTTTTAATTATTTTTCTTCAGTTTTTTCTACTAATTTTTTTGGTTTTGGTGCTGCTTTTTTAGCAGGTTTAACCTCTTTATCTTTTTTAACATTTACGATGTCAGGTAAATTCATACCAGCCATATCAAACACATCTTGTAGTGGAGGTAATGAAGATAACATACCACTTAAGAATTTAGCAGTTGCAGGTTTTCCGTCTCCTCCGCCACCTAAATTGTCCCATACAGTAACTTTGTCAATGTTGATTCCTTTAATTGCCTCAACTTGAGAAGCAACGATTTTTTCTAATTTATCAGCGATCATTAATGATACTGCACTATTTGAATCTCCACCAGCAGCTTTTACGATGTCATTAAATCCGGCAGCTTGCTTAGTTAAGATTTCATTGATACCATCGGCTTGTGCTTTCATTTTGAAGAAGATAGCGTCTGCTTCCCCGCGTGCTTCACGACGAGTTCTTTCAGCGATTGCCTCTGCATCAATTTCAACTTTTTCCTTATTAATTTGTGCTTGTACTAAGATATCTGCTTCCTTAGTAGCACGTTCTCTTGCAGCACGACCAAGCTCTGCATCTTTTTCAGCTAAGTATGCTTCTTCCAAAGCTTTGGCTGATTGTACTTTTTCAGATGCTGTTGCACGTCTTAATGCTTCTGCTTCTCTTTCACGACGAAGTGCTTCTGAGTTGGCGATTGTTACTTTCGCTTTATTCTCACCTTCAACGGCAATCGAGTTCGCCAAAGCTACATTGGTACGTTCGTCACGTTGGGCGTTGGCTTCACCAATTGCCCCATCTCTATTTTTCTCTGCTACTGTCTTACGTGCATCATTGATTGCTTTTGCAGCAGCTTCTTTCCCTAATGCCTCGATATATTGTGATTCATCACGAATATCTGTTACGTTTACGTTAATTAGTTTTAAACCGATTTTTTTAAGTTCTTGCTCAACGTTTTTACTTACGTTTGCTAAGAATTTATCTCTATCGGCATTGATTTCCTCAATATCCATTGTTGCGATTACTAAACGTAATTGCCCAAATAAGATATCTTTTGCTAATTCTTTAACAGCGTCATGCGAAAGACCTAATAATCTTTCAGCTGCATTTTGCATGATTCCTGTTTCTGTTGAAATAGCTACTGTGAATCGTGAAGGTACGTCAACACGGATATTTTGCTTAGATAATGCGTTTGTTAAGTTAACTTCAATACTCATTGGTGTTAAGTCAAGATACTTATAATCTTGAATAACTGGCCATACTAGACGTGCTCCACCATGAATACAGTTTGCACTTCTAATTGCTCCTTCTTTACCTTTCCCTACACTCCCGTAAACTACTAGGATCTTGTCCGATGGACATCTTCTGTAACGTGATGCTAATGCCACTACAACTACGAATAATATAGCTGCAATAATTAATGCGATAATTGCTCCTGGACCCATTAATTTTCCTCCTTATTTTTAATTTCTTCTACTTCCAGCATTTCGTTTATTATACCTACAACTTTAACTTGGCTACCAGTTGTTATTGCCTTGTCTTTAGCGATAGCGTCTAAAGTTTTAAGTGATTCTCCTAAAATGATTTGTATTTTCCCAATTCCATCATTACGATTTGGGATTGGGATATATACGCTTCCTTGTTTTCCAATTGCCTCACGAATATCAATATTACCTTCTTGTGAAATTTTTTCAAAGAAATAATATACTAAAGCGATTAAGAATAACATTAAAGTACCAGTTGCTAAAGCGATAATGAATATAACGAAGCTACCTAACTCACCACTGTCAGTTAAGATAAACCCAGTCCATCCAAACACCATAAAGAAACTAATTATTCCTCTTATTGTAAATAAATGCATTGTCATATTAATACCATCAGCAATATCTACATCTAAATCTACTTCTGCATCGAAATCTCCATCTAATTCAAAGTTATCTCCAATACCAATGAATGTGAAAATTGATTGTAGAATAAAGAATGCAGATGCCCCAATAGCTATAAAAAAGTATGCATTACTAATTATACTAGTTAACATATAAACCCTCCTTTTGTCTTTATCGACTCTATAATTATAACATACCAATATAAGGATAGACAAATATTGGTGTAAATGTTACTAAATGGCCAAATAAAGAGGTGAAAAGCATATGGTTATCTATGTAAATTATAAAATTTATTAAAAAAATACATTTCGTTCAATTATTTTCAAAAAAAAGAACTAACTTCATTGGTTAAAATGTGATAGTTCTTTCTTATTATTGTCCTTGGAGTAGAAATATTTTATGTAGTAGTATTTACTATTAGATAGTCAACTGTTCCATCAATATAGGTTATCTCTAAAATGTACTTTGTGTCATTACTTAATTCTGTTATATTGATGTTTAATCCAAATAGGGTTATATTATCTGTTTCAATAATATTATAACTACTTGATAACAATTTAACACTCTCGATTCCTATATTAAAATCAGGGTCTAACACTAATGTAACATCTATTTCCGTGGCTGTTGAATTATCTGTAACACTAGCTATTGTTGATGGAAGCATAATAGAATCAGAGATTGCCTCTCTTACGAAATCAAGATTATATGCTGATGTGTATTCAATAACGATAATATAATCACCGTTATGTCTTGCTGGATAATCAATAAAACCTGGAGTCAAATTATTGATAGTAACTGATCCGGGTTCTACAGGAATATCTGTATATCCTTCAACATCTAAGTATGTCCTCTCTGCTACGTCAAAATACTTTAAAGTGTAAGTTATATTTGTGTAGTTGCTGTTGTTATACTCAGCAATTGAAAATCTTAAAGAAGTTGGTGCCATTACTGGATTACTTATACTTGGTGGTGCAGAGATTGCTCCATTATCAAGTATTACTTCTCCATTTAATGCAAATTCTATTGCGTCATATGACCAATACCCATGGTGTATAATACCTGTTATTGGATCTTCATATTCTATGTATATATTTGGTTGGGTAGTATCAATACCCCAGTTTAATGTATAACCGCCACGATTGTCTGATGCAAAAGTATCCAAATGTGATGCCGCGTTCAATGTAGAACCACTAATACCACCTATGGCTAAATCATACTGTGCATTCATTATATAATTGAAGTATATTCCTGGAAAACTTCTATCTTGACCTATTATATCAACTATAATCCAATTCTCTTCATCAATAAAATTGCTCTCAAATGTTTGTTCAAGGTAATTAAATAATGCTAATTGTGATTCTGAGTTACTAAAATAATCAAGTTGAATTTCAATAACAGTTGGATTTTCCTCAGTCCCAGCAACATAATTACCATTATTTATCTCTGTTTCTACTGCAATCATAAATAAAGCATGAGCTGCTGCTTCATTAAATCCATAAGTAGCTGGCGACATACCATCCATAACGCTATCAGCCCAATCTGTATAACGATATGGTATACCATACTCAACGTCTACTAAATATGCATCGCTATAATAGTTCATTGATGGTGAAGCAGTTTTTAATATGTCCTCAGCTAAATGCCTTCTGTCAATGGCAAAATACATAGCTTCCCTGAAGTTTTCATTTGCCAAGATTGGTTCTGGAATATAGGTAGAATCAGGGAACACTTGGTTTTGATTGTTAATACTTCCAAAACCATTTATATTTAATCGCCAAGTTGTTGATCCGGGGATTGATTTTAAGTTTGGATGATTTTCATAGTCTTCATAATTATCGTTATCTACATCACTTATGTCTAGTTTCCCTTGCACAAATAATGGAAGAACATCCTCATCATTTTCTACTATTTGAAATGTCTTATGTGTAAAGAAATCCAGTTCCTGAACTGCATAGTTAGGATTTTTCTCAAACTTAATTACTGTGTCATCTATTTGCTCAGATATTACGTATGGTCCATGGTATGCAATTGTTTGAGGTGATGTCCCGTAAGTATCTCCCAACTCGTTATACATATCAACATTTATTGGTGAAACAATGTTTGATGTTAACCATTGTTTTACAAACCATGAATCTACATTTTTAATGAAAGTAAACTCAATATTATTTTCTACTACTTTGATACCAACATCTTCCCATGATCCCTCACCAGCAATATAATCTTCTAATCCATCAATCATGTTTGTAGATACATTATTGTTATTAAGACCATTTGTAGCATTATACCAGTGTTCATCTAATGCGATTTTGATTGATTCTACAAAGTCTTCTGACGTTATTGTGTTGTCAGTTACATAACTTGGAACTTCTCCATTATTATAATAAGACCATTCCATGTCTTCTCTAATAGGTATTTTCCAAGTTGTAGATTCTTCATCACCATATGTTGTGAATGATGAATTTATCGCAATTGGGTCAGAACTTGCCATTATAGGAATGACATCGTATCCATTTTTATCTTCATTTACGACAAAATCATATAATGAACCTACATATTCATCCATGAACTCAAAATCACTACTTGAAGTTGCAATAAAGTGATTATATGTAGTTGGGTTATTTGTACTAGCTGTACGATAAGTATACTCACCACTGTTTCCATAACTTCCATCATACATTAAAACTATTGAATCATCTGTAATCATTGTCGCAAAACGATTACCATATCCTAGTAATGTGATACTTCTATCAAAAGGTAAGACTAATCTAGGACTATGAATAAGATGACCATTATTGGTATAAAGGGGAATTCCCCCACTTAATGTTTCAAGTAAATACCTTTCAGCTGCTGCAAAGAATTGATGTCTTAACTCTGCTGGTGCATCGCTAAAATCATAAACACCCGTAGGGTTACTATAAATATCAGTAGCAACAATTACAAAGAATAAAGCGTTAGTACTGTTTCCACTATTATCCTCAGCACTTACAGTGACTAAATATGTACCTTCTATTCCATATATAACGTTATCCTCTACTTCACTGTATTCAAGTTCTGTATCATAATTATCAGTACCATAATTTATGTCTGCACTCCAATCAACATCTTCAGTATGCACAGAGATTGTTTTAGTATGAATGATTAATTCTGGAGCTGTAGTATCTACAACATGAACAGTTCTGACAAGTGTATGGTTATAACCATTCATAGTATATGTTACAGAATATGTTCCTAAAACATTCGTATTAACTTGATTATCAACTGCAACACTAACATTTAGATTATCAGCATCTTTTGCAGATGCACCTTGATCAGTATAAGTGTCATAGACTTCAATAGTTATTACATCCTCACCTATTATTTCAAATGTATACTCGCGGTCATCGACTATTTCGACTTCCATTGTATGTACAGCAGAAAGACTTTCGCTATCTAAAACCGTATAAACAACTTCATACATTCCCGGTGTTGAAAAATCAACATTTGATTCTATCATACTTTCATCAACTATTATACTACCATCCTCTTCATCAAGAACAGTTACGTAACTAGACCAGTCTGGAGCATCTGTGTTAATTGATAAAACAATAGAAGTTTGTCCAGTAATTACAGGGGCATTATTTACTTCTGGTACTTCTTCACATCCTGTGAAAACTACAATTGAAAGTAATACAAGTATAAAACTAATTATTTTCGTCATGATTATCCTCCTCAAAAAAATACACAAATCAACGAGTTTTGTGTATTTATAAATATCCCTCATAGATTTATATCTTTATTATATCATAATCAAAAACTATATGTAAGAAAAAAAAGACCTATCATAACTGACAAGTCTTTAATATTATTCATCTAATGATAATACACTTAGGAAAGCTTCTTGTGGTATTTCTACATTACCTACTGCTTTCATTCGTTTTTTACCTTTTTTCTGTTTTTCTAATAATTTCTTTTTACGAGAAATATCTCCACCATAACATTTGGCTAATACGTTTTTACGCATTGCACTAATTGTACTTCTTGCGATGATTTTTGTATTGATTGCTGCTTGAATAGGTACTTCAAACATATGTCTAGGGATGATTTCTTTTAGTTTTTCTGTTATAGCTTTACCTCGTTTATATGCAAAATCTTCAAAGACAATTGTACTAAGAGCATCTACGATTTCTCCGTTTAATAGGATATCCATTTTTACAAGTTTGTTTCTTTGGTAGTTACTAAACTCATAATCAAAACTAGCATAACCTTTAGTACCACTTTTTAAACGATCAAAGAAATCATAAACAATTTCTAATAAAGGCATTTCATATGTTAACTGAACACGGTTATCACTTATATATTGCATATTTTGGAAGATACCACGTTTATTCTGACAAAGTTCCATGATTACACCTACATAATCCTCGGGAGTCATTATCGTTGCTGTAACGTAAGGTTCTTCTATATAATCTATTTTTTGGATAACGGGCATATCACATGGGTTATCAACCTTTACCATTGTATTATCAGTCATATACACTTTGTAAATAACACTAGGACTTGTTGCGATAATTGGGATATTGAACTCACGATCAATTCTTTCTTGAATTATTTCCATATGTAATAATCCTAAGAACCCAATTCTAAATCCAAATCCTAAAGCTTGTGAAGTTTCTGGTTCAAAAATTAAGGAAGCATCATTTAATTTTAATTTATCTAAGGCTTCTCTTAAATCATTATATTGCCCAGAATCGATTGGGTACAAACCACAAAATACCATTGGGTTTAACTGTCTATAACCAGGTAATGGTTCTAAAGCATTGTTCGGAACACTAGTAATAGTATCACCAACACGAACATTACCAACATCTTTAATTGAAGCAGTTAAAAATCCAACATCACCAGGAGCTAAATAATCACGTTTAATCTCTTGTGGAGTTGTAACGCCAACTTCAACAACTTCATAAACAGCACCACTTGCCATCATTTTAACTTTATCACCTTTTTTAACTGTACCATCAACTATTCTTATTGAAGGGATTACCCCACGATATGCATCGAAATATGAATCAAAAATCAATGCTTTCAAAGGTGCTTCTGGGTCTCCAGTAGGAGCCGGAATATGTTCTACTACCTGTTCTAATATTTCACTTATTCCTAAACCTTCTTTAGCACTTGCCAAAACAGCATCACTTGCATCTAATCCAATAATATCTTCAATTTCATGTTTTACTTTTTCAGGATCAGCACTTGGCAAATCTATTTTATTGATTAAAGGTAATATTTCTAAGTCATTATCTAGAGCTAAGTAAACATTAGCCAATGTTTGAGCTTCAATTCCTTGTGCAGCATCAACAACTAAAATAGCACCTTCACAAGCCGCTAAACTTCTTGATACTTCATATGTAAAATCGACATGACCTGGTGTATCGATTAAATGAAAGATGTAATCTTTACCATCTTTCGCTTTATAATTAACTTCAACTGCATTTAATTTTATTGTTATTCCACGTTCTCGTTCAATATCCATTGAATCGAGAAGTTGGGCTTTCATATCTCTTAAACTAACTGTATCAGTCTGTTCTAAGATACGATCTGCTAAGGTACTTTTACCGTGATCAATATGAGCAATAATACTAAAGTTTCTTATTTGTTTTTGGCGTTTTCTTAAATCATCAAAGTTTATTTTTTTACTCATAAAATCACCTCCATTTTAACGCTAGTTTATTTTACATTATTTAGGTGCTAAAATCAATAAAAATCCCCAAATTTAGTCATCTTGTAAATGTTAAATTAAATTCATCACTATGTTCAGGATTAAATTGATAGTTATCGAAACTAAATAACTTCATTTCTGAAACATTTTCTATCTTATTTTTTATTAAATAATCAAGGAATAAACCCCGAGCCATTTTCGAATATGTTGCCTGATTAATAAATTTATCGTTCTTCTTTTGTAAGAAGTTGATATTAATCATTGGTTGATTAACCATTTTACTAAACTCAGTAGATGCTAAGTTGATTACTAACTCATCTTTAAAATAATCATTGATATTCCAATGTTTATATAAGTTGATTTCAAGTTTAGCTTTCATGTCTAAACGATATGGTTTTATTAGTGTACCTGGTTCTAAAACCCCATACAATGCATCTAGAATTCGAAGATGGTTATCAATATAGTTATACTCATCTATTAAATATGATTTTTTGTCCAAATTAAAGAAGACTAAACCACTGAAGCTAGGAAAAGCATGATATGAATCTAAATTATTGTAGTTCTTAATATTACTATATGTGTTATTAAGAATATCACCTTTGATGTTTAATGCTTTTCCTAATGCTGTTTTATTAAGTTTTCGAAGTTGTGCTAATACTTTTTTATGTTGTTTGGGAAATAATAATTTTTTATCTTCTAAATACACAGAATTTTGCAATGTTGTTGTTTTACTTGGAGATATAATTATTTTCACAAAATCACCTCATTTATTATTATACTGTATGATATAATTAATACAAGAAAAGGATGTGGTTAATATGCTTGGAATTTTTCTTTTCCAAAAATATTTAAACAGATTAGACGATTATAAATTTACGAATCGTTGGGAACATAAAATTTTACCTAAACAAAGACTTTATTGGTTAGGGGCAGTTATATATTATTTTATAGCGATTGGTGTTATAAATGAGTTACTATTATGGGGGAATGATAGCCTATTCTTTGCAATCATTGTTATTATGTTTGTTGCGGTGATCTATGGTGGTTATTTTATAAGAAGTATATTACGCTTTATAGCATTAAATAATCAAAGATACTTCCAGATAAAAACAGGATTCCAACAAAGTTCATTTAGTAAAGATAATGTAGTTGGATAAACAAAAAGCACTCAATGAGTGCTTTTTTATTTTACTTGGATTCCTAATAAATGACAGAATGCTTCTGCTTGCCACGAAGCTATAATAAGACCTTTAATACTTATATGATCAATTCTTAGTTTTTCGATTTCACATGTTGAAATATCCAAATCCTTCATTGGCGTTTTAAAAAAAGTGGCTTTTGTTAGATTGTTTTGCCTAAATTCAATACCATCAATCTCATTTTCAAACCAATTTGATTCTTCCAATGTTGTTTCTTTGATTGACACGATTTTAAGTTTGGAGTTTGCGATATCAATATACTCCGCAATCGAGTTACTGATTAATACATTATCTAAATAACTTTCAATAAAGTGACTCCCAATTATTTTACAATTTACAAATTCACATCGAATGAATGTACAATTGGTAAAAGTGTTATTTGATAAATCACAATTAGTAAACTTACAATCAATAAACTCACTTCTCAAAAAAGTATTATTATTGAATGTTGTTTTTTCAAACTTACATGCATCAAATACTATACGATACTTCTCTTTATCTAATAACTCTTTATCTAAAAAAGACGAGTAATCAATAATGTCAGTATCTTCAGGCAATTTGATAACGCCAGTATACTCTTCTAATGTTAATCTGTGGATAGGTCTTTTTATTTTTTTCATGATTTATCTCCAGTCTATAACTACACTTTGGGGTTCTCTATATTACCTTTCTCAATATTATATCATGTTATTATTAAATTTTTATTGAAATTAGTTTAATTATTACTTTATGTTATAATGATAGAAAATATGTAAAGGGAGGAATTGTTATGTTTAGGAAAAGGAAGAAAATTGAATATATTCAATTTATATATCAAGAGTACTACACTGAAGCAATTGCTGAAGCTGAATTTGAGAGACTACTCTTTAAATTTATAACTAACCATATAAAAGACAAGAATGTTTTTAAAATGAGAAAAAAAGTAATTAGTATGCAGCTTCCTTTGGTAATATGGATGCATATTCATACTTTTCAGAAATATATGGAAGTGGGGGGGATTGAGGAGTATGTCAAAAATGTGCCACAATTTTTCTTATATGACTTGGCAGTTACATTAGATTTCATTATGGAATATGAATTAGTTGATTTAATATTAAGAAGGTATTTTTCCGATCCACCAGAACATTTTATTGAGTATAAGATTAACGAGATATATGAGGTAAAAAAAGATAGAATTCAGATTAAGAAGCGTGATGGTTTTTCTGAAATGGTGAATTTTTTTCCTATAGGTAAAATTAATAGGAAGAAAGGAATGATGAACAAGGTGTATGTTAGAAATATTGATTATAAGTACTATTAAACTAAAAAAAGAGATGGAAAAATTCCATCTCTTTTTTTGAAATAATAACTTATAAGCCATGTTCTGTCCCCGAAGGTGGCAATCATTTATCTCTGTATTACTACAGCTTCTTTTCAGTTCAGTTCCCGATTAGAAGTGCCCCTACCATAGTTTGGGTTTCTAGCTTGAGGGGTTTACCCGTTCCACCTTGATAGTTTCCTACCAAGCTCGTCTCTGTGGCACTTTTAAAGATACTACCACCATTTAACAGGTGGGTTCTCAGCCGTCACACGTAAGTGTGCATAGAGTTATTTTTTCCTCTATCACAAACACTACAAGCATCGCAGCTTGTGCTAGCATGGACTTTCCTAACATTTCCGCTCGATTGCCCAGTTATTATTTTTTTAATTCAGTTTCTAAAATCTCTTCAATTCCCTCGATACAGTAACCACATGCAATACCTGCATCTGTTATTTCACTAATATCTTCTACTGTGTGTGCACCATTATTAATGGCGTTTAAGATTTCATTATATCTAATTTCTGCACAGTGACATATTATTTCATTGTTATCTTTTGTCATAATATCCTCCTGTACATCTATTATATCATATTACTTTTCTTCTTTTTTTGGTTCTTCTTTACTGAACTCTTTTTTAGGTCTTTCAACTCTTTTTGGTTTAGGTAATGTATCTTTTCTAGATAAGTCGATACGTCCTCTGTCGTCAATTCCAATTACTTTTACAGTAATAACGTCACCAACGTTACATACATCTTCTACTTTAGCTACTCTTT
The DNA here is from genome assembly GCA_965601565.1 of uncultured bacterium. Taxonomy (GTDB): domain Bacteria; phylum Bacillota_I; class Bacilli_A; order Izemoplasmatales; family Izemoplasmataceae; genus Xianfuyuplasma. The sequence continues at coordinate 4,232 of CBFCWG010000017.1, read as the reverse complement.
CGTGTGCTAATTTAGAAATATGACATAATCCGTCAGTACCTGGCCATAATTGAACGAAACATCCGAATTTTTCTACTCTTACTACTTTACCTGAGTATACTTCACCTTTTTTAGCTTCACGTGTAATATCTTCAATTAATTTAATTGCTTTTTCGATATCTACGTAATTAGTATGCATAATTGTAACTCTACCGTCTTGCTCAATGTCGATTTTAACGTCGTTACATTGTTCAATGATTTGAGTGATTTGTTTTCCACCAGGACCAATAACGTCTCTGATTTTATCTGGATCAATCGTTAATAGTCTTACTTTTGGAGCGTGTTCTGAAACTTGCTCTCTTGAAGTATCGATACAAGCATTCATGTTTTCAAGAATTTCTAATCTAGCGATTCTTGCTTGTTCTAAAGCTTCACGCATAATTTCTTCACTTAAACCAGCGATTTTGATATCCATTTGTAATGCTGTGATACCTTCACTTGTTCCTGCTACTTTAAAGTCCATGTCTCCGTAATGATCTTCCATACCTTGAATATCAGTTAGGATACTATAGAAGTCTCCTTCTTTTATTAATCCCATTGCGATACCAGCTACAGGAGCTTTGATTGGTACACCAGCAGCCATTAAACTCATACTACCAGCACAGATTGTTGCCTGTGAACTGCTTCCGTTTGATTCCAGTACTTCTGAAACAACACGTACAGTATAAGGGAACTCTTCTTCTGTAGGCATTACTTGACGTAACGCTCTTTCACCTAACATACCATGACCAATTTCACGACGCCCAGCACTCATATAACGTCCAACTTCACCTACAGAATATTGTGGGAAGTTATAGTGTAGCATAAATGTTTTTTTCTCTAAGTCATCCATACCATCAATTTTTTTGTGTTCACTTAAACTACCTAATGTAGTTAAAGCTAATGCTTGTGTTTGTCCACGTGTGAACATAGCAGAACCATGAGTTCTTACAAACATATCAATTTTTGATTCTAATGAACGTAATTCACTTAGATTACGACCATCAGGTCTTACTTTTTCTTCACTAATTAAACGACGCATTTCGTTTTGTACGATTGAACTACATACATTTCTAACGTCATCTAGTAATACTCTTAAATCATCTTTGTCCATATCTTTATTAGCAGTTTCAAAGTGTTCTACAGCTTTATCAGTTAATGAGCTTGTCGCTTCACCACGAGCTAATTTTTCTTCAATACGTACTGCTTCTAATAATTCAGCACCAACTAATTTAGTTACTTCATTTTTAAGATCTTCATCTACTACTTTGATTACATAATCACCATTTGGTTTCCCAACTGCTTCAATAATTTCTTTTTGGAATGCAACTAATTTCTTAATCCATTCATGTCCAAACATAATAGCTTGTAACATATCTTCTTCACTAACTTCTTTAGCACTTGATTCAACCATGTTGATTGCATCAGCAGTACCAGCGATAGTTAACTCGATATCACTTAGTTCCATTTGCTCCAATGTTGGGTTAACGATAAATTTACCATCCACACGTCCAACATTTACACCAGCGATTGGTCCTTCAAAAGGAATATCACTAATTCCAAGTGCTAAACTTGAACCAAACATTGCAGTCATTTCTGGACTGAAGTCAGTGTTTGCACTCATTACTTGGTTAATTACTTGTAACTCATATTTGAATCCTTTTGGGAATAGCGGTCTGATAGGTCTATCAATAAGTCTTGAAGTTAGTGTTTCATTATCACTTGGTCTTCCCTCTCTTTTTAAGAATCCACCAGGGATTTTCCCTGCAGCATACATTTTTTCTTGGTATAACACCATTAATGGAAAGAAGTTAGCAGTTGCCGGTTTCTTACCGATAGCACAAACGCTTAATACCGCAGTATCATTATATCTAATGATTGCAGCACCAGCAGCTTGTTTAGCTACTTCTCCTGTTTCAACAACTAGTTTTCTTCCATCGAAATCTAGTTCGAATAATCTCACATTACTCATTTAATTTCCTCTTTTCTCTTCTTTTGTTTTTTCCAGTTTACAATAATACCATATATTTTATAAAAAAGATAGTTTTTAACGACGTTTTTTTCATATATATAATAAAAGAAAAATAGTGACGACTGAAGTCATCACTATTTTCTGTGTAATTTGTATCCACCATATACAGGTTTAATATCATTTATTGTTATTACAACATCTTCTTGGAATGTTCTAATTTTATTAACAGTTTGTTTTACTTGTTTCCTAGGAACATGCAAATAAAGTATCTCTCTTTTATCGTTCATACCATATGCGTTCACACTTGTTACTGCTAATCCATTTCCTCGTAAATGTTTTGCCAATCTTTTACCATGATTTTTATGGGCAATTACTTCAATATTTGTTACACCAATTGCCAGTTTGTTTTCCAACAAACTTCCAACGTAATTACCAACGGCAAATCCTAAAGCATAGACGACAATTTTAAAAGGATCTTCAGTAATGTTTTGCAAGACGGCACTTACAACAAGCACCCAAATAATCACTTCAAAAAACCCTATAGCTGCGCCCTTTATTCGTTCGTCTTTTGTTATTAACACGATCCTTAAGGTAGCTAAACTAACTTCAAAAACTTTAACAATAAAGATTAACAAATACAATACAATTCCACTCATCATAAACACCTCTTTTTCTTTAATTTTTTTCGTTTTGATAGCCCATATAATATACTTGAATTTTGCCTTTGTCAACATTTATTTTTTTTGTTTACTTAGAAAGTGTTTTCACGACTGTTTGGTCATAAAAAAAAGCGATAAATTCGCTTTTAATTTACTTGCTTTTTAGGTTGTATTTTTACCTTCTTTTTTGCATTTTCCTCTTTCTCTTTTAACTCATTAAAATATTGAGCCGTTGTTTTTAAGATACCTGTAATTGGAATCGCTAATATGATTCCTGCTATACCAAATAAAGCACCAAAGAATATAAAACTTGTTAAGACTAGTAATGGATGAAGATTTACCTCTTTACCCATTATATATGGTTGTAAGACGTTTCCTTGGAACGCTTGTAATATTGCATTAGCTCCAATCAAGCCAATAAATGTCCAACTTCCTAAAGGTAGACTGCTTGCGATTGTAAAAGAGTAAAGGATTGGCAATAATAATCCGATAAAACCACCAATATATGGAATAATATCTAAGAATCCTAAAACAAATCCAAAGAATATGCTACGTCCAAAGTTGAATCCAAACAATAAAAACATTATAGTTAAAATAATCGACATAATGAACATACTTAGGAATCTACCACTAAAATATTTTTGAATTACATCGTTCGCTCTTGTACCTAATTCTTTTACATGTACTTGGTATTTTTTAGGTATAACACTAACAATACCAGTAAATACTGTATGTTTTTCTTTTAGTAAGAAGAATAAAAACACTGGAATCAAAACAATAATTACAACAATTCCTCCAATGCTTCTAATGATATTTACTGCGTTAAATATCACAGGTGTTGCATTTTCAAAATTGATTAGATCAACTATCGTATTATATCCTTCTTCTATTTCCGGATTGTTTGCGATAAGTTCATTAAACCAAACAATGATATTATCTAAATCATTATTAATAAAGGATACTCCTTGATCATAAATTATTATCCCAACAAAATATAAGAAACCAGACATCGCAACTATTACTACTATAAATACGATTAATATAGTCACTATCCGATATTTAATTTTAAATCTTTTCTCTAGTAGTGTTACTAATGGTTGTAATAAGTAACTTAGGAATAACGCTATTCCAAATGGTACTACTATTGTATTAACTGCTGCTCTAAAGACAGTTATTTGTGAGCCAAATAGTTCATTAATATAATACATTGATATTAATACTAGTGTTATAATTCCCACATTTTGAAGTGTTTTTAGTCTTTTCTCTTTAGTCATGTTTATCAACTCCTCTATATTATTATACTATACCTAGGCAATATTCGTTACACTGAAATACAGTAATTATCAACTAACCTAAAAAAATAAAAAAGCACTCGATGAGTGCTTTTAGTTTACTTATCTTCTTAAACCTAAACGTTTAATTAATGTACGATATCTTTCAACATCTTTTCTAGCTAAGTATTTTAGTAAGTTTCTTCTGTGTCCAACTTTCATAAGTAAACCACGTCTTGAATGATGATCATGTTTATGAATTTGTAAATGCTCGTTTAATTCTTCAATTTCTTTTGTAAGAATTGCAACTTG
>CBFCWG010000016.1:0-36073 GCA_965601565.1 uncultured bacterium | reverse complement strand
ATTGAAGTATTACAAAAAGGATATATGTTTAAAGACAGAGTCATTAGACCTGCAATTGTAAAAATAAGTGAATAACAAGGAGTGAAAATAATGGGAAAAATTATCGGAATTGATTTAGGAACAACAAACTCATGTGTATCAGTAATGGAAGGTACAGAGTCAAAAGTAATCGCTAACGCAGAAGGTGCAAGAACAACACCATCAGTAGTAGCATTTAAAGATGGAGAAATCCAAGTTGGGGAAGTTGCAAAACGTCAAGTAATCACAAACCCTAACACAGTGTCATCAATTAAGAGAAAAATGGGTACAAAAGAAAATGTATCAGTAAACAATAAAACATATACACCACAAGAAATCAGTGCAATGATATTGCAAAACTTAAAGAAAACAGCTGAAGATTATTTAGGACATAAAGTAACTGAAGCAGTAATCACGGTTCCTGCATACTTTAACGATGCAGAACGTCAAGCGACAAAAGACGCTGGTAAAATTGCCGGATTAGAAGTAAAACGTATTATCAATGAACCAACTGCAGCAGCATTGGCATACGGAATTGATAAAACAGACAAAACACAAACAGTATTAGTATATGACTTAGGTGGAGGAACATTTGATGTTTCAATCTTAGAACTAGCTGATGGAACATTTGAAGTAGTATCAACTGCAGGAAATAACAGATTAGGAGGAGATGATTTTGATCATAAAATCATGGACTTCTTAGTAAAAGAATTCAAAAAAGAAACTGGAGTAGACCTAAGTGTTGACAAAATGGCAATGCAAAGACTTAAAGATGCTGCTGAAAAAGCTAAAAAAGATTTAAGTGGTATTACATCAGCACACATATCTTTACCATTCATTAGTGTTGGGCCAAGCGGACCTGTCCATTTAGAGCAAACATTATCAAGAGCTAAATTTAATGAGTTAACTCATGATTTAGTAGAAAAAACAATGGGGCCAGTTAGAAGATCACTTAAAGATGCTTCTATGACTAAAAACGATATTCACCAAGTATTATTAGTTGGTGGATCAACGAGAATACCTGCTGTTCAAGATGCAATCAGAAAAGAATTAGGAAAAGAACCGAATAAAGGAGTAAACCCTGATGAAGTAGTGGCTATGGGTGCTGCAATTCAAGGTGGAGTATTAAGTGGAGATGTGAAAGACGTATTATTATTAGACGTTACACCATTATCACTAGGTATTGAAACTTTAGGTGGAGTATTTACTAAATTAATTGAAAGAAATACAACAATTCCTACATCAAAACAACAAGTATTTAGTACAGCTGCTGATAACCAACCAGCAGTAGACTTACATGTATTACAAGGTGAAAGACCAATGGCGGCTCAAAATAAAACATTAGGACGTTTCCAATTAACAGACATTCCACCAGCACCACGTGGTGTACCGCAAATCGAAGTTAAATTCGATATCGACGCAAACGGAATCGTACATGTAGCAGCAAAAGACTTAGGAACTGGAAAATCACAATCAATCACAATCCAAAACGGTAGTGGAATTACTGATGAAGATATTGAAAGAATGGTTAGAGAAGCAGAAGAAAACGCAGAAGCTGATAAATTAATGAAAGAAGAAGCGGAACTTCGCAACGAATCTGATCAATTAATCTTCGCTACTAACAAAGCTATCACTGATTTAGGTGAAACAGTTACTGATGAAGAAAAACTAGAAGCAGAAGATAAAATCAAAGACCTTGAAGAAGCACTAAAAGGAAAAGATTTAGAAGATATTAAAGCTAAAAAAGAAGCATTAAACACGTCAGCTCAAAATTTAGCTACAAAAGCATATCAACAAGCACAACAAGCACAACAAGAAGCTGGACAACCAGAAGAACCAACTGAATCATCACAAGATGATACAGTAGTTGATGCAGATTTTGAAGAAGTAGACTAATAAGATTTGAAGCAGTGAACCTGCTTCTTATCTTTATGATTAGAGGTGATGACAAATGAGCGATAAAAGAGATTACTATGACGTCCTAGGTGTTGAAAAAACAGCTGATGACGCATCAATAAAAAAAGCATATCGTACTTTAGCAAAGAAGTTCCATCCAGATGTTTCAACAGAAGATAATGCTGAGGCAAAGTTTAAAGAAGTTCAAGAAGCATACGAAGTATTAAGCGATACTACAAAAAGATCGCAATACGATCGTTTTGGACATCAAGCCAACAATGGGGCTGGTTTTAATTCCCAAGGATTTGGTGGAGGTTTTGACTTCGATATCAATGATATCTTCTCAAGTTTCTTTGGTGGTGGACAAGCTCAAAGAGCTAATCAACGCCGTAAAGGACAAGATATGCAACGCCGTATGAACATAAGCTTTGAAGAAGCTGTTTTCGGTGCGAAGAAAAAAATCAGAGTAACAGTACACGAAGAATGCCACACATGTCATGGAACTGGTGCTCATTCTAAGAATGATGTAAAAACTTGTACGAGATGTAATGGGCAAGGTAGTGTCATTGTTGAACAACAATCATTATTTGGAAGAACAAGAACTCAAACAGCTTGTCCTGTTTGTAAAGGTTCAGGAAAAGAAATAACCAAAAAATGTGTAACATGTCATGGTGAGGGAATTGAATCAACAAATAAAGAAGTTGAAGTAAAAATACCTCCAGGTATTGATACAGGACAGCAAATACGTTTAGAACGTTATGGAAACAAAGGACATAATGGTGGACCAGCAGGAGATTTATATATTCTGTTTAACGTTAAACCCCATGAATTCTTTGAAAGACACGGTGATGATATCGTCATCCAAGTACCAATAACATTCTCACAAGCAGCTCTAGGTGATACAATCAAAGTTCCAACACCACATGGTAATGTAAAACTAAAAATTCCTGCGGGAACACAAGGCGGTACAACATTCCGACTAAGAGCTAAAGGTGTGCCAAACGTTAGAACAAAACGTGCTGGGGATGAACATGTAGTTATTAGTGTAGTAACACCAACTAACTTGACACGACAACAAACTAAACTATTCGATCAATTAGGTAATACTAATTTGGCAAACGATAATTTATTTAAAAAATTCAAAAAATTCTTAAAATAATAAGTTTCAGTATTCTGAAACTTTTTTCTTGTATGATATAATGAAAATGGTGATTAGATGCAAAGGTACTTTATAAAAAAATTCAATCATGAAAATAAATCAGCGTTACTAGAAGGTAACGATTTTCATCATATTAAGAATGTGATGAGACACAAAGTTAATGATTATATAATAGTATGTAATGAAGAAGGAATATGCTTAATAAGTGAAATTGTTGCCTACGGTAACAAAATTGTAAAAGTAAACTTAAAACAGGAAGTTGAAAGTAAAGATTTACTCGTCCAAGTAGACATCGCTCAAAGTCTTATAAGAAGAGACAAATTTGAATACATGATTCAAAAAAGTACAGAGTTAGGTGTTAACAACATTATTCCAATATTAACTAAAAACGTAATTGTTAAAATTGATGCAAATAAACAATCAAGAAAAATTGATAGATGGAACTTACTAGCTAAAGAAGCCAGTGAGCAATCACATCGGAACAAACGTTCAAATGTCTTAAGTATTCATAAACTTAAAGAATTAGACTTCTTAAACTATGATGTTGTTTTAATCGCATATGAAAAGGAAAATCAAAGTAATAATTTAAGAACAATATTACAAAAAAAGTATAATAAAATACTAGTTATTATCGGACCAGAAGGTGGTTTCACAGAAAATGAAATTGCCGAACTTGAGTCATTTAATAATACCTACACTGTTGGCTTAGGAAAAAGAATTTTACGAAGTGAAACTGCTTCAAGCTATATATTAAGTGTACTTAGTTATGTATATGAAATGAGTGAGTAAAATGAGAATTGCCTTTTACACTTTGGGTTGCAAAGTTAATACCTATGAAACCGAGAGTATTTGGGAACTATTTAAGGATAAGGAATATAAAAGAGTTAAACCTGATGAATACGCTGATGTTTATGTAATAAATACTTGTACTGTAACAAATTCAGGTGACTCTAAAAGCCGAAAGGCAATTAGGAAACTAATTAAAAAGAATCCTGAAAGTGTCATCGCTGTTATGGGATGTTACTCACAGATGGATCCAGATACTGTTTATGAAATAGATGGTGTTGATATTGTAATAGGTACAAAACATCGTGAACAAATTATTGATTTAGTAGAAACTGCCTTACGAGAAAGAACTAAAATAAAAAATGTTACAGATGTTTCTAAATATCGTGTATTTGATGAAACTCATGTTACTAATTTCACAGAAAATACTCGTGCATTTCTTAAAATACAAGATGGATGTAATAATTTTTGCAGTTATTGCATTATTCCCTTTGCCCGAGGACCAGTAAGATCAAGAGATAAAGATTCAATTATCAATGAAGCAAAAAACTTAGTAAAAAACAACTATCATGAAATAGTCCTTACTGGTATTCACACTGGTGGCTATGGAACAGATTTAGATAATTATTCGTTTTATGATTTATTAGAGGATTTAAATAATATAGAAAACCTACATCGTATAAGAATATCGTCTATTGAAATAAATGAATTATCTAATGATATATTACATTTAATCTCATCAAGTGATAAGTTTGCCAAGCACCTTCACATTCCATTACAAAGTGGTAGTGAACATGTTTTAAAACAAATGCGAAGAAAATATAATAAACAAGAATTTAAAGATATGATTACTAATATAAGAGCTATTATTCCCAATATCGCTATAACAACTGATGTAATAGTAGGTTTTCCAGGGGAAACAGATGAAGAATTTAATGAGATGTATGATTTTATTGAAGAAATTGCATTTAGTGAACTACATGTATTTCCATACTCAAGAAGGAGTGGAACAACTGCTGGTAAAATGAAAAACCAGATTAATGGTATAGTGAAAAGTTATCGAGTTAATCAATTATTAACACTTAATGATAAACTTGCTCAAGACTATATAAACAAACAGGCAAATAACGAATTAAGTGTAATATTTGAAACTTCTGATAAGCAGTACACTTATGGTCATTCAGACACATATATATATGTTAAAACAAGCAAAAATGAATCATTGCATAATACAGTAGTAAACTGTGAGATGATAACACCAACATATCGTAATTTAATCGTAAAAAAAATAAGTTAAAACTCAAAGTTTTAACTTATTTTATTGCATATGTAATCAAAATGTCCTCATCACCAGCATAAATATCATATTCTTGTTGGTCTAATATTGCATCTGGTAGATTATGTAAGAATGTAATCATTTCATCTAAACATTGATATTTATTAGTAACATCAATTACTTGTTTAATGCTTTTTTTCATTCTGATTTTGCGCAATGTTTTTCTTTCATTTTTAATAATAATAATTAATTTTTCCTTCGATCTTTTCAATAACTTACCATGAGAATACTTCGTAAAAACAGGTAACTCATCGAATTTATGGGTCAAATATTTACGTACTTTCTTTTTAGCCCCACCACGGAGCTTATTAAAAGCATTTGTTTCCTTTTTTCTTTTCTTAGAAATCTTATCAACTAATACAAGACCATTAAATTTCTTTCTATCCTGTTTTTTGGCCTTTTTAACATAACTTTTCATTCCTAGATACATACGAGCAGTTCTAAATAACCTAAACAAGATAAAGATAACTACAGCGCCAACAATAATTGCAGTTATTAGATTCTCTGTTACCCATTGAATAAGACTATCAAAACTCATAATATCACCACCTTGCTTAGTAATATTTTATCATATAACTGCATAATTGACTACTTTTTAACTAAAAACTAACGTTTTTAGGAAATCCCTTTACATTCTTAATATATTTTGTTATTATAAAAAAGGCAAATATAGAGTGAAAGGAGGGACCAAAAGATGGCAAAAACTGTAGTTAAAGAAAACGAATCAATCGAAGACGCTTTAAGAAGATTTAAGCGTGATGTTTCTAGATCAGGTACCCTGCAAGAAGCTCGTAAAAGAGAGTTCTATGTAAAACCTAGTATCTCTAAAAAAATTCGTCAAAAAGCAAATGCAAAAAGAAAATAGATAAACTAAATAACGGTAAATTTACCGTTATTTTTTTCCCTTTAAATGAAGTATATGTTATAATTAATGTATATTTAGGATGGGAGATTGATATTTTGGTAGATTTAAAAAAACTTCAAGTTAAATTCAGAAATCTCGATAACTTTCGTATGGTTATTGGTAATAATGATCGTAACATCAAAGTTCTAAACGCATTATTAAATATCAATATCTTCTCAAAAGGTGAAGATATCTTTGTTGACTCAACAGATAAAGAAATTATAACCCTCTTAGAAAAGATATTTGAGACACTTATATTAGTTGCTCAAAATAATATTGTTGTTAGTGAACGTGATGTTCTTTATATTGCAAAATTATCAGAGGATATGAGTTCAGAGCAAATAGCTGACATATATGTTAATCGTTTATTGGTTACAAAAACAGTAAATGGCAAACCAATTTATGCAAAAACTTTAAATCAAAAACATTATATTCAAGCTATAAACAAACATGATTTAGTATTTGGGATTGGACCCGCTGGTACTGGTAAAACATATGTTGCTGTTATGAATGCAGTTAGCAAATTAAGAGATGGTAGTGTTAAAAAGATTATTCTTACTAGACCTGCTGTTGAAGCTGGTGAAAGTTTAGGATTTTTACCGGGAGATTTAAAAGAAAAAGTTGATCCATATTTAAGACCTTTATATGATGCATTATATGAAGCGATAGGTATAAAACAAACTGAGGAATTGATTGAAAAAGGGACAATTGAAATTGCACCTTTAGCATATATGCGTGGTAGAACATTAGAAAATGCATATGTCATTTTAGACGAGGCACAAAACACAACAACTAATCAAATGAAATTATTTCTAACAAGATTGGGATTTAATTCAAAAATGGTTGTTACTGGAGATATTACACAAATAGATTTACCTCGTAAGACATTTAGTGGTTTAGTTCAGGCAATTGATTTATTAAAAAAAGTTGATGGCATAACAATTATTGAATTTGAACGTGTTGATGTAATCAGGCATCCATTAGTTCAAAAAGTATTGGAAAGATATGAGAATTATGAAAATAAATATAATAAACTCTTTTAACAAGGAGGATTACTCAGAAACCATCAATTTAGTTTTAAATAAAGCCGGAAACTTGACAAATAACCAAAAAAAGGCTATAAATATTATCCTGGTTAATAATGAGGAAATCCAAAGATTAAACAAAACTTATCGGGAAAAGGACTATCCTACAGATGTTCTGACGTTTCCTGATGGGTATTTAAATAATCTTGGTGATGTTTTTGTTTCGATTCCAAAGATGATCGAGCAAAGTGCTGAATTAGGACATAGTGAGAAACGAGAGTTGGGATTTCTTGTTGTCCATGGTTTCCTTCATACTCTAGGATATGATCATCAAAATGATGAAGAAGAAAAAGTTATGGTTGAATTACAGAATAAGATTTTGAATTCAGCTAAACTATATAGGTAGGTGTAACACATGAAAGATTTATTTAAGTTGGCAAAAGACGTTTTACCAAATTCATACTCTGAATATTCGAAATTCAAAGTAGCAGCTGCTTTACGTTTAAAAAATGGTAAAATTATTACTGGAGTAAACGTTGAAAATGCATCATTTGGTCTAACAAACTGCGCTGAAAGAAGTGCATTGTTTACAGCGTATTCGCAAGGATACCGTAAAGAAGATATACAAGAGATATTAATTACAACAGAGCAAAAAGAGATAATTTCACCTTGTGGTGCATGTCGTCAAGTTATGAGAGAACTTATGCCAGACGATGCATTAGTTCATATGACAACACTTAATGGTGAATCAAAAACAGTTCTTAACAAAGAACTATTACCATTTGCTTTTACAGAAAAGGACTTATAATGTTTAAGTCTGGATTTGTAACAATTGTTGGTCGTCCTAATGTTGGAAAATCAACTTTCCTAAACAAAGTTTTAGGCAAGAAGATTACAATTACTAGTGATAAGCCACAAACTACAAGAAACAATATCTCAGGAATATATACATCTGAATCAAGTCAGATAATTTTTATTGACACACCAGGAATACATAAACCAAAACATAAACTTGGTGAGTTTATGACAAAAGAAGCGATCAACACTTTAAAAAGTGTTGATTTAATCATGCTTATGATTGATGGTAATCAAGCCTTTGGTCGTGGTGACCAATTTATCATTGAAGAACTCAAAAAAGTAAGGATACCTGTTTATTTAGTAGTGAACAAAGCTGATTTAACTGAGGATATTACTAAGTTAAAAGAAAATATTGATAAGTTTAAAGCTGCATATAAATTTAAAGGTATATTCTCAATTAGCGCTAAACGTGGTGATAATGTTGAACGCTTATTAGGTGATATTGAAAGTGAACTTGAAGAGGGCCCTAAATATTATCCTGACGATCAAATCACAGACCATCCCGAAAGATTTATTATTTCTGAACTAATAAGAGAAAAAGTATTGCGACTGACCAAAGAGGAAATACCTCATAGTGTTATGTGTTTAATTGACTATATGGAATATGATAAAACTAATCCGAGATTAATTAATATTCACGCATCTGTCATTGTTGAAAGAGATTCCCAAAAAGGAATAATTATTGGTAAAGGCGGACAAATGATAAAACAAATAGGAACTTTAGCTAGAAAAGACATACTGTATCTATTAGGTAATAAAGTGTTCTTAGATTTACATTGCAAAGTAGTAAAAGATTGGAGAAACAAAGATTTCCATTTAAGAAATTATGGATATACTGAAGAACTATAAGAGGTGATCAGATGGATACCTTTAAGGCTTTTGTTTTAAACTCAATTGATTATAAAGAAAGCAGTAAAATATTATATCTATACACCAGCAAAGGTCATGCTAGTGTTATTGCACATGGTGTAAAGAAGATGAATAGTATTAATCGCTTCTTAAGTCAAAACGGAAATCTTATCACTCTATCTACTACTAAAAGTAAGTTTCCCTCTTTAAAAGATGGAGCTTTAGTAGAAGAATATGAGAATATTAAAAAAGATATTTATGAGTATACATATATGAATCATATTATGGAGTTAACAAAAAATGTAATCTCTGATGATTTAAATCATGAAAAGATGTTTAATTTTTTAGAGAGATTATTTTATAAAATGAATCAAGGATTAGAAGCTGACATCCTATCTTTCATTTATGAACTGAAGTTGTTATTTTTTGTTGGATATGGTTTGAATTTTAAATCTTGTAGTATTTGTACAGAAAATGAAAATCTTGTATTCAATGTAAGTAACGGTGGATTGGTTTGTTCTAAACATTTAAACTATATTGATACTAAGTATGAAGCAGATATCTATAATTATTTAAAACTACTTTATTACATCGATATTGACAATGACGACTTACCTGTAATAGATGAACCAGTAAAAGCAGTAATTCGTAATATTATTGATATGTTATATGATGAATTTATTAGTTTTAAAACAAAATCACGATCAATTATTAAACAAATTCAAAAATACTAAAAGAGCTTGCCTCTTTTTTTTGATTTTGTGTTATAATATAAAATGCATATTTATGTCCAAATTTTGAGTACTAGGAGGCTAATTATGAGCAAAATTAAAATGGATGAACTTGTAAATTACGCTAAAAACTATGGATTTGTTTTCCAAGGTAGCGAAATTTATGGAGGTTTAGCTAACACATGGGATTATGGTCCACTTGGTGTAGAACTTAAAAACAATATTAAAAATGCTTGGTGGAAGAAATTTATCCAAGAAAACAAATTAAATGTTGGATTAGATAGTTCAATACTTTTAAATCCGAAAACATGGGAAGCGAGTGGCCATGTTGGTGGTTTTAGTGATCCTCTGACAGACTGTAAAAGCTGTAATACAAGACATCGAGCAGACAAATTAATTGAAGATCACTCTAACAATGAAATCAATGCAGATGGTTGGAGTAATGAGCAAATGATGGAATACATCAATGAAAACAATGTAGTTTGCCCTAATTGTGGTAAATTAAATTACACTGACATCAGACAGTTCAACTTAATGTTTAAGACATCTCAAGGTGTAACAACTGATTCGGCAAGTGATATATACTTGCGTCCTGAAACAGCACAAGGGATTTTCTTAAATTTTAAAAATGTCCAAAGAACTGCACGTAAAAAAGTACCATTTGGTATCGGGCAAATCGGAAAATCATTCCGTAATGAGATAACTCCAGGTAACTTTATATTCCGTGTTCGTGAATTTGAACAAATGGAACTTGAATTTTTCTGTAAACCAGGAACGGAAATGGAATGGTTTAATTACTGGAAAAATGCGTCTCATGAATTCTTGTTATCTCTAGGTCTAAATGACGAAGATATAAGATTAAGAGATCATGATCCAGAGCAATTATCACATTACTCAAATGCTACAACGGATATTGAGTTTAAATTTCCTTGGGGATTTGACGAATTATGGGGTATTGCATCACGTACAGATTATGACCTAAAACAACACATGGATCATTCAAAACAATCATTGCTATATTTGGATCCAGATGATAATACAAAATATTTACCATATGTTATTGAACCATCATTGGGTGTTGAACGATTGTTTTTAGCAGTACTTTCTTCTAGTTTTAAAGAGGAAACCTTAAGTGATGGAGAAACACGAATCAATATGCAATTGGCTCCACATTTAGCACCATACAAGGTTGCAGTTTTACCATTAATCAAAAAGTACCATAAAGAAAAAGCTTTAGAAATGGTTGATTATTTAAGTAAAGTATTTACTGTTACTTATGATGAAGCTGGTAAGATTGGTAAAAGATATCGTCGTCAAGATGCTATTGGTACTCCATATGTTGTTACAATTGACGATAATGGTTTAAATGATGACAAATTCACTGTTAGAGATCGTGACACAATGGAACAAGTAACGTTATCTAAAGACGAATTAGTTCCTTATCTATTAGAAAAACTTTACTATTAGGAGGCTTCAATGCCAAAAATAAGCGAAGAAAAAATCAATGAAATCTTAAGTAAAACTGATATCATTGATGTCATCGGTGAAAAAGTAACTCTTCAAAAACAAGGTAAGAGTTATTTTGGTTTGTGCCCATTTCACAGTGAAAAAACACCTTCGTTTAGTGTTGAACCAGAGAGAAAAATATATAATTGTTTCAGTTGTGGTGAAAAAGGTAATGCAATAACTTTCCTACAGAAGACAGGAAACTTATCTTTTGTTGAGGCAATTGAGGAATTAGCATATCGTGCTAATGTTGATATCGACTTATCCGATATCAAAAAAGAGAATCCTCTAAGTCGTTTATATAATATTAATAACGATGCATTAAATTTTTATAAACTATACCTTACAAACACAAAACAAGGAGTTGTAGCTAAAGATTATTTAACAAAAAGAGGATTATCAAATGAAATAATTAATCAATTTGAACTAGGATTATCACCAAATGAATTTGATTTATTAACTAAAACTCTAACTTCTAAAGGAATCTTAGTTTCTGATTTATATGATTTAGGACTTGTTAAGCAAAGTAAAACTGAATCGTTCTATGATTTGTTTAGAGACAGAATCGTTATCCCAATTAAAGACGACAAAGGTAACACAGTTGCCTTCTCAGGTCGTACTTACTTGGACAAAGATAAAGATAGTCCTAAATACATAAACAGTCCACAAACGAAGGTTTTTACTAAATCAAACGTACTTTACAACTTAAATAATGCAATCAATTACATAAAACAAAATAATCGAGTTGTACTATTTGAAGGATATATGGATGTAATAGCAGCATACAGAGCAGATATAAAAGAAAGTGTTGCATCAATGGGGACTTCACTAACTAAAGAGCAAGTTCGATCAATGAAGAAATATACTAACAATGTAACAATCTGTTACGATGGAGACCCAGCTGGTATCGAAGCTACGCAAAGAGCGTTAAACTTGTTTAGAAATGAACACATGGAAGTAAAAATAATCATGCTCCCAGATCGATTAGATCCTGATGATTATATAATTAAATATAGTGCAGAAAAACTAAACAGTTTCATTAATGAAAAATGGATAGATGGTATTGAGTTTCAATATCGTAAAAACAATATGGATATTGATTTTACGAAAATGCTTGATATTGAGAGATTTAAAAAAACTGTATTTGATTTAGTAAAGAACACATCAAACACAATTATTGAATCGTACATTAAAAGATTAGCTGAAGACATTAATTTAAGTGAAGAATCAATTCGTCAAGACTTTGAGCAATATACCAAAAGAAACATTAAAAACATTGCCTATCGCCCAAATAAGAAGATGGTTATTGACAATAGATATGTTGTAGCTGAAAGAAGAATACTTAATTACTTCATAGCAGATTATAAGTTTGTAGAGGACTTTAATGCTGAATTTGATTCATTATTCTACATTACTGATATCGTCAGAGATATTAGAATTGCTATAGAAGATTTATATTTCGAAATCGAAGAAGGACAAGATAAAAAGATTAATCTTGAAGACCTGAAAGTTATTTTAAATGAGGAGCAAAGACAGTTCTACGAGTCAAAAGTAAAATATAAAAAGATCATATTAGATGATCAAGAATACGTGGACTTCAAAGAAGTGTTAAACTACTATTATTTAAATGAAATTCAGTACGAGAAATGGAACGAGGAGATTAAAGTAGCTCCAACAATCCAAGAAAAGATTAAACTTGCCGAATATCGTGATTTAAAACTAAAGGAGGATAAAAGATGGACAAAGACAAAATAATCCAAGAACTAGTAGAAATCAGTAAAGTTAAGGGGTACCTAGCTGTTAAAGAGATTCTAAAATTTGTTAGTGATGATTCAGAGGAATTTGATATTATTGTAGCAGAATTAGAACGTAAACAAGTAGATGTAGTTAGTGAAGATGAAATGGTTAACTATAAATTACCTGATACAGTAGACAAAGCAATTGTAGATGAATTTGAAGAGGAACTAGACGAAAGTATTATTTTAGATTTAAACTTTACAAAAGACATAGAAGAAGAATTATTACAAGATAAATCGTTTGAAAACCAAATTTCTATCAAAGTTGATGACCCTGTTAGAATGTACTTGAAAGAAATCGGTCGTGTAGATTTACTTGAAGGTACAAAAGAAGTTGAACTGGCAACAGATATTGCAAATGCTGCAATGGCAAAAGAACAGTTTGATGACATGGTTGCAAATGGTGAAGAAATTAGTCCAGAATATAAATTAGATGTTGAAAGATTAATTTATAAAGGGGACTTGGCAAAACACAAATTAGTTGAGGCAAACTTACGTTTAGTAGTATCAATTGCCAAAAGATATGTTGGACGTGGAATGCAGTTTTTAGATTTAATCCAAGAGGGAAATATGGGATTAATGAAAGCTGTTGGTAAGTTTGACCACACCAAAGGATTTAAGTTTTCAACTTATGCTACATGGTGGATCAGACAAGCTATAACAAGAGCAATTGCCGATCAAGCTCGTACAATCAGAATCCCTGTTCATATGGTTGAAACTATTAACAAATTAGTCCGTACACAACGCCAATTAATTCAAGAATTAAAACGTGAACCACATCCTGAAGAAGTTGCAGAGCGTATGGGTATTAGTGTTGAAAAAGTGCAAATTATTCAAAAAGTTGCTCAGGAGCCAATTAGTTTAGAATCACCTGTTGGTGAAGAAGAAGATTCAAGTTTAGGAGATTTTATTGCAGATCCTGACACATTAACTCCAATGGAGTATACGTCTAAAGAAATGCTTAAACGCGAATTAGATTCTGTATTAGAAACGCTAACAGATCGTGAAGAAAAAGTATTGAGAATGCGTTTTGGATTATTAGATGGACGTAGTCGTACTTTAGAAGAGGTTGGTCGAGAATTTGGAGTAACTCGTGAAAGAATTAGACAGATTGAAGCTAAAGCTTTGCGTAAACTTAGACATCCTTCTAGAAGTAAAAAACTAAAAGACTTCATGAGTGGAAAATAATGAAACTATCTAAGCGTCTTGTGTTATGTGCCAAGTATACAGAAGGATTTATAAACCTAGCTGATATAGGTACTGACCATGCACTCTTACCAATCATTGCAGTTAAAAATGGTTATGTTCAAAAAGCACAGGCAATAGACAATAAAAAAGGACCATACTTAGTAGCATATAATAACGTAAAAAGATATCATCAAACTGACAAAATCAAAGTTAAATTAAGTGATGGAATTGGTGAAATTGATGAAGATACAGATGTTGTAGTTATTGCGGGAATGGGTGGTGAACTTATCGCTTCAATTCTTGAAAAAGACAACAAAAAGGATGTAAAAAGATTTATCTTACAACCAAATAATAACCCAGAAAGCATAAGACGAATCTTACCAATTATTAACTATAAAATTGTAGATGAACTTGTGTTTGAAGATCAAAAAAAGACGTACGATATTATTGTGATTGAGCAAGGTATTAGTGATTTGACTGGAAAAGAAATTACCTTTGGTCCAGTAAATATAAAGACCAAATCAGTATACTTTAAAAGAAGATTACAAAAAGAACTAGATTACTTGTGTATTGTAGTAAAGAATGTTGAGAATGTTGATGAAATGAGAAAAATCAAAGAAAGAATTATGTTAATCAAGGAGGTATTGTAATGATTGTTAAGGATTTTATAAATCAATTTGAAGAGTTGTTTCCGCAACATCTAGCCTATAATTGGGATAATGTAGGATTACAACTTGGTTCAAAAGAACTTAAAATATCTAACATTTTATTGTCACTTGATTTAACTATAGAAGTTATTGATGAGGCTATTGAAAATAATTGCAATCTAATTGTATGCCATCATCCAATGATTTTCTCACCTCTTAAAAATATCATAACTGACAGTTATCAAGGATCAATGATAAATAAGTTATTAAAAAACGACATATCGATATATGTCGCTCATACAAACTTTGATATTGGTAATTCAGGAATGAATAAAATTCTTGCTGATATGTTAGACTTACAAAATCAGCAAATCATTGAAATGACAACTGAAACAGAAGGGCTTGGACGCTTTGGAACTCTAGATGATCCTAGAACATTACGCAAGTTTATTAATGATGTTAAAAGAGTGTTTAATCTTGACTCTGTTCGTGTTGTAGGCGATTTAGATAAAGTTATCACTACAGTTGCTATAAGTGGAGGTAGCGGGAGTACTTTATTAAGCAATCCAATTATGAATATGATTGATTTATACATAACAGGTGACATTTCCTATCATCATGCATTAGATGCACTTAATCAAGGTATAACAATACTTGATGTAGGACATAACATCGAAAAACATTCACTTTCAGAACTTAAGAATATACTTGATAATATGAAGTCCTCATCTGAAGTTTTAATAAGCAAAATAGATACAAACCCATATTTATTTAGATAAAAAAAAAGAGTTATAAACTCTTTTTTTTATACTTCAATAATAGCATCTACAGGACAAACTACTTCACATGCTCCACAGTCAATACATACATCTTCGTCGATAACATAGATGTCACCCTCAGAGATACAGTCAACTGGACATTCAGCAACACAAGCAGCACAAGCGATACAATCTTCGTTAATTCTTCTTGGCATAGAAAATTCCTCCTTAACTTACTATTTGTTACATTTTATTTTAGTCTATATTAGGCGTTTTGTAAATAAGTTTTATCCATTATTTTGCATTTTATGAATAAATCGGAATTATTATAATTAAATCAACAAATTACAACTAATAATCACAAAAGTAACACATATATTTCTTGTAATTTTTATAATAATTTAGTAGAATATAGAAGAGTTTAAAAAGGAGTGATATTAATATGGAAATACCTGTATGGGCATTTATTTTATCTTTAGTAGGAGTATTATTAGTAGGTGGAGCTTTAGGGTTCTTCTTATCACAAAGATATTTTAAGAAATACTTAAGAGACAATCCACCTGTAAACGAAAACATGATCAGAGCAATGATGATGCAAATGGGTAGAAAACCATCTGAAAAACAAGTTAGACAAGTAATGCAATCAATGAATCAGGCAAAATAAATAACCTCATATTTGAGGTTTTTTTATTATAAATATGATAAAATAATATGGGGTGATAGTGTGATAGAATTACTACTAAAATTAGAAATGTCGTTATGGATTAACGAGACTAGAAACAATTTTGAGTACATGAATAATATCTTACATAATGATTTCAAAGAGTTTGGAAAAAATGGTAAAGTTTATTCAAAGAAAGACATACTAGATGATTTAAATCTTGATTTAGAAGTTGATTTTCCTTTCGAAAATCTAAATGTAAAACAAGTAGATAAAATCACTTTTTTAATTACATATACATGTAAAATAAAACATGGAAGTGAAATTATTAAGTCAAATCGGTCAAGTTTATGGTTGGGGGAAGATAGATTTCAATTATTGTTTCATCAAGGAACATTGACTATCTAAAGAGGTGTTTATATGGCTAAGGCAGTAGGTATTGGTGGAGTATTTCTACATTTTGAAGGTGATGAAAAGACAGTTATGAAATGGTATCATGACTATTTGGGACTCGAATTAAGTCCTTATGGGTCAGGATTTATTACTGGTGAGCAATTGGTTTTATTATCATTTAAAAGGGGTGAAGGAAATCATCCATTTTTGAATCTTAGGGTTGATGATTTACAAGAAATTATTAGCAAGTTTGAAGTTGATAATATTGAGATAGTTTCAGATGTTAAAATCTACGATTATGGTAAATTTGCACAGTTCAAAGATCCATTTGGAAATCTTGTAGAACTGTGGGAACCATATATAGATGAGTATATAAAAATGGTAAAGAAAGAAAGAAAAGATTATAAAAATAAGACAAACTCTAATTGAGTTTGTCTTTATTATTTATATCCATTTAACTTTTGGTTCAATACCTTGAGTTATATTATTGAAGTTTTTCTTATGTCTATAGGCAACTAATAATAATAAAAGAGTCATAAACATTGCCATTCCCCATATATCTTCAGTTACTTCATGAATACCTGTAATTGTAAGATTATGTCCTGTTAATCCGACCAATAATCCTATTCCAACTCCTGTAGCAACAGCACTGGTTGACGCAACACTTACATATTTCCAAATTTTTAGGACAATCATAAAAATAGTCATCATTATAATTGCATAAACAAAGTTGTAGGCAATCATCATACCGACAGTCGCAGCCACAGCTTTACCACCTTTAAATTTAATATAAATACTATAAACATGTCCAAATGCTGCAGCAACACCATATGCTAAAGGGTGGAGTAAATCTGCATCGCCAAAGACACCAAATTTTATTAATATAATAATGATTCCTGCTTTTAGTCCATCTAGAATTAATACAGATATTCCGATTTTTTTACCTAAAAAACGTAAAGAGTTGGTTCCACCTGGATTTCCACTACCATGTTCGCGGATATCAATATCCATAAATTTCTTACCCAAAATGATGGAAAAAGGAATGGCACCTAAGAGGTAAGCAAAGGCCAAAAGTCCGTATTTTAGTAACATAAAAATCAACTCCATTTATTCTAATTACATCACATTATAACACATTAAATTTTAATTTACACTACAAAAATGAAAATCTATTTGTTATAATTATTAAAGTAGTCAAGACGAATAGGAAGTGTGACATGATGGAAAACAACTTAAATACATATGATGAATCGTCGATTCAGATACTAGAAGAACTTGAAGCTGTCCGAAAAAGACCTGGTATGTACATTGGTAGTACCGACTCAAGAGGGCTTCATCATTTAGTATGGGAAATTGTCGATAATGCGATTGACGAAGTACTTGCAGGATATGGAACAGAGATTAAAGTTACTATTAAACAAGACAACAGTATTGTTGTTGTCGATAATGGTCGTGGTGTTCCAGTTGGACGCCATGAAAGTGGTAAATCTGCAATTGAAATTATCTATACTAGACTTCATGCAGGTGGTAAATTTGGCCAAGCTGGAGGATATAAAGTATCAGGTGGTTTACACGGTGTAGGTGCCAGTGTGGTAAATGCATTAAGTTACTTTGTTGATGTGACAGTACACAGAGAAAGTAAAATACACCATATTCGTTTTACAAATGGTGGATCAAGAACTTCTGATTTAGAAGTAATTGGTGAAACAAAGAAAACAGGTACTACTGTTTGGTTTAAACCAGATAGCGAAGTATTCTCAACTACAGTATTTAGTTTCTCAACAATAGCTGAACGCTTAAGAGAAAGTGCCTTTTTATTAAAAGGTTTAAAAATAGTTTTAGTTGATGAACGATCAAACACAAAAGAGGAATATATTTATAACGATGGAATTATTTCATATGTTGATTTTATTAACGACAAAAAATCAACTATTCATGAGACAAAGTTTTTGGAAGGTACTGCACTCAATATTGAAGTTGAAGTTGCATTCCAATTTACCAAATCATACTCAGACCAAATATTTTCATTTGTTAATAATGTTAGAACTAAAGATGGTGGAACACATGAAACAGGATTTAAATCTGCTTTAACTAAGCTGTTTAATGAGTACGGACAACGTGTTGGCTTAATTAAAAATGGGAATAAATTAGAAGGTGCAGATATCCGAGAAGGATTAACTACTGTATTATCTATTAGAATTCCTGAACATCTCTTGCAGTTTGAAGGACAAACAAAGAACAAACTAGGAACACCGGATGCAAGAACTTCAGTTGAGCAAGTTGTATCGGAAAAAATGACCTATTTCTTTGAGGAAAATAATAACCTAACGTACACATTAATTGAAAAGGCAATGAAGGCAAAACTGGCTCGTGATGCGGCAAGAAAAGCACGTGAAGAAGCTCGTTTAGAAAAAAGAAAAGCTAAGATTGAAACTAATCTATCTGGTAAATTATCACCAGCTCAGACTAAAAATCCTGATAGAAATGAATTATATCTAGTAGAGGGAGATAGTGCGGGTGGAAGTGCTAAACAAGGACGAGATAGACGTTTCCAGGCAATCTTACCTTTACGAGGAAAAGTAATAAATACCGAAAAGGCTAAAATTGAAGATGTACTTAAGAATGAAGAAGTTAATACAATTATTCATACTATAGGTGCGGGACTTGGTCCCGATTTTGATATCGCAAAATGTAATTATGATAAAGTAATAATAATGACGGATGCTGACACAGATGGGGCTCATATTCAGGTATTACTGCTAACATTTTTCTTTAGATATATGCGTGAGTTAGTAGAGGCAAATAAAGTATATATTGCCTTACCACCACTATATAAAGTGAGTCGGAAAGTTAAAAATAAAACAGTTATTGAATATGCATGGACTGAAGAAGAGTTAGAAGTACTTACTAAAGATTATAAAAATTATAATATCCAACGATTTAAAGGTTTAGGTGAAATGAATGCAAATCAATTATGGGACACAACAATGAATCCTATGTCAAGAACCCTAATTCAAGTAAACATTGACGACCTAGCAGACGCAGATCAACGTATAAATATCCTGATGGGAGACAAAGTAGAACCACGTCGTGAGTGGATCGAAACAAATGTTACTTTCTCTGCCGAAGATGACTTCAAGATTTAGGATGGTGAACTAATATGGCAAAAAAAGTTATTCAAGAAATAAATGAATTCGTTGATCAAAAAATAATTCAAGAAAATTTAGAAGATATTGTTGGTGAAAGATTTGGTAGATACTCCAAATATATAATTCAAGATCGTGCATTACCAGATGTTCGTGATGGATTAAAACCTGTACAGAGACGTGTATTATTCTCAATGTATAAACTTGGAATGTTTAACGACAAACCATATAAAAAATCAGCTCGTATCGTTGGTGACGTTATTGGTAAGTATCATCCACATGGGGATACTTCAGTTTATGACGCAATGGTAAGATTAAGTCAACCTTGGAAAATAAGAAACTTACTAGTAGATATGCATGGTAATAATGGTTCTATCGATGGAGATAGTGCAGCAGCTATGCGTTATACAGAAGCAAGAATGTCACTGTCAAGTGAGTATTTACTTAGAGATATTGAAAAAAGAACAGTTGATTTTGTTCCCAACTTTGATGATGAGGAATATGAACCAACTGTACTACCAGCAAGATTTCCCAACTTATTATGTAATGGTGCAACAGGAATTAGTGCCGGTTATGCCACGGAAATTCCTCCACATAATTTACGAGAAGTCATAAACGCAGTAGTTCGAAGAATTGAAAATCCGTTAATGGATATTGATGATTTATTGAAAATCATGCGTGGTCCAGACTTCCCTACAGGAGCTATAGTTCAAGGTAAAGATCAAATCAAAAAAGCTTTTGAAACAGGGCGTGGAAGAATAATTGTCAAATCAAAAACAGAAATAGATAAGCAAAAAATAATTGTAACTGAGTTACCTTATGAGGTTAATAAGGCCAATTTAGTTCGTAAAATTGATGACATTAGAATAAAAAAACAAATTGATGGAATAGCTGAAGTGCGCGACGAATCAGATCGCGATGGTATGAGAATAGTTATCGATGTAAAGAAATCTTTTGATCCAACTGTTATCCTAAACTTCTTACATAAAAAAACTAATCTATCAAAATCATACAATTACAATATGGTTGCAATAAATAATAAAAGACCTATGTTAATGGGAGTTTTTGAAATCTTAGATGCATATATACTTCACCAAAAAGAAGTAATTACTAATAGATCAAACTATGAACTAAGAAAAGCATCAAAAAGATTACACATTGTAGAAGGTATTATTAGAATGATGGATGTATTAGATGAAGTAATTAATCTAATTCGTGCATCTAAAAATAAACGAGATGCAAAAAATAAGTTAATGCGTGCTTTCAAATTTACTGATGAGCAATCCGAAGCAATAGTAACTTTACAACTTTATAGACTATCCTCAACTGATATTACTGCACTTCAAATTGAATTAGATAAACTAAATCAGTCTATTGAAAAACTAAATCTTATACTAAAAAATGAAAAAGAGTTAGAAAGAGTAATTATTGATGAGCTTAGAGATGTACAAAAGAAGTTATCATCAAAACGTCTATCTGTTATTGAAGAAGAAATAGAGAAAATCACGATTTCAGAGGAAAAACTAATTACTGAAGAGCAAGTAATTGTTGGGATTACCAAAGAGGGATATATCAAATCCACATCAATCCGCTCATTCAAAGCGACAGATACAGTTACCCTACGTGATAATGACTCGATGTTATTTACAGAAGAAGTTTCAACACTAGATACAATCCTTTTATTCACTAACAAAGGGAATTATATCTATTTACCTGTATTTAAAATTCCTAGCTATAAATGGAAAGAATTAGGTACTCATATTAATAACATTGTTCAAATGACAGAAAATGAGACAATCATTAAGATATTAAGAATTACTAAATTTGATGACGATAGAAATCTATTATTCGTTACAAAGAATAATTTAGTAAAACAAACACAATTAAAAGAGTTTGAAGTCTCAAGATATACAAAGACAATAAGAGCAATCTCACTAAGTAAAAATGATGAAGTTGTAAGTGTGGATATTACAAATCAACTAGATTCAGAAATAATCATTTTCTCTAAAAAAGGACAGGCTCTCCGTTTTAACTTATTAGAAATTCCAGTTACATCAACAACTGCAAAAGGTGTAAAAGGAATGAATCTAAATCCAAAACAAGAATTAGCATCAGGTATTATCTTAAAAGAACACCATGATTTACTATTACTAACAAACCGAGGAACAATAAAAAGAATAAATATTTTAGATATTCCAAAGAAAAAACGTACTAACAAAGGTGTTCAAATGTACAAAGTTGTTAGATCTAATCCATACTTAGTACAAGATTGTTGCTTAATGAATGCTACTCAATATAAACTTCGTGCAAATGTCATAATAAACACTACACAATCATCTGTTGTTGTTAGTGCATTTGACATAAAACATGATAAAACAGAGAATGGAAAATCATTTGTCAAGAAATCATTAGGTAGTTCATTATTTATCAATATTCAGGAGTTTGAGGAAGACCCAACAATTAATCCATTATCTGAGTATATAAAAGAAGATGATCATGAATTAATTCAGCAAAAATTATTTGAATAAAAAAGTAGCATTGCTACTTTTTTTATTATCGTATTCAAAAAAATGAAGAATGACTATAAATAACACACATTATTATTGAAAAAATCTGTAAATATAGTAAAATATATATATAAATGTTATATTTGAGGTGATTTTATGAATTGTATGGAGAATTTAAAGCGTTCGCAGATACCAAACGACGTAGTTATGGATTATATTAAACTGTATAAGTCAATTGGAATTAATCGCTATAATCATGATGTCCTAATAGGAGATTATGAAGTAATGGTGCGACGAACTGTGCGTAATGATACGTATTTTTTTGCCAAAATTTTTCAAATAAATGTCACTGATGCTAGGTTTAAATCGCTAATTTATAAGAATGTTAAGCCTAAAAACAAGGATGAAAAGCTAATTATTAATCTAAAAAACGCATTTACAAAAATCCACAAGGATACTCATTCTTTCGAGTTACTAGTTACAGAAGTGCAAGATTTAATGAAATTTTTATATACTGATATAATTAGTTCCTCAAAAATGTCTTTCAGAAAAATAGAACGAAAAGATAGAAACATAAATTTATTAAATAGCAAACACACAAGTACTCGTGAGACAATCGATCATTTGATTCAGTTATTTAATGATGCAATTAAAGAGAATGATTATGAGGTATCATATGTTATAATGAATTTCTACATTGATTTTATCAAAATTAAACCTTTTGTTGACAAAAATGAGGAAATTGGTATGCTTTTAATGTACCTTTTATTACTAACTAATGGTTTTGAGGTGTTTGAATATATTAGTTTGATGGAAAGAGTTTATAAAACTAAGGAATTATTTGATAATGTAGTCTTGCAATCTTCATTTAACTGGGAAGTTGGCTACGCCCAAATACTACCATTACACAAATATATCGTTGATATTGCAATTGAATCTTACCAAACATTAAATTATTTAGTAAGAGATTATGAGTTTGATAAACAATTAAACAAATCAAATAATATTGAAAATACTATCAATAAACTTGAGGATACATTTAGTAAAGATGACATTAGAAATATTCATCCATATATTTCTGATTCAACAATTAACCGTACACTGAAACGATTACGGGATGAAGGTAAAATTCGACCACTTGGAAAAGGTAGAAGCGCTAAATGGATAAAACTATATGAATCGGAACACAAAAAATTAAAATTTGAACAATTAGATTTAAATTTATAGGTGATAATATGAATAAGCAAATTGATAAAATAATTTATGACGCATTTGAAGAAGATATGCCTTCAATTGACGTAACAACTGATAATCTTTTTGATGATCAACTTAGTGAAGGTGTATTCATCGCAAAAGAAGATGGTGTTTTAAGTGGTATAAAAGTAATGCAGAGAGTGTTCCAAATATCTGATGATGATATCTATATAAAGATAATAAATCATGATGGAACATACGTTGAAAAAGGCGATATAATCGCCATAATTAGCGGAAGAGCAAAATCTATATTGAAAGCTGAACGGATTGCTTTAAACCTTATGCAAAGGATGAGCGGTGTAGCTACACTTACTAAAAGATTTGTAGATCAAGTTAGTAATAACTACACAAAAATTCTTGATACAAGGAAAACAACCCCCAATTTACGTATCTTGGAGAAACAAGCTGTCGTACATGGTGGAGGGATTAATCATCGTATGAGTTTAAGTGATCAAGTAATGATAAAGGACAACCATATTAAAGCTGCAGGAAGTATTACTAAGGCTGTAGAAATAGTAAAATCAAAAATTGACCAATCAATTAAAATCGAGGTAGAAGTTGAGACTTTTGATCAATTTCTTGAGGCAATAAATACTGAATGTGACATTATTATGTTAGATAATATGAGTAACGAATTAATGAAAAAATGTGTTGAACATAATCGTAACAAACTATTAGAAGCCAGTGGTAATATGACTATAGATAGAATTAGTAGTGTATCTGAAACTGGTGTTGATTTTATTAGTGTTGGAGCTTTAACTCATTCATATACATCGTTAGATATAAGCTTAAAATTTAATAAATGAGGTGAAACCATGAAACTAAGCGAATTATTACAGAATTTTAAAAATGAATTAAAGGAAAGCCTAATCAAATTAGGTTATTTTGATGAGAAAATAGAAATAATTTTAGAAACTCCTAAAGATAAATCAAATGGAGATTATTCATCAAACGTTGCAATGCGTTACGCAAGAGTTGCAAAAAAAGCACCAATTATGATTGCTAAAGAAATTGTAGATAATCTTAATCAAGAAGGATTATTCATTCAAAAACTTGAAGTGGTAAATCCAGGTTTTATTAATTTCTATTTAGATAAATCATTCCTACTTGATACAATTGCAACAATAAATGAACTAGGATCTAATTATGGTAAATTAACTCTTGGTGAAGGGGAACATTACAATATTGAGTTTGTCAGTGTAAACCCAACAGGAGCACTTCACATCGGACATGCCCGTGGAGCAGCAGCTGGAGATTCACTATGTAGAGTTTTACAAAAAGCAGGATATGAAGTAACAAAAGAATATTATGTTAACGACGCGGGAAACCAGATACATAACCTTGCAATGAGCATTGATGCTCGTTATAAGCAATTATTTAATAAAGACGTAGACTTACCAGAAGATGGATATCATGGTCCAGAAATAATCGAAACTGCAAAACAAATAAAAGAAAAGTATAATGATGAGTTTCTAAATATAAATGGATATGATTTCTTTAGAAAATATGGTGTTGATTCTCTATTAGATGTTCTAAAGAAAGATTTAAATAAATATCGAGTAGAGTTTGATGTCTGGTTTAGTGAGAAATCGTTATATGATAATAACTTAGTTCAAAAAACTATTGATTATTTAATAGAAAACAACTACACCTACGAACAAGATGGTGCAGTTTGGTTAAAAACAAGTGATTATGATGATGAGAAAGATCGTGTAATTGTAAAGAGTGATAAGACATTAACATATCTTACACCAGATATTGCCTACCATAAAAACAAACTAGATCGTGGATATACAAAACTTATTGATATTTTAGGTGGGGATCACCACGGATATATAAACCGTTTAAAAGCAGCAATCGAAATGGTTGGAGGTAAAAGTAATTTATTAGAAGTCGAATTACTTCAAATGGTTAAAGTAATGCAAAATGGTGTTGAAGTTAAAATGAGTAAACGTAGTGGTAAAGCCATTACATTAGCTGATTTAATGGAAGAAGTTGGACCGGATCCAATCAGATACTTTTTTGCAGCAAGAAGCTTAAATACCCAAATGGATTTAGATTTAGATTTAGCAATAAGACAAACAAATGAAAATCCAGTTTATTATGTTCAATATGCACATGCAAGAATCAATAGTATTTTTGAAGGTGCTAAAAACAAAGGAGTTGTTGTCGATAATTTACCAAAAACATTTACAACAATCACAAATGAAAAAGCTTTTGATTTAGTACAAATACTAGCCAATTATCCAAAAATCATAGAGCAAACTGCAAACGCTAGAGCACCACATAAACTAACAAATTATATCAATCAACTTGCAAGTGCTTTCCATAGTTTCTATAATGCAGAACAAGTAATTACTGCTGACCAGTTAAAAACTAGAGAACATCTGTCATTGCTAAATGCAACTAAGATTGTCCTTAAAGACGCTTTAAGTTTAATAGGAGTCAGTGCACCAAATAAAATGTAAGAGTGGTCAATCCACTCTTTTAGTTAGGAGTTGTCTATGTTTAGTTGGAAAATACGAAATGACAAATTAGACCAAACAAAATTGGTCGAGGAAATTTACCGCGCTCGAGGAATCAATAACTATCTTGAGTTATTTAGTTTGGATGAAAAAAGTTTTCACGATCCTTACTTAATCAACGATATGCAAAAAGCAGTTGACCGTATTATGAATGCCATTAAGAATAGAGAGAAAATTCTTGTTTATGGTGACTATGATGTTGATGGAATCACATCAACATTCATTGTTTATGATACTTTAAAAAATCTCGGTGCTGACGTAAGTTATGATATTCCAAATAGATTCGTTGATGGATATGGTTTAACCTATTCAAAAACATTTGATATCATCAACGAAGATATTAATTTAGTAATTACTGTTGATAATGGAATTAAAAGTATTGCGGAAGCTAAAAACTTCAAAGATAATAATGTTGATTTAATTATCACAGATCACCATGAAAGAGAATTGGAGTTACCTGATGCATACGCCATAATCCATACAAGTCTAAGCGAATATCCGTTTAAACCCTTAGCAGGTGTAGGAGTAGCATTTAAATTATCACAAGCCCTTATTGGAGAAGAAGCATTAGAATATTCAGATATTGCTGCATTAGGAACCATTGCTGATATGATGCCTTTATACGAAGAAAACAGAGCAATCGTCAATGTGGGACTAAGAAAACTTGCTAACTCAAGTAATATTGGCTTAAGAAGTTTAATATCATTTTTAGATGTAATTAATCCATCAGTTGCTGATGTGCAATATAAAATAGCTCCAAGAATCAATGCCTGTGGACGTATGAAAAGTGCTAAACTAGGTGTAGAACTATTACAAAGTGAAAACAGTGCTATCGCTGTGAAGATACTTAGTGAAATCGAAGAAACAAATAATAAAAGAAAAAAATTAACAAAGACGTTATACGATGAATCAGTATCATTGATTAATCACAATACCTCATCTATTATCGTTCATTCACCAAGAATGCATGAAGGAGTTATTGGTATTGTAGCTTCAAGACTAGCAAACGAATACTCAAAAGTAAGTGTTGTTTTAAAAGAAGATGAGTTTACATACAAAGGTAGTATTAGGTCATATAGTGGTGTTGACGTTATATATGTTCTTAATGAATTAAAAGATTTATTGATAAGACATGGTGGACACCAAAACGCTGCAGGACTAGAATTCGTAAAAGAAAACCTTGATGAGTTTAAAAGAAGGTTTAATGAATTAATCCCTAAAGCCGTTCGTGATGATATGGTAATTGCTGAAGGAGTAATTGATATAAGTTCAATCACTATTGAGCAAATAATGGACTTAGATAAATACGATTTAAGAGATAGTGTATTTGTGTTTGATCACATTTATCCAGATAATCGTTATCTAATCAAAGGTGAACACACAAAACTAATCCTAGGTCCTGATGCTGAAGCTATATTCTTTAACAATAAAGCTTTGTACAGTAAATTAAACAAAACCGTTAAACTTACATTACTTGGAAGACTAGATGTAAATTACTTCCGTGGTAGATACAAAAAACAAATAATTATCGATGACTTTATTATAAAGTAGTAAAAAAACACTAAATGTGTTATATTATTTGTTATAATATAAAAGAATACATTTTTTAGAATATTTGGAGGATACTATGAACTTAAAAGACTATATTGCAAATGTACCAGACTTCCCAATCAAAGGAATTCAATTTAAAGACATTACACCGTTAATCGGTGATGGAAAAGCATTCCAACATGCAACAGACTTATTTATGAACTTCACAAAAGAAATCGATGCTGACATCATTGTTGGTCCAGATGCACGTGGATTTATTTTTGGTTGCCCAGTTGCTACACAACTTGGTTTAGGATTTATACCAGTAAGAAAACCAAATAAATTACCACGAGAAGTAATCGAATATAGTTATGATTTAGAATACGGAAGTAATACATTATGTTTACATAAAGGTGACATTAAACCAGGACAAAAAGTCCTAATTATTGATGATTTATTAGCTACAGGGGGTACAATTGAAGCAACAATTAACCTTGTAGAACAATCTGGTGGTATCGTTGCTGGTATCGCATTTCTAATTGAACTAGTTGCTTTAGAAGGAAGAAATAAATTAGAAGGATACAACGTACTATCGTTAATGAAATACTAAGAAGGTGGTTATATGTCAACACCAAGAATTGGCGCACTTATGCGCTCAACAGCAAAATACATAACCAATAAACAACATCTTGACTTAATCCAAGATGCTTATAACTATGCCGAAAAAATGCATAAAGGGCAATATCGTAAAAGTGGTGAAGAATACATTATTCATCCTGTCGATGTTGCTTTAATTTTGTCTGAATACCAAACCGATCCAACAACAATTATGGCCGGTCTTTTACATGATGTAATTGAAGATACAGATGCAACATTCGATTCCGTAAAAGAACTATTTGGGGAAGAAGTTGCACTACTTATTGAAGGTGTAACTAAATTAGGACAGTATAAATTTAAAGAAGTAGACCAAGAAAAAGAAAAAATAAACGCTCAGGCAAAGAACTACCAGAAAATGTTATTAGCTATGGCCAAAGATATTCGTGTAGTAATAGTTAAACTAGCAGATAGACTTAATAATATTCGTACTTTAAGTGCTTTACCAGAAGTTAAGCAACATCGTATCGCTAGAGAAACAATGGAGATATATGCTCCTCTAGCTCATCGTTTAGGGATGAATATCATGAAAGCAGAACTAGAGGATACTAGTTTTAAATACCTCCAAAGGAGTACATATAGACGCATTGCCCAACTAATCGCAGATACTAAAAATAACCGCGAAAAAGACTTGAATATTATGCGTACTAACATTGAATACTTGCTTTCAGAAAACAATGTAAATAGTAACGTCAAAGGACGAATCAAAAATATCTACTCAGTTCATAAAAAAATGGTAGACAGAAATAAAGAATTTGAAGACATCTTTGATTTACTAGCATTAAGAATAATTGTTGATTCAATCGAAAGCTGTTATCGTACAATTGGTGTTATTCATTCTAAATGGACACCAATACCAAATAGATTTAAAGACTATATTGCAATGCCAAAACCAAACCTTTACCAATCATTACATACTTCAGTAATTGCCAATGGTAAAGTATATGAAATCCAAATTCGTACTCCTGAAATGGATCAAATAGCAGAATACGGGGTCGCAGCACACTGGGCCTACAAAGAAAACACTCAAGGTCGCAAAATGACAGACGAAGTAATGGAAAAACTAAAATGGTTTGGTGATCTTGTTAAATTTACCAAAGAAAGTGAAAATGATGGTGATGTACTAAACTTATTACGTGACGATATCTTCCATTCTAACGTTTATGTCTTTACACCAAACGGAGACATCATTGACTTACCAAACGGTTCAACACCACTCGATTTTGCCTTCCGAATCCATACTCAAGTCGGAACTCAAACAGTTGGGGCAATCGTAAACGGTAAAATAGTGCCACTAGAATACGAACTTAAAACCGGTGACATCGTCAATATGAAAACAAGTGTTAACTCATTTGGTCCAAATGATAACTGGTTAAAAATAGTAAAAACTTCAAACGCAAAATCAAAAATTAAAAACTATCTAAATAAACGAAGAAGATCAGTTCTAATCGAAATGGGACGTGAAGACTTCACAAGAGAATTACAATCAAGAAACACAAACGTTGACTTAAACGATAAACGCGTTAATGAGTTATTCTCTAAAAAAGGAGCTAGATCTGTTGAAGATCTATACTATGAAATCGGTAAAAATACCATTTCACCAGGTAGCGCAGTAAACGCACTAGTTGACAAAGTTGAATACACCGAAGAAGACCTCATTCAAAAAATCAACACTTCAGTTTACTTAGACAGAAAAAGTGATACAAATATAATCGTTGAAGGTTTAAAAAATCCATCAATAAAATTATCAAACTGTTGTACACCTATCCCAGGTGATAGAATCACTGGATACATCTCTAAAGGGACAGGTATTGCTGTTCACCGTACAAAATGCAATAACTTACAATCACTAGATAAAAATCGTTATATCGAAGTTTTTTGGGGCAATGACGATTCGCGTCAATACTCAGTAAACTTACGAATAATCGTTTCTAATAGAGATAACGTCCTAGCAGAAATAATTAATACAATTACCTCCACAAAAGGTAAAGTAATCCAAGTAGCTGCTTCAACAAACAAAGTATTAGAAGGAATCATCAAACTAAAAGTAAGTATCAAAAATAAACAAGAACTCGATAATATCATCGTAAATCTCCAAAAGATTAGTGATATTTATTCGATTGAAAGAATGATGAAATAATGAAAGTACTAGTCCAAAGGGTAAAAACAGCAAGCTGCCGTGTTAATTTTGAAATAACCTCAAAAATTAATAACGGTTTTTTACTATTAACAGGGTTCACTCACACAGATACGATTGAAGACGTTAAATATCTCGCTAAAAAGATTGCCAACCTACGCGTATTTGAGGACGAAAATAACAAACTAAATAAATCAATTCTCGATAAAGGCTACGAAATCCTAAACATCTCACAATTCACTTTATATGGGGACACAAAAAAAGGCAATCGTCCTTCATTCACCAAAGCCTTAGAACCAAAAAAAGCAGAAGAACTATATCTACAACTAACAAACATCTTAAATAACGAATACAATATACCAACACAAAATGGTGTATTTGGTGCCCATATGGACATCAAGCTAATCAACGATGGACCCGTAACTATCATATTGGAGGGGAAAGACAAATGATTAGAAAACTAACTGAAAAAGATCGCTCTAGTGTCTTAAAATATTTATACAATGAATCAGCATACAACATCTTCATCATTGGTGATATTGAAACATTTGGCTTTGATAAAGAATGGCAAATTATTTATGGAGAATTTGACGAGGATAATAATTATCTAAGTGTTTTACTATTCTATACAGAACACTCAATTTACTACTCACATAATAATTATTACAATATTAAATATAACGAAATATTCGCAAATCACAACTACAACTATATAAGTGGTAAAGAAGAACTAATGAATCTAATCAAACCATTTATACCAAACTTCAGTTATAAGCCAATGTATTTCTGTAAAGCAACAAGACTAGAACATGAGGAACCTTTAGATATTAAAATCAAAACGGTAAAAACAGAAGAAGATCTTAAAAAACTGTATAAATTACTGGTTCTAATTGACGAATTTGGTATCAAAACAAAAGGTGAAGACGACTTTGTGCAAAGTGGCCTTAAAGGTATTCAAATGGGTACAAAACTATATGTTGAGGAAAACGATAAGATCGTTAGTACAGTTGCCACAACAGCTGAAACAACCAAAAATGCAATGGTAGTCGCAGTAGCGACACATCCAAATGCTCGTAAAAAAGGCTACGCATCAAAATTGATGGTAGCACTTATGAAAGAGTATTTTGATAATAAAAACAAGGAACTATGTTTATTCTATGATAACCCAAAAGCGGGTAAAATCTACAAACGTTTAGGTTTTAAAGACTTTGGAAAATGGGTAATGATGAGTTCAATTGAATAACAAATAAAGAGGTCCATTTAGGACCTCTTTTCAATTTTAAATAACGGTACAACAGCACAAATAATCATAAAGAATAGCATAAAACCATAATTGATATCAGAATAAAAACCTCTAACATCATTTTCAATGTGTAATGTACCATCAAAACTTATTTTAGCAAGTTTAAAATCACTATAAATCTCATCATACACCAAAAATCCTTCTAAACCTTCTATACTTTGGTGGTAGGCATATCTTGACTCAATTGTACTTATTTTCTCATCACTAAATAGCTCAAATACCTCATTCCCACGAAGTTCATAATAAGTATCATCCTGATATATAATTGAACCAATAGTATATTGTTCTCCCTCTTTCAAACAAATATAACCTCTACACAAATAACCATACTGTGTATACAGGTTATAACGATAAAACTCAAAATCATAATAATATCCATCATAATAAAAAGCATCATCTGTATATCCCAACAACTTATTATCTACAGAACCAATATAGCCACCATTAAAACCGATATCCCAAGGATCGTAATAAGTAATTTCATAATCCTTTAATTGATCACCATCGACTAAATACCTACCATCTCCAATATAGAAATAAAGTTGCCCATTTTCAATCAGGGAATTAAGATAGCCAAATTGCAGATAACTAGAAGTATTATCAACAAAAACAGTTTTTGCAGTTCCTTCATGAAGTGAAGTAATAATATCACCATTACCCATATATGTATAACCATCATAATAGACTACTTTTGTAGTTCCAGGTTCATCTATTTCAGCAATATCCCCATCAAAATAAAACTCATCATTGATATAATCGTATCGATAAAAAGCATACTTGTTTTTAACAGTATTAATAACATAAATGTACATAACTCCATCTTCATAGGCATAAACATGACTAAAATATGGTAAAGGTAACTCATCAATAATCTCAAATGAGTCTCTAGGTAATATATTATAAGTAGGTTCGACACTTTCTAAGTCATAGTAGCTAGTCCAAGTAGAGGTATATCTATTAACACTACTTAACATAATAAGAGTAATAAATATTAAATATACAGTCTGAGTTTTATACTTACTAATCAACTTGAAGAATAGAAAAAATATTCCAGCAAACAGAACTCTAATAACTAAACTTATAATTACCTCAAGTTGATAATCACCATAAGGCATTATATTACTACTTAATAACGGTGTTATAAATGCATCACCAGTTAAATTAGCAACCACAGTAACATAAAAAATACTAGTTACTATAATCCTAATAGTGTCTTTGTTCCCAATTTTATAATACATCATAACAGGAGTAACAACGACCAGTCCAACAAGTGTAAACCTAATAAAATTGACATACCAATTAACTTCATAATATATAAACAATGTAAAATACAAAACTACATTTATAAGTACCACACTAAATACAGTAGAAATTATCGTCTTCCAGCCCTGATGTTTTAATACTGATAACACCAAAGATAAAACAAAACCAACACAACTACTAACTAGTAAAATCATAGAATTCAACGTTGTCACCTCCTTTATAAGGATACCCAAAGAAG
The DNA here is from genome assembly GCA_965601565.1 of uncultured bacterium. Classification (GTDB taxonomy): domain Bacteria; phylum Bacillota_I; class Bacilli_A; order Izemoplasmatales; family Izemoplasmataceae; genus Xianfuyuplasma. The sequence continues at coordinate 3,005 of CBFCWG010000016.1, read as the reverse complement.
ATGAGCAACAACAGAATTAACAAACTAATATTTTGAATAACAACGGGGACATCCATAGCAGTTGTAATAATTAATTGATTATCTAGTTCAGTAAAATACATCTTATCGTCCTTGAAATCGTATATAACATTATTATTAATTATAACTGAACTATTTAAATACTTATTTACAAGTTCTCCATCTTCATCAAAAGTTAAAACAAACTGATTTTGATAATCCTCAACATTATAATCCCTTATACTTAAGTAAAACTTACTATCTTTATAGACAAAAGTAGAAATCTTTGATTCACTTAAATCGTAATCAAAATTTATGCAATTATCTAAATCATTGCTCGCAAAATCATTAATATCACATAATCCTGTTCCCACATCTTCAATATCGTAATATATATACTCACGACTATAATAATACTCCATATTTGAATAACCAGAAAAAGTACTAGAAGGGCGAATATAATTAACGTCAAACCATGTATGATCAGTTTTTAATATAACAAAGTCGTTGTTTTGCACAAGTATTTCTCCATACTCAAGTTCATCTCGTGGCACTATTCTTTCTTTGTCTGTATTTAATATCTCAAGATTATTAGTATCAACTAAATAATAGTCTCCAATTGGAATAACACTATTATATTCATTAGTAAATGACTCAATAAACGTAATATCAGAATCAATATCAAAATAATATAAATCATAAACTTCCTCATCATCCTGATTTTGAACATATAAATAAACAGTATCCTCAACAGCGTATATTTTTGGTGTTACAATGTCATAATCATTTAAAAGATAGCCCTTCAATTTATTTAATTTATAATCGAGTACTTCAATTTCATTATCTATAAGATGAACAACATAATTATCAGTAATAATAACACTCGCATTATTACTACTTAAATCAACGTTACGATCCATTGGGATATCAAACTTTACAATGTCATAATAATTACCTAAAAGAATATCCTCATCCGCAATAATTGAAGAAATTAAGTTGCCTTGCACATAATATATACCAATTAATAGAATCAACATATAAATTACCCTATAAATAGGTTTCATCATATCTGTAACTAAATCCCTAAACATAAATATCAATGCAATAACTAAATAACTAATAATAAAATTTAACATAACGTTATTAATTGGAATTAATCTACTAATTATCAAAAATAATAGCGTAGTATAAACAGTAAACATTAACATAACTCTTAAAAGTAGTGGTTTAAATAAACGTCCTGATATAACATAAATATATCTAGCAAGAATCATAAGTATTAAGATTATTACAACATAAACGATAATCGTAACAGTACTAACAACATTACGCATAAATAATAACTGACTAAATAATGACGCTGTTAAAACTAGAATAACAAACTTCAAACAATCATATAATATAACATCAAACGTGTTGTAATCTAAATTAAATTTAGCCTTAAACCTATTTTCTTGAATTACTTTATATAAAATAAAAGAACCTAATACAATTGTGTTTAAAATATTCACAACGTAACTTAGGTTCATAATAGCGTTAGTCACAATTCCAGTTAAGACACTTATTATAGTAAGTATCACAATAACTACAATGATCTCTTTAACCTTTTCTTTACTCATTACGTGTGATTTTTTCATATCTAAAATATCTTTGTACCTTTGTACAAAGTCATTAAATTTGTGTTTCATTTTTTCCTCCTGTTTTTTTATTTTTAATTAAAAACAAGATTTTAACAACGAATCACACACAATGATAAAAATGTTTTATTACTTATATATTCAGTAAAAGAAGAAACAGTATTTACAATAACTTCTTTAACTTCAATAACCGGCATTATAATGAGTTTAATGGCAAATGATTTAATAATCTCAATCAGTTCAACAACATCACCATAAGAAACAAACAACACAACAAATGTAACTAAAATATTGATTAAATTTAGAACAAGTATAGATTGAGTTCCTAAAACTAATGATGATTGATCAGTTAAAAACGATGAAAAGGCATAAAAAAACGATACCAAAACGAAAATCTTGATAAGTTCAAAATATTTAATATCTCCTGTTTTTGTTATCGGCGCTTTTATCATAATTAGCCCTCATGTCTTCATTTACTATGATAATTATAACATAAATATGATATAGTTTTACATTGTTTTATGGTAAAATATAAAAAAAAGGAAAGTTGGAAATACCATGGTAAAACAAATTCTACCATATATGAAAACAAAAAGATTAATCTTAAGAGAATTAAAAAGAAGTGACGCAGAAAGTATTTTTGAGTATGCAAAATTACCAAATGTAGGACCACGTGCCGGATGGAAACCACATGATAAAATCGATGACACGCTAGAATTTGTAAACTACTCAATCCGTAAAAGAGATTATGGACAACCAGGTATTTTCGCAATAATTCATCAGGAAGATAAAAAAATGATTGGAACAATTGAAATCCATTCATTCAGAGAGTTTAAAGGTGAAATAGGGTTTGTTCTTCATCCAGAATACTGGAATAAAGGACTAATCACCGAAGCCGCAAAAGCTGTTATTATCTATGGTATGGAGATCTTAGAACTAAAAAGATTAGAGTATTGTCACTTTCCAAATAACATCCCATCAAAACGAGTTTGCGAGAAATTAGAGTTCACATTTGAAGGAGTTATGCGCAATAAATATTTACTATATGATGGAACAGTCTTAGATGATGTTACATACTCAATCACAAGTGATGATTACAAAAATAATCAAATAAGTTGGGTGAAACGCTTTAAAAAAGACTTATTCATTGACTATTAACGATAATTCTTGTATAATCACATTAGTAAACTGAAGATGAAGAAAGTAAATATATAAAAGCTTACAAGAGAATGATACCTAGGCTGAAAGTATCAAAGAAATTATATATTGAAAGACACTTTTAAGGGCTTTTTTGAATAAAGTAGAAAAAGACGTCTGCTCGCGTTAAGAGTTAAGGGCCTAGATTACTAGGAACTAAGGTGGTACCGCGGA
>CBFCWG010000015.1:0-36646 GCA_965601565.1 uncultured bacterium | reverse complement strand
TAATAGGAGGAACTTATGGCACGTATATCAGGTGTAGATATCCCAAGAGATAAAAGAGTAATAATCTCTTTAACATATGTTTTCGGGATTGGAAGAACTACAGCAGAGAAAGTATTAAAAGCTGCAGAAGTTTCAGAAAATACAAGAGTTAAAGACTTAACAGAAGACGAGTTAGGTCGTATTAGAACTGAAGTAGCAAAAGTAAAAACAGAAGGTGACTTAAGAAGAGAAGTTGCTTTAAACATTAAAAGACTACAAGAAATTGGAAGTTATAGAGGAATGCGTCACCGTAAAGGTTTACCAACACGTGGACAAAATACGAGAAATAATGCTCGTACACGTAAAGGTCCACGTAGAACTATAGCTAACAAGAAGAAATAATAGGAGGAAATTATAATGGCACAAAAGAAAAGAACAAAACGTAGAGTGCGTAAAAATATTCCTTCAGGAGTAGCGCATATCCATTCAACTTTTAACAACACAATTATTACAGTAACAGACCCTAATGGTAACGCAATTGCTTGGAGCAGTGCTGGTGCATTAGGATACAAAGGTAGCCGTAAAAGTACACCATTCGCTGCACAATTAGCTTCTGAAGCATGTGCAAAAAGCGCAATGGAACACGGTGTTCAAAAAGTAGAAGTTTCAGTAAAAGGACCTGGTCCAGGACGTGAAGCAGCTATTAGAGCATTACAAACAGCTGGATTAGAAATTACAGCAATTAAAGACGTAACACCTATTCCGCACAACGGATGTCGTCCACCAAAACGACCACACAGATAGGATAACAAGGGAGGTTGTTCATTTGAAAGATTTAAAATTCGAAAAACCACATACTACAATAGAAGTAATCAACGAAGAAAATACATATGGAAAATTCGTTATTTCACCTCTTGAAAGAGGTTATGGTATTACTCTAGGTAATAGTTTACGTAGAATCTTACTATCAAGTTTACCAGGTGCAGCCATCATCAACTGTGAAATCGACGGAGTTCAACACGAATTCTCAAGTATTGAAGGCGTTGTAGAGGACGTAACTGGAATTGTATTAAACTTAAAAGACGTAGTTATCGATATCGATAACAAAGATCCAAATGTAGAAAAACGTTTAGAAATCTATGTCGAAGGACCTCATGAAGTAACTGCAAAAGACATTATTTGTGATAACGAAGTTACAATCGTAAACGAAAACCAACACATTGCAACAGTATCAGAAGGAAAATTCCGTATGATTATGACAGCAAGACGTGGTATTGGATACGTAAATGCAGATAGTAACAAAGAATTCATCAACCGTTCAAACATTGGAATTGTTCCAATTGACAGTATTTACACACCAGTTAACCGTGTTAACTATGATGTATCACCAGCTTCAAGCGGTGATGCTGGACACGATAAACTAACAATGGAAATCTGGACTAACGGTAGTGTTAACCCACAAGAAGCATTATCAATCGCTTCTAAAATGATGATTGAACATTTACAAGTAATGGTAGAACTAAGCGAAAAAGTTAAAGAAGAAGAATTTATGATTGAAAGAGAGGACGAACAAAACTCTCAAATCTTAGAAATGCAAATCGAAGATCTAGACTTATCAGTAAGAAGTTATAACTGTTTAAAACGCGCTGGAATCAACACTGTTGAAGAACTGACACAAAAATCAGAAGAAGACATGATGAAAGTACGTAATTTAGGTAAGAAATCACTTAAAGAGGTTAAACAAAAGCTTGATGAACTTGGTCTTGGATTAGCAAGACATTAATAGGAGGTAATTTACATGGCAGGATACAGTAAATTAAACCGTAGAAGTGACCAAAGAAAAGCAATGTTACGTGATTTAGTTACTCAACTAATCATTCATGAAAGAATCACAACTACTGAAACAAAAGCAAAAGAATTACAACGTTTAGCTGATAAAATGGTAACACTAGGTAAAAAAGATACTTTAGCTTCAAGAAGACAAGCTGCTCAAACAGTAAGATTCATCGACGCTAACGAAAATCAAAACGCTTTACAAAAATTATTTAGTGATATCGCTCCACGTTTCAAAGACAGAGACGGTGGATACACTAGAGTATTAAAACTTGGCCCACGTAGAGGAGACGCAACTCCTATGGCTATTATCGAATTCGTTGAATAATTCGTAAAAACAAATAAAAAGCAAGTTCACAAGAACTTGCTTTTTTGTTTATATTTAGCCATTTAAATAATTCACATAATATCTTACAATCTTAATCACTTATTTGATATAATATAGGTATGTGAAATCTAAGGGGATGAAAAAATGAAAAATATAATACTAGGAATTTTACTAATACTAATACCGGTTTTATTTTACGCAGATGCCCATTCAGAAGAAATTTTTGAATGGGTAGAGGATACTTTTCAACAAACTACTTATAATATCGATAATACTTATTATGTGGAACATCCACATTTTTCCGATTTATATAGTAATATTGACTCAGTTTTTGATGAAATAATTGCGATAACACCATTAGAAAGTGACTCTGAGATTTATTATCGTGAAAATGATATACGTATAATTATGCATGATGAAATATATGAAATTGATAGCCTTCATTATGGTGTTGAACGTGACACAGAATTTTATGATGTTACGACATGTAATAATTGGGGAACAAATGAAAATCTGTATTGTCAACATATTGATGATGATGGCAATGAAATGATAATTGAGGATGAACTAAAATCAACAGACACTTTGACAGTACAAGAGTACTTAGATACTATCTCTGGTATTGAGTTTGAATATTTACTAAGTTTAATGGGGTATGATGATATCAATCAAATTGATGATATGGTTGTTTCTATTATCTTCGAGGATTATGATAATGAATTAGTATTTAGTTCATATAGTGATGATGAAATTTTAATTTTTTATACAGATGATCATATAGACTTTATATCATCAGGTGATAATGTAGATTTAACTAAATATATTTCGGTATTTATTGAAATACAGGAAGATAGTGGGGAGACTATTGCCCTGTTTATTTTTGACACAATCAAAGAATAAAAAAAGCAAGTTCATTTGAACTTGCTTTTCTATTCCTTATTTAAAGCGTCGTATATTGTTTCACCATCTACTGAAACAACGGCTACATCACTAGAATCTGCCCAATATATTTCACCATATTTATCACACATACAGATAGCCTGTTTATCACCTTCGTCAGTTGAATTAAAGGCAAACCCATGTGCTTGTCCTTTAGCTTTAAACATTCCATAACCTGCACCTAATAATACAAATTCTTCATTGGTACTTTTTAACTTAACAACAATCATTTTATCATCTCCTACAAGCATATTATAGCATATAAAAAGTCATCTTAGCGAACTAAGATGACTTTATCTTATTTACTTCCTAAACCTTCTCTAAGACCAACCTCAGTGTTATTATACATTCTAACAAGATTTGGCCAATGTTTATAGATTGATAACATTGTGTATGTCATGATTAATAATGTAGATATTATATGGAAGTTAGTAAATAACATTCCAATCGGGATTAATACTACTGCTAAAATTGTAGGAACCGTAATATAATCACTAACGATTAATACAACAATAAATAACACAAATAATATTAAACTAACAACAGGGAATAACACAAAGCATACTCCGCCAAATGTTGCAGTACCTTTACCGCCATGGAATCCCATATGGAACGGATATATATGTCCAACAATTGCACTTAATCCAGATACAACCCATAAAATATCATTATCAGGGAAAATCAATCTAACAATTAATACTGGAATTATCCCTTTTAATATATCAAGTATACCTACAACTACACCCCATTTTAAACCTAAAGTAATAGCTACATTGGAAGTACCTGCATTTTTACTGTTTACTTTTCTTATATCAATTTTACGTAATCTCTTTGTGATTAAATGAGCTGGGTTTATCGTTCCAATTAAATAAGACCCAACAATAATCCCTAAATACGTAAACAACTGAACTAATACGTCATTCATAATGAAACACCTCTTATTTTTAATTAACTCAATTATACATTAATTATTATATTATTAAAGGAAAATACGTATGTTTATTTCTTTTGAGATTAATGTATCTTTTCTTGTCCAAAATGCTACAGAAGAATTTTTTTAATAACATATCAATAAAAATAATATTTAAAATAAAATACCTATTTGGTATAATATAGGTATACAGGGGGTCATTATGAAGAAAAAAATTACATTACTAGTTCTTTTTGTATTATCTATAGGAGCTTTTATCTATCAAATATTTCTCCAGGAACATATATCATTTGTTTATATGATATCTTTATTTATGTTTTATTTAGGTATTCAACTATATGATGAGTTGAGAAAAAAACCATTGGAAACATTGATCGCCTATTGTGTTGTTTTTGGTATATTAACAATTTATGGGTTAATGACACTTTGGGGTCTTAGTATATTTGTGTTACTAGGAGTTGATGCAGTTGTTGTTTACCAAGTATATCGTAAGAAAAGTGAGTTATATTAAAAAGGCAAATCCGATGGATTTGCCTTTTTTTTGATTAAACTGTTTTTCGTTCTTTAATTGTGAAGGCGATAATTAAACCAACAACACCAGCAATTGCTGAAACAATAAATGTTGTAGTATAAGAACCTGTAATTGATTTAATAAAGATTCCCGATAACGCTGCTAAACCATATGCTTGATAAACAATACCGTAGTTTGAACCATATCTGTAAGAACCAAATTGTTGATTTGTGAATGTTGGGAATAAAGACAAGAACCCACCATATCCAACTGCGATACCAATAATTGCAATATAGAATAAAACTGTTACATCACTGAATAAACTAATTATCACTAATGATGAAATTGTAATAATGAAGATTACTTTCAACATGTTTAATGTACCAAATTTATCTGATAAACTTCCAGAAATTAATCTACTTCCTGCATTTGAAACAGCAAGGATTGTTACTAATCCAGCAGCTGCAGCTACTGTTAAGTTAACTGATAAACCAATATTTTGGGCTGCTCCTAAAACTAATAATCCAGGAATTACAGCTAACCAGTACATAAACCATACTTTTTTAAATTTAGCTGTTTTAATCATTTCTATTGGTGTGTAATCTTTGTCTGTCTTAACTGCTTCAGTTTTAGAGTAACCTTTAGGTAAACTAACTAACTGCGAACCTAAAACGATTAATATCAGGGATAATATTCCTAAGTATAAGAATGTAGATGATACATCATTATTTTTTAGTAGTTCACCAATAATTTCTTTGAAGATAATACTTCCTCCACCAAATATAGCAACTGATAAACCTGTAATTGTTCCTTTGTTTTTAGGGAACCATTTAATAAGTGTTGATAGGGGACAAACATAAACAAATCCAACCCCAGCTCCTGTGATTACACCGTATGTGATATATAACATGAATGGTGTTGTTGCAAATGATGAGAGGATTAATCCTCCCCCATATAAAAGTCCACCGATTAGTAAAGTAATCTTTGGACCCTTTTTATCTACTAATTTACCTGAAAAAATAGTGCTAAATGCAAAGATGAATTGTGCTATTGCATAAGTAAGGATTCCTGAGTCTTCGCTCCATCCTCTTTCAGCAATAATTGCTGTGTTAAAGATACTCCATGCATATAGTCCTGCGATAGTAAGTTGTGCAAGTAATGACCCTACGAGCACTAAATATTTTTTGTTCATAATCTCTCCTAGTTGTATTTGATTTGATTTGCTTCGAATGATTCGTTTACCCATACAGCAATTACTTTTGTGTTTGGATACCATTCTTTAATTATTTTTGCTGCTTGTTTGATGTATTCTAGTTGAACATCATCACTTTCTGTTACCCCCGCACAATCGTGATGCCCAGCTACAGCAATAATTTTTGAACCATGATTATTAACTGATATATCTACTCTAAACTTCAAATTATCAATTAAACCTTCTTGTTCATTTAATGCAATAACCTTTACTGGACCAGCAAATGTTATTGTATCTGGATAATCAATCGTATATGTTTCTTTTATAAGATCGTTCACGCATTTTTGTACCCTTCCATCCATACAGTTAATAACTGTTGCGAATGTTCCCATCGATACACCTCCATTGTTTAAGTTAGTTTAAAAACTATCATTGTAAAAAGTATATAATATTGTTGCGTATTTTTAAACAAAAAAGAATTATCATTATAAGCAAATTAGAGGATTGTTGTTTAAATCAATATAATTAAATGAGTGATTAGTCATAATTTGATATCTATTTACCAATAATATAAATCTAAGAGATATATTTAGTGCTTTTTATAAAGCTATTTGATATAATCTATATGTTAAACGGAGTTGATTAGATGAACATCATTGAAATAAAAGATTTATCATTTAGTTATGTTGAAGGCTCTCCTGTTTTAAAAGACGTAAACCTAACGATTAAAAAAGGTGAATGGGTTAGTATTTTAGGACATAATGGGAGTGGTAAATCTACGTTATCAAAGTTAATCATTGGCTTACTAAAAGCGGACAAAGGTGAAGTTATTGTTGACGGTATTACCTTAAATGAAGAAACCGTAAATGAAGTAAGAATGAAAATCGGTATAGTATTCCAAAATCCTGATAATCAGTTTGTCGGGGTTACTGTGGAAGATGATATCGCTTTTGGTATGGAAAACCTATGTTTTGAAAGAGAAGAAATGATTAGAAGAATCGAGGAGTATTCTACAAAAGTAAATATGAACGAATACTTAAAAAAAGAACCTCATAATCTAAGTGGGGGGCAAAAACAGCGTGTTGCGATAGCTGGTATTTTAGCTATGAACACAGATATCATTATCTTTGATGAGGCAACAAGTATGTTAGATCCTAAAGGCCGTGATAAAATCATGGACTATATCAAAGAAATTAATGATGAAGGAGTAACTGTAATCTCGATTACTCATGATATGAAAGAAGCAGTACATTCTGATAAAATTATAGTATTAAAAGAAGGACAAGTTTTAGCCAGTGGCAAAACAAATGATATCTTAAATGATAAATTAACATTAAACGCTAGTAACTTAGAACTACTATTACCATTAAAACTACTACATAAGCTAGAAGAAAATAATATTGAAAACAATCAAATAAAGGATATATTATGGCAATTAAGTTTGAACAAGTAAGTTATGAATATATTGGTTTAGATGGTAGTAGTTATAAAGCGATTAATAATATTGATTTAGATATTAGCGATAAAGGTGAGTTTATCACCTTAATCGGTGAAACAGGTTCTGGGAAAAGTACGTTAGTACAACATATGAATGCGCTTATGAAACCAACCTCTGGTGTGGTTTCTGTTTACGGTATAAAAGTATACAAAGACATAAGAAAAAAAGATAAGAACGTAAAATTGAACCCTTTACGTGAAAAAGTAGGACTAGTCTTCCAATTCCCTGAGTATCAATTATTTGAAGAGACCGTTTTAAAAGATATTATCTTTGGTCCTAAGAATTTTGGTGTAAGTGAAGAGGAAGCAACTAAAAGAGCTAAAGATATTATAAAATTAGTTGGTTTAGATGAATCATATTTAGAAAGAAGTCCTTTTAATTTATCAGGTGGAGAAAAGAAACGAGTAAGTATCGCTGGTATCTTAGCGATGGAACCAGATGTATTAGTGTTAGATGAACCTACAAGTGGTTTAGACCCTAAAGGTAGAGATTCATTATTAGAACTATTCACTTCAATCCACAATGAACTAAATAATACAGTAATCATCATCACTCATGATATGAATACTGTATATAAGTACGCTTCAAGAGTTTTAGTTATGAATAGTGGGTCTTTAGTATTTGATGGTAGTCCATTAGACTTATTTACTAAAGAAAATTTAGATGAATGGAATCTAGATTTACCAGAAATCATTGAAATAACAAAACAACTAGAAACTAAATTAAATATAAAATTTAAAGAACTCCCTCGTAATGTTAACGAATTATTTGAACTTTTGAAGGAGGTATTATAATGAACAATATCGTTATTGGACAATATGTACCCGGCTCAAGTTTCTTATATAAAATGGATCCTCGTAGTAAAATAATTGCTTTAATCTTATTGATGATATCAACATTTATCTTACAAGATGTACTACACATCATGATTATGCTTTCACTTTTATTAACAATGCTTAAATTTGGAGGAATTCCAATTGGTAGAATCGCAAGAGGATTACGACCGATTATGATTCTATTAATCTTTACCTTCACATTCCAAGTACTATTTGTTAAAACTGGAACAATTCTATACGATGAAGTATTGGATATTACCCTATACAATTTACCTATCGTTATTGGGTTAATCATCCTTTGGATGTTCACTAAAAAGTATATAAAGTTTAAACTATTTTACTTTGTAGCATTAGTTGCAGGTATTATAACAACATTACTATATTTAACACCTGGTAATTTATTATTTAATATGAACCTTCAAGTATACACAGATGGTATTAGTGGAGCATTCTTTATTATGATCCGTTTAGTAATCATTGTTACTTTATCAACAATTCTTACTTTAACAACTAAACCAACAGATTTAACACTTGGTTTAGAACAACTATTAAAACCTTTAAGTATAATCAAAGTAAATTCAGAAGAAATAGCTTTAATTATTTCTATATCATTAAGATATATCCCAACATTACTTGATGAAGCTAACAAAATCATGTTAGCACAAGCAAGTAGAGGTGTAGACTTTGCTGAAGGTAAACTTAAAGACAAAGTAATGCAAATCATATCTTTATTAGTTCCAATGTTTATTATCAGTTTTAAACGAAGTGACGAACTAGCAAACGCAATGGAAGCAAGAAACTTCGTCCCAGGAGCAAAAAGAACAAGACTCCACGTCCTTACTTGGAAAACAATAGATACGATAGTAGTAACAATCTCTACTGCCTTTATAATAGGATCTATCGTAGTAATAACAGTTCTATGATTAACTTAATTAAAAAGTATTATCAAGCCTGGGAAACAAAAGATATTAACTTATTAAAAGAGGTAGTCCATTCTTCAATATATGGTGTAAGAACATACCAAGAAGATAAACTATTTACTAACGATGAACTATATACAACATTTAATAACTCAACTATAAATAAAGTGGAAGTAATTAAAACTGACATTATTGAAGATGCAGTTAAACTATTACTTACAATCAACAATCAATCAGTCGCCGCTAAAATAAAAATTAAAGATAATAAAATATACAAAGTATATGAAGAAATACCAAATTCTGCAAGAAGAATTAAATGTGTTTGTGCTTATGATGGAAGTAGTTATTCAGGATACCAAAAACAACAAAATGCTTCATCAATCCAAGAAACTATTGAAACAGCAATAACAAAAGCATTTAAACTAGATAATCAAGTACGCATCCATTCAAGTGGAAGAACTGATAAAGGTGTTCATGCCATAAATCAAGTATTCCATTTTGACTTAGATACTCAGATTAAAATCGATAAGATCCCAATGATTTTAAATTCGTACTTACCTAGTTCAATTCTTATCAAATCATGTGATGATGTTGATCATACATTTCATAGCAGATATGATGTTAAAGAAAAAGAATATATTTACAAAATAAACATCAACGAATACAATCCAATCCAAAGAAACTATGAGTGGTTTATCAAAGACTTTGATCTTCATAAATTTAATGAGCAATTAAATAAAATCGTTGGAGAACATGACTTTACATCATTCACAAAAGCTAATAAAAACCATTCTAACATAAGAACTATCTTTAAAACATACACTGACGTTCAAGGGAACTATGTTTATGTTCATATTAAGGGTAATGGGTTTTTAAGATATATGGTCAGAAATATAGTAGGTGCGATTATTGCAATTAATCAGGGAAAACTTAATTACTCAATTACTGAATTGCTAGAATTGAAAGATGTTAATTTGATTAAAGATAAAGCCCCAGCTAATGGATTATATCTATATGATGTTAAATATTAAAGAGGTGAATTTCATCTCTTTTTTTGTATTAAAAAAAGGTCTAAAAATTAGACCTTTTAAAGTTTTTAGAATCTTCCAACAATTACATCTTCTTCAGAAATAATTCCAATAGCAACTAATACTCTTTGGAAAGATGTACTTTCTCTAGACATTCTCACAGTTGCACCTGCAATTGTATCAAATGAATCTTGAGCAGTTTTTGTAGAGCCTGCAACAACATCAATTCCGAAGAAGTTATCATCATTGACAGCATCTCCCCATCTAGCAACTTCCCAATCTACTAGTGTCGATAAGTCGTTTACATTTTTACCGATTAAGAACATTTCAATAGCCTCATAGTTACCTTGCCATCCACCTAGTGAATGTCTACCATATTCCAATGCGAACTCATTAGGTACACCAGTTGTAAAAGTAACACCTGTAGCTTCTAACAATTCTTGCATAGTTGAATCTCCACTTAAACCTTCAAATACTCCAAAATCATACATTACATGATTAAATCCGGCAATATTAAACATGTGTTTGCCGTCAAGTTCACTCCATGCATCAGGTTTAACTACACCACTTCCTGAAGTTCTAACAGTGGGGATGAATCCCCCAGGAGTACCATTAACTGTTACTTCATCAACTTCCATTGTGTAATCATATCCAATTGGTAAGAATATCTCAAATAAATATCTTGTTGTTGGATCAACAAATAGGAATACTGCTGAACCATCTTCAAATACTTCTACTGCATACAATGACATAAAATCATGCGTATCAATTGTAAACATTGAAGTTCCTTTTACATAACTACTACCAGGAGTAGCAGCCATTGGCGTGATAGATGAATCAACACTAACATGTGCTGTACCGTCTTGTCTTGTATACCAAGAACCATCTTTCATTTTCCAGAATAAAACTTTTGCATCAAGAATATTTCCTGCTGCATCTAATGTCAAAGTAGTTTCAATTTTTTGTGAAGCATCTTCAAGTAGTGTTCCTCCTGCTTCACCTTTCCAAGAATAACCTACATAAGTACCAGACAAATCAGCTTGTACATCAGCCAAGTCACTTTGTGCAGTACTTAACTCTCCCTCAAGTCTTTCAACATCGGCAGTTAAATCATCAATTTGAGTCTGTAAATCTGTTGTATCAGTACCACATGCACTTAAAGTTAGTACAAATAGTGCTACCATTAAAAATAATGCAATTTTCTTCATTTCTTTCCTCCAAATTATTTTATTTATTAATTCAATTTTATATCTTTAGATATACACAAACAACAAATTCTATAATACTTATAATTAAGAGTCAAATTCTATAAAAAATTACAATTAACGTGACAACAAAGCCATTGTTTGTATACGAAGCTTATAAATAAGTTTCGATTATTATAAACATGGTCAACTATTTATAATCCGTTACAAATAAGATGTGATTAATAAAACCACTCATTATCTTTACATTCACACCATCTGTGATAAAATCAATTATAGAGATTGGAAAATGCGCTTATGGATGATATGGAAAGAATTCTTAACCACCTGTTATATATTAAACAGTTATTAAGAGAGATTAGTTTAGAAATTTATAAGGAAAAGTGAGAATTATGTTTGAAGAAATAAAAAACAGTGAGAACTGGAAAATAATTGAACCTGTAAAAAAAGGTTGGTCTAGTGATCAAAAATACTATATTAAGACATTTGGTAATCAGGAATTATTATTAAGGATTTCCGATAAATCACTACTTGAAAAAAGAAGTGAGCAGTTTGCCTTATTGAAGAAAGTAAACGAACTAAATATAAACGCACCAAAGCCAATAGACTTTGGTGTTTTAAACGATAAACAAATATATACGTTATTATCTTGGGTTCCAGGTGAAAGCGCAGAAACTGCAATTTTAGATTACACTCCTGATGAGCAATACAGTTTAGGGATAGATGCCGGTAAAATAATGGCGAAAATTCATTCAGTCCCAGTTGAATATGATGGACCTAATTGGAGTGAGATATATTATAAAAAGATGAAAAGAAAGATTAAAAATGTAAATGACTGTTCGGTAATATTACCCAATAAAGATTTAATAATTAAATATATTGAGGAAAACATACACCTAGTTGAAAATAGAGAAATGAAATGTGCTCATGGTGATTTTCATTTGGGTAATATGGTTATTGATAATGGTAAAATTGGGGTTATTGATTTTGATAAATTAGGTGTTTCTGATCCATATGATGATTTTAAACCATATTGTTGGAATGTATTTAGAAGTTGTCATTTTGAAACAGGTTTAATTGATGGTTATTTTAATAGTAAAGTCCCAAATAGTTTCTTTAAGATATTATCTTTATATTCAGCTGAATCATTAATAAGTCATTTACCTTGGGCAACAACCTTTGGTGAAACAGAAGTGAAGACAGCTTTAAATGTCGCTAAACATTCACTTGAATGGTTTAATCATTATGAAGATATAGTTCCTAGCTTTTATCTGGGTGAACTAAAGAACAAAAATAAATAAGGTACAATTTCAAATTGTACCTTTTAATTTTCTATGATATAATGCTATAAACATTATGGGGAGTGATGAGGATGAAACAACCAAATATTGAGATATTAACTAATATTCCTATTATTGAGTTAGACAATATTATTTTACGTGCGGTTAAACGAGAAGATTATTTAGATATGTATGACTATGGTAAGGATGATGAAGTCACAAAAACATTATTATGGGATAGGTATGAAAATATCGACGAAGCTAAAAGTTCCTGTGAAAGAGTCTTTTTATCAAGACCTTCAAGAGGACTACCTAGTGCTTACGCAATAGTTGATAAAGTATCAAAGAAGATGATTGGAACTTGTGATTTTTGTAAAGTTGTATGGGCAGAAGACTATGGAGAAATAGGTTATGTATTAAACAGAGATTTTTGGGGAAAAGGATATATGACAAAGGCCTGTAATGCAGTTATGAAGTTCGGCTTTGAGTATTTAGGATTAGATAAAATTGAAATAGGACATTTTGAATCAAACATTGGATCAAAAAGAGTAATTGAAAAATGTGGTTTTAAATACACTCATACTAAAACTCATGAAAGAACTTCAGAGCCAATCCCAATGTATGAATTATATAGAAAAGATTTTAAAGGATAAGGTGAGATAAATGAGTGAATACATAAAAAAATATTATAACCGTTATGATGAAGACAGTAGATTAGATAGAAAACATACAAAAATAGAATTTTTAACGACAGTTGAGTACGTTAATAAATATCTTAGACCAGGAATGAGATTGTTAGAAGTAGGGGCAGCAACTGGACGTTATTCTTTGCACTTTGCCAATAAAGGATATCAAGTTGATTCAATCGAGTTAGTTGAACATAATATCAACATCTTTAAATCAAAAATAAAACCAGAACATAACATCAACTTACAACAAGGAAATGCATTAGACTTAAACATGTATAAAGATAATACATTTGATGTTACTTTGATCCTTGGTCCTATGTATCATATGTATACAATAGAAGACAAAAATCAAGTAGTAAAAGAAGCATTGAGAGTGACAAAACAAGGTGGTAAAGTTTGTTTCGCTTATATCTCTCATGATGCAGTAATTGTGAGTTGGGGATTATTAGATGGTAACTTAAATAAAGAAAATGTATCAAAAATGTTTACAGATGACTACAAATGTTTGAGTACACCTGAAGAATTATTTTCTATGTTCCATGTTGAAGAGTTTAATGAACTAGTTAATAAATACAATATCAACCACCTTCACACTGTTGCAACTGATGGAGTAGCACCATTTTTCCCTGAACAGTTCAAAGAACTATCAGATGAAGTATATGAAGAATGGATTAAATACCATTTATTTGTTTGTGAAAGAGAAGACCTTATGGGATTTAGTAATCATATCCTATATATTGGTGAAAAGAAGTAAATCAAAAAGACATCAGAAATAGATGTCTTTTTTTAGTACTAAGTTATGATATAATACTAGTATAAAGAATAGGGGGGTAAGACTATGAATACAAAACAGAAATTAAATATCAGCAATATAGTAAATATCTGTTTTTTTCTTTTTGCCTTAATCTTCCTTGTAAATCAATTATATGGCTTACCTGTTATTGGAACTACAAGTTATGATATCAATGACTTAATATATCTATTCAGTACATATTTATCTATTCTATTAGGAATAATCTTTTTATATTTAGTTCCTGGTTTAATTATAATTGAACATAGTTTATTTATTCAATTAAGGGTAAAACTGGACTTTAAAGAAAAATCACTAAACATAAACGTATTAAAAAAATATATCAATACATCTCATAAAATGATTTGTGTGTATAGATGTTGAAACTCTTGTTTTATATCATATAAAATAAGAGAGGAGAATTAAAAATTACAATACAAATAAAGATTGTAGTCTTCTTATTAACAACCTTGTTTTTTATATATATACAAAGCATTTTAGATTCTATTGGAGTAGCTTTAATTTTCAAACATGTATTACTGTTTGGATTATTAACTTGGTTTGCCCAAATAGTTATCTCTGAAATAACTAAAAGGTTATTAATAGAAGGACTATCAGAAAAGAAAGAAAACAAGATAATAGTTTTGCGTTCAACAATTTTCATATTAAGTATAATTTTAATTGTTGGTATGCAAGTGAATTATATTAATAAAAGAGAAGTTTTGGAAGTTTATAGCTGTCAATATTATGATGAGTATAATAATCTAATTCATACAAATGTTTTCTCATATACTTGTCCAGATTTAGAAATAGAAACGTTAAATGATAATGAGTTTACTTTCTCGACAAGTGAACAAATTACATCACATGGAAATCACATGGGAATTATCGGATTAGGGGTTAATGCTGCTAGTCAAGTTGACGAAGTTGAAGTATTGTATCGAACTGATACGACTGTAAGATATAACGATGAAAATGAAATAGTAGAGTATGATTTCCGATTTAGTTTAAAAACCGAGTATATCATTGATGGTGATATTCTTCACGAGTATTTAAGTAAACATAGACAAGTAACTAATACATATGATATTTTATTCTTTGAAACAAAGACGAAAACATCAAGACATTATGAGAAAAATATTGATGATTTTGATCTTAAACACTACGATTTTAATGAAATAGATTATCAAGTTGAACGAACATATACCTCTGAAATGAACTTCACTGATAGAAGTTTACCTGATTATACGATTATAAATGAAAAGGGTACTGGAGATAGTAGTGAAAGTGAAGTTGTTAGAGAAGTGTACAAGCATGAATCAGATGGTGATATATCAGTTAACTTCATGATTGAATTAGAAAATGATGAAGGAACTCATGATATAACTGAAATATCTACTTTTGGTGATAGTTATGGCGATTATATCAGATTATCATCAAGAAGAAGTAATGCAAGAAGTGGTTTCAGAGTTAACTTTTACTCGTTATTTACACAAAAGAAACCTGATTGGGATAAATATATTGTCTTCAATGAATCAGGATTAAATGGGTCGGGTATTGAAGAACCTGAATCATATATTAGTTACTACAACATAATAGATACTATAAATGATAGAACATATTATACAAATAATGAAAATATATATGAGTTCAATGATACAAATTATGGAACAAAGATTACTCAATACAAAAGAGGATACTATAGATTATTTAGTTCTTTAGAAAAACAAAAAGAGAACGCATCAATAGGAACGATGAACTATAGTTTAGACCGTGTTCAAGACTATAAGTATGAAATAGAGAGAACAAACATCTATAGTACATCACCTATAATTATTAAGATTAATCCGTTTTGTTTAGAATGATATTTTGCAATGTGAATAACATCGAAAGATATGGACTTGTGGAAGACGATTATATTGTCTACCATCCTGAAGAAATTGGAGTTAAAGTAAAGGAGTTTTGTTTTATTTAAGGGTTATGCAAATCAATTTAATAGTATATAAGGTGGTTCCCGGGAACCACCTTTTTTATAAAATATTATAAATAGTTTAATATTCTAACTTGCTTGATATATTGTACATAGAATGTATAATAAAATTATAGTAATGATAAGTTTTTGAAAGGAGTAATCAGGTTATGAGAAAAGCAATTAGTATGTTTGTAGTATTTATTTTATCGATGTTGATAATGGCTTGTGGGTCTACATCAGTGAGCGAAACACCGATGGCTACAAATGAATCAGTAGCGTCTTTATCATATATTTCAACAGGATTTATTGAAGGCGAAATGTCTTTACTTGAAGAAGAGGATCCTGACACAGGACTCCCAACACAGTTGACTTACTTGAATTATGATAAACCGGGCACTACAACTACTAAAGTTGAAGGTGAAATAGGATATGTAAATATTTATCTTGATAAGATGAAACTATTTATGGGTGAAGGGGTTAACTCAATTGACATTGTAGTTCAAACTGAATCAGATAACCCAGATTACGAGATAATGTTTACATATACAGTAGAAGAAGTGTTATATACAATCTACTACAATTATGATGAAGAGTTAGATCTTTATGAGGGGATTTTGATTCTTGATGATATTACATTTGATTTAGAGATTGAAGATAACCTTAAAGAAGAAGAGGGTGAAACAAAAAGGAACCTAATTCTAACAGCTACTAACAATGAGAACACAATCGTTATTGATTATGAAACAAAAGAAGAAGAGGGCGAATTAAAAGAAACTCTTGAGGTGACAAAAATAATTGATGGTGTAGAATCAATAATCACAATCGAACTAAAAGAGGAAGAAAACTCATTTAGAGTAAAAATCCAAGATGGTAATAATGAGTATGACTTTAAAATGGAAACAGATGATGAAGGTAACCATTATAAACTTGACTATACTGTTGA
This sequence comes from uncultured bacterium, assembly GCA_965601565.1. Lineage (GTDB taxonomy): Bacteria > Bacillota_I > Bacilli_A > Izemoplasmatales > Izemoplasmataceae > Xianfuyuplasma. The sequence goes on along the minus strand of CBFCWG010000015.1, from coordinate 19,772 downwards.
TGGTATTGAAGGTACAGCTAGAATTACAGAAACGGTTGATGATGATGGAAACAAAGTATACTCATATAGAATTACTGAAGGAGAAGTTACTAAAGACGTTGAAAAGGTTCCACCAGGAAAAGATAAAGATAAAGAAAATCAAGGAAATAATCAATAATACTTACAAAAAAAGAACTGTTTCACAATGCAAATTGTGAACTTTTCAATTAGGGGGCACATATGGGAAAATTACTTAAATGGTTTAGTTCTTTAGGCATAACAACTAAATACATCATAACGATTATCCTTATAATCGTACCTTTTGCTATTGGCGGGTTATATACACAAAGTAAAAATGATGATATGGACCATTATGGTATTGGTTATAATATGGTTCAAAATGAACGGCTAAGAACCTTTGTTATTGCAGATTTAGTCCAGAGAGTTGTTGATGGAAATGCTGAAGGAGATTCATTTAAAGAGGCAAACTCTATATTGATGTTACAAACAGAACTACCAATTTTTGAAGATACGATTGATAGTTTAAGATATGGTGATGAAGAACTAGGACTTTTAGAAGTAGAAGACCAAGACATCATTGATAGACTAGATGTATTGATCGTTCTAGTTGATCAATACGTTGAATCATCAGAAAAAGTTATGGCAGATCCTACAGATGTAGTAAGTAGAGAAGAAACAATTGATTTAACCTATCAAATAGATAACGAGTTATTCCATTTGGCTGTACTATATGAATCGAACTATCATACTGGATATGAATCACTATCATTTATTAACTTCTTTGTAGCGATGATAACAGTTATGTTTCTAATCTTTAGTTTATTCTTAGTACGTATTTTAAGAAAAAATGAGTTTTACGCTAAATACGATACTTTGACAAAAGTTCGAAACAGAAATCTAATATTTGAGGATATCGAACAATTAAACGCAGACGACTATCACGTTATTTATATTGATTTAAAAGAATTTAAACTGATTAACGATGTATACGGAAATGAAACTGGTGATGATATCCTTGTCCTCTTCGCAAATAGATTACGTCAGTTTTGTAATACAAACAGTATCTATAGGTTTGCTGGAGACGAATTTGTTATCTTAAAGAAAAATGATTCAACAATGGATATCTTATACGATATAGCTAACTTCAGAGAAAAATTAGCAGAACCATTCATTGATAACAGAAATCGTAATCACTTTATCAATATATCAATGGGTGTTGTAACAAGTGGAGTAGGAATAACTGATTTTGAAGACAAAATCAGTTTAGCAATTGATTTAAGATATGATAGTGGTAACTATAAACTTAAAACAATGATTTGTGATACATTCGAAAAGGCAGAAGTAAGAATTAATCTCAAAAAAAGGATTTATAATGCAATAGAAAATAGTGAAATTTCACCTTACTTCCAACCTTTAGTTTGGGCGGATGGAAGAATCAAAGGATTCGAATCACTAGCAAGATGGAATCTCCATGGTGAAATAATTAACCCAGGGGCATTCATTCCTCTTGTAAACAGAAATGGTATGGGGTTTGAATTAGACATGAAGATGATTGAAGAAGTGGGTAAAGTGGCAAATAAATTAATAGATGCTTCCCCTAACAAAGATATTCATATTTCAATAAACCTCGCTGTAGATACATTGAACAATGTAAATGTTTCTGAGCTAATTGAAAAAATGGATTCAGCGGGAGTATCTAGTAATCACATAATATTTGAAGTTTTAGAAGATGTCATTATTGGTGAAAAAACGAGATCACGTCTTAAAAAATTAAAAGAAGCTGGATTTAAAATAGCCCTTGATGATTTCACTACAGGAGCTACTTCATTTGAATACTTAAAACATGAAGAAATAGATTTTGTCAAAATAGATAAACAAGTTTTAAAAGGATTAGAAGCGGGGCACACTAACTCAATCGTATTATCTGATTTAGTAAAAATGATTCATAATGCTGGGAAGCTGGTAATTATTGAAGGTGTGGAAAGTAAGGAGGAACTCTACATATTAAGAGAAATTGGTGTTGATATAATTCAAGGATATTACTATTCAAAACCAATGAAGTTAAAAGATGCTATTATATATTTAGAAAAAGAAAAAAAGGCGTAGTAACGCCTTTTTTTTATATTTAGTATCAACTCACCAAAAGGCACCTATACAGATACCCTTTGTCATAAACGAAATACATATGAGCGACACATTTAATTTTTTTTATTTTTGATTATATTTCTTTTGATAAAGTTTTAATTTTTCTCTAATTTTCTCAGTTGGAAAATGTTCATTTATATCTTCATCACTTAATGTATATCCATCAATGATTAATTGAACACATGATTTTGCAACAAATATTTCTCTTTTAACTGGATCTCTTAAACTTTCTTCAAAATCCTCATCAGTGTCTGAGTTTAACCCCATCATCATTGTTTTGTATACACCACTATTTGGTCCTAATACTTCCTTGAATCTTAAGATTGATTTTAATACTTTCTTTACTTCTTCTACATTAATTTTTTTATTCATTCTTTTTCTAAACTCTCCTGCATTTAAGATTTGATCAACTGTTACTTCAAGCACATCACTTAATGTCAATAAGATAGATGTGTCAGGTAACGTCGTCCCTGTTTCCCATTTCGATACTGCTTGAAAACTAATACTTAGTTTTTCTGCTAAATCTTTTTGTGTCAAATGCATTTCGGTTCTTTTTCGTTTAATATATTTTCCTATTTCAATGGTGTTCATGTAGCACCTCCTACAACTACATTATATGACGTAATCAATAATTCAACAATAACTAGATATTTGAATTTATTCTATCTTTAGTTGAATTGTGTGTAGTTTTGTTTGTTTTCATATTAAATGCTATAATAATAGTGAGGTGATAATATGACTACATTGATCTGTTGTGATGAAGGAAAATTTAATGAGTTCGAAAAACAACTAGAAAAAATGGATAAAGTAAAGATAATAAAAACTAAATGTTTTGGATTAGATGAACTACAGCCTGTTGTATTAAAACTTCCTGAAGGAATCTTTTACGGAAATGTAACTACTGACAGAATGAAGGAAGTAGCGTATGGAAGCGCAGGAGATTTAAAAATTCAAACCGCAAGACTATTTGATATTACTATGAAAAAGTATATGTCGGAATCACAGTACCGTGATATTGTTAATCAATTTAGAAAGGGTATCTTATCTATTGATGAACTAACAATCGACAATATTGAAAAACTGATTAAAGAAGTAAGTGAAGTAATTATTGATGACTATCTACTTAAGGATTTTGATGTGACTAATTCAATTATGGTTAGTTTAATTAAATCAACGAAAGGTCCAGACTTAGTTACTTTGGTTTATTATCTAGGTAAGAATGAAGTAATAAAAAGAATTGATGCTTACTTAAGTAAATATAAACACAGATTATAAGAAAAAAAGATATTTCAAATGTGAAATATCTTTTTTAGTACCTCTTTTAATACATTGGGAAAAAATATAATCATAAACATAAACATTAATAATCCATGAGCAAATGTTAATAATGCCATTGTATATTCGTTACTAACACCAGCAAGGTATAAAATTGAAGGTGTTAATGAGAATAATACTAATAAGAAAAGATGAAATGCATAATGCCTAAATGGCTTATTTTGAATTAGCATTATTAATAGAATAATAAAGTTGTTTGTCATTATTAATGAAGGTAATGCATAATCTATCGACCATAAATCTGATGTATCTAGTGATAAATTAATAAAGATCAAAAATGTAGTAACTAATATAGTTGATACACTTATCTTAATGATACTATTTGTCTTAGTGAAGACATAAAACTTAATTAATATCCAGAAGTATGCGAGTGCTCCAATCGGAATTAAAGACCAAAATCCATATGTTCTATTAAGGAAGTTGATTATACCTAAAACAACAATTGATAGAATACTTATGAATAAAAATATTCTTTCAAATCTAGGTGGTAAGTTTTCAATATGTGGTTCTTTAACAGGATATAATTCTTCATAGTCGGGAATATCTTCACCAGTTAGAGTTTGATGACATAAAGGACAATAATGATGACTTGTTTTAATTGTTATTTTACATTTATTACATTCTTTCATAAGTTCTCCTCCATATAGTTACTTTCTATTTCTACTTCAAGCCCCATACTAGTGAAGTGTCTTATAAACTCTTTTTGGATAGTTGTTTCAATTATATTTCCTGTAAATGATACTTTGAACTTATCTTTGAACGATATTACAGCAGCGTTTATTCTGCTATTTCTACCAGCACCAATCATAAACGACATATCGTTTATATATGGTTCCATTGAAGGAGGAAATTCGACCTTTCCAACATTACTTATATTGAAAGTGAATAGAATACTTCCTAAAAGAGAAAAACCAACTCTCGATGCATATTTTTTTATTATACTAGGCATTAATCTGATAAAAATATTTTTTTCATATGATACATACTCACTCATTACTCTAGTGAGTTCTTCAATTGTAGTTTTACTAGCAAGCTCTTGTTTAACTGTTTTTAAAATATCTTCAAATGTTAGATCATCGTGGGATGTATCAACACCAACACTAACAATATTAACAAAATTACGTAATGATGTACTTGGGAATCTTTTTCGTAGGTTAACAGGTACACCAATCTTTACTGGGTTCCTATTTTCTTTTAACTGCGTACGATATTTAATTTTCGTTTGATATATTGAGTTAATCGCAACAGCAACTAGATATTCCGTAATTGAAACACCATTTTCTTTTGCGATTTTAATGATTTCCTTTGTACTAAATATTCCGGAGATTAGTTTAATATCATAACCCGGAATAGTCGTTCCTGTGATGCTGTATGCTTGCTTTTCTTTAACTCTTTTTTTATTAACCTGGCTATAGTACTTTTTACTTGAATCTTCTGATTCATCTGACATAGATAACTCAGTAGTTGTTTTAACTAAATTATCAGGAGTTACATTATAACCCTTTAATTTTAAGTATTCATATGTTAAAGATTTAATAAACTCAACTAACCCTGTACCATCAGTTAAGGTGTGAAAAATCTCAACTGCGATAGTTTCCTTATTATAGAAAACTCGGAATAAATAATCATTATTCTTTTTAAAGTCCATAAATCCACATACCTTGTAGGGCATTTTAGAAACAAAGAATGGTTTTTCATTTTCCTCTAGATATGTCCAAAACATTCCTCTTCTTAATCGAACCTTGTACATTGGAAAACGATCCAATATATTATTTACTGCGGTTTGTAAAAATGTTGGATCTATTATTTCATTTAATGATATCTGAACTCTAAAAGTATGTGAATCAATTTCATTGTATACTTCAGGGAAAATTTTCCCTTGATTATCAAGTCTGTACCATCTATTTGTTTTATCTTTCATCTAGTTCACCTCTATTTAAATCGCTATTTTTAGATAAAAAACAAGATAATTACTCTATCTGTCATATATATTATAGTACAAATTGATAAATGAATAAAGTCATTTGTAATAAAATGGTATTTAATTATTATTTTTATGAAATATTTCGTAATTAAAAATGACATATATGAAAAAATAAAGATTGAGTTGTAGAGGCTAATACCATATCAGATAATGCTGATTTTTTTATGGGAATAGGAATTAATAAAAGTTGCATAAAGTTCATCTTTTATATTGACAAAATGAACGATGTTCATTATAATATGAACAGTGTTCATTATAGGAGATGATTTGATGGATGATAAACGTATAAATTTACTTAAAAACGAAAAAATTAGTAAAGCAGTAAATGCAATGGCTGCACCAGCTATTTTAGGAATGTTAGTAATGGCAGTTTACAATGTAGTAGACTCGATTTTTGTATCATGGTTGGGTTCTGCAGAGATTGCAGCAACACAAGTAGTGTTACCTATTATGCTAATTGCATCAGCAATTGGATTGGCATTTGGAATGGGTGGAGGAAGTTATATTTCGAGACTACTTGGAAGTAATAAAGGCAAAGAGGCAAATAAAGTTGCAAGTGTTTCATTTTTTACAGGATTAATTGTTGGATTGGTCGTAATAATTGCGAATCTAATTTTCCTTGAACCAGTGTTAAACTTCTTTGGGGCAAATGATAGTACTTTAGAACTCGCAAAAGAATATGGGAGATTCATTATTGTTGGTTATGTTTTCACAATCTTAAATATGGTAATGAACAACTCATTAAGAAGTGAAGGTAGTTCAAAGTATTCAATGATAGGTATGGCATTTGGATCGATTTTAAACATTGTATTAGATCCTATCCTAATTTTTGTATTTGATTTAGGGATTGAAGGAGCAGCGATAGCTACCACAATTTCACAGGCTGCATCAACATTGTTACTATTGTCATTTTACATAAGGAAAAAATCGATAGTAAAAATAGGAATTCAATATTTTAAACCATCAGTCGCAATTTATAAGGAGATATTAATTGTAGGGATTCCAACATTCTTTAGACAGATACTTATGAGTATTTCGATCGGTTTATTAAATTCAGCTACGCAAATAGCAGGAAACTTAGATACTGAGTTTCTAGCTGCAATAAGCATTGTAATTAGGGTAACGATGATACCTAACTACATCATATTTGGATACGGACAAGGATTCCAACCAGTCGCCGGATATAACTATGGTGCTAAAAACAAAGAACGGGTTATGGGTGCTTTCAAGTATTCATTAAAAATACAGACTTATATAATGATTGGATCACTTATTTTGCTGAATGTTTTTGGTGGATTAATATTCACGATATATCAATCATCAGAAGTTGTAACGGACTTTGGATTATCAACATTAAGATGGTATACCATTGGTATGTTATTCTTAGGAGTTTCAAACACTATATCGGTATTCTATCAAGCTTTGGGAAGAGGAACAGAAGCACTTATATTGAGCGTATCAAGACAAGGTTTATTCTTTATACCATTCATTCTATTCTTACCTAGAGTATTTGGAGTAGATGGTGTTATGATGGCCCAAACAGCAAGTGATTTATTTACATTGATTTTATCAATTAGTTTTATGATTCCATTTATAACTAATAAAAAAATAGATTTATTAATGGCAGAGTAGGTGAAAATATGAGGAATAGAGTCAGTAGTAAAGAAAAAATACTATTAGCAGCAGAAATAATTATTAGAGATGAAGGACTTGAAGCGTGTACTTCAAGAAGAATATCAAAAGAAGCCGAAGTGGCTTTAGGAACCATATATAACTACTACAACTCTCGAATTGAACTATTAGAAGCATTATTTATAAAGAGTTGGAAGAATACAAGAAACCTACTCGCAGAGATATTAGAGAGTAAACTAAACACCCCGGATAAAGCCCTTAAAATGCTTCAAACAATTTCTGAAGACGTTACTTCAAGAAATGGCTTAGGAGATTATTTGTTTAACATAAATAACCGAAAGTTTGAAGATATTAAAAGTAGTTATGATTTTTTTCAAGAAATTGTAATTATCTTAGTAACACTACTAAGAGAGTGTCCAACAAACCAAAATGATACAGAGCAAGAGCTAGAAGTAATAGCTCAATGGATTATTTTTGGACATATAAACTTCCTTAAAAGAGATTTAAATATTGATTTGTATTATAGACAAGTAGTAAGAAGATTTTTTACATGAATAAAATAAACGAACCAGATTCAGTTGGTTCGTTTATTCTTTTTTTGCATAGTTAATTATGATATAATTTTAGTTAAGTAGTAAGGGTTTCTCCGTAAGCATTTTTTATTTTAATATCGAGAAAGAGGTAAAGCTATGAATGATACTTATCAAGAATTAAACGCAGAAGATATCCTAAGTGATTTTAGGTTATTAATCAGAAAACAAATAATATTTAATGAAAAAGTTAGAAGCATTGAAGGGTATGAAAAAGTAAAAGGACATAACTTAGTTTATAATATTGATTATGAGCTATACTATAATAAAACTGAGTTTAAATACGCGCTTATAAATGAACTAGTAAATGATGAAAATGCAACAATATATTCAATATATGTCCTAGATTACTCTAATATGGAAGTCTACAAGGAGATTTTAGGTAATGAAAATTCAGAACCATATTATGAACCAAATGTAATGACAACCGTCTTATATATATTTGGAACTATCTTTATGATTGCATCATTATTGTTGTTCACATATCTAGATGATTTCGATTATGCAATACTACTATTATTTACCCTTTCATTTGGGTTAATATTCTTTGCTTTAGGAACAATAATAAAAATATTGAGAAACAAATAATATTCAATAGTATATTGATGTAGTTCAACTGTTTCCCTAATAATGACACATCTGCACCTTGAATCTAATAATTAAAAATAATATAATATAACTGTAAAATTAGAAAAAATAATTATGAGGGGGATAAAAGATGTTAGAAAAAAACGCAATTGCAAAAGGGGATTGTCAAACAACAAGAGCAAACATAATAACAGGATTTTTAATTGGTTTTTGTACATCGATATTTATTTATAACTTGGTAGCTTTCTTCTACTCAATAATATTACTTATTGCAATAGGAGAAAATATTACAGTTAGTATGGTAGGGATGACAGTTGTTTTACCCCATTTAGGGTATATCCTTATTATCTCGACACTATTAATGGGTGTGTTTGCTTATGGTCTTAACAAACTTGGAATTAATGACTTCAGAAAAAAAGTCGCTTATATTTCATATGTTTTATTTATTGCAATTCGATTATTAGTTGAGTTATTTTAGACATAAAACCTTAATCAATAACTCTTCCTAGGCATTTATCCTCTTTCTAAATTACTACTTATGTAGTATGATTATATTAAGAGGTTGCTATGCAAAAGGAGATTACATAAAAAAAAGCGATTTCTCGCTTTTTTTGTTATATAGGGAGGAAATTTCATGGAGTTAACAAGAGTTGTTTGTACGACATGTGGTAATACATTAGAATCTACACTTGATAGTAGTGCTATTACCTGTGAATACTGTGGTAATACTTTTTTAATGTCAAATGGAGTTGAATTTGCCTTAAAAAGTGATGAGGAAATAAGTAGTATAAAGAAACTACGAAATAACCTACAACGTTCAGTATTGGCTGATGATCATAAAAATATCTTAGGTTTTGCTAAAGAAATTTTAAGATTAATTCCAAAAGATGATTTAGCTAATTACTTTTTTGCCTATGCCAATTATAGCTTTGGTTCAAGAAGGTATTTATTTGACTTTTATGATCACACTGTAATAATCCCAACAGATGCCAATGACATAATAAAACATATAACAGAATACAGTGATGTTCGAGACAAAAGTTTAATCGAACAATTTATTGCCAGACATAACCCGGAGTTACTAGAAACATACCGTGAAAAATACGCTCAAAAACTTTTAGATGAAGAAAACTATTCATCAATCCCTCGTGATGTATTTATCTCGTTTAGATCAACCGAAATTGAAATAGCTACAGAAGTTCTAAATACAATTGAAAAAGATGGTTCATCTTGTTGGATTTCCTCAAGAAACCTTCGTCCAAACGATAACGAAAACTACTGGGCCAACATCGAAGATGCTATTACAAAATGTAAAATATTTCTTGTAATATCTTCACATGATGCAATGATTAGTAGAGATGTAAAAAGAGAACTGGATATAGCGACAAAACTAAACAAAAATCGTATTGAATATAAAGTAGATACATCAAGACATACAACCCTATTTAAATACTTCTTTGATGGATTTAAATGGATAGATGCCACTAATGATAAGCATGAAGCACTAGTAGAACTAAAACGTCGAGTTTATAGTTTGTTGACAGATAAACAAAGTGATTCACTAACAGGATTGAAAAGGGATTTATCAGTTAATCCTAAAAGTCTAGACATGAAAGATTTCATTCGTAAAATGAATCGTTCACGTGTAGAGATGGTAAGTGGTAATTATGATGAAGCTGCTAACGCAATTAAAGATGCATTAGGGATTAATCCTGAATCAGAAGATGCCTGGTGGTTATTGTTTTTAGCAGAAAACAAGTTCCAAACAACAGAAACATTTATTGATTACGTATCTAAGAAACAGACATTAAGTAAAATGGCTGATTTGTTTAATAAAGTATCTTATAAGCAATATAAGAAATACGCCAATAAAGGTGAAAGTGGCTTACCAGATAATTCGCGAAAATTTGAAAAATTCCTTTACGATGATATCGTTGCATATTTAAACAAAGAGAATCTACCAGGAAAATCAAAAAAAGAGTATCTAAACTCATATTTACCAAATCATATTTTAACGATATGGGCATATAAGTTTATTACTGATTATATAAAGACAGATAAAATGGTGGAAGAACTATTAGAACATCCTTCAAGAATCAAAGAACTAGAGAATACCTTTGATGATTTTGATGAACTAAAAGCTCACCCTTCTTATCATAATAGTCATATTAAAGAATACTACGAAAGATTCTTTGAAAACTATGACCGCGTCTTAAAGAAAAGACAGGCAAATCTAAGTGAATTAAAAGAAGTCATGGATTCTTTATACATTGAAATTGATGAAGATCTCAAAAAGAAAAAATTTAAAAACGCTCTAGATAATGTTAAAGAGTTATTCTATGTAGATAACTCATCAGAGGATAAATATATGTTCTTATTAATGGCTGAATTAAAAGCTAAAACAACTACTGATTTATATGATGCAATCTATAAATTGAAGAAACAAGATAGAACTAAAATATTTAACTCATGCATTTATGAAAGACTATATCGTTCCGAAAAATATTCACATTTAATGAACGATTTAGTACTTCACTCAAACTACAAAAAACGCAAAAAAAATAATCGAATTTTGATTGAAGTAAGGGGTGAAGAGAATGAAATGTAAAGAGTGTTTCAAAGAACTAAATGAAATGACTGCATTTTGTGATCGTTGTGGTGCACAACTTACAGAAGAAAGAATGGAGTTATCTTTCAAAATTATCCAAGAAAACATCATTCCTTTAGAAATAGAAACAACATATACAAAGGATCATCAAGAAGAAATAAAAAATGCTTATTTCCTATCAAATATCAGAAATGATTTTAGAGGAGGAAAAAGAAAATATATTGATCAGTATATCGACTATGTATTACTAAGAACATATTATGAGAAAAACAAACGATTATTAACTACTGGAGAGTTTGAAAAGAAAAAAGCTTTATCAATCTTAAACGCATTTATTAACCGAAGACCAGACAATGTAATCTATGAAATACTAAAAGAAGAGTATGGAGATGATTATGATAATCGTGTTATCCCAAAAGGGATTACCAATAACGTAGAAAAAGTGTATTTATCAGAGTATAATCTTAAGAAACTTAATCCTTCCAAATTCTTCTCAAAAGCAGTTACTAATATACTGATAAGTACTATTAAATCGCTGGTTTTCTTTGGAGTAATCGGTGGAGCATTATACTTTGTAATGCCGATGGTTATTACCGATTTTGACTTAGTAGAATATATTCTTAGTAATCAATATATTGTATTCGCTTTAGCTGGTGTTATCTTGATAAGAGGTTTAGTTAAAAGTCATAAAAACAGAAAATATTATCCATTTGAAGACATTATAAACAGTAACGAAGGATTAAAACGAAGAATTAAAATGGATATTAAGAAACGAGCTAAAACATTGGAGTATAGAATCAAAAAAGAAAAAGGATAAAAATAGATAAACAAAAACGCCAAATACTGTAAAGTATTGGCGTTTTTTAAAAATATATTATAAAGATGATTAATACTATAAATAAAAGAGCAGCGACAATTGCACTAAAAGAGGGTACTCCGCTGAGGTGTATCCTTCTGGGAGTTTCATTATTCTCCATACTATCCCAGTCGAATTGTACTAGAGGTTCAGGACTGTCAGTCATACGATATCCTTTTCTAGATTTAAGTTTGTCATTTTTAGCCATATAATTACCTCCTTATACGTATATATAGGTAATTATATTGATAATACTATCTAGATACTTGATTTATATTCTTTTTCAGTATCAAGTTATTTAAAACTAACCATTAGGTTAAAAGTAATTAAGCCGTTATTATCTCTTGTGATAAACTCGATTTCACGGTAATTATCGTATATAAAATCATACTCAGCCCATTCATTGTAGATTTTTTTCTCAAAACTTGATATAGATTCAATATCTTGTGAAACTCCTGTATATTTTAAATAGTTGTTTCTTGGGAATGTGATATGTTCTAAGTTTGTGTTGTCGAGATTAAAATCATCTCTGTATCCAATTAATAAATCAAAACAACTATAATCATCTTCAACATTGTATTTAACAGTGTATATAGTGTTTTTAGATGAAGCTAGATCGCTTATATTTTCTTGTTTTAGAAAATCATTAATATGGTTTTGAACAATTTGTTTACTATTTTGGTTTGTATTTTTAATATGGTGAATAATACCATAAAAACCTAGTTCTAAATCATTATCATAGTAGAACTGAATTTTCTTTACATTGTCATGTGGAATATCATATTTTAGCTGTGGGAAGAATGTTAGAACTGATACATTGTTTTTCCTAGCTTCATTTGGTGACATTCCATGAACTTTCTTAAAGGCTCTACTAAATGCTTCGTTACTACCATATTGATATTCTAATGCAATATCAATTATTTTTTTATTTGAGTGTAAAACATCGTAAGAAGCGACAGTTAAACGACGATTTCTTATATACTCATTTAAAGAGTAGTTTGTAATCATTAAAAATATCTTTTGGAAGTAAGAATAAGATACTGCGACATGCTTTGCAAGATCTTCTAAAACTATTTCTTCTTGTAAGTGTTTTTCAATGTATTTACTTGTTTTATTAACTATTTCAAACCAGTTCATAATATCACCTTCTTTTGTAATTATACCATATATCCTTTTTAGATAATCAATGAAGTGGTATAATTAAAACAAGTAGTGGAGGTGATAATATGATTATTGAAGTGAAAAAAGAAGTTAGTAGTAAAATGAGTAAGATGATGGGTTTATTATTGAGGATGAAAACGACATTTGGGAAAACCTTGTTTAGTGTTTCTAACAAAAAACAACATAAGTTTATAAAACCAAAAAGAAGACTATCGAGAAATATTAATATAAAGATTTATAAAATATTAGATATTAAATGTCTTGAGTTTACTCCAAAAGGATTAAAGAACAATAAACATATTATCTATTTACATGGAGGAGCTTTTATCCAAACTGGACAGCAAAATCACTATAACTTTTTAGCAAGTCTCAATGATGAGTTTAAAGGAAAAATCACGTATATAGATTATCCTATTGCGCCTAAATTAAAGGTTTTAGATGTTTTGATGCAGACGGAGAAAGTAATAGTTGAAGTAATTAAAAACCATCCAGAGGACGAATTTTACATGATGGGGGATAGTGCGGGAGGTAATTTAGCGTTGAATATGTTGAAAGCTATACCTAATACCTTTAAAAACGTAGTTTTATTATCACCATGGGTAGATTTATCAATGAGTAATAATGACATATCTTCACTTGAAGAAGATGAGTTTATGTACACAAAAGATGAACTATTTAGTGCAGCTTTGAGTTATGCAGGTGAGATTCCTGTGTCTGATAAAAGAGTATCACCAATTTACAACTACTTTCCTGAAGATAACATAATCATATATGCAGGAATGAGAGATATTTGTTTTCCTGATATATCATTGTTTGAAAAGAAAAACAATAATGTATTATTAAAAGCATATCATGGATTACCTCACGTTTTTCCTGTCTTCCCAAAAACTGAGGAACAAGGTTTATTTATTAAAGATGTTATGAGTTATTTAGAGTAAAGGAGATGATTAAGTGAGAAGGTTAATAATGGGATTTTTACTGATTGTTTTACTTGCTAGTTGCACTAGGCAAAAAACCGAGAATATAATTAATGATATAAACGAAAATAGTAATTTTGAGTATGGGTTATTAACAGTTAAAACAGATGAAGTAGAATCTAACTTCAATGTTATTGAAGGATTTGGGAAGGATATATATGTAGATCCTAATGCAGAAATCAGCCAGAGTACAATGAATGAATATATGGCAAATAATCCAACAACTTATTATGAAGTTACAGCATATCCTGATTACACGGATAGCGCTAGATATATTACAAGTATTGAAACATCAGATCCTGATAAACATATCTATGAGTTATCAGTAGGTGATGAGTATACAAAAGAAGAAGTAACTGCTTATTTAGATACTTATGGCTTCGAACCTCATGAGGAGATTATATCTGCTTACATTAATGAGAAAGTTATTATCAGAGTATATATTGAAGATGGTGAGATATATAAATTACTTGTAGAAGTAGAAATTACAAACAGAAAAGATATTGTATTTTAAATACATTTTCATATTTTGATAAGAAAAAACACAGCCTGGGCTGTGTTTTTCATAGAGAATTAAAAAAAGATGGGAAGGATCTGAAAAAGATTTGCCTAGTTAAGATTTAAACTTAACGAATTAAATGCTTTAATTAGGATATTGATTAAAGTTGAAAAATCAAATGTTACTGAATGGATTGTTTCTGATGCTTTAGTGTCAGTTAATAATAGATCTAAAATATCTTTAGGACTTGCGTTTAGTTCTGAAGCATCTATTATATTTACATCCATTTTGGTTATATTACATGCATATGAAGCATTTTTATATGAAATGCTTTTTGTTTTCTTTTGTGGGATCACAATAATGTGATCGTAACCCTGGGTTTTAAGTGTTAAATATAAATCTCGGTACATACCAGGTGTTGGTTCTATAAAAGATTTACTTGAATCGGTTTTTGTATCTGTTAATTTTGTTACTAGATTGTGATCATAAGCTTTTATAATTGCCCCATTTGGGTCATATGTTCTAAATGGAATTACAAATACATCGTTATCATTACTTTTACTAATAGCAGAACTATCTAAAATATATGCTATTTTCATGTTAAAACATCTCCTTGTTGATTGTTTATTTAAATTATAAACTATAAATGTGTGAGAAATGTGTTGATATTATGAAATTAGCAGTATGCGTGTGTTTTAGCTATTTTGATTAGTTTTTTTACATGTTTATCTTGTATCTTATAATGTAATTTCCCGTCAACAAGTATTGTAGATATTAGATTTTCTTTTAATAGTTTGTTTAAATTATCTAGCAAATCGACAGTTGATTCTTTAAGTTCTTGAGCTAAATCTTCAAGAGTATATTCTTCAACTGTTAATGTGTCTAGAATACTGAATAGAGTAATGTCTGAACATAACTTGAAGATTTTAATTGCTTTATGTGAGTTGCTTCTATTCTTTTTGTTGTTAAACTCTTTTGTGTAGATGATTCTTAATGTATTTAACACTGCTAATAAAGATACACCAACATCAGCAAATATTGCTGCTAACATAGAACTTAGTCCAAATCCAGCTAAAACTACTACTAAGAACTTTAGTCCAAGTGTAAGAGATATGTTTTGGTATACTATCTTTTTTGTTTTGTTAGCAATTCTAATTGCTTTATCAACTTTGGTTAAATCTTCATCCATTATAATTATATCAGCAACATCAATTGCGATATCACTACCTGACCCCATAGCAATACCTATATCCGCATTTTTAAGTAATGGAGCGTCATTGATTCCATCACCAACAAACATTTTTGGGTTATCTGATTTTAAATTATTAAATTCGCTTATTTTGTTTTCAGGTAGTAAACCACTTAAATACTGTAAATCATTTAAATTACTGGCAACTTTTCTAGCTGTTTGTTCATTGTCTCCTGTTAACATTACAAGTTTATAATCCTGTAGAGAGTTTATCGCTTGGATGCTAGTTTCTTTAAGTTCATCTTCAATGATGACTTGTCCTATATATTCATTATCTTTTGCTACTAAAACAGATGTTGATTCTTGATCTAATGTTGGTGTTTTTATATTATTATTTGATAATAATCGTTCGTTACCAACGAAAATTATGCTGCCATTTAATTTTCCTGTTAAACCTTGCCCTGGTATTTCTTTTATATTATCAAGTTGTAGTAATTCACCTTTGTAAGATTCTAAAATTGAAGTAGCTATTGGATGAGTTGAGTTTTTTTCAATTGAAGCAGCAAGTTGTAATGTTTCATTGTTTGTAGATTTTATCACCTTGAAATTTCCTTTTGTAATTGTACCAGTTTTATCAAAACCAATTGTATCTACTTGAGTCAATAAATGTAAGTATGAACTTCCTTTAAATAGTATACCGTTTCTAGCTGCACTTCCTATTCCTGAGAAATAGGATAATGGGATACTTAAAACTAGAGCACATGGACAACTAATAACTAAGAAAGTAGCAGCTCGATATACATATTCTCTTGTATTTCCTGGATCAATTAAGGATGGAAGTAAAAACATTAATAAAGCCAAGATTGTAACTAAAGGAGTATAAATACGAGCAAATTTAGTAATAAAAGTTTCGGGTGCCGCTTTTTGATTTGTTGAGTTTTCTATTAAATCAATTATTTTATATACTGTAGAATCAGTATATTTTTTTGTTGCTTTAATTTTTATTACACTACCAACATTTAAATTACCACTTAATATTAAATTTCCCTCTTCAACATAATTTAGTTTAGATTCACCTGTTAATGCTGAAGTATTTAGTGATGTGTTACCTTCAACAACAACACTGTCAACTGGTATTTTCTCACCGTTTTTAACAATGATTATGTCATTGATTTCAATATCTTCAGGTTGTTTGATAAAAATTTTGTCATCTTTTATAACATTTGCATATTCGATTTTTAGATCGATTAATCCTTTTATTTCCCCTTTGCTTTTTGTTACTGCTTTTTGTTGTAAATACTCACCAAAAGTATAGAATAAAACAACAAGAATAGCTTCTAAATATTCCCCTAGCAACATCGCTGTAATTGTAGCTATAACCATAAGTGTATTTTCATTAAATAAATCTTTTCTTCTAATCCCTTTAAATGTTTTAACTAGTATCGATTTCGCCATAAGTACATAACCTATATAAAACATTACTATTCCAATGATGTCTAGAATATATTTATTAAATAGTAATGCAGTGAAGAAGATTATGATTCCAATTGTGAATTGATTAAATACATTTGTTTTTTGTTTATCATTGTTTTCGATTTTTTGATGAGGTAAGTATGTGTTTACTCCATCTTCAATCGAATCAACAATGGTTTTTATTTCTTTTACTGCCTCATTTTCATCGTATATGCTTGTTACGTCAATTAACATTGTATGATTTGTGAAATTAAAAGTTGCATTATTTATATAATTTAATTTAATAAGCTCTCTTTCGATTTTTGTACTACAAGATGAGCACATCAAATTATCCATTTTTATTTTTTTTATCATTTTTTTGCACCTCTTTGGAAATATCTATGATATATTATGTATGAATATTCATGCATATGACGATAGTATAAAATCAAAATGTGTGGGAAATGTGTTAAAATATAAAAGAGGTGATTTTAATGAAGATTATCATATTAGAAGATAATGTTGAGATTAACAAGATTTTAACTAATCTTTTTATTAGTGAAGGATATGATGTACTTTCTTATAGTAATGCATTTGATGCTTTAAAAGGTTTTAATGAGAATTCAGTACAATGTGTATTAACTGATTTAATGTTACCGATTATGAGTGGGGAAGAGTTTATTAAAAAAATTAGAGCTGATTATTATGGTTTAATCATTGCGATAACTGCTAAAACTGGTGAAGAAGATAAATTGAAAGTTCTTGAACTTGGAGCAGATGACTACATCTTAAAACCATTTAATAAAAGAGAAGTATTGCTTAAAGTTAATAACTATTTTGCTAAGCTAAATAAATCGAATCACAAAACCTCACTTAACCAAGGAGAGTTTATTTTTAATCACCATGATAATACATTGATTGTTAATAAACAGTCTATCACTTTAACAAGTGTTGAGTATTTAACTCTAAGTGTACTTTTAGATTCAATAAACAAAATCATCTCAAGAGAAGCTATTTTAAACTCAATATATTCAATAGATGTTGAAGTGTTTGATCGTGTAATAGATGGTTATATTAAAAACATTCGTAAGAAACTGAAAAAACATACAAATACAGAATACATTAAGACCGTATATGGTTTAGGATATAAGTTGGTAGGTGAAATTGATGAATAGTTTATACGCTAGATCTAGAAAAAGGATTTTATTCTTATTTGCCTTATCAATTTTGATTATTGGTGGTTTAGCAAATGTCGCTACCCAAATCGTTAATAATTACTATAGTGATGAGTTAATTGAAGATGAAAACCGAAAGTTTGTTGATTTGTTTAAACATACAATTGAGTTTGAATCAGAAGGAGATGCGATATCATATGCATCACATTATACTCACATAAACGAAGTAGATATAATCATTTTGAGAAATCATGAAATAATCTTTGAATCAGAACGAGTTCCTGAAGCTACCAAAACATATGAGTTTGCTTATAATGATAATACTTATCAGATTTCATTAGATAACTCGAGAAACAGTATATTGGTTATTAAGGATCGTGAAACATATTTTATAAATATTATTTCGATTGTCGCAATATTGGTTCTATTAGTTTATGTAGTAATATCTAGAAGAATCAGAAACAAGAAAGTTCTATATGATATTTCAAGTATTGATGAATTAATTAAATCAAATGATGATCCAAAAATAGATTTAAACTACATAGAACTACAAGAAATATACAATGCATTTTATAACAAAATCAAAACTATCGACCTTATGGAAGAAAAGAGAAAAGACAATTTAAATGGACTTGTTCATGACTTAAAAACACCAATCACAATTCTCTTAAATCATCTGGAAGACATCAATTCACTTGAAGATCTAATTACTAATAAAGACGCAGTACGAAAGTCACTAGAAGAGTTATCTAATACATCAAGTGACTTGATCAGTGAGAACTTTATGGGTGTTAAAAGAGACTTTAATTTATCAGAAAACCTAAAAAATGAGTTAGAAACATATGTTTCAACATTTAAATCGAAAAATATAACTCTGAAATGTAATTTGTTGAATGATGTTCATGTTAAATGGAATAAACGAGATTTTGGGCGTGTATTACGTAATCTACTAACAAATGCTTATTATTATTCTAATCCTGATACAACAGTATATGTAAATCTAATGCATTCAAAAGAGACATACAGTTTAAAAATAATCAACTCAGGACAAGTGATAAAACAACAAGACTTAAAACGTATCTTCGAAAAAAGCGTTAGAGATAATCAAGAAGACAATGTTGAAGGTAACGGACTTGGCCTGTATATCACAAAACTATTAGTAGAGGAAATAGGAGCTACAATATTTGCTGATAGTAAAGGTGATGAAAATATCTTTACAATTGAATTTGTTAAATAACTAACAGCATAAAAAAAACGACTCAATTTAATTGAGTCGTTTTGCTTTTAACTACCAAATAAATATTAAGATACTGCTGTTTCAAAAGTTTTATCTCTTTTTAAATCAATGTGGTCTGTTGCATATTCACAATAATGAGTTAAGAACTTAATTTTATGTGTGTCGTTATCAACTTCCATTTTGTAATCAAAACTATAGTGATGATCATCCTCATAAACAATGTCTACAATTGTTGAATGGGGATTGTCATACTCCATTTTTAGTGTGATAAATCACCTTGTAAATACTCTTTAGCCAAATATATCAAGAAACCTCCCATCTTCAAGGATATACAATGTATGTCA
>CBFCWG010000014.1:0-39609 GCA_965601565.1 uncultured bacterium | reverse complement strand
ACCCATGAAGCGCCTTCTTCAAATTGAATATTCAATTAAGTGGGGGAGTGTTCACTATTTGCATTGTAATTAATTATGTAGTAGATGATATATAAAGTAAGAAGTCCATTATTGGACTTTTTTTGATATAATATAGAAGAAGGATGTGATTAAATGATTACATTAGAAACCCAAAGATTATATATGAGAGAATTACATATTGATGATGCAAATGATGTTTTTGAATATTGTAAATTACTCAATGTAGTTGGGATGGTGGGAATGAGATTACACACTTCAATAGAATTAACGAAAAAATATATTGCTCATGAACTTCAAAAATCTGAAACTTTTGCGATAGTACTTAAAGAGTCAGGTAAAATGATTGGATCAGTTTCTCTGAGAAGGCAATATAACGAATCTGATTTGGATATAAGATTAATAAGTTGTATTATAAATCCAAAATATTGGGGAAAAGGATATGCACCTGAAGCTATCAAAGAACTTATTAAGTATGCATTTGATATCGAAAGTGTACATAAAATATTAGGAGGACATTATTCTTTTAATACTCAATCAGAAAGATTGAATAAGAAACTAGGGTTTGTTTATGAAGGTACACAAAGAGAAGTCATCAAATATGAGGGAAATCTTGTAGATGTTGTTGAGTATTCACTTTTATATAAAGACTATCTTGAAGCATCAAAGAACTGGTAATACTTCGATTGATAATTGATATTAATATTTTTAAGGGGTGTTTATATATGAGTAAGAACAAAATTTATAGCTTAGTAACTTTAATAATTAATTCTGTAATTATTATTACTTTGGTATCAATTATAATAATGTATTTTATAGGCAACTACTCATTTAATCAATTATTGGAAGACATATTTTTTATTTCCTTGACAGTGTGTTGTATTTTATTTCTGCCTAGGCTGGAAAGATACTATAAGATTATTTTTCCATTAAATGTTAAAGTGCTAATGTACTTGTTTATTTTTGGCTTGTTCATAGTTGGAAACGTATATAATTTATTTATGAACACAATATGGTTTGATAAATTACTTCATTTAACGAGTGGTTATTTTTTAGCTTCAATCGGGTTATTGTTTGCAAATAAATGGCTATCACACTCAAGAGTTGTTGTAAAAAGTTATATTGCATTTATGTATTCATTATCAATTGTCTTATTATGGGAAGTATTTGAATTTATAGGAGATATTTTGATTTCAATTGTTCTTCCATCATATGAGTATGCTATGCAATTTTATCATATTGAAAGAGAAGTTTGGATATTACCACAACCATATCCGTTAGTTGATACAATGCTTGATGTTATTCTTGGTGTGATAGGGGCACTAATATTTGTTATTTATTACATTAAAAAGTCAAACAGGAATGAAGTTCATAATAAATAGTTTTATATAATGAAACAGAGAATAGACAAGTAAAGAAGTTTCGGAAAGATTTAAGAAATAAGTAGTAAAAAATTAAAAAGTTACGATGAAAGCACCATTGAAATGTCAATCAAATGATTATAGATGAGTATAATAGAAGTAACAAATAATAAAAAACACATCAGATTAAAGTGAACCCCAAATAGTGGACACTAAATAAAAAACCACCTTTGTACTATACTAATAGTATGGAGGTGTTTTTATTATGGCAAGAAAAGGACAAAAGCAAGAGAAGCATGATTTAGATTTAACGTTGAGAATGAGTAAAATCAAAACATCCTTTTTAATGTTAGCCTGATGAAGTATTTTTGTGTATTTTAAACTAGTATTCAAATAAACATATTATCGGGAGATAAAATGTGAAAACATTTACATTAAAAAATTGTTTGAATAACTAATTATTCTATGTTTAAATAGGTGCAACGTTGAAGAAAAGTAGTAAATAAATCACTATATTTCAGAGATCTACTGGTTGGTGAGAAGTAGAATATATATTTATTGAACGTGTTTCGGAGTTTAACTATCAAATTACTGAGGTGGTTACGTATGTCTGCGTTAAAGACTTTGAGAGCTTACAACTTTGGTGTTGTAAGAACTAAGGTGGTACCGCGATTATTATTATCGTCCTTTTTTAAGAGGACGATTTTTTTTATTTTATAGGATGTGAAATTATGACAAGTATTTTTAATTATGAGAAGATTGCACCATGGGTTCCTTATTTATTTAAAGGTTTAGGAATCACATTGAGCATTGCGTTTTTAGCTGGACTATTTGGTTTGGCTTTGGGTATTTTATTAACAGTGATGAGCAATAACAAGGTTATAAAGTGGATTCCAAATTTCTATATTGATATTTTTAGAGGGACCCCGCTAATACTGCAACTTAGTGTTATTTACTTTGCTATACCGCAAATTGTTAATGTGTTTATCAATGAGTATTTTAATATGGACTATTTTTTCACATTAAATGCATTTGTTGCTGCAGTAATAACATTTACTCTAAATAGTGCGGCATATATTAGTGAAATAATTCGAAGTGGGATAAATAGTGTAGATTCCGGAGAAATTGAAGCTGCAAGAAGCTTAGGAGTTAAATCACGGTATATTTACAAAGATATTATTTTACCTACTGCACTAAAAAATTCATTCCCTGCGTTAATGAATGAGTTTGTTACATTGGTAAAAGAGTCGTCAATTGTATCAATTATTGGGATACAGGATTTAATGAGAAGACAGGCAATAGTAACATCACAAACATATTTATACTTTGAACCACTAATAATTATTGGAATTATTTATTATGTTGTAATTAAGATTCTTAGTTACGGTGGAAAAAAAGTTGAAGCGAGGTTAGCGTATGATCAAAGTTAAGGCGTTATATAAGAACTTTGGTGATTTAGAAGTACTTAAAGACATAAATTATACATTTAAAGAAGGTTATACTACTGTAATTATTGGAAGTAGTGGGAGTGGAAAAAGCACTTTATTAAGATGTATAAACAAACTAGAAGAAAAATCATCAGGAGAAATTACTTTTGATAATAAAATCATTAGTTTAGAAAATATAAATGAAGTGAGAAAAGAAGTTGGGATGGTTTTTCAGCAATTTAACTTGTTTTCTAACATGAATATTATTGACAATATCATGTATGCACCAATAGTTGTTAAAAAAGTAAAAAAACCATATATATATAAACAGGCAATTAGTTTGCTTGAGTTAGTTGGTTTAGTAGATAAGGAACTCGCATATCCACATACACTTAGTGGTGGACAAAAGCAAAGAATTGCGATTGCAAGAGCACTTGCAATGAAACCTAAGGTTCTATTATTTGATGAGCCAACAAGTGCATTGGACCCTGAAATGGTAAATGAGGTTCTTGATGTAATTAAGAATTTATCAAAAAAAGGATATACAAACATTATAGTTACTCATGAAATGGGATTTGCCAAAGAAGTTGCTGATGAGATTATTTATATGGATCAAGGAGAAATAATCGAAAGTGGAAATGTTAAAGATTTCTTTGTGAAGCCAAAAACAAAAAGAGCACAGGAGTTTTTAAATAAAGTATTATAAAAAAAATGAAAAGAGGAAAAAATAGATGAAAAAATTAGGATTATTAGGATTAAGTTTAGTAACGCTATTAGGATTACTAGGATGTAGTAAGAATCAGGACAAAGTTGTAGTATTAACATCAAGTGGTTATGAGCCATATGAGATGATTGATTTAAATGGAAAATTAACAGGATTTGATATTGAACTAATGGAGGCTATTGCTGATGAAGCAGGATTTGAAATAGAATGGCAAGATGTTAGTTTTGATGGAATTATTGCAACTTTGCAAAGTGGACAAGCTGAAATTGCAATAGCAGGGATTACACCAACAACTGAAAGAGAAGATGCAGTTGATTTTAGCCAAGTTTACTACAATAGTGAATCAGGACTAGAAAACTATTTTATATATAGTGACTCAACAGTAATAACAGATCTAAATAGTTTAGAGGGTTTAGTTGTTGGAGCACAACTAGGAACTGTCCAAGCTGAACTTATTGAAGAATTAAAAACAATATATAATTTTTCAACTGATTTGAGAAATACAAATACACAAATAGTTGAGGAAATAAACGCTGGAAGAATTGACGTATTAATCGTAGAAAGTTTAGTAGCTGATTCAATACTAGAAGTTAATGAGGAACTTTCAAAACTGAAAGTTGAATATACTACAGATACTTTATATGGTAACGCTATTGCTTTTATGAAAGATAGTGAGTATAAGGAATTAGTTGACACTGCACTAATTACTCTACAAGAGAATGGGACAATTGATCAACTCATTACAAAATGGTTTACTGAGTAATTAAAAACGTAAATTAAGCCCATATATTGGGCTTTTTTATTTTCAATTTTTGAAGTATAATATAGAGGTATAAATCAAACTGATTAAAGGGAGGATAACTATGAGTAATGATGTTGGTAAAACTAAAGTTATTAGAATTTTAATTGTTTTTCTTCAAGTGTTAATATATATACAGATTCAAATTATATTTATCCCTTTTGCAATAATAGGGATGATGATTGGGTTATATAAAGAAATGTATTTAAGTAAAAAACTAGATGTTTCCTTTTCAGCAGGGCAATCCTTACAGTATAGATGGATTATGCATATGTTTGAAACAAGAGAAGATAAAAACTCTGTTGAATTTACTAAAAAATTTCCTTGTGAATCTCATTTTGCATTATGGACAATAATGGGTCCATTTATAATTACACAAAAATTATTTAATTTTAGAACTAGTCTTGGTAAATTAGTAAAACCAGGGTATGAAGATATAAAATCAACTTCAGGTATTAGAGTACTAAAGTTTGATGAAGTTGTTGAAAAATATATTGATAATATGGATCAACTTGTTGTATTAGGATCAGGATTTGATTTAATTGCCTTAAAATACACCAAAAATAAGGATATAAGGGTATTTGAAGTTGATCAGACGAATACATTGAATATAAAGGTTGAAACACTGAAAAAGGCAAAAATCAAACATGATTGGATTACTTTTGTTCCTGTGGATTATAATAAAGAATCATGGGCTGATAAGTTAATTAATTCAGGATTTGATAAAACAAAGAAAACATTATTTATATGGCAATCAGTTTCACTATATCTAGAGCCTGTACTGGTTCAGGAAACACTCAAATTGTTATCTGAGTTATCCACAGAAGGAAGTGTTGTTGCTCAAGATTTTTACTCTCTAAACTTCTTAAATGGAACAATCTCTAAATCTGCTACAAAAATGATGAGTTTAATAGCTAAAAATGGTGAACCATGGAAGTTTTCAGTTGATATGAAAGATAACCCAAGAGAAACTATATCAGCATTATTAGAAGAGAATGGATTAACAATGACAGATTATTACTTGTTTGGTGAAAAACTTGATGTAGAACCATTTTATTGTATAGTTGAGGCAAAAAAAAGTATATATGGAGGACAATAATGAAACCGGAATCAGGAATAGCAGTAAGAATTTTAGTTGATGATTTTAAATTGATGTATGACTTTTATAAAGAGACATTGGAATACGATGTTTTATGGGGAGATAGAAATGGTACTTATGCATCATTCTGTATACCAGGTGAAGATAAACCTGCATTTGCGATTTATGTAAAAAAGGATTATTCATATTATAAAGGATATGATGACATTGGTAATCAAAATAAGTCCGATTATATTGTTTTGTGTATGGGATGTGAAGATGTCGATAAGTATTATGATTATTTAAAGAATAAAGGTGTCGAGTTTATTGGCGAACCCAGAGATATACCTGAGTGGTATTACAGGGTTGTGTTATTTAGAGACCCTGAAGGTAACTTAATTGATTTAGGTGGACCTATGAAAGAAGACAAATAAAAAAGCAGACTTTCTGCTTTTTTTATTGTTCTTCAAGTAATGGTATTAAAAGATTAGGGTCTATATCATTATTCTCTATAAGTGTAGCAACTGGAATGTTTTCACCATCTATTCGCATAAAAAGGATGTTTTCTTTTAGACACCCAGATGCACTGTATGCATATGTTGTTTGGTTGATTATAAATGTTTCACTTCCTGCTTGGTCACATTCTCCACCAGCATAAGCATAAACAACTTCACTACCAATGTGGAAATCTAACCAATAATAATCTGCTTCATCAGAAGATATTTCCTCAGGATCTCTTTCCAACTGATTTAATTCAGGACGCAATGATTCTAAAGTAATTAAACCTCTATCTAGTGCTTCATGTAGATAAATGTAATCATCGTTAACAAGGATGAAGAAAGTCATCTCAGGACTACATGACTTAAATCTGTATCCATAATTATAAACTTCTCCACTATAATAAACATCCTGCCAATAAGAATTACATAAAACACTTTTTGATTCTTTTTGAAGGATATCATATCCATCAACGGGTTCATCACTGACAATTATGTAGGTAGTAGACCGGCATGCGCTAAGCAGGAAAAGCAATAATAATGGTATTATCTTTTTCATATTGATCACTCCTTACTCTTTTATTATACAAGAAAGTAGTAAAAGATAAAAATACGATTCCTAAAAAAGTAAAATATGATATAATAATTATAGGAAAAAAACGGAGGTTAGCTTATGAGGTATGAACATAAATTGGGATTAAGATTTTTTGCGTTTATGATTGATTTTATTGGAATGATGATTTTAGGGATTATTATGAGTTTTTTTGGTTTTGGGACAGTCGATACTACAGGTGGATATTTTGTCAATTTTAACTATATTGAAATGATGATTGTATCAGTCATTTACTTTGGAGCTTTTGCATTTTTTAATGAAGGTAAAACATTGGGTAAAATAGCTTTAAAACTAGAAGTTAAATCTGGAAACACTGAGAATATTGATAGAAAAGCTTTATTGTTAAGAGAAGGGATCAAAGTTTTGCTATTACCTATTTCATTAATTTCACTTATCTTTTCAGCAGTTAGAGATGATCATAAAACAATTCATGATATGATTGCTGATTCAATAGTATTAAGAAGACATGAACCAATCCAACAGTATTATGAACCAAATAAATTCAAGAAACCAGTTCAAAAACAAGAAAATCAATTTACAGATAACGGATTTAATGAACCAGGTGATTATTATGATGATCCTGCGGATAAAAAAGAAGAACAAAAGCTAAAAGAAGAAGATCCATATTACTACTAAAGGGCAATAAATTGCCTTTTCTTTATTGTATATATGGGAAAGATGTGAAAATTATTGGATTATTTAATATATGTGATACAATACTTATGAAGATTGAAAGGAGATTTTAATAATGGAATATAAATTTACACAAAAAGTTACTAAAGAAGATTATGTTTCTTTTGTTACTAATCATATGAAAGTTAGTTTTTTGAAACCACTTAATATCGCTTTATTTGTAGTAAGTATTGGATACTTAACGGTAAGTCCATTCTTATTACCAGCAGATGAGAGAAACTTCACGTTTACATTTATTGGTATTGGGATATTATTGCTATTAATAGTAATGGTATGGTACGCAAAAAGAAATGCGGAAAAGCAATATGATAAATCTGAAAGTGAATTTACAATGAGTTATGAAGTAAATGAAGAAGGATTAGTATACATCGTAAGCGAAGGTAATATCGAAAAAAAATGGATTGAATTTTACAGTGCAGTAGAAAATGAGCAGTATTTATACATTTATGTTAATAAAAATAGCGGAATGGTTATTGTAAAACGTGATGTAGATGATGCAGCTATTAACTTTGTAAAAGAAAAATTAAGATTACATGTTAAAGCAAAAAGACTAAAATTATTAGCATAAACTACCTAAAAATTAGGTAGTTTTTTTTACCCTCTATGAAAATTAAATTAGATATGATACAATTATTTTGGTTATAAATTTTACTTGGGAGGTTCATTATGACTAATATATTATGTATGGATAATTCCGATACAATAAGAAAGATTGTTCAAGATTGTGTATTAGATTTAGGTTTTAATTTTTATGAAGCGGAAAATGGTAAAGAAGGATTAGAAAAAATAAAAGAGATTTCTGATTTAAGAATGGTCATTCTTGACTGGAATATGCCAGTTATGAGTGGAAGAGAAACATTAGTTAATTTACGTGAGAACGATAAATTAAATGATGTTATAGTTTTAGTATTAATTAAAATTGAAAATAAAGATCAAGTAATGGAAGCTGTTAACCTAGGGGCTACGAACTATATGTTAAAGCCATTTAGTGTAAATAATCTACAGAATAAAATAGAAGAATTAATTAATGATGCAGTGTAAAACTGCATTTTAATTTTGAGGTGATAAAATGGAAATTGATATTTATGATAGTGGTTTAACTGTTGAAGACTGCATTGGTCTACCTAAAACAACTGCATGTAGAGGTGTTGTTACAAAAGGTAACAAGTTTTTAGTTGTAAACCTAGCTAAGTTTGACATAACTACATTCCCTGGAGGAAGATTAGAAGAAGGGGAATCACTAGAAGAATGTTGTAAAAGAGAAGTTTTAGAAGAAACTGGATTTAAAGTAAAAGTAATCGAAAAGAAAGTTTCTGTAAATGAGTATTTCATTAACGAGACATGGACAAACGTTTATTTCAAATGTGAGTTTATCGAAGATACAAAGAAAACTAACTACACAAAAGAAGAAATTGATTTAGGTATGACGACTAAATGGTGTACATTAGAAGAGTTATTGGATACATTTGAGAATAATAT
Source organism: uncultured bacterium (assembly GCA_965601565.1). GTDB lineage: Bacteria > Bacillota_I > Bacilli_A > Izemoplasmatales > Izemoplasmataceae > Xianfuyuplasma. The sequence continues at coordinate 30,920 of CBFCWG010000014.1, read as the reverse complement.
GACATTACATGAACATGGTCCTAATATTCATAATCGCGAGTTTTTAGGACTTATCCACAGTATATAGGGGTGATTAAATGGGAAGTATGAATATAACCAAAAGTAAGTTTATGGAGTATATTAGATGTAATAGATACCCTACCCTAAACAACATTCATAAACGAAAAGATTTGGATGATATTGAAAAGGAACGTTTTTACGAGTTAATTGAGACTCTTGAAAACTTCACTTTTGAGGATGAAAACTTTCTTGAGCCTGATTTAGAACATTTGGAAGTTATGATGCCATATTATACTGAAGTTGAGGTTCTAGCAGCAAGAAAAGTAATGGCTGAATGGCATGGAGAAACACAGTATGGGACAAAATATGGTACCCAAAAATTATTTATGAGAGATTATAATAATTTTAATCTAATGTGCTATGTAGATATATTTAATAAAGATAAAAGCCAAGTTAACATAATCGAAGTAAAAGCAACAACATCAAACAAGTATATGTCGATGGGTTATAAAATCCAGGGAGATCTTATCAGTATCTTCTATAAAGGTGATGATGGAATCATCAGACTTAAAGAGGAACAAGATACTTCATGGTTAAGTGATTCTAAGTATATGAGAAAACGAGAAAAGTTATTAGATCGTTTTAGTGATGCGGGTGTATATGTTTACGATTTAGCCTTCCAAAGATTTGTCATTGAAGAAGATGTAAAGGATGCTAAATATTATTTAGGGGTTTTAAATCATGAGTATGTATTTGACGGAACATATTTTGAAGACAAACCAGTTTATGATAATGAAATAACTACGTTTATTGACTTAACAACAATAACAAAAGAGTTACTTCCTAAAATAGAAGCTGATGTAAATCTAGTCATTGATAGAATAACTAATGATGATGTATCAAGAGTACCTTTAGGGAAACATTGTCAACTAAAAAAACAAAGACAATGTATTTATAAAGATCTTTGCTATGATAGATTACCATCAAAAAACAGTATATTGATGTTTACTGATAGACATCATGGATTTAAAGATGAATCAGGTAATAAATATGATATTTGGGAATTAGTTAATGATGGTTACTATTCAATGGAATCACTACCTAATGAATGGATGAATCGAAAAAATAACCAAATTCAAAGGGATTGTGCAATAACGCATAAACCATTCTATGATTTTGAAAAAATAAGAAGTGGTATTGAAGTATTAAACTATCCAATATATCACTTAGACTTTGAGTCCTTCCCTTGTCCACTACCTAGATTTAAAGGGGAAAAAGCCTATATGCAGAGTTTATTCCAGTTTAGTCTCCATATTGAAAAAGAACCTGGTCTATGTGACAAACAAAAAGACCACTATGAGTTTTTATGTAGTGATCACTATGATAATAGACTAGAACTTGTCAAGAAGTTATGTGAATATATTAAGGATGACAATGGTAGTGTTCTTGTATATAATCAAGCATTTGAAAAAACAAGAATTAAAGAACTGGCTAAGTTCTTCCCTGAATATAGTGAGCAGTTATTAAAAATAAATGAAAGACTATTTGATTTAATGCACATCATTAAAACAAATACAAAAATGTATGAAGGAATCGGTTTTGATACTGATCGTGCAAAAAGATGGAACTACTATAGTGAAGACTTATATGGAAGTTTCAGTATTAAAAAAGTATTACCTATCTTCAGTGAGTTATCATACAAGGATATGGTAGTAGGTAATGGGATGGAAGCAGTATATGCTTATGCTGGATATAAGAACTTAGATAAAGAAGAGTTACAAATAACCTTACAGGCATTAACAGAGTATTGTAAACAAGATACGTGGGCAATGGTTGAAATACTCGATGAATTAAGAAAGATATAATCTATTTTGTTTACAAAAAATATTATTATGTTATAATAAATTGATATTTATTAAATAGGAGGAATTATAATGGCTAAAATTGATCAATTATCAGGTAGCAAAGTACGTATTGAGGTTGAAGTTTCAGCTCATCAATTCGACCATGGACTTGATCATGCGTTCAACGCAATCAAAGCTGATGTAGAAGTTAAAGGATTTAGAAAAGGAAAAGTAACAAGAGCAATTTTTGAGCAACATTACGGTGTTGAATCACTATATGAAGAAGCGATTAACCATGTTTTACAAGAAACATACATTGCCGCAGTTACTGAAAACAACATTGAAGTAGTAGCACAACCTAAAATCGATCTTGACATCACAAAAGTTGAAAGAGGTAAAGCATTTACTTATGTTGCTGAAGTAGCAGTAAAGCCTGCTGTAACTCTTGGTGAGTACAAAGGGTTAACAATGGCTCCACAATCAATCGAAGTTAAAGATGAAGCAGTGGAAGTTGAAGTTAAAAAATTATTAGAACAAAACGCAGAATTAGTATTAAAAGAAGAAGGAACACTTGAAAATGGTGACACTGCAATCTTCGATTTCGAAGGATCTGTAGATGGTGAATTATTTGAAGGTGGAAAAGCTGAAAACTATGAATTATTAATCGGTAGTGGACAATTTATCCCTGGATTTGAAGAACAAATGTTAGGAATGGCTTTAGGAGAAGAAAAAGACCTAAACGTTAAATTCCCAGAAGAGTACCAAGCAGAAAACCTAAAAGGTAAAGATGCAGTATTCAAAGTTAAACTTCATGAAATGAAAGTTCGTGAATTACCAGAATTAACTGATGAGTTTGTTAAAGAACTTGAAAAAGAAGGAATTAACACAGTTGCTGAATTAAAAGAAGATACATTCAAAACATTAACAGAAAACTTAATTCAGGCAAACAAAAACGCAAGAGTTGACTTTGTAGTAAGCGAAGCTGCTAAAAACGCAACATATGAATTACCACAAGAAATGATTGAAGAAGAAAAAAATCGTTTAGTTGACAATGTAACACAACAAGCTAAGCAATATAACTTAGATTTAGAAACTTACTTACAATTTAGTGGAGTTACAAAAGAAGATTTTGATAAAAACTTATTAAAAGACGCTGAAAGAAGTATTGCATACAATTTAGTAGTAGAAGAAATCGGAAAACAAGAAGAAATCAAAGCTACTGATGAAGAAAGAGATGCAAAATACGCTGAAATCGCTGCACAATACAACATGGGTGTTGAACAAGTAAAAGCTGCTATTCAACCTTACGCTGTAGACAGTGAAGTTGTATATAGAAAAACTATTGATTTCCTAGTTGAAAGTTTAAAATTTGAAGAATAGAGAACTTAAAAACCTGACATTAAATTGTTAGGTTTTTTTATTATGAAACATTAGTTTGTAATGGAACAAAAGTATCATAAAAAAACTTTGATAATCAAATAAAAATCATTTTAACATCTTTATTGAGCGATTATAGCGGTGTCTATTATCAAAATGTTAATTATAATTTATTTAAAAAACATTTCAAATAAAGTGAACATTTGTGCAAGACTTGGAAAATTGTTTACATAATTATCAAGGCTATTGCATACTAGAGTTATGAAAAAAGCGTTTACACAAAAAACGCAAACAAAAATAATTTGGAGGTTATGAAATGGATTTTATTTTAGACATTTTCCTGGGATTTATTAATAAGTTCTTAGGACAAGCACCATTACTATTAGGTATCGTTGTATTCATCGGGTACATGTTACTTAAAAAGAAATGGTACGAAGCACTATCTGGATTTATCAAAACTTATGTTGGATTCAAAATTTTACAAGTTGGTACTGGGGGATTAGTTGGTACATTCCGTCCAATTATCGAAGCATTAACTGCAAAATTTGGAATCACTGCATTAGTTATTGATCCATATTATGGACAATCAAGTGCTACTGAAATGTTAGACACTGTAAGCAGTTTATCATATGTAGGTTATGTTATGCTTATTGCGTTCTTACTAAACATCGTTTACGTTGGATTTAGAAAGTACACAAAAATCAGAACATTATTTATTACAGGTCACATTATGTATCAACAATCAGCTGTATTATTATGGGCATTATACTGGGTAATCATGGGTGTTACTGGTGAGCCTGCAAGCTGGGGAGTTGTAATTGTATCAGGTTTATTAATCGGGACTTATTGGGCAGTTGCTTCTAACTTAATCATTGAAGCTACTAACGAAGTTACTGATGGAGCTGGATTCACTGTAGGACATCAACAAATGTTCGGTGCATGGTTCGCTTATAAATTAGCTGGTAAAATTGGTAACAAAGAGCATGACGTTAACACCGTTAATATGCCTGGTTGGTTATCAATATTCAATGACAACGTTGTATCAAATGTATTAATTATGACTGTATTCGTAGGAACTTTGATGTTTATTATTGGACCAAGTAACTTCGAATATAGCACTGACAAATATTACTTCGTTACTTATGTATTTGAAAGAACTGCATACTTCGCAGTATATATTACAATTATCTTAACTGGTGTTAGAATGTTCGTTGGTGAGTTAACTAACTCATTCCAAGGTATTTCTGACAAACTATTACCAGGTTCTGTACCTGCAGTAGACTGTGCTGTTACATTCGGATTTAGTCCAAATGCACCTGCTTACGGATTCATCTTTGGATTCTTTGGGCAAATGTTAGCTATCGGATTCTTAATCTTAATCAATAGCCCTATCTTAATCATTGCTGGTTTCATCTGCTTATTCTTCGATAACGGTACTTTAGCTGTATTCGCAAATAAAGCTGGTGGACGTAGAGCTGCTGCAATTATTCCATTCTTCGCAGGGATTATCCAAGTATTAGGATCTGCTGCTGTATTAATGGTATTAAAAGATTCACCATTAATCGTTGGTTGGATGGGTATGTTTGACTGGGCTACATTATGGGCTGGAACTGTATTATTAACAGACGTAGTAGGAATCGCTATTCCTATCATCTTAATCCCATTAATGTTAATCATTCCACAATTACAATATAGAAGACATAAAGAAACTTACTTCACAACAATGAGGGAAGAACAATAAAATAACTGCAAATTATAGTGTAATCCCAAGATTAAGTAATCTTGGGATTTGCTATTTATAGAGGTGATTTAAATGATAAAAATGGTAGTTAGTGATATGGATGGTACATTGTTAAACAGTAACTTAGAAATATCACAAGAGAATTTAAATGCCATCAATGATTTAAGGGAAAAAGGGATAAGATTTTGTATAGCTACAGGACGTCCTGAGCAATTACTTAAAGAGTATATCGATCCTTTACGAATGGAGGATCCTATTATTATGTATAACGGTAGTGTAATAGGACATCCTTTTCAAAAAGAGAAACTATATGAATTAAAACTAGATAAAGAAGATGTAAAATCGATAATTGAGTACTGCGAGGAAAATGATATTATTTGCATGCCTTACAGCAAAGATAAAATTATTTCAAAACCAAATTATCGTGTAGACTTTTTTGAAGAAAGAAATAAAAACTTAGAAGAGAAAAACAAAACAGTGTTTGAAGATATAAGGGATATTGACAAAATTATAAATGAAAATAATATTAATAAAATACTATTAATTGAAAATGATAAAGAAAAATATGCAAAAATAAAAAAAATGCTAGCAACATATCCACAATTTGAAATAGTTACAAGTCAAAAAGGGTTTATTGATATTAATCCACGAGGAGCTTCTAAGGGAAATGCGTTAAAAGTATTAGCTGATCATTTTGGTTATAAACTAAGCGAAATAGTAGTGTTTGGAGACCAAGATAACGACGTAAGTATGCTAGAAATAGCAGGTATGAGTGTTGCGATGGCTAATGCTAGTGTTAATGCAAAAAAGGTATCAAAATACGCGACTGTAAGTAATAATGATAGTGGTGTAGCTAAATGGATAAGAAAGCATTTATTGTAGTGAAATTTTGTTCACTTTAAGAAATAATGTTTACATATGTTCACTAACATAATAAAATGTAAGTGTAGAAGAATATGAAGTATCAATGTAAAAAGGAGTGTTTAAAAAATGATTGAAGGATTTGCATTATCAAAAGAATTAATCTCTTTTGAAAAAGGATTTGACAACTGGGAAGAGGCAATTGTTGCATCAAGCAAAGGATTATTAGAACAAGGGTTTATAGTACAATCATATGTTGATAGTATGATTGATTCTGTAAAAGAATATGGACCTTACATTGTTATAGCACCAAATATTGCAATGCCACATGCTAGACCAGAAGCAGGAAGCAAAAAAGTAGGTTTTGCAGTGACTTTATGTGAAGAAGCTGTAAGATTTAGTGAAGCACCAGAACATCAGGCAAGATTATTAGTTACATTATCTTGTGTCAATGCGGATACACATTTACAAATGTTACAGGCATTAGTTGGTGTATTAGCAGATGAGGAAAAGTTCGAGGCAATCTTAAACGCAAAAACTAAAGAAGAAATATTAGATATATTTAAATAGGAGGACAAAATGGCAAAAATTGATAATATTACAAGAGAATCTTGGATATTAAGCACATTCCCTGAATGGGGAACTTGGCTTAATGAAGAAATAGAAAATGAAGTTGTAAAACCTGGTAGTGTCGCTTTATGGTGGTTAGGATGTACAGGTATGTGGTTAAAAACAGAAAAAAATACTAACATCTTATTAGACTTATGGGTTAAATCAGGAAAAAGAACACAAAAAGTAAAACAAATGAAAGATTGGCATCAACATACACGTGCAGTAGGAGCTAAAATTACACAACCTAACTTACGTAATGTACCTGTAGTAATTGATCCATTCGCAATTAAAGAATTAGATGCAATTATGAGTACTCATGATCATGGAGATCATATAGATGAGAATGTTGCAGCTGCAGTTGTACAAAACTGTCCAGGTGTACCATTTATCGGCCCTAAAGCTTGTACTGATTTATGGAGAAGCTGGGGAGTACCTGAAGATAGACTAAAAACAGTTAGACCTGGAGATTCAGTTAAAGTTGGAGATGTTAATATCGTTGTATTAGATTCATTTGATAGAACGGAATTAGTAACTGCACCTGAAGGAATGGTATTAAAAAACAAACAAGTTAGAGATATGGATGAACTTGCTGTAAACTACTTATTTGAAACTACTGGTGGAAATGTATACCATAGTGGAGATTCACATTATTCTAACTATTACTGTAAACACGGTAAAGATCATAAAATCGATGTAGCATTAGGATCATTTGGGGAAAATCCAATTGGAATGACTGATAAAATGACTGCAATGGGAATCTTAAGAATGGCAGAAAGTTTACAAACTGACGTTGTTATCCCAATTCACCATGATATCTGGAGTAACTTCCAAGCAGATCCAAAAGAAATTTTAGTATTATGGAACATGAGAAAAAATCGATTACAATATAAGTTCACCCCATTTATTTGGGAAGTTGGAGGTAAATTCACATATCCTCAAGATCGTTTAAGAATAGAATATCATCACCGTCGTGGTTTTGAAGATGCATTTGAAAATGAAAATGATTTACCATTCAAATCTTTACTATAATATTTATTGAGAAAAGGAGAATGTAAAATGTTAAAAGTATTGGCAGCATGCGGAAATGGTATGGGTAGTAGCCAAATCATTAAAATGAGAATTGAACAAGTATTAAGACAAATGGGACTAGAATTCAAAGTAGACCACGCAAGTGTTGGAGAAGCTAAAGGACAAGCTAAGAACTATGATTTAGTATTAGTTGCTCAACAACTTGTAAAAGAATTCCAAAATGTACCAGAATCATGTCAAATCGTTGGTTTAGTTAACTTATTAAGTGCTCAAGAAATTAAAGAAAAAGTTACAAAAGCTTTAAACTTATAGAAAATAATAAGCGACTAAAATTAGATTTTTAGTCGCTTAAAAATTACTTATACAAAAGGAGAAATTACAATGAAATTACCATTATTACAAGTAGCATTAGACGAAACAAACTTAGAAAACGCTGTAAAAAGTGTTAAACAATATGGACACGTTATAGATATCGTAGAAGTTGGGACTATTTTACATTATGCTGAAGGTGCAAAAGCAGTTTCTGTATTACGTGAAATGTTTCCAAACAAAATCTTATTAGATGATATTAAAGGTGCAGATGCTGGAAAAACATTAGCAGAAATCTGTTTTGGTGCGGGTGCAGATACAATGACTGCAATATGTAGTGCAGATGTTAATACAATGATCGCTATGAAAAAAGTCGGAGAAACTTATGGTCCTGATAAAGATGTTCAAGTTGAACTATATGGGGACTGGACATATGCACATGCTCAAAGTTGGTTAGATGCTGGATTAACTCAAGTTGTTTACCATAGAAGTAGAGACGCTGAATTAGCAGGTAAAAAATGGAGTGATGACGATATTGAAAAAATTGGTAAATTGATTGATATGGGAATCAAAGTAACAATTACTGGTGGATTAAATGTTGAAGACCTTGAATTATTTAGAGGTTTAGCAATCCATGGTGTAATCGCAGGACGTAGTATTCGTGGAGCAAAAGACCCAGAACAAGCAGCTAAAAACTTCAAAGCAGAAATTAAACGTATTTGGGGATAACATTGAATTTACGTACTAATCCAATAGGTATATATGAGAAAGCTATACCTAATGCCTTTGATTGGGAGAAAAAGATAAAAGTAGCTAAAGCTGCTGGGTTTGATTTTATTGAAATTAGCGTTGATGAAAGCGATGCACGTTTAAAAAGATTGGAATGGACTAAAGAAGAACGTACCAACTTAGTGAAACTTCTTCAAGATAATGATCTTTATTTACAATCAATGTGCTTAAGTGGACATCGTCGTTATCCATTTGGGAGTAAAGATGAGAACACTAGAAAAAAAGCATATGAAATTATGGATAAGGCAATTGAATTAGCACTTGATTTAGGTATTAAAAATATTCAATTAGCTGGTTACGATGTATATTACGAAGAAAGTACAGATAAATCTTTAAGTTTATTTGTTGAAGGATTAAAATACTCAGCAAAAAAAGCAGAGGAAAAAGGTATTATGTTAACTATTGAAATAATGGATACCTGGCTGTGTGGAACCATCTCAAGAGTTTTAGATTATATTAAAATCGTCGGTTCCAAACATTTGAATGTTTATCCTGATTTAGGTAACTTAACACAGTGGTGTGATGATCCATGTGATGAACTTGAAAAAGGTTATGAATATATCGAAGCTATACATCTAAAGGACACTTTACCTGGTGTCTTTAAGTGTGTACCGTTCGGAGAGGGTACTGTTGATTTTGGTGAACTATTTAGAACATTAAGAAGATTAGAATATAAAAAACCATTTTTAATTGAAATGTGGGCTGATAATGATAAAGAGTACACATTTGAAGAAAGTGTAAATGAGATTAAAGAAGCTAAAAAATGGCTTAATAGTAGGATGTGAGTAATTTGTTAGAGAAACTAAAAGAAGTAGTTTATAAGGCTAATTTAGAATTAGTTGCGCAAAAACTTGTAATTTATACTTGGGGTAATGTATCGGGATATGATCCGGAAAATAAGTTACTAGTTATTAAGCCAAGTGGTGTAGATTATGATACAATGAAAGTTAGTGATATGGTTGTAGTTGATTTAGAGGGTAATGTCGTAGAAGGTGAAATGAGACCTTCTAGTGATACTCCTACACATATTGCATTATATAAGAAATATCCTGAGTTAAGAGGAGTTGTCCACACTCATAGTGAATGGGCGACAAGCTGGGCACATGCGGAAAGAAGCATTCCCGTTTATGGTACAACTCATTGTGATTATTTCTATGGTGATATTCCATGTACAAGACAATTATCTACTGAGGAAATAAAAGGTGAATACGAATATAATACTGGTTTGGTTATTATCGAAACACTTGAAAATAGTAATATTAAGCCTTTAGAGGTTCCGGGAATAAATGTTGGACATCATGGGCCATTTACTTGGGGAAAAGATCCAATTGACGCTGTTCATAACGCAAAAGTTATGGAGGAAGTAGCTAAAATGGCTTTTCGTGCAGAAAAAATTAATCCTAACGCAAGACGAGTTTCACAAGATTTATTAGATAAGCACTATTTACGTAAACATGGTAAAAATGCTTATTACGGCCAAAAATAAGATTTGAAAGCTGGTGAGTAATATGATGGATTCACGAGATCGTAATCTGTTAGTTGAAATCGCAGTTATGTATTACTTAGAAGGAAAAACACAGACTGAAATATCAAAAGAAATGTTTATGTCTCGCCCCAAAGTATCAAGGTTATTAAAGAGAGCTAGGGATTTAAACATTGTTGATATTAAAATTAATTACGAAAGTGATGATTTTAATCGTGTCATAAAACAAGTACAACATCGTTTTGGAGTTGAAAATGTTGTTGTTGTTAAAACACTATCAAATGAAACAGAAACGATTAAAGAAATTGGAAGAGCAGCCGCTAATGAACTTAAGTACCATCTTCGTGATGATATAAAAATTGGGATGTCATGGGGGAGAACAGTTAGTTCAATGGTTAGTTCTTTTAAAGAAAAGAATCTTAAAAATATTAAAGTAATTGAATTATTTGGAGCAGTAGAATATGGTGAAGATACTCAAGAATTTTTAAGTATTGGGTATGAATTTAGTAAAAAGATTAATGGAACATTTTTCCCCTTACCTGCACCCTTATATATTTCTGATGAGACAACTAGAAATATATTATTAGATAATCCAATAATTGATAATACTTTGAAGATGATAGATGAATGTGATTTAATTATTACAAGTTTAGGTGTAGTTAATTCCAAATATCCTCAGAGAATCTGGGATGCACATGTTGATGCAGAAACTAGGGAAGCGCTTATTAGTAAAGGTGCAGAAGGATATTTATGTGCTCATTTTTTTGATCAAGATGGACGTTTTATTGAACATGATATTAACGATCAGATCATTGGAATTAAAACGGATAGTATCAAAAAGAATAAAATTATGTTAGTTGCAGGTGGAATGACCAAATGTAAGGCAATTTATGCTATACTAAAAGGTGGTTATGTGAATACCTTAGTTTCTGACGATTTAACATTAAAAAAAATCTTAGAAGCAGATAAAAAACTAAGAGGAGAGTTCTTATGAGAATAAAAGGAATAGGTGCAAGTGATGGTATTGCCATCAGTAAAGTATTTAAACTAGAATCAGTTGAATTAGTTATTACTGAAGATAAAGTTGATTCAGTAGAACAAGAATTAGAAAAACTAGCTAAGGCTATTAAAAAAAGTGTTGATGAACTGCAAAGTATTAGAGAAAAAACTGCTATTAAGTTAGATGAAGAACATGCAATGATTTTTGATGCACACATTCAAATAGCTAATGACCCTGAAATTGCCCGTCAAGTTGAAGATATGATTAAATCTTCTATGGTAAATAGTGCCCATGCATTCAAAACAGTTAGTGAAATGTTTGCCCAAATGTTTGAATCTATGGACAATGAGTACATGAAAGAACGTGCAGCAGACGTTAGAGACGTTGCTAGAAGAGTTATTGCTCATTTATTAGGTGTTACCTTGAGTGATCCAACAATGATCAATGAAGAGGTAATCGTTGTTGCTGAAGATTTAACTCCAAGTGATACTGCACAACTTGATCGTGAATTTGTAAAAGGGTTTATTACTAATATTGGGGGGAGAACTTCACATAGTGCAATTATGGCAAGAAGTTTAGAAATACCTGCGATAGTAGGAACTAAAAATATATTAGAAAATGTTAATAACGGTGATTTAGTAATTTTAGATGGATTAGATGGCGAAGTTATTATTAATCCGAGTGAAGAAGAAGTTAAAGAATATAAGCAAAAAAATCTTGAATTTCTGGAAAAAGTAGCTCTTTGGTCTAAATTTGTGAATGAAAAAAGTGTTACCAAAGATGGTAAACATGTTGAAATAGCAGCAAATATTGGAAGCCCTGATGATGTAGATTCAGTACTTAAAAATGGTGGAGAAGGTGTCGGATTATACCGAACAGAGTTCTTATATATGAACAATGATAATTTCCCAACAGAAGATGAACAATATGTTGCATATAAAATGGTATTAGAATCTTTAAAAAATAAAAAAGTAGTAATTAGAACTTTAGATATTGGTGGAGACAAACATTTAGATTATTTACCTATGGATGAGGAACTAAATCCTTTCTTAGGACATCGTGCATTAAGACTATGTCTAGAAAGAGTTGATTTATTCAAAACACAACTTCGTGCACTATTAAAAGCTAGTGTTCATGGTGACTTACATATTATGTTCCCTATGGTTGCAACGCTTAACGAAGTGAGAAAAGCTAAGGCAGTATTAAATGAATGTAAAGATGAGCTACAATCTGAAGGTATTAAATATAACGATGATGTTAAAGTAGGAATTATGGTTGAAATTCCTGCAGTTGCTATTTTGGCTGATCAATTTGCCAAAGAAGTTGATTTCTTCAGTATAGGAACAAATGATTTAATCCAATATTCATTTGCAGCTGATAGAATGAACCAAAAAGTATCATATTTATACCAACCATATAACCCATCTTTATTAAGATTAATAAAAATGGTTATTGATGCATCTCACAAAGAAGGTATCTGGACAGGAATGTGTGGAGAAATGGCTGGAGATCAAATCGCAGCTCCTATCCTTTTAGGTCTTGGTTTAGATGAATTTAGTATGAGTGCAACATCAATCTTACAAACACGTTATTCATTTAGTAAACTTTCATACAGAGAAATGAAAGAAATGGCTCAGGAGTGTTTAAATTTTGGAACGAACGAAGAAGTACAAGCATATGTAGAAAGTAAAATTAAGTAAAGGAGAATTCACATGAGAAGAGAATACAAAATCATTGATGAAGCTGGATTACACGCTAGACCAGCTAGTTTGTTAGTTCAAGAAGCAGGGAAATTCCCTAATAATATCTTTATCGAGTTCAAAGAGAAGAAATTAACTCTTAAATCAATCATGGCTGTAATGAGCTTAGGTGTTCCTCAAAATAGTACTATTGCTATAGATGTTGAGGGTGAAGATGCTGTTGAAGTATTTGCAGCATTAGAGAAAATTTTAGAAGATCATCGTTTAGTTTAATAAAAGATAGTGAAATTGTTTATCAATTTCGCTTTTTCTTTGTTATATTACTTTCATTATTATTTATAATAAGTTATAATATAACGCGATTTGAAAAATGCTTATATATTGTAAAAGGCAACAATTATGAGTATAATATAAGTATAGAAGAATCTAAGAAGAGGTGATATTATGTATCAAATGAATGTACTCACAGAAGGAATCTTACCAAGCATCGCAATTCGTGGAATTGCGCCTTTTCCTCATACAGATCTTCGTATTGAAATTGGTCGAAATGTTTCTAAGAAAGCTTTACTAGAAGCTGAGAAAAACTATGATTCTCATGTTTTATTGTTAATTCAAGAAAATCCAATGCACGACACACCAACAAAAACTAATGTATTAGATCATGGTGTAGTTGCAAAAATCGGTATAAAGATTAAGTTACCTAATGGCAACTTTAAAGTAAAGTTCGACCCGATTATTCGTGCCGAATTATTACAATTCCAACAAACTGAACCATATTTTATTACAAGATTCAGAACAATGCCAACAGTTCAAGATAATATTGATCAGGAACTTGCACTTGTTCGTATGTTAGCTAAGCAAGTAGTGGATAATAGTAAAACATTACTCAAAAATCCTAAAGCTAGTTTAGACGCTATCCAAAAAGGTGTATCTAGTGATAAACTATGTGATATTGTTGCAAACAGTTTAAAAATTAGTGAAAATCAGAAGTTTAAATATATTCAATCTGACTCACTAAACCAACGACTAACTTATTTACTTGAAGATATTGAAAAAGAGAAGTACATGGGTCAAATTGAAAACCAAATCAATATGACTGTAAAGAAAAACATTGATGAAAATCAAAAAGAATACTATTTAAGAGAAAAAATGCGTGCTATCCAAGAAGAACTTGGAGATAAAGCTAAGAAAGAATCAGACATTGAAGAGCTTAAAAACAAAATTTTAGCGAAGAAAATGCCTAAGCACATTGAAGAAAAAGCACTTTATGAACTACAAAGATATCAAACACTTCCTGCATCAAGTGGTGAAAGTGGAGTAATTAGAACTTATCTTGATTTCTTAATTGATTTACCATGGAATGAAGAAAGTGTTGATGAAGTAGATATTAAAAAAGCAGAAGCTGCATTAGACTCAACTCACTTTGGACTTGAAAAGGTTAAGGAACGTATAATTGAGTACTTAGCAGTGAAGATTTTAACAGGTAAAAACCCGCAAACTATATTATGTTTAGTAGGTCCTCCTGGTGTAGGTAAGACATCATTAGCACAATCAATCTCGACAGCACTTGGTCGTAACTTCGTAAAACAAAGTTTAGGTGGAGTTAAAGACGAATCAGAGATTAGAGGACATAGAAGAACATATTTAGGTGCGTTACCTGGTCGCATTATGCAAGGTATGAAAAAAGCAAAAGTTGTAAACCCTGTTTTCCTATTAGATGAGATTGATAAATTAGGATTTGACTATAAAGGAGATCCTAGTGCTGCATTATTAGAAGTATTAGATCCTGAGCAAAATGCTAAATTTAGTGATCACTACTTAGAAGAACAATACGACTTAAGTAAAGTACTGTTCATCGCAACTGCAAACTACTTAGGAAACATTCCAGCACCATTACGTGATAGAATGGAAATTATAGAATTAAGTAGTTATACAGAAATCGAAAAACTAAACATCGCCAATGAACATCTAGTTCACAAACAATTAGAAACTCATGGACTTGATGGAAGTAAGTTTATCATTGATGACGATGCTATTATGGAATTAATTAGATCATATACAAGAGAAGCTGGTGTAAGACAATTAGACCGTCTATTTGGATCATTAATCCGAAAAGCTATTAAAATTATCTTAGGTGATAAAAAGGAAAATGTAACAATTACTAAAGATAATGTCGTAACATTCCTTGGGAAACCAAGATTTAGTAATACAAAAGCAGAAAAATCTGATCAAGTTGGTGTAGTTACTGGTTTAGCCTATACTCAATTTGGAGGAGATACTCTTCCTGTAGAAGTAACATACTACAGAGGTAAAGGAAGACTTGTCTTAACAGGTAAATTAGGAGACGTAATGAAAGAAAGTGCACAAGCTGCTTTATCATACGTTAAATCTAATGCAGATAAACTAGGAATTGATATGGATTTATTCACAAATAACGATATTCATATTCACGTTCCTGAAGGTGCAGTACCAAAAGATGGACCTAGTGCTGGTGTAACTATCACAACAGCCATCGTTAGCGCACTTACAAACAAAAAAGTAGACCATTTCTTAGGTATGACAGGAGAAATCACATTACGTGGGCGTGTATTACCTATTGGTGGACTAAAAGAAAAATCAATTGCAGCTCACCGCAGTGGATTAAAAACTATCATGATTCCATTCGATAATAAAAAAGACTTAGAGGATATTCCTGATGATGTTAAAAAAGGATTAGAAATTATCCCAGTTGAAACAATTGATGAAATTATTGATCGTGCATTAAAATAAAAACTAGCTTCGGCTAGTTTTTTTATAATGAATTATAATTTGCATACAAACGAGTTCACAAAAAAGTCATATTTATAAAATCCAATATGATAAAATAAAAGTAGAAGGAAGTGATAATATGAAAAATATTATCGTTATATTAGGTTTTATAGCACTATTTATAGTTTCAATAATCCAAGAGCCAATAGACGATGTTATCGATACATTTGCCGGTGCTTCAACTGAAACGTTTGATCCAACAATAGATGGAACTGGTGGAGTATCACTGTATTTTGAAGATGATGATGAGGATGAACATGAAGAAGAGGATGAACATGAAGAAGAGGATGAGGATTAATGGTATACACTTTAAGCACAGTTATCATAATCACACTTCTGGCATTATTCTTCTATAAACATATTCATAAGTATAAATACATCCTATATGTAATCTCATTTGTAACCGCAATAGCACTTCACGAAGAGGGAAATTATGTAACTTACGGTTTTACTGGATTGGCATTTTTCATTGTAGTCATGTATAGTGGAATATTAGAAAAAGGTAACCTGAGAAAACGACTATTCATGGTTCGAGCAGAATATGCAATAATAGGAACTATATTTTTATTTCCTCATATGTTAGGATACATCGAACTAGTATTGGAAGAAGTTGGATTATTCAGTGCACCAATTAATTATTACTTAGGAGTTAGTAGTGGTATTCTCATTTTGCCCCTATTTATCACTTCATTTACGTTTATTCGTAAAAAAGTAGTATATAGAAAATGGAAGAACATTCATACAATAGCCTATCCTTTATATGGATTAATTGCATTTCATCTGATCCTAATCAATAATCAAAGACAATTAATGTATATACTCATCTTTGGAAGTTATGCTGGTTTGAAATCAACGATGCTGCTAGGCAATTATCGTAAAAAAAAGCTGAGTTAAAATTAAAAAGTGATGTTAGTTAATATAACATCATTTTTTATACATATATATAGTTAGGAATACGATATAAAAATCAATATGAAGTAACCATTAATGAAATTAAAGTATAAATACACATGATTCGTTCTAAAGAGGTCAAAATGGTAGATGGAAAATTATATTTGACATATGACCACTGGTCATATATAATAGAATTAGGCCTAGTTAAGGGAAGTGATTCAAATGCCTAAGCAAACCTACTATAACCTATCAGAAGATAAAAGAGATCGTATTTTTAATGCAGGGGTCTTAGAATTAAGTTATCATGATGTAAACGATGCTTCAGTTAATACAATTGTTCGAATCGCTAACATATCGAAAGGAAGTTTTTATCAGTATTTTGAAGATAAAAACGATTTTTACTGGTATATAGTGATGGAAATCTTCAATGAAAAAATTGGAAAGTTTGAGCAAATACTAAAAAAGAATAAAGGTGACTTGTTTAAAACAGAGGAAGAACTATTCTATAACATCTTAGAACTGTTTGAAGATAGAAAGTATCACACATTGGTAAAGAATGTATATAAAACCTCATTTATTGACTTCAAAGCTCGAATGAGTGATAAGGGAACTACTATTTATATAGATATGTATGATCTTTTAATGAGTTTTGGATTTAAAGGATACAATATTAAATCAAAAGAGGACTTCCTGGTTGTTTTTGATATGTTGAGAAATATAGCTAATAATGCAATTATTACAATGATTAGTGAAAATCTATCTAGAAGTGAAACAAGAGATCTTTACAAAAAACATTTAGATGTTCTTGGTAAAGGAATATTACGCAAAGGTTGGTTTTAAAATAGTTGATTAGATATATAATAAAATAAAAATAGGGAACTCCCTATTTTTTTTACTTAATGGTATTTTAGGTTATAATTAAAACATAAATCACTTGTAAACATAATCATAATATAAAATAATGAACATATTTATTAAGTGTGTTTCATTATAAAAAGTGGTTAAATATATCTTTATACTTCAAAATGATAAAGATATGATAGAATTAAACTAGAAAGAGAGGTATTTACATGAAAAAATGGAATTTAGATGCATTGTATACATCTTTTGAGTCAGAAGAATTTCAGAATGATTTACTGATGATTCAGGAACTAATCGATGAATCAACAGCATTCGCATTAAAAGAGTTTAAAGAGCCTAGTGATGCTCTTAGAAAGATTACTGTTTATTTAGAAAGTAGTGAATTATTACGAAATGTTCTAAGAAGAGCTTTTGCGTTTTGCTCTTTAACATTGAGTACAGATGCTTTAAATGAAGATGCTCGTGAATATATGAATAAAATGCAGGGCATGATGGCAAAACTAGCCTTACCAAGTACTTTATTCTCAAAGTGGTTACCTACTGTTAAAGGTTTAGATAAATTAATAAAAGAAAATGCCTTATTAGCTGAAGCATCATATTATTTAGGTGAGATTATTGATAATAATAAGTACTTATTAAGTGATAAAGAAGAGATGATTATATCTAAAATGATGCAAACATCATCAAGTGCTTGGGGACAATTACAAAGTGAATTAACAAGTACTTTGAAAGTACCTTATGACGGTAAAGAAATTACTTTGAGTGAAGTAAGAAACCTTTCTTCTGATAAATCACAAGAAGTTAGAAAAGCTGCTTATTTAGCAGAACAAGCTGCTTATCCTAAAATTGCACAGAGTGTTGCCTATTCAATGAACGGAGTAAAAGGGGAAGTTAATATTCTGTGTGAACTTCGTGGATTTGAAAGTGCGCTTGATCAAGCTGTTTATAACTCAAGAATGGAACGAGATACTTTGGATACGTTAATTAGTTCAATGCGTAAGTATTTACCATTTTTCCACAAGTATTTAAATAGAAAAGCTGAATTGTTGGGTCATAAAAATGGATTACCATATTATGATATATTCGCTCCAGTAGGAGAAAGTAACCGTGTATTCAATGAAGAAGAGGCCATGAACTTTATCTTTGAGAACTTTAAAACATTTAGTGATGATTTAGAAGGTTTAGCTAAAAGAGCTTGGAAAGAAGATTGGATTGATTTTACACCTAGACAAGGTAAAAGAGGTGGAGCATTCTGCTCAAATCTCCATACAATAAAACAATCAAGAATTTTAACTAATTTCACAGGTAGCTTTGGCAACGTAATTACTTTGGCTCATGAACTTGGCCATGCATATCATGGTGATAGAATCTTTGTTGAGCGCAATTTTAATAGTTCATACACAATGCCAGTAGCAGAAACAGCTTCAACATTTTGTGAAACAATCGTTAAAAACGCAGCTTTAAAAGATGCTGATAAGCAAGAAAAGATATTTATCTTAGAACAGTCTCTAAAGGGTTCTACACAAGTTATCGTTGATATCTTATCTAGATTCATCTTTGAGCAAAAAGTCTTTGATAAACGAAAATCAACTCCTTTAAACGTAAGAATGCTTAATGAACTAATGATCAATGCCCAAAAAGAAGCTTATGGTGCAAGTTTAGATCCAGAGTTTTTACAACCATACGCATGGTTAAATAAACCACATTATTACCGTGGAGCACTTAGTTTCTATAATTTCCCGTATGCATTTGGTTTGTTATTTGCTAAAGGTATATACGCAGAGTTTATTAAGCAAGGTAAACCATTCGTGGACAAGATTAACTTATTGTTGCAAAAGACAGGACAAAACTCTGTTGAAGATGTTGCCGGATTAGTAGGTATAGATCTTACTAGTGAGGCGTTCTGGGATAGTAGTTTAGACGTTATTGTCAAAGAAATTGAGTTATTTCTTGAATTAACTGAATAATTAAACAAAAACTGTTAGTAATTGTGTTTACTGACAGTTTTTTTTATGTTATGATACGGTGGAATATAGAAAACAGGTGGAATATATGAGCAATAGAAACAAAGGAATACTTGCATTAATAATTGCATCACTTGGATTCGCTTTTATGAGCATTTTTGTAAAGTTATCGGGTGATTTACCTGTTGTACAGAAAGTATTGTTCAGAAATGGTGTATCTATGATTGTTGCATTTATTATGGTAACTTACCATAAAGATAGTTATTATGGTAAAAAGGAGAATAGAAAGTTATTATTAGTAAGAAGTACATTTGGAACTATAGGAATGTTATTATACTTCTATTCGATTAGTAATTTAGTCGCTGCAGATGCAAATGCTCTTAACAAATTAAGTTCATTCTTCCTAATTGGATTTAGTTTTATTATTTTAAGAGAAAAAGTATCCAAAAATCAGATTCTGGCTATAATTATTGCCTTTATTGGATCATTGTTTATTATTAAACCATCCTTTGACTTTAACTTTTTACCATATTTAACGAGTATTCTTGCTGCTGCAAGTGCAGGAGCTGCTTATACCGTACTTAGAATGTTAGGTAAAAGAGAGAAGTATTATACTGTTGTACTATTCTTTTCAACTTTTTCATGTATAGTTTTATTGCCATTCGTGATATTTCAATATGAACCAATGACCTCTATGCAAGTTATTTATTTGATTCTTACTGGTTTATCAGCAACTATTGGACAGTTTGGTACAACAATTGCCTATAAGTATGCACCTGCTAAAGAAATATCAATATTTAACTTCTCAAATGTTGTATTTGTGACATTGATTGCGATTCCATTCTTAGGTGAATTACCTGACATATGGAGTATCTTAGGGTACTTTGTAATCTTTGCAGCATCATTTTATATGTTTAAAAATAATAAGTAAGTTAATTCTTGCTTATTTTTTTATATTTTATTTGGTATAATGGTATGAGTACAAAAGGAGGCGGTTAAATGGTAAGCACATTAAGTATTATTGCGATTATTATTAGTGGTTTAGTATGTTTCTTGTTTCCAGTATTTCTAGTTTTAAGACTTAAAAAACGTGCAAATAAACTTATGATACCAATAGTTGCAGGGATAATTGGGTTCTTTGTGATGCAAATTATGATTAGAATACCTATAGTGAGTTATCTACAGTTAAGTGGTGCTTTTACAGGTGTTAACATATTCCTTTTTGCACTTGTTTTAGGGTTTACAGCTGCTTTATTTGAGACTGTTGGGCGGTTATTAACGATTAAATTTATTATGAGAGATGATAATAGATTTAGTGCAGGGGTTGCTCATGGTATAGGTCATGGTGGTATTGAAGCGATAATCTTGGTTGGGATCAATTATATTACTTTAGTTGTTTATGCTATGATGATTAATAATGGTAGTTTTCAAAGCCTAATTGATTTAGGTGGAGAAGCTGGTCAAAGTTTTATTGAGGTTAAGAACGTGTTGTTAGAAACCAATTTTAGTTTATATTTACTAGGTGGGTTTGAAAGAGTAGTCACTATTATTATCCACATTGGTTTAAGTGTTTTGACAGTGTTCGCGTTTAAGACCAGGAAGAAGATTTATGTATTATATGTTCTAATTATCCACACATTATTAGATTTTAGTGTTGTTATTCTTAGTCATTATGGTGTTAGTGCATATATTATTGAAGTATATATCTTATTATTTGCTTTAGTTATGGTATATATGATGAAAGTTATTCATAAAAAATATTTAAATAGTATAGAAGAAGAAGGAAGTGTTATCAATGATTGATTTTCGTAGTGATACAGTAACAAAGCCTACAAAGGCTATGAGAGAAGCTATGGCAAATGCTGTAGTTGGTGATGATGTTTATGGTGATGATCCAACAATTAATGAGTTAGAGCGTTTGGGGGCTTCAATGACTGGTTTTGAAGCTAGTTTATTTGTACCTAGTGGGACGATGGGAAATCAATTGGGGATATATACACATACTAATCGAGGTGATGAGATTATAGTTGGTAAAAGTGCCCACATTAAAAACTACGAAGTTGGTGCTGCGGCTGTAATAAGTGGAGTTAGCTATCATTTAATAGAAGAAGATAATGGAATGTTACCTCTCAAAGAGATTATAAAAGGGATAAGAGGAGATGATATTCATCATCCAGATACTAGTTTAATATGTTTAGAGAATGCTCATGGCAGTGGTGTAGTATTACCTCTTGATTATATGAAACAAGTATATAAAATAGCGCAAGATAATGATTTAAAAGTACATCTAGATGGTGCTAGATTATTTAATGCAGCTGTTAGTTTAGGTGTTGATGTAAAAGAAATTACCAAATATGTTGATAGTGTTACTTTTTGTTTATCAAAAGGTTTGGCTAGTCCTATAGGTAGTTTATTATGTGGTAGTACAAAATTTATTAGAAAAGCTAGAAGAGGCCGTAAGTTACTTGGTGGAGGAATGCGTCAAGTTGGTATATTAGGTGCTTGTGGTTTAATAAGTCTACAGGATATGACAAAAAGATTATACATTGATCATGAAAATGCTAAATATTTAGCAGATAAACTTAGTCAAATTGAAGGATTTGATGTTGATTACGACCATTTAGAAATTAATATGGTCTTTGTATCTAGTCAATATGATTTTGAAAAAATGGCTGATTATTTAAAAGAAAAAGATATTATAATTGGTGGATATAAAGGAAATGAAATTAGAATCGCGATTCATAATGATATTAGTTTGGAAGACATTGATTTATTAGTTAAAGAAATTAATAATTATGTAAGAACACTTTAAATAGAGATTATGTTAAGTTGTATATATTGACTTTAAATAAGTAAATTGAGAGAAGGTATAATATGGGTAGTGTCGAATCATTCTTTTTGGATGGAAAAAATAATATGGGTGTATTATTATGTCATACACTTGCGGGTGAACCTTCCCAAATGTTGGAAATTGGTAAAAAATTGAATAAACAAGGATATACAGTTAGTTGTCCACTTTATGCAGGTCATGGGAAAAGATTTTTTGATGTTATTAATAGTGAGGTAACTGATTGGTATCTTTCTGTTCTTGATGCATATGATGAGTTAAGTAAAAAGGTAGATGGAATTTATGTTATTGGAATGAGTATTGGTGGAACATTCGCAGTTAAACTAGCTCAGGAAAAAGACCTAAAAGGTTTAATAACTATAAATGCACCAATAATTGGATTTGATATTGAAAATGATATTTTTACGTTTGTAAAAAATGGTGGTAGTAAAGATTTAATTCCTAGATATAGAGAACATCGGACTAATTACTTTAAATTTGTAGTAGAACTAGGTCAGATTCATAACGTTAAAAAAATTGCATGTCCATTATTTGTTTTACAAGGTAGTTTAGACCTACAAAGATATAAAACTTCAACTCAGATGTTAATGCATTATGTGAGTTCTGAGAAGAAGCAAAGAAGAGACTATTCTAGAAGTTTCCATTTGCTTCTACAAGATAATGATAAAAAGGCGGCAATGAAAGATATTATTGCCTTTATTAAAGAGAATTAAGAGCATTTTGCTCTTTTTTTGTTCTATATTTTGATATGTGGTAAAATGTTAGTGATAGGAGGCTGATTTTATGGCAGTTTTAGGTATTTTTGGGTTAATATTTGTAGTAGCATTATTTAGCTTATCATTTATTAATCTACAGGAGTTCGCAAGAGATAAAAATTCAAAAGAACCTTTTGCAGATGATTATTATATGATTGATGATTTCCCAGGAGAAATCGAAGTATCAAAAAAACAAGAGGAAATCTATAATTATTTACTTATTTCTAAAAAGGCAACCAAGGAACATCTATCTTTAGCATGTGATGCTAGTAAAAAAGATTTAGATGAACTAGTTTTTATGGGTGTTTTAAAAAATATCGTCAGTAAAAAGAGAAAAGTTAAAATAAACTCTTTATATAAGGGTATTTTAGCAGTTATCATAATTGCAGCAATATTCTATTTTGCAAATTATTACTTATTAATTAAAGTAAATTTCCGTTATATTGGAATTATTCTTTACGGAACATTGTTCTTAGTTTATGCGATAAACTTCTTTGCAAAGTTTACAAAGGCGGACAACAAAAAGTTCTTTGGGTATTCAATGATTGTTGTTGGATTAACTGTCTTTGTTTTACTATTTTATTTAGCGTTTGGTGGAAGAACTTATTTCCATGCAGATTCTTACAGTAATCTAATAGCAATAAGTGAAGATGAGTTTAGTAATGATGTTCAAACAGTAGATGTAGATACATTGCCAATTGTAGATAAGCAATATGGAGAAAAACTTGGATCACTTAAGTTAGGTGAATATCCTGGTATTGGTAGTGAGTTTGAAACAGGTAAATATAGCGATATCATTTATAATGGTGAGCAATATCTTGTATCTCCATTAGAATATAGAGGTATTTTCAAATGGTTTAACAATAACGATATTGGTACTCCTGGTTACATTATGATTAATAAAGTAACTGCGGAAACAACCTTAGTTAATATAAGAGAAACTGAAGGTGAAGGAATGAAATATACTCCTAGTGCTTTCTTTGATCAAGATTTAAAACGTTATGCATATATGAACGGGATGCATAAATATCAATTAGAAGATAAATTCTTTGAAATTGATGAAAATGGTGACCCATATTATATCCTGCAATATAGTTTACCGACAATCTTTATTAATGGTGGAAGAGATATCAAAAAAATCGCAGTTGTAAATGCGATTAATGGTGATATGAATGTTTATGATCCTGATGAAGTTCCTTCATGGATAGAAAGTGTTTATCCAAGTAATTTATTATTAACACAACTAAATTATTGGGGTTCATTACAAGATGGTTGGATTAATAGTATCTTTGGCCAAAGAGGAGTATTACAATCTTCTAACGGTAAAAGAACAATTATGAATGATGGCGAATTATATTATTTTACAGGATTAACAAGTGCTGGTAGTGATGAATCAACGATTGGATTTGTATACATGAATACAAGAACAAAAGAAACTAAATTATATAAGTTCCCGGGAGCTACTGAACAAGCTGCAATGAACAAAGTACTAACCTTATTACCACAAAACAATATCTCAACTTCATTCCCTATTCCAATTAACGTAAATGATACACCAACATACTTTATTGCGATTAAGGGTGAAGATGGAAGAATTTTAAGACATGTCTTTATGAATGTACAAGAATTAGAAATTTATGGTATTGAGGAAACCAAAACAAGAGCATATACAACTTATCTACAAAGTTTAGGTAGTTCTAATACAAGTGACTTAAACGAAATTACAGGAGAAATTACAGACATTACAAATTATGTATTAGATGGCCACACAATATATTGGATTGAGATAGACGATTTAGAAAGGTATATGATAAATGTTGCCTCATTTGAAAGTGACATTATGATGTACTTTGTAGGCCTTGAAGTAGGCGATGAAATCACTTTTCATGAACAAGACAACACCGTATTTCAAATTGAGGTAGACTAATGAGAAAAATAAATTTAGAAGGAAATCTCTATGTTTTACAATTTGATTCTAAAGATGGGAACCAACTTGGAGTAAACATCACGGTCTTAGAAAATAAAAATGAAGTTATCCTAATAGATACTGGATATGAGCATCATATGAAAGAGATAAAAGAAATAATTAAAGGAAAATCAATTAAAAATATTATTTGCTCACATTTCCATCCTGATCACTGTTATGGTCTTCATGAATTAAAAAAACAAGTTGTTATAGGTAGTAAACATTCAATTACAACTTTGAAGATGTTTGATGACGATAAAGATGATAAAATTGTTCCTTCAATTCTTATAGAGAAAAAAACAGGCTTGAGGTTTGGTGATTTTGAAATAACTATGACCTTAAATCCAGGACATTCAGATTGTGGAATGATTATAAGCATTAATGATAAGTATATATTAACAGGTGACGAGATTATGTTTACTAACAGTAAAGAAAGTGTTTTACCATATGTAGCATCTACTATATCTCAACACCTAAAAGGAATCACCAATATCAAGAAGTATCTAAAGAAACATCATATCTTAATTCCAGCACATGGTTCAATAATCGATGATTTTACATTTCTAAGACGCGATATTGATGTTAAAATTGATTATTTCACAGAAATACTTAATGGTAATATTGAACTGAGTGATTTTAAAGAAAAACATGATTACTCATTTATAAACGAGAAGTGGCATAGATTGAATTTAAATAAAAAAGGCTAATCTTTAGCCTTTTTTGTTTGATTTTTTTCTTTTATCTTTTGAATTTTCCTTTTCTTCTTCATCTAGTTTAATAAATATTTTTTCAATACCAAGATTGAGGTTTTCTTCATCTCTTAGCAGAATAATACTTTGCTTCACTATTTTTTCTTCGAATAATGTCATCGACAAATAAAGTAAGAAGACTATAAAGAAGATAAAGAACCACATTTCAAACATTCCTGTATTACCAAGTGCAATATACCAAAATGAACCTCCACCCCATGTAATACTTAGCCAAACAATGATTGCCCTTCTTAGTCGGGGATTTTCTCTTGCTACCCAAAATGCAAAAGGGTAGAACCCAAGTGTAAGGAATAATGCAAAAAATCCTGCAGTTATAAGGTGAACCCATGTCCAAAATGGTAAATCAGGTAATGATGGAGAAACAGAAGTTACTATTAAAAATACAGTACCTGTAATGATAAATGTATGATTTAATTTGCTCTTGTATCCTTCAAGCTTGAATAAGGCAACAATTGCCCCTTGGATAATAGTACCGACAGTTATTGCCCAAACAATAAACATTACTCTATTCCCAATAGTAAATCTATTCCCAATTTTACTAAATGTATATTGGAATGGATTTTCAATAGTTCCATAAATAACAGTAAAAATCAATGCGCCCAGTAAAAAAGATAGAATTAATAATCTTAAACGTCTGTCCTTTACTAATTCTCTTTGAATTTCTAAGAGTTGACGTTGTTTTAATTCGTCTTTAACCTTTTCTCGATCAATGATTTTCATTTTTTTTCTTTGTGCCATAAAAATACCCCCTAAAGCTATAATGATTATAACATATTTTTTATCATGTTAGATAGTTTTTGGATAATTTGTGGTAAAATATACCATAGGATGTGATTTGATGATAATTAGAGATGCAAAATTTATTAAAAGTGCAACAGCTGAAGAACATTACCCAGAGGATAAATTACCTGAAATCCTTTTATCTGGACGTAGTAACGTTGGTAAAAGTAGTTTTATCAACAGTGTATTAAATCGTAAGAACATTGCTCATGTATCAAGTAGACCGGGGAAAACCCAAACATTGAACTTTTATTTAATTAATGAAATGTTTTATTTTGTAGATGTTCCTGGTTATGGATACGCAAGAGTAAGTAAAACAGAACGAGAAAAATTTGGAAAAATGATTGAAGAGTACTTATTAACTAGACAACAGTTAAAATTAGTGATTCAATTAGTTGATTTTAGACATAAACCATCAGAAGATGATGTTCTAATGTATAATTTCTTATCAAGTTATGATATTCCTTGTTTAGTAGTTGGAACAAAAGTTGACAAAGTACCTAAAACAAAACGCAAAAAATGTGAAAAACTAATAATTGAAACATTACATTTGGACCCAGGAATGTTTTTACCGTATTCTTCGGAAACTAAATTAAATATTAATGAAATATATGATCTATTAGATCAAATAGTGGAGGGTTAATATGAAAGTATTGTTTATCGGAGGTACCGGAATTATAAGTACAGCAGTTTCTCACCTAGCAGTTAAGAAAAAGATTGATTTATATGTCTTAAACCGTGGTAAACATAATCATAAATTACCTGAAAAAGTAAAAGTATTGAATGGTGATATTAATAATAAAACAGAAATCAAAAGTTTATTGAAAAATCATTATTTTGATTCTATAGTTCAATGGATTTCTTTCACTGAAAATGATGTAAAAAGAGATTATGAACTTTTTAAAGGTCATACTAAACAGTTTATTTTTATAAGTAGTGCATCAGCATATAAAAAGCCAATACCATTTTTACCGATTACTGAAGAAATTCCACTTGGTAATAAGTATTGGGAGTATAGTGAAAATAAAAGATACTGTGAGGAGTATTTATTAAGTGTTCATAGTGATGATTTTAATGTAACTATTATAAGACCTTCACATACTTACAATGACGAGAAGCTTATTTCACAGTTAAAAAGTAGAAACCACCCATATACAATGATTGATCGTATGTTAAATAATAAACCAATCATCATCCCTGATGAAGGGATGGATTTATGGACTATCACATATAGTGAAGATTTTGCCTATGCATTTGTTGATATATTAGGAAATAAAAAGACATATGGTGAATATTATCATTTAACAGGTGACAAAGTATATACATGGGAAAGAATAAATGAGATGATTTGTGATGCAGTTGGTGTAAAACCAAATATCATTTATATTCCTACCGATTTTATAATAAAGTACTTCCCTGATTTTGAAGCAGAACTATTAGGTGATAAAAACAATAGTTCTATCTTTGATAACAGTAAAATCAAAGCAGTTGCTTCTCACTATCGTTCAAAAGTTGATTATAGTAACATTGCAGTTAAGGCTGTACAAAGACTTTTAAATAACAAGGAACTTCAAACTATTGATGTTGAGTTCAATAAAAGATATGATGAGTTAATTTCTGCATATCAATCTCATTTAAAGGTCAGTTAGTTGATTTTAGTACAGAGTACTTAAAAATGAATATTAAAAACAAGGCAATTTACTTACGTGTTAAGTACATAGTTATTGTTGAAGAACTATAAAGACAGTTGATTCTGTCTTTTTTTATAACAAAATGATAAAAGTACTATTGATGTAATAATAACGGGTGTTATAATTTAAGTAAGGTGATTTTATGGCAAAGAAAAAATATGATCGTGGTTTGATTTTAAGAACTGCATTTAAATTAAGTAAAGAAATAGGTTTAGAGGCTATAAGTATGAGGATGTTAGCACGAGAGCTTGGTTGTAGTGTTATGCCAATATACGATGCTTTTGAGTCAAAAGAAGATCTAATCGCAGCATTAGGTGATTTTTGTGTAATGGATACAATGTTTGAACTAAAAAGCAAAACAATCTATGAAAGATACGAAAAAATGACATGGTATGGAATAAAACATCCTAAATTTTTCTTAGATTATGTATCCTTAGGTGGAAAGCAACGAGCTAATGAAGAAACAATTAATCTTTTATCGAGATTAATGCGCAATGAAAAGGAACTAGAGTTTCTTACGACTAAGGAATTATTAAGTATAAATGGTAGAATCGAAGTCTTTATAATTGGAGTAATATTTATTTCAATGAATGAAACAAATAAGACGGATGATAGAGTTAACCATCTACTAAAGGCTGTAGATGAAGTAGCACATCAAATTATTAGAGGTTAAGTTATCTGTAAAATTCATAGTTGATTTATAAATAAGAATTTGATAAAATATTAATAGTAAAGAGGTGGTATTATGCAAATGAACAGTTACAAATACTATCAAGCTGAATACAGAAATAGCGGTAACAAAGGAAAAAAGGAAGAAAATTCAAATCGAGATTCTAATTTATTCTTTATAATTTAGAAAACCGGCTTTTTAAGTCGGTTTTTTTATGCACTTTTTTGTTATAATAGATTTAGGCAGGTGATTTTATGGAACAAGTAAAAATAAAAGATGGAGTAAATAATTTACATCTATATATATGGAAAGATGTTATTAAACCAAAAGGTGTTGTCCAAATAGTACATGGAGTTAATGAACATGGTTTAAGATATAAAGAGTTTGCGGAGTATTTAAATCAAGAAGGATTCATTGTTTATGTTCACGATCATATTTCCCAAGGATTAAGTAGAACTCCTGATGAGACTACAGTATATTTTGGCAAAGAAGGTGTTGCCAATTTACAACGAGGAGTAAATTTAATCACTGATAGAATAAAAAGTGATTATGTTAACTTACCTATATACGCAGTAGGACATAGTTTAGGTGCAACTATTCTAAGATCGTTATTAATTAATGGTGAATCACCTTATAAAAAAGTAATTTTGAACGGAACTGGAGCTTCAAGTACTAAAGGATTGGGGTTAATAATTACTTTTGGCGAGTTTCTTAAGTTGTTTAAGGCTAAAAAACCTTCAAAGTTCTTTGATAATATATTTAGGCAAACTCAATACAGATTAAAAGAAAAAGTTGAAATGAACCACTTTATTGAATGGTTAACTAGGGATATGGAAAAAACTGAGTTAAATAAAAAAGATGAGTTCTTATTTATTAGTTTAAGTGTTAGTGCCTTTGTAGATATTTTGAAGTTATTCAAATTAATTAATAATCCAAGGAACCTTAAAGACACTTCAAAAGATGTAGAGATTTTATTAATGTGTGGTACTCATGATCCTGCAACTAATTTTGGAGATGATCTTGTTCATCTTAATTCTTTATATAATGATGTAGGAGTTAATTCCATATATAAACTATACGAAGAGGGTAGACATGATAGTTTCCAGGAAATTAACAGAGAAGAAGTTTTTAGAGATATTGTAAATTTCATCATTAGGTAAAAAAAATACCAGAAATTCTGGTATTTTTAATTTCCATCAACGACAATATCATCAACTGAAGTTTCACTTGGATCATTTCCAGCAGGAAACTCATATTCTCCTGTTCCAACTCGTTCCAAAGTTACTGATGTTGAATTACTAGTCTTAATTACAATATCATCTGTATCAGTAAACTCATACATTGATCTATCAATATCATTTAGTAATGGACCTAACTCATTCCACGATAATTCCTCTGTAGAATTACATATATTGCTAACACAATATAAATCAGCAGCAGCTTCAAATGCAACAGCGTCAGCTAAAACTGTTTGCTTATCAAGATCTATTATCTCTTCTAATAAAGCAGCAAGTGTCACTTCACTTGGTACTATAACTGATTCATATGATGTTGTAACAGAACTTAGAGTAGTTTGTAGTTGAGCAACATCATAAACTCCAGTGTTAAAGGCATAATATACGTCAATATGACCCTCACTAGTTTCGACATATAAAGAACTTGAACAAGCATCACTCATACTTTTATGAGCTTCTAAATAAGTATACATGTTATTATTTTCGTAAATAGGGAAAACATCGAATGTTTCACAATCAGTATCTACAGTGTATTCTCGGTAATACAGTGTTTCTGAGTCGACTGTCAATCCACTAGCTACATAATCATAATTAAGTGAATCTCCCTCACATGCAGTTAATGTAAAAATTAAGACAAAGATTAAACTTATTACTAATTTTTTCAAAATTACCCACCTTTCTTTTAATATGTGTTAATTATATCGTTATTTAGAATAAAATATATGAATTTGTTGTGTATTTATCTTAAAGATTGAATTATGAGTATTTTTATTAAATAATCAATTAAAATGTTTACAATATTTTTTTAATATGTTAATATAGCGGTAAATACAGAGAAATGGAAGAGTAAGTTAAATGATTCTTGTAGAGAGTTAGTGGTTGGTGAAAGCTAATAGATAGTTTAATTGAAGGTAGCCAGGGAGTAGCTATAAT
>CBFCWG010000013.1:0-42184 GCA_965601565.1 uncultured bacterium | reverse complement strand
TAGCTACAAAAAAACAGTTAATCTAAATGTTTACTTGATTTATTTATAGCTAGCTACTTAAGCATATAAGAACTAATAACTATTTTTTGTACTTCGCTAGTTCCCTCATATATCTCTGTTATTTTTGCGTCTCTCATCATTCTTTCAATCGGATATTCTCTTGTATATCCATAACCACCAAAAAGTTGGAGACATTTTGTAGTAACTTCCATCGCCACTTCAGCAGCATTCAGTTTAGCCATTGCACTTTCTTGGCCAAAAGGTTTTCCTTCTTGTTTTAATAGCGCTGCTCTTAAAACAAGTAAATAAGCCGCCTCTGTTTTTGTTTGTAAATCAGCTAAAACAAATTGCGTATTTTGAAACTTAGAAATACTTCTCCCAAACTGTTTTCTTTCTTTAACGTATTTAACTGTTTCTTCAATTGCTCCAAAAGCAATCCCAACTGCTTGTGCAGCAATTCCAATACGACCACCATCAAGAGTACTTAAAGCAACACCAAAACCTTTATTTAATTTTCCTAATAAATTACTTTTAGGTACAACTACTTTATCAAAATGTAATTCACAAGTTGCACTACCTTTAATTCCCATTTTTAATTCTTTTTTTCCAACAGTAAATCCTGGCATATCTTTTTCAATAATAAATGCACTAATCCCTTTCGTTCCTAAACTAGGTTCCGTTAATGCAAAAACAATATATACATCTGCATATCCAGCATTAGTAATAAATATCTTACTACCAGTCATTTCATAATAATCACCCTTATCAACTGCTGTTGTCTTTTGCCCTGCAGCATCAGTACCTGCATCTGGTTCCGTTAATGCAAAAGCCCCTAGGTATTCTCCAGTAGCTAGTTTATGTAAATATTTATCCTTTTGTTCGTTAGAACCATACCTTTGGATTGGATCAACACATAAACTTGAATGAGCACTTAATACAACCCCAGTAGTCGCACAATGTTTACTCAACTCAATAACAGCTAAAATATAACTTAAATAATCGGCACCACTACCGCTATATTCTTTGCCTACATTGATTCCAAACATTTTTAAGTCTTGCATTTTTCCAACTGTTTCTAATGGGAATTTTTCATCCTCATCAATCTCTTTGGCAATTGGTTTTACTTCGTTCAAACTAAACTCCATATATAACTTTCTTAATAATAAATGTCTTTCACTTAATAAAAAATCCATTCTCCACCTCGCACTAATATAAAATTTCCAATTTTATATTAGTACTAAAACATGATTTAACAACCTTTCCCCATTAAAGATAATTTAAAAAATAAAGAAATCTATATTTAGTTCAAATTATACCCAGGAACTAAAACATTATTTAATTAATCAACTAAATAGACTATAATAATTATATAGTTTTATATATATAATCTAAGTACTATCAAACAGTTATGGAGGAATAGAAATGAAAATTATAGATTTATCACAACCATTTACCAAAGAAATGAGTGTTTATCCAGGAACTGACCCCCCTACAATTGAACAGATTGCGACAATAAAGAATGATGGCTATAGTATGATAAGACTTGATATCAATAATCATACTGGAACACATTTAGATGTTCCAGGACATATGATTGAAAACGGGAAATTAATTCAAGACTTCTCACTTAATGATTTCTGTGGTACTGGTATTGTAATTGATTGTACAAATCAAAAAGAGATTACTAAAGATATGCTTAAAGGCAAGATTGGTAATCATAAAGCAGTTCTTCTACATACTGGTTGGGATAACTTATTTAAAAAAGAAGAATACTTTTATAATTACCCAGTACTCACCAAAGAAGCTTGTGAATATCTAATAAAATCAAAAGCAAGAATTGTAGGAGTAGATTATAATTCAATAGATCCAATTGATAGTAAAGATTTTATGATTCATCAAATCTTGTTAAGTAACGAACTTATAATATATGAGAATTTATGTAACTTAAAAGAACTACTAACTAAACAGTTCACATTCTATGGTTTTCCATTACCTATAGAAGGTGATGGTGTTCAAGTAAGAGCAGTCGCAATTTTAGAAGACTAAAGAAGACTTTTTTATGGAGGTTATCGTATGGCACATAAGACAGCTAGAAGCGGGTACAAAAAACTCACAGAAAGACTAGATAGATTTCCCCATGGTATTGTAGAGACAGAAACACTATATAAAATACTATCAGTAATGTTTACCGAGGAAGAAGCTAGATTACTATCAAAATTACCTATCGGTTATTTTGATGTCCCTTTAGCTATGAAAAGATGGAAAAAGGATTATGAAGATACAAGAAGTATTCTTGATGATATGGCATCTAGAGCGGTTCTTTTAGATATATACAAAGACAATGAACCTAATTACTTACTTCCTCCCCCTATGATAGGTTTCTTTGAATTTACAATGATGCGAACAAATTCACATATGGACCAAAAAGTCCTTAGTGAGTTATTCTATGAGTACGTTTGTACAGAAGATGATTTCGTTACTTCCTTAATGACTTTAGAAACACCATTAGGAAGAGCCTTAGTTCAAGAAGAGGCTATCGAAGATAATTCACTTTATGTGATGGATTATGAAAAAACCTCAGAAATAATAAAAAACGCCAAAACAATTGGCGTTAGTACTTGTTACTGTAGACACGTAAAAGAACATCTCGGTGAAGACTGTGATGCTCCAAAAGAAGTATGTCTAACCATAAGTAATAATGGTAATAGTTCATTAATAAGACATGGTTACGCAAAAGAGATATCGAAAGATGAAGCTTTAGATATCATCAAACTCGCCAAAGAACATAACCTTGTCCAATTCGCAGAAAATGTTCAAAAAAATGTTAGTTTTATCTGTAACTGTTGTTCTTGTTGTTGCGAGGTACTATCAAACGCTAAAAAACACGGATTCACAAACGCCATCAATTCTTCTAACTATATATGTGAAATCAATCCTGATAACTGCACAGGATGCTCTAAATGTGTAAAAGTTTGCCCTATGGGAGCTTTAACCCTAACAAACACAAATATAGAAGGCAAAAAGAAAATCGCCGTCTTAAACAAAGATATGTGCATTGGGTGTGGTGTATGTGATCGTTCATGTAACTTTGACGCATTAGAATTAGTCCATAGAGAATCGAGAGTCTTTACTCCAGTAACTTTAAATCAAAAACTAATCCTCCAAGCTATCGAATCAAACAAACTACAACACCTAATCTTTAGAGATAACGAAAAACCAAGTCACAGATTCCTTGCTTCACTATTAGGTGTTATATTAAAACTACCACCTACCAAACAACTACTAGCTAGTAAACAACTAAGATCTAAATATCTAAAAAAACAAATAAAAGAATATAAAAATATTAGATCTGAATAAAACACAAACATTTTAATTGTTTGTGTTTTATTTCGTGATACGTAACAAATGTATATACAAGTCAATTAAATGTTAAGATAAATGGTATGAAGAGAAAAACAAGAAAGGGTTATATCTATGAAATATAATTTATACAAAATATTAAACAACAAAGATTTACTGTTAATAGAAGACATCAGTAATAAGGGGTTTAAAAGAATGGCAACTAGAGTCATAAATAATTTTGAGTTAACTCTATATTTGAAAAACAGAGAAATAAAAGATAATGTTACTTGGACTTCAGAAATATTACCATTTTTTGATATGGATATTATTCAAAAAGAGAAAAACCCTTCAGCAGTTATTCATATAAGCAATC
Source organism: uncultured bacterium (assembly GCA_965601565.1). Lineage (GTDB taxonomy): Bacteria > Bacillota_I > Bacilli_A > Izemoplasmatales > Izemoplasmataceae > Xianfuyuplasma. Next base: position 38,469 of record CBFCWG010000013.1, on the reverse strand, counting down.
AAAATAATTATTATTGTTTAACGTTCGGTTATGGACACTTTTATGTAAAAAATTTTATAGATTCATCGTTTCCTTTTGAATATTTGTCTAGAATCAATATGGACTCGTACACAAATGTTGGCTTAAATAATCATTTAAAAAACAAAACAAAGACCATAAACGCATATAAGGGTTCACACAACTTACCCTCAGAAACAGGTTCTAGTGTGATCAAGATTACCGGTATTCCATCAGAAGCAGAGGATATTGGAACACATATAGAAGTTGGTGATTCAATTCAAATTTTCAAAGAAATGAATATCGAGTACCTGACTAAATATATAACAAAAATTGAAAATGTGATAATGAGACGAAGACCCAAAATGATTCCTAGGATTAGCAAGGTAAAAGACGTTACTCTTATTAATGAGTTATTCGAAGAGGTGGTTGAGAAATTTAATTTAGGTGAGTTAACATCGTCTGTTGATCAACTAGAAGTAATTGGAACCTATTACGTCTTCAACAATATCTATGACTCCTTTAAAGTATCATACAGAAGAAAAAGATTAGGGACCATTCCATCTTTAGGAATTGATGATATAAGAGCAAAACTGCTAATGAACCGTATCGAAATTACAACACTTGACGAACTAAGAGATGTATGGATCACATGTGAAGGAAGCTCATATTCCGATCGAAAAAGACTATTGGATATAATTAACTATTTAAATGATAATAACTACCACCTCATTCAAGGAAAATGGTATAAATTCAACAACGAATATATCAATCAGTTAAACAACAAAATCGAAGGATTTCAACTTCACGACAAATCACAGTTCAATGTTAGTGAATCAGACTATTTCCTCAATAGAAGAAAAGATATACCAAAGATGGCTAATCCTTCTGAAACCAGAAGTGAATACTTTGAAGAATACTTCAACAGAAAAGTTACAGAAGATATTGACAGTTTAATAAATGTTGATAGAGATATAAGGAATATTCAAGGTTATAGAATTGAACCATGCGATATATATGATAAAAATGAGAAAAACATTATTGCTGTAAAAGTAGGAACACCTCAAAAAATTGCATATGTTGTTGATCAGATAATAACATCAATTGTATCTATAAAAACCGGTTTATTAAAATACGAAAAAGAGATTAACAAAGCAAGTATTTGGTTAGTTTTAAAAAGAGAATCTGATATCAAATCACTCTCTGAAATCAAATCAATATTATTAAAAATAAAACTCGTTGAATGGGTTAAGTTATGTCAAGACTATAATATTCAACCACAGATATACATAAGTTATAGAAAAAAATAAAAAAAGTAATATTATGTAATTATCAAGGATGTGGCAAAATAACTACAAGATAACTAGAAAGTGGTATTTTTAACCAAACAATGTTCTTTATACGTAACATATGTGTTATAAATCCTATTGCGTGGTAATATCATAGAGACTCTGGAATTTTTTAACAAATTATATGAGGTGATTAAATGAAAAACTTGAAGAAAACTAGGGTGCGTAAAGGGATAAGGCAAGCAGAGATTGCGGAATATCTAGATATAACACGAGCTACATATTCTAGATATGAGAATGATGGTATCAATGTAACGACATATAATCTATTAAAAATATCCAAGTATCTAAATGTTTCGATCGATTACTTGGTTGGTAATATTGATTATCCTTTACCACTTGATAAAATTGATTTACTCAACAAGTTGAGTGAACAGGACATAAATTTTATACTCGGAAATAGTCATCCCTTCTTCTTAGAAAGAGATAGTCAAACAGAAAAAAATGACAAATTGATTGAAATAATTAATTCTCTCACTGTATCAGAACTACGTAAAATGATTAGAATCATAAGAGCGTTAAATGAAAATTAAGAAAGGACTTTGTTTGCAGACAAAGTCCTTTTAATTGAATTTTTTTTCTATTGATAGCTCAAATCCTTGCTCTTTTCTAAAAAAGTTGTTATACTTCTCAACCAACTTCTCATCTCCTTTAGCAACACACGTCGCAATACACTTTTGTGCAAATAGATATGCTTCATCTACTCTTCCAAGTTTCTGGTAACCTAAAGATACTATGTAATATAATTTTTCAAGCGAATCCATATCTCTTATTTTTATTGAGTAGTCTATTCCTTCTAATGCAACTTTAACTGATTCTTCAATATTTCCCAATATTCCTAAGTACTTCCCAGTAGTAGTATATAGTCTTGGAAATAAATATCTCTTATCAGATGATAGATATAAGTAATCTGCTTTAATAAGAATATCATATAATATTTCAATTAAACTATAATCTCTATAGGTAGCCTTTATTTGAAACATTTTTTGTAGAGATGCTACTTCAACAAAAGTAAACTCATTCTTAGATAAACATTTCGGATAATCTATAAGTTCCTCCAAGATATCGTACGCTTGTAATGAGGTTAATTTATCATGTTTCAAATCCAGAATAACCTCTGACAGTTTGAAGAATGTATAATTCTCTTGGCTAATTTTAATTGGTTTCTTGATTTCATCATACAGTTTTTGAGCTAGTTCGAGCTCTCCTTTTACTACAGAGACATAAATGTCTCTTATTTTTTTTGATATTGATTCTTCAATCTTATAAAAGGAGTTGTAAAATTCTGATGTGGTTAGCCCAAGTTTACCAATAAAAAGAATTAACTTATCTTGGGGTATAACATTACTACCATTTAAATACCTTCTATACTGTCTATCCGAACATATATCCTGTACAAAATCTTCAACTCTAATACCTCTGTTTCTCCTAAGATCGTCTATATGATAAAAGTAGCTTATTAATTGTTTCATAATTACCTCCAGTGAAACGGACATACCTGACCTAAAATTTATCTCCTAATTCTAATAGACTATAGAAAAACACGTAGGAGGAGAAATGAAAAAGGTAAGGAAAGTTCTTGTTATTGCTTTAATAATTGGTTTGATGTTCGCATTTGGCCAAACTACAAAAAGTCATGCAGACTACTGTGAAATCGACGACGACTTAGTAGTGTGTCCATGGGACTAACACATACATTATAACAAAAATTATAGTAATAATAAATGAACAGAACAAAAGTAGATTATAAATCTACATTTTGTCATACTTTTTCATTCATATATGTTATGAAAAACGATCTCAAAATAGAGGAAATAATGGAAATAGAACTTCAAGGAGTAGTAAACACAATAAATGATTATACTAGAGAACATTTTGTCAGAAATTATACTAAAATTCTACTGGATTGTAAGTATCCAAAGGACAAAGATAAAATCTTGTCTTTAGTTTATAGACTAATAGATTGGTATACAGAGAAATATGAGGAGATCAGCACTAACAAACACATCTATAACAGACACGAGCACATTAAGGCTATAGGTGTCTTAAATAGATTGTTAGAGATACTGTTAAGAGAATAGGAGGAAACATATGAGTTTTTCAAAGAATGTCATTGATGCAGTATGGGAAAAGGCAAATATTGTATATGGACTTAATTACAACGAGAAAAGAAAAGACAAATGTGGTGCAATCATTGCAAGGGCAGCTTATGGTCATGAATCAAGATATGGATGGGAAATTGATCACATTGTTCCAGTTTCTAGAGGGGGCAATAACAACATGAGTAATTTACAGCCTTTACACTGGGAAAACAATAGAAGCAAGGCAGATGGTCCAGACAATCCAAGATTATATTGCATAAAGACGGATTAAGGAAAAAGGGATACTAATTCAACAAGAAGATCATTTTTTGGTCTTTTTGTTGTAATTAGTTTAAATATTATACATAAAAGTTTGAAAGTTAATACAAACTCCCAATAAAAGTATAGAAAAGAAAAAGAGATGGTGATAAATTATGAACTACAATAGTTCAGGGAGCGCAAATGGTTGGGATGGACAAATCTGTCAGAGTATATATTATGCTTTTAGATATTTGAAAGAATTAAAAAGCATCAATGTTGAATATAATGAAGATATAGAGTTGTTTCTTAAAGATGAAATATACTTAATTCAATCTAAGATAAGTCAAGAACCATACAAAATTAAGAGTTCAAACAATAAGTACTTCATTGAAGGTATAAACTCATTAAGTATCAAAGAGAAATCATGTCACACAAGACTTCTTTACTCGACAAACATATATAATCCTGATGGGACAAAACCCTTCATAATGAATAATAATTCAGTAGATTTCTCAAATCTTCCAAATAATGTGAAGAACAAGATTAGAACAAAATCCAACTTGTCATCATACGACAAGTTTAGTATACGCCATATACCTTTTGATGGTAACAATGATAATGATAGAATTAGGGAAATTCTGATTGAAATTAGAGGTATTCTTGAAGAAACTGTTTCAAACAAGGCAATATTCTTCTCAAAAAAGTTATTTAACTTGTGGCATAGGAAAATGTTTTATCTAGCTTCAAAGAAAGACGACAAAATAGGGTACATAAAAGATGATTTTATTTTATCCATTATACGACAAATACTTGAAGGAGATATTGATGAGGATAATGTAGACTCTCTTACCGACCTGATTGATTGTGACTGTAGTAGTGATGACATAATAAACACTGTTCAAAATGAATTTGACAGACTATGTGAAGATATCACGTCTGATTACTCTGTTTTTATTAACGTTATTAAAAGATTCCGAGACTTTGAAAAACTTAACAAACATATATATGGAAGGCGAGAGATGATTTTTCACTTTGTAAATGATTATCACATAGAGTTTATCAATGAATACATGAAAGGTATTGTTGATGATGACATAACTAAGATGTCTGCTTGTATATTCATTCTCAGAATCGTAAATAAAAGAACACAGATAAAAAAAGTGAGAGGAGTACTTGATTAAAATGAAAATTTTAAATGTAAAAATATTAGATGGCGCAAGACTCTTTGAGTACTCTTTTGATAGACATAACTTAATTGTTAGTAATGAGATGAACACATGTGGAAAAACAACATTCCTAAGATTATTACTATATGCAATGGGGTTCAATGTTACTAGCACAAGAGGTTATAGTTTTGCGAACAAGCAAATTATAATAACAATGGAAATAAATAATGAAGTATTTACAATCCATAGATTGAGTAAGAGCAAATTGATAGTTGAAATTTCAGATGCAAGAAAAAGTTTTAGTTTACCAAATGATCTTAATAGATACTTGTCCACAATCTTTGGAATAGAAGACTACAATGTTTTAAGTAACTTACTTGGAGTATTCTATATTGATCAAGATAATGGATGGAATTGGTTTGTTAGAGGTATGGTTGTTGGTAGGTCTAATCATTTTGATGCAATAGATTTACTTGCAGGGCTTTCTAAATCAGATATTCATCACACGAATGAGGAAATAAATAAGATCAAAGAACATCTTAGAGTCTTAAATCAAATTAAGAAAACAAGTTCATATTTTGATTACTCTATTGAAAGGTTTGATGATCTAAGTGAAAATAACTCAATTGAAGAAATTAGAAGAGATATTACAATGTATAAGTTTGAACTAAACAAGCTTCTTAAAGAAAGAAATAGGTTAACTAGAACAGTTAAAAGTAATAAGTCATTTATTGATTCAATAGAAGATATGAACCTTGTTATTGAGTTAAACAATGGTGATGAAGTTGAAGTAACCAAAGAAAACTTAATCGGCTTTTCAGATAACCAAAAACTATTAAAATACACTTTGAACTCTATCAATTTGGATATTAACATACTTAAAGATAATATTAAGGAACTTTCATTGCAAATGAGTAAGATTGATTCGCCAATACAAACCGAAAAACTAGGACAAATGGTTTCAAGCTTTTTTGTCAAAAATAACTTAAGTGTTGAAAGAATTGAAATAATGGAAAGAAATTATAGAGAAGATCTAAAATTACTTCAAAATTATAAAAATGAGATCGTAGTATCTAACAGAGAGTTTTCAAAATCATTATATAGTAAGGTTAAATACTTTTCAGAGAAACTAGATGTTTTCAAGTACATTGGCAGAGATTATAAGAATATATTTAGGCAAAACATGAATGTTTACTCAGGAGCTATTAAAAGCAAAATTGCACTTGCATATAGGCTGTCATACCTACAACTACTTCAGGAGAAGTACAATATATCTATTCCTTTAATAATAGATTCACCAAGAAATAATGAAATCTCTGAAGAAAATGTAAACATAATGTTAAATGTATTAAAGGATGATTTTCAAGATTCACAAGTCATTTTAGCTTCTATATATCACAACGAGGTTTTTAATTACAAGACTTTTCTATTTAATAAGAAGAGTAAATTCTACACTGAACAGTTTTATTCAAAAAACACGAGTATGAAATTTTAAGGAATATAAGGAGAATGTTATGAAGAGATTATTTAGAAGTAAGGTAACAAACAAAGGAATCCTCGCATGGGTTTCTATTATTAATGCAACAAAAAGAACACTAACATTGGTTGGTGTTCTTGCACTTTTATGGAGTTATGTTCCATGGCAACAAATACAGGCAGAGGTGTTAGATGATGATCCAATATCTGCAGAAGTAAATTCTAATACAAGTAGTAAACCGGATTATCCTACTACTACCGATGAAGATTTTGATCCTAGTTTGATTGAAATTGATAGTGAGGTAGTTTCTGAAAGAACTGAAAACTCAAAAACATTTAAAAAAACAGATGGTACATATGAAATATCTGTATACGATAATGTGATACACTATCAGGAAAATGATGAGTTCAAAGACATAAATAACTCATTATTTGATAACGGTACAGAACTAGAAAACATATCAAATAAGTTCAAAATTAAGTTTCCAAAGAAACTATCTGAGTCAAAACAGATAAAAGTATCAATGGATGGTTATGATATTGATTGGAACATTTTGAACATTACATCTTCAGATGCAACATATGATAACAATGACAACACTTCTAACAACATTAAAGAACTTACTAATATAAGTCAATCTATACTATACATGAACATTCAACAAAATGTTGATATCGAGTATGTGATCTCTGGTTCAAAAATAAAAGAGAATATAATCTTAAATGAATTTATTCCTAACTTCAGTATGTCTTTTGAATACAAAGTGAAAGGATTAACTCTTACTCAAAATATAGATGGAGATTATGTTTTTGTAAATGATGAAAATAATGTCATTTTCACTATTGAAGATCTTTATATGTATGATAGTAATTATGAGTATTCTAGCAATGTACAACTTGATTTCGTACAAGTAAAAGATAAAGAATATATTCTAACCCTAACACCAGATAATGAGTGGCTTAGTAGTGCTAGTTATCCAGTAGTTATTGATCCTACAATATCTTCAATAGGTTACAGTTCTGGATTTGCTACTGACCCTACTAATGCCGTATACACTTCAGTAGATTCTATGTATCCCGATTTACCATTTATTTACGACGATTATATGTTGCTTCGTTCTGAAGATGACATCCCATCAAATAATACTGAAGCATATGGTCTACTTAAGTTCGATATACCAACTGGTATTCAAGACAATATCATTGTTAGTACTAAAATTAATCTAAAAGTTTTTGGGATTGGAGCAAATGCTCAAGTTCTAACTTTACAAAAAAATAATGGAGATTTTGATGATGATACAGTTTGGAATCCAGCTAGTCCAGATGCAAAACCAACACATGATGATAGTTATCTAGATTTTTGCAGTTTACAGTATGTCAATGGTCAAAACGGTGATTATTATTTCTGCTCTTTAGATGTAACTAATTACTATCTAGATCTTCAAACAGATGGAGGAGATAATTATGGTTTCTCCCTTAAAAATATTGGTAGTTCAGATCAGCTACTACAAGTTGGTACTAGTAATAACAGTAGTTATTTACCATATATTGAGTTCGGTTACATCAAAACTGAAGGAATTAAACATTATTGGACATATAATTCTTTAGATACTGGTAGTGCTGGTGTTGCTTACGTATCAGATTTTACTGGTGAAATGACTATCCAAAGACAAGACGTTGCATTTACAAACGAAAGACAATCACTAGGATTATCATACACATACAACTCAAATGATAACGAAATAGATTATGGATATGGTGCGGGTTGGTTAACTAACTATAACTATATAATGAATCTAAACACAAAAGTCTTCACAGAACCAAGTGGCAATGAAGTCCAGTACGTTGAATCAACATGTACTGATGAATTTACTGATGATCCATATGTAGAGTATACTTGTTACTATTCCGAAGATGGTTCAGGTAATATCTTGGTAAAGAAGGTAACTGATATTTCTACTACATATACATTGAACACACCTAATAATCTAGAATACAGATTCAACTCAAGTGGTAACATACAGTATATCTATGATGAGAACACATCTCTTTTTACTAGGGTTTATTATTCAAACAGCGACTTATACAAGATAGATTACATCAAAGATGATTATGGAAACAGAATAAACTTCGACTATACATCCACAAGTGATTATGATTACAAGGTTAGTTTAGAGTTACTAAAAAGTGATGGTTCTACATATAATTCTATAGAAGAAGTCTATTATGATTTCTCTTATGATAGCTCAATCAGTGAGTATATTCTATCAGAAGTAGAGTATTATGCAAATTATGATAGTGCTGATACATTCGAGATTTACTCAGGAGCAACTTATGGTTATACAACTAGTATTATTACTAAAATGACTGAGCACTTCAACAAGGATAACATAGATATATATGGAATGAGAACTAGTTTCATCTTAGATTCTATGGGATTAGTTGATGAAGTAACTATTAGTAATGTTCAAAGTTCTTCAACTGAATCTATTGTTGGTACTCTAATATATGATAGAGATATCTATAGTACTAAGATAACATCAAGTGATGGATCATATATTGAGTATAACTTTGATTATTATGGACATACTATTCAAACTTTAAACAATTATGGAATTGTTAATTCTACAAAGTATGCAACAAATATAAACTTCTATATGGCAAACAAAGTTGTTACGCAATCAGTTCCATATAATACAATTGTTAATCCAATAATTAACAATAACTTTGAGTATGCTAACTCTGTTTGGCACTTAGATCCATTGTCAGATTCAGGATCATCATTCAGTTATTCTACATCACAATCATTGATTGGTGATCAGTCTGGTAACATCTACAATGATGGTACAGGTGAAGCTATATTGAAACAAACCGATATCTATTTAGATACTGATACATATACATTAAGTGGTTATTATAAGACTGAGTTAGGAGTATCAGGCAAAGTAGTTGTGTCAGGAGATGCTTCAGGTGATTATGAGTTAGTGTTACAATCTAATGAATCATGGACAAAATTCGACCTTCAATTCAAAGTTACTGAAGAAAACACTAATATATCAATTAAGTTTATCAATAACTCAAATGGGAATTTATACATTGATAATATTCAAACTGTAGTTGGATTTACGGATTCAAGAATGAATGCTCTTGAGAACTCACACTTTGAAAACTTCTCAATGAACTCATGGACTAGTAATTACTCAAGTAAAGTAAATCAAACAGTTCATACAGAATACTTAAATACTCCAATGGAAGATCACATAGGTGAAACAGGTTTAAAACTAACAGGAGATATATCAACAATAACCACAGTAAAGACCTATGTCTACGATTTACCTAATTACGAGAATGCAACAACTAATATTTTTGTTGGTAGTTGGGCTCAAGGTGACGTTACACCAAGTACTTCATTTGGATTGATGATTAAATGTTATGATAATAATGACAACTCAATTCTAATCCAAACAGGTGATAATACTTATAGTTATACTCAAGAAGTTAACTTTGAAAGTTACAATAAATCATGGCAATTTTGGTTAGAATCAGTGGAACTTCCAACTAATACGGATTACGTAGAAGTTATGTTGTTTGTTGATGGACCTGGAGAAGTTGTATTTGATAATGTTCAAGTTTATTTTGAGGGACAAGAAATTAGTTTTGGATACGACAATGGTATGTTAACCGATAAATACATCTCAGAAACTGAATATTACACATATTCTTATGTAGATGGTAAAATAAACTCAATTCATCATTTCACAAATACAATGGTACCATCAGACCCAAACTTCTTAGAAAACTGGGAAGAGGATATCACATATATAGGTTTTGAAGGTCATACATTATCTGATATTGAAGTAGACAATGTGAAAATTGCCAATACAACAAACTCATATGGGCAAACTACAAATGTGACAGTTGGAGATGGAGCAGTATCATATTCTACTCAAACATACTTCAATACATTAGGTTCACAATACATTTCAGAAATGGTTAATGAACACAGTATCTCTACATATAGTGATTATGATGAATTAACTGGATTATTGAGTTCAGTTGAGGATGCTAATGGAAATGAGTATGATTATACATATACGAATACAGGACAAATCAAAACAGTTACTAATTCAAGTTATTGCAATTCACAAGCAGTTTGCTCAAAAGTAACTTATAGTTATGATATTGAAAACAGACTTGAAACTATTACTTTATCCTCAGGACAGATCTATACATTAAGTTATGATTCTCAAGACAGAATCGAAAATGTTTCTGTTGGTAACACTAACTTGATATCTTACACATATGTTGATGAAGGTGGATATATTTCAGGTAGAACAAACACAAAAACTTATGCAAATCAGGATTCCTATCAATACACATATGATGACAATGACAACCTTGAATATGTAAAATTCAAAGATACTTCAGAAAGTACATACTCAAATCTGTTTGGATATAAATATGACCAAATGGGACGTGTTGCAATTATCAATTATTACGAATCAGGGAGTATCATAAGCAGTGAGAGTTATACATATGATTCATCAGGAAATTTAATCAAAGTTTCTGACAGTAATGGAAACTCAATTAGCTACGGATATGACAACAGTGGGAATCTAAGTTCATATAGTTTTGATGTAAATGATACTGAACACGAAGTTAATTATTTCTATAATAAAATTCTTGGTGATTATGATAGTTCTGATACATTTGTTTCGTCGTCGTACGATAAAACAATGTACGACACAATAAATAACATAAGTGTTTTAAGGCAGTACAATTATGTACAAGAAGCACTTTACAGACTAGATAATGTCCAAACATCATTTAACGGAAATTCAATAACTAAGAACACAACATATAAACTAAATACAGATAGAATCACCAGTTATACTTACTCAGTCAACAAATCTGGAAATCCCACAATTTACTATTATCAAACATATAGTTATGATGATTTAGGTAATATCATTGACATAAATTTCTACGGTAATGATTTACCTTTACAACATATGCATTATGAATATGATGAAAACAATCAAATTATAATTGAAGATGTAATGAACGAGGCCGTAGACTGTTCTACTTTACAAGATACTTGCTATTCTAGAATTTATGATTATGATTTACATGGAAACATTTTAGAAACAAGAACATATAAATATGGCGAAAGAGATATAACAACAGTTCCTGATGATTATATTACTGGAAGCAATGTTGTAGTAACTAGTACTAATTGTAACTTAAACCTCATTAACGAAATTAGTCTTAATGCAACTTTGCCAAACTGCTCTTTTACTTACTATGAGGATTTCACTTTTCCACCAGTTCCAGTCTCGCTAACTACTTCTCTTGGATCGAACTTCCCAAGAGATAAAGCAGGTTACTTCTTGCAAGAGTACACTGCTACTGGTAGAGGTTATAGTGTTCAAATTGGTGTTGTTTTCAAAGTGGGTAACCCTCCAGCACCTGGACCAAACACCCCTTTAGAAAAAATAACTTACTCATACAATGATAACTTGTGGAAAGATCAACTTTCTAGTTATACAGTTCTTGATGATGGAGTTACAAAAACTAGTAACATAACGTATGATAATCAAGGGAACCCTACATACATAACTAACTTCAAGTACGAGGATGCAATATATGACTTTGCTGAACTTTCATGGGACGGAAGAATTCTTAAAAGAATTCATGTAAGTGATACTCCTAGTAAGAATTTACTAGATCCAGACGCACTTTTAGTAGGAGACTACATAATGGAGACATCTGAAAACATTGAAGTAGAGGGTAATACATACTACACAATAACTATCCCTAATGAATACTTCTTAGGTAGAGATATCGAAATGTATATATATGGAGTAGATAGTTATGTCTCTGGATATGTTGAATATCTATCTAATTGTACTGTTAGTTCATCATCAGTATCGTGTACATTCTTAACTGATGAAAATGAATCAGATATTTACATCGAGATAGCTGCTGAGTATTTAGGTTATTATTTCGCTGATCAAGGAATGTATGGTTTCCAACTAGAAGAGGGTCAAACTGCAACGTCTTATCAAGCATACTTTCCATATGATGAACACACAATAACTTATGCACATAATGATGCAGGTATAAGAACAAGTAAAACCATAGATGGTGTAACAACAACATACACCTTATCAGGAGATATGGTAATACATGAAACAGATGGTACATATGAACTTTCATTTACATACGATGTTGACGGTACACTGATAAGTTTCTACTATGATAGTGACATCACCATCAAGGGTGATGGTGATGAATACTTCTATATCACAGACATCCAAGGAAATATAATACAAATAGTTGATGAAAATGGTGATGTTGTAGTAAAATATATCTATGATGCTTGGGGTAATATACTAGATATTAATGATACATCAAGTAAAAACATAGGTACTATAAACCCTTATACATATAGAGCATATAGATATGACAAAGAACTTGATTATTACTACCTACAATCTAGATACTATAACCCTCAAATAGGTAGATTCATTAACGCAGATGGTTTACTAGGTGAACAAGGTAACATCTTAGGACATAATATGTATGCTTATACTCAGAATAATCCTGTAATGTTTTCAGACATAAGTGGAAAGTTTCCTGTTGCCATATTGATAACTTCAGTTATAATCGGTCTGGTAGCAGCAGGATTTGAACTTGGTATGCAATATTCAGAATGGAAGAACTCAGGTTCTGATGGTGACTTTTGGAATCAGGTAGATTGGTTTGCAGTAGGTATAGAAGGGGGAAGTGCAGCGATATTCACTGCGTTGACCTTGATATCTTTGGGATCTGCAACAGCAGCTTCATCTAGCTGGTATATGTATTCCAGACTTGGATTGACAGCTTCTACTCAAATACTAAGAGGAGTTAATGAAGGTGCATCAGTCTGGCAGATAACTAAGTCTACTGCTATTTCCATGGCTTTCACATTTGCCTTCGTCCGTATTGGAGCAAGACCGATGTCATCAAGTATACTTGATGGGCTTTCACCATTTGTGCAAGCCGATATCTTATCTGGTATGCAAATCATGCGTCAAACAGGGATGTATGCTTCTAGATACTTTAGTAAACAAGAAACTTGGGATGAGATTAACTCAGTATTGGAGTTAGATTATGAAAACTAAACATAAAAACGACATAAGTTTAAAGGCTTTTTTACTAAAGAAGACCACCCTTATTGGATGGCTTATATTTCATTTTATCTCTATATTTGCATTTACTATAATCTTTCAGTGGTCTTTATTACAATCACTCTTCTTTGTAACCTTTTACGGTGCTACTGGAGGAGACCCTTCTAGTACAAGAGAACTAATCTTACAGATAATAGCACTTCTGTATTTTCTGATTAGTTTTCTAGTATACTCGTTTAACCTTTATCCTATAGTAATGAAGTATTTGATAAACCCCTTTAGAAGAAACTAACTGATAATAAACCTGTTTAAAAGAGCGGTTTGCATTAGGAGAGTTTATGCATTACCTATCCTAAAATGCATTACACCTGTAATGTACTTAGACAACCAAGGATACTCAACTGAAACTGACAATCTATTAAAAGGTATAAGTGGCTTATTAATTGTTGCCGGATTAGTAATTGCTACCGTATGTACTGGAGGAGCAGCTTCATTAGTAGCTAAAACCATAATGGGTTTAACAACCATAATAGCAGGAACACTACTACTAGCAGAAACTACATCTTTAGCTTATTATGCTGCTGGTATACTTTTAACATTCGGAGGAGGATTCTTAAGCGGATCTGTTGGCTATATTACCCATCAACTTGTAACTGGATCGAAAATCAGATCAAACGAAGTTCTACTATTAGGAACATATGGTATGATTATTGCTCCATTCTTTACATTTGGAGGTATAATGGCAAGCGGTTTGCGGAATTAGGTATGTTGGGAGTTTCTAGTTCTGCGTTGACAACAAGTATTGTATTTGATTATACTACACAGCAATGGTACAACTCCAAAACTGGTGAAAGGAAGGAAAGTCAATAATATGATGAAAAAAAAACACGCGTATTTCAGACATCAATTTCTAACATTCTCTATATTATTTTATACTGTACTAATCATTCTTGTTGCTTTAATTTTAACGCTTCTAGTAAGACAAACTGAGATTCTGATTATTTGGATTCCAATTCTGCTTCAATTATTTACATTTGCATGGTTTAGAGTATTCATTTTATCTAGAGTTCACATTTATTCAACAAGAATTGAAATTAATTACATAGGAAAACCATTATCAAGGATAGAGTATTCAGAGATAGAGAACTACAGAATTATCAAACAGTTTAGGACATACTATTTAAAGATAGAAACATCTAGTAAAGACTACAATGTCTATATAAGCAAGAGAATATTAAAGAGAATGAATGAGATAGCACATTGCGAGTTACTTTCCAAATCATTTAAAATTCTTTTTTCTGAGTTGAAAACCTTTAGATGGGAATAGCACTTAATAATGAAAATGAGAGTATAGTTAATTTATTACACTTTAATTATACAAGGGGAATCACAATATACGACTTATCACTTGGATGGATTATGTCTTTTATTGTAAGTTGTATTCAAACTTTAGATAAAGGTCCATCGTTATGCGCTACGCTTGGAGAAAAATATCTTTTACCATAAGCTTAAGATTGCGTTTCTTCTTCCCTTTTAAAGAAGGCAAAACTTGGTATATTTCTTGGTAGAACATTCCTTGAATTTACAGATAACGACTACTGTATTGATTATGCTAAGGAATTAGGTTGGGAGGAGTAATAATGAATTCAAATCAGTTAATATGTATACAAAAACTAAATAATGAAAAACAAAAAGCAATAAAGGAGATTATTAAGTTCAATACCTGAGGATGGTGGAAGCTTTTAGTAAGTGCTATTTTCATTCCACCAATCGTTCAACTTATAGTAAGTTATCAATTATATGGAATAGATAATATAGAAATAATACCCTCTGTACTTTTGCTTTTAAGTATAGAAGTTATTCTTCTTTTTGGTTCAATTTTAAAGGCAATATTAAATGTTAAATTCTATAGAAATCTATTTACTACCAATAGTAATAATGATTTGATTATAAATATTACTTTTCTTCAGGATTTACAAAAACTTCATGAGATAAATTATGGAAGAAGTAAACCCATATCAAAAAAGAAAACAAGGATTGAATATACAAATGCACTTAACATCGTTTTAACAGAGAGTTCAAATCAAAAAGACTAGTCGTATTTTAAGATGAAATCTATAAATCTGAAATACAGATTATGCAAATGATATAAAGGAACTATGACATATTTTTAAGGAAATTATAAACTAATTGAGTGCATTTATTGCACTCTTTTAATTAACTAATTTTAGATGAAAAATAAGTAAAGAATACATAAGTCTTTTTATAAACTAAAATAATCTAAGAAACATCCACGAGATATTACAAAAATCATTGATACAACTGGTATAATTATAGTAAAATATATCTATGATGCTTGGGGTAATATACTAGATATTGATGATACATCAGGTAAAAATATAGGTACTATAAACCCTCAAATAGGTAGATTCATCAACTCAGATGGAATACCAGTTAAACAAGGTAACACCCTAGGACATAACATGTTTGCATATACACAAAACAATCCAGTAATGGGTGTTGATCCAGATGGTGAAGTAGTTATAACTATTTTACTTACTATCTTATGTATTTCAGCGATAACTTTGGCTTTTATTTCATTAACAGATGAAGATCAAAACACTCTAGATAACATATCTTTCCATAGGGATGGAACAGGTGCCTTTAATGGTTTGAGTTATGTGATTTTAGGATTCGGTTTTTCATTTGTTGTTGATTCCCCGGGTGAAACTATTGATGCAAATGGAAATACCATTAATACACATACTACTAATATACAATTTGGACCACTTGGTTTTCAAAGGACTACCGGAAGTGACGGTTCTGATCAAAGGTCCTTATCATTATTTTTCTTCTTCATTTCATATGACATTAACGATATTGACAACTTTGATTCATGGGGGGCTGGTGTTTCTCTAGGTATATCAGTTGCAACTCCACAAGGGAACGCAAATGTTTCCATTGATATCGACTATCTTCAATTAATAAGAGATATACATGAATCTCAAAATAACAAGTATGATTAATAATATAGTAAGAATACTTGTGCAAAAACAGAAATTAATCAAAATCAAAAAGAGGAGAACTTTATGTTATACAATATCAGAATAGATGGTTTTAAAGAAAATATCAAAGCTTGTTACGTTCCTTTTTTTGGATTGTTAATGCTAAGATATAATGGAAATAATATTAGTAAGGAGAAAAATGTGTTTCATCTAAAGAATGACTTTGGTAAAAAAGTGAAAATTGAAACGTCAAATTCATTTTCAGGAGTGAAACCACCTCGATTATTTATAGAGTCCGAGGAAATATACTATGACTCAATATTGTCTGTAATAGATCAAATAATTCTAATATTACACATAGGATTAACAGTGTTTAGTTTTATGGGAATTTTAGTTGGGATAGGAGCATTATATTTAAACATCAAATTACTGAGAAACAATTCTAAAGGAATAAAAAGAACTCTATTTATTTTATTTATTACAATTATTGCATACATTCTCTCGTTTATTCTTAGCAATTATTTACTTGAATTTTTATGGAGTATTTAATAGTTTATATAAATGTCAAATTCTCAAATAATTAAAATAAATTTTCAAATAAGGTGAGTATAGCTCATAATAAAGTATGGATTAGTAGAATGACTAAACTAAATGCAGCAATATATGATAATGGACTAAGTGGGGCAGAAAATATGGTCCGTGGTATTCTATGGAATTAGAGGTGGTGTCAAAATATGCTAAATATATACCAATATTCTAAAAAAAATCATAAGACACTTGTACAGTTGATTAAGAACCACCTAAAAGAAGACTGTATGATAGACATTGTTGATAATACTGGCTATAATGTAAAATTCATAGTTTCGTGTGCAAAGTTTAAATTGGTTATTTATATTGATTATCTAAATAAAGAAACTAGAATCTCTTTAAAAGAGTCAGTTAATACAATATCTTTTATTGTTTTGATTGAATGTTTATTAGATAACTACTATTTATCAAAGAGATTCTTCGTAAAAAAAGAGAGCACAAGAGAATTATGTTTATATGATTTAAACACATTAAAACAAATGAGTAATGCTGAAGAATTAGACTCAGATGAGTTGTTAGGTAGGTGTATTGAAATAATTGTTTATATGATTCAATAGTGATGATCACTATTGATATTGAAATAATATTTTATAAGAACAGACAGGACTATAAAAAAATAATGTTTGTTTTGTCTGTTCTTTATTAGAATAGTTATTTAGTAATGCAATAAAATAGCCTGTTTGTTGTTAGGAGTACATTATGATAAATAAAATCAAGGGCTTAAAAGGAAGTGATATTGTGATTAGAATTAATGCCAATGCAAATAAGATTGATAACCACATAATTGGCGATTTTCAAGACAAATACAATCTAAGGTTACCTTATGATTATGTTGATTTTTTGATTGAATATAATGGAGGAATACCATATAAAAATGAAATAAAAGGTAGTAACTATGGTCTTTCAGTACAAGTCTTCTTTGGATTTGGTCTGAGAAACGATATAGATATTGAGTACAACTATAACTTATTTGTTAAAGATAGCCATAAAGATTATCTTCCGATACTTCAACTTGAGTTTGGTGACTTAATATTAATCAATATGAGAAAAAAAGACTTTGGGAGCATACTTTGGTGGCAACATGAAACTTATGAAACTATTAAATTGTTCAACTCATTCAAAGATTTATTGAACTCTGTAGTTGAATATGATCCAGAAATTGATTTAGATGAAGTGGAAGTATTAAGCTCTTGGATAGATCCTGCTTTCCAAAAGAAATTGAATGAGAAAAACTGAACTAACTTTCAATTAATCATCTCATTATAGTCTAATCTAGTTGCAAAACTCAGGTTAATCTAAATAGAAATTTAAAAGAATTGTTCCTTATTTAGTTGGAATCAATTCTTTTTTTATTGTTCTTTTTACTCTTTGTAGAACTTCTTAATGTTATCGACATACTTATATTTTTTCTTTTCGTACTCTTCCAAGAAGTATGGTCTTTGTAGTCTCCAAAACTAGTGATGACATTGATTAATTTTGACTTAATATGAGATGAAAGATAGGCAAACGGACTCAATATGCATAGATAAGTGATGAACCTAGGATTTAAGTCTGAAATATTGAGTCTAACTGCTGACAGTAACTCCAGAAATGATTACTAACAATTAATGACATAACAAAAATCATTGATACAACTGGTACAATTATAGTAAAATATATCTATGATGCTTGGGGTAATATACTAGATATTGATGATACATCAGATATAAATATAGGTACTATAAAGCCATATACTTATAGAGGATATAGATATGACAAAGAAATAGATGTTTGCACATGGATCGATAGTTGCTCTACAATCAATGCTTTCTTTTGGTGTTGGGGGTATAGTTGGAAGTCTTAGTACAACGAAAGGATTTGGTACTTTTATGAGTAGTGATTGGATTACAAGGCAAATTATATTCAATGAGTTTACCAAGATACCAATATATGGATTAAAATTACTAAAAGATAATACATTTAACTAAGAGGAGGCAAACCAATG
The DNA here is from genome assembly GCA_965601565.1 of uncultured bacterium. GTDB lineage: Bacteria > Bacillota_I > Bacilli_A > Izemoplasmatales > Izemoplasmataceae > Xianfuyuplasma. Next base: position 19,390 of record CBFCWG010000013.1, on the reverse strand, counting down.
AATAATGTCAAATACAGTAAAACATTTAGTTTGTGGGCAACAATTGCATGGATTTTTATAGCTCTATTAGCTATTATATCAATATTTATAATACCTTTTATAGAGCAAATTGATACAAATCTTGAAGTATGTGGATACATACTTATGATTATACTTGTTGTTTTCATAGTTATATACTCTTTGTACTCCATAATTAGGTTTACATCGATCAAAATAACAATTGACAGCAATGGTGTTTCAAAAAAAGGGATATTCAGTAGTTGCTTCTTGAGATGGGATGATATTACTTCAATCAAACGTCAACAGATAAACGAACACTTTATGGGTTCTGGTATAGGTTATATCTTTATCTCAAAAACTGTCATAATTGAGACGTTTGAGAACTCCAAATTAATTCATTTTCTAGATGAGTATCTTGAAGAGTGGAATAATAATCTTTACGACGAATATAGAACACAAAAACAACAAACTCATTAAAGTGTACTTTTATGCACTCTTTTAAATAACTAATTCTAGATGCAAAATAAGTAAAAAATACATACATCTATTATGAGCAAATATAATCTATGAAACATCACGGAGATATTACAAAAATCATTGATACAACTGGTATAATTATAGTGAAATATATCTATGATGCTTGGGGTAATATACTAGATATTGATGATACATCAGGTAAAAATATAGGTACTATAAACCCTCAAATAGGTAGATTCATCAACTCAGATGGATTACCAGTTGAACAAAGTAACATCTTAGGACATAACATGTATGCATATACACAGAATAATCCTGTGGTGGGGTGGCTGTAATTGCCATTGCTACATACGGTACAATATATATTAATGAAAAGTTATATGAGAAATATAACTTAGAATGATTGGAGAAAACATGTCAAAACATAAACTAAAAGCAACATATTTCGCTACATTGAATGTAGGAAGCCTTTTAATTTTATTAGCAATATACTTACTAGGTTCAAAAATAACATCCACTCATAATGAGTAAAAGAAAATAGTAATGTTGTAGTAAAACATATCTATCTTAATTATGAGATATCAATATATGCTATTCACAATCAGGAAGGATACTATTATTATGACTAAACACTACATCGTTGGATTACAAGAATTTTTAGAGAAGAAGTTAACATTTAAAGACAATTTTATTTACTTTACAATTATGATTGGCTACTTTAGTCTAATTGTCTTATTTGGTGTACTACAATTATTTATTGGTTTTGATAATCAAAATTTACTTCAAATAGCATTATCATTAATCTTAATCATATCTACAATCATTGTAGCTATCTATTTTCAGTATTATTATGGTCCAAGTTTTGTTCTAAAAAAGCAAATAGAATATCGTAATAACTACTTGGAAGATTCTATTTTGCTGATTTATCCACTCGAAAAATATCACGGCGAAAAGATTCAAATAACACACAACTTATCTAGACGAGTTACACTTCATCTCAATATAGAAATATTGATAGATAACTTATTAACAAGCTCTCAAAATGAAGGTAAAAACATTATTGTAAGATTCGTTGATTGTTCTCTTAAAAATCAAATAGTAGATAATCGCAATACTGATTATTTAGTTTATTACTCGTTATCATCTGGATACTTCAAAGTTACTGAAGTACTAGAGCAAATAACTCATGAAAAGAAAGAGGAAATCTTTATGAAATATGGTGATTCAATTGTTTTTGAATCATACATAAAGAAAATCATAGATAATTTCCAGATAAATAAAAGACAGATTTTACACCTTCTAAAGAACTACCCTATCTTAAATGATTATATCTCCCTAACTCATAAAAAGAATACTCTTTGCATCGTTAAACCATTTTTATCTAAATACTATAGCATATATACTAACAATAATGGTGTGAAGTCTAATCTAAAAAAATTCACCAACGAGAATGAAGCTTATAAATACCTGTGGGAGCAATTTGGTGGTAATAAAAAGTTCAATGAAATCAAATAAAAACATAAAACCAATCTATTAATCTAGATTGGTTTTTTTTATATAAAATCCTTCTATACACATTTTACTCATAAATGATATAATAATACTGAAGATATAGAGGGATATAGGTACTGCTCTCTTTATGAGCTTTTTTTATTACTACTTATATAAGGAGACCCAATATGACAAACGAAGATAAGAGAAACCTAAAAAACATACTAAATTATAATGGAGTTAAAACTTGGATGATAGCATCAATGCTTTTATGGGGACCATTTGTATTTGAGATATTTCTTCGTACAGAGATATTTGCAGATAGAAACTCATTTGCATTTCCATCAGTAAGTACAATAATTATTGCTGAAACAGTAACATTAATAATGTTAGGACTACGTCTCCTAAGAGGTTTGATAGTTAAATCCTTTCTTTTACCAAAGAAAGATCTATCAAGAAGCGAATATGAGTTATGTCTAACTAAAATAGGAAATCTCAAAAGACAATCAGATGCTCCAAGAATGCAGAAAGATAAATACAAAGATAGAACTGATAAGTTCAAAAGAAGTATAGCTTACTTTGAAAGAAAAATTAAAGATGAAATAAATTAATTACATAAAACCAATCTATTCATCTAGATTGGTTTTTTTATATGAAATGTGTATATACACATTCAACTCATAAGTGATATAATAATACTGTAGATAAAGAGGGATATATACATAGCTCTCATAATGAGCTTTTTTTATATATCTATTTTATAAGAGTTTATATTTTTACAAATATATACAGAATAATCCAATGATGCTTACAGACAGCACCGGTGAGTTTCCAATTTTGGCTATAGCAGCAACTATATTAATAGAAGCTTTATATACTGGTTTAACTAATGCACTTGTAGCAAGTGCAACAGGACAGAATGTTAGAGCAGCTTTTTGGAACAGATAATAGGAATAGGTACGATATGGTGCCTGCAACTAGAGGAGGAAATTAAATGGATAAAACGCAAAAGCAGTGTAGTTATTATGAGTCGTTGTTTCTTGGATTTGGTTTAACTTTTATGCTGGTGTTAGGTTACTTTAATTTACTTGTTACTTATTGGTTGAGAGATATAACTGTTGATGTTAGTGTTCTTAACACGTCTTTATTAATATTATTGTCTGGATTCGCACCTACGATATTGTGGATTATTACTATACATAGAGGTTTTTCGAAGATAACAATAAGTGAATACGGACTTAAACGAAGTTTGTTCAGAGTTTTTGGTAAGAGGAATATAGAATGGTGTGAGGTAGTAGATATTAGAGTAATACATCTGGTTGAAAGTAGAATTTACTTTTCACGTGTCAATATTGATAATATGGTTCATAGAAAAATAGTCAATCATAAAGATATTGTTCACCTACCTTTTTCATTAGAATTGTGTAAAAAGATCCAATCAATCTCACCTATTAAGTTGGTGTATATCGAAGAACTTTTAGCAAAATAAATATTAGATTGGATATCAGCATAATAATCCTGTAATGTGAGTTGATCCTGGTGGATATATTTTAACTAAACTTACAATAGGATTAGTTGGTTTACTATTTTTAGCAGTTTTAGCTACTGCAACATTACATGGACAAGGAGAAGGTATTGAATCATTAGGAAACGAAATACTAGGAACCCTTAATGATATGTTTGAGGAACTCAAAAATAAAATACAAAAAGAACAAAAGAAATAATTGTTGGCTTAAGTATAGCCGTGTTATCGACATCAGAAAGACGCAACAACGGAACAAATGCTATAGAGTTTTCAGATGGAATTTACTATATTTGAAAAGGTTCATCCTTAAGAATGTATACCTCTTCGGCACTTAGAGGATTTCAAAATGGATCATTTCCCACATCATTTAAGTTTGAGTGGTCTGAAAGTGATAGAGAAGCATACAAGAAAGAGTATATGTGGATGGTAGATTACATTGGAAGATAAGGAGAAAGATAATGAACAACAAAGATATAATTCATGTTCCTTATACAGAGAAGATGCATAAGATAATAATCAGGCAATTAGATATCAAAATAATAGGTCTTGATTAATATATAATAATATATGTAATGGAGGGATGTATAATGAAAAAAATATTAACGATAATCATGGTATTACTATTAACTAGTTGTTTTCCAGTATACGACCAAAAGGATGATGATAATCCTCATTATTATACTGATTGGTTAGATGATAATGGAATTGTAGATTATGAAAAAGAGGCTGTGCCGACTAGTTATAATCTTGTTAATGCAATATACAAAATGCAAGGGATAGATTATGAAAGCACGAGTCGAAATATAAGACAGTATCTAGGTACCTATGATGCTACTCAACAACCAGTACACGTCTTTATACCAGATAGAGTTGGTGAACCAAATGTTATAATCACAGACTTAACATATGACATTGATACTATTAAGAGTGAAATTGAAACATATAACTCTACATCACCTACAAGCACTTATACTGCTGGTGGCACAGTATATTTCACAAATGATATCATTTTGAACGAAAGCCATATTAGAATGTATTGGATAAATTACTTATGGGGTGGACTCGTAGTAAATGAAAAAAGAATTGAAATAGATGAAGAATCATTACAAGATTTTATCTATACCAATCTTTCCTCACCAATGATTTATAAACTAGGGACCATGAGAACAAACCAAGTATCTCAATACCAAATTTACTTAGGACAAGGTATAAACGATGATTATGTATTCATTCTCCATGATCGAGAAAATAGTAGACTTGAAATTCTCCACAGTTTTCCATTAGTAAATGATTAACATTCAGTTTACGATGAAAAAAATGATGATAATATGATATACTATCAATAGTGATAGGGGAAGACACCCATAACAAAAAACAATTAAATCACTCAAACTATAAAACTATAAGGGGGAGATACCCATAATAAAAAACGTAAAAGTAGTTGATGAGTTTGGTAATGAATATGAAGCAACTTACCCTAAACGAGCTAAACAGCTTGTAAAAAAAGGCAGGGCACACTTCATAGATAGTTCTACCATCTCATTAGTGTGTCCACCAAAAACATTGGAGGATAATAATATGTCAGAAGACAAAAATACAGTAACACTAAAATATATCTTAGAAAAGATTGAACAAATATTAGACAATACAGATTACATCAAACAAGCTTTAGAAGAAATAACTAACATTCCTGAATCAAAAGGACCTGGAGATATGAGTGGTGGGGCAAAAGCAGACGCTATTGCTCAAATAGTAAATAGTAAAGAAGAAACCAATCAACATTTAATCTCTTTACTGTCAACAATGTACCAGTCAATTGATAATGGTGAGTTAAAAAAACAACAGGCACTAACATTACTTGAGTATGCAGATGATCCAGAAGCATTTGCTAATGCTAAGGAAGCACTAGAACTAACGAAGTAATATATAAAACCAATCTGAAAATTCAGATTGGTTTTTTAGAGGTTTAGTGTTAACTAATCTCATTAATTAAATCAATAATATACTGGAGCGTTGAATCATTTCTATTAATCACATCATCAATCGATGGAGTATGTTCATAATCTGGGAATATTCCTGTATAAACTTCATTATCTAATACATCAACATTCCATTTGATTGATGATGTTCTAAATGTAATGTTGGTGTTTGGTAATCTAGTATTAAATGATGCATCTGTACAAGTATAACCAGCACCTGATTCTTCTCCAACAATATATCCCATTTCATGATACTGGAATAATGCTAAGAAGTGTCCACTTGTACTTAAACTACCACCATCAGCAATAACATATACTTCTCCTGTATAGTTGTTTTCATTTACAAGTGTATCTTCTTGAAGATGTGGAAATGCAGGAGGGACATCATCACTAAAGTATTGAAATGGATTATCTGCTAGATAACCTAATAATATATTAGCTACATCTGGAAACCCTCCATTATTATGTCTTATATCAATAATTAGGTTCTCAATCTCAAGTTCATTTACTTCGGTGAAGAAAGCACTGAAGTATGCTTCATACCCTTCTACTGTATAACTACCATTTGTATTGAAGTTAGGAATACGTAAATATACATAGTTATCTTCAATATAATAACTTAATCCATTTCCATAATTATAATTAGTAACATAGAAATCTGCGAAAGATTCTTTAACACCATAAATACTAATAGTTTCCTCTTCTAGTGTACTTATATCTATATATGTAATTTCATACTCAGGACTCAAATCATATAGCAAAGTGTAATAGTAATAAAACTCATCATTTATTCTAAGTTTTTTAAGTGTTTCATTTAATCCATCAGCTGGAATCATTGTATACATTTCTTCAATAATATCATTAATGTTTACACCATTAATTGATAATATCTCTGAACCTAATGGAATCCCAATATCTGATTGGTCTTCTACTATATATAATTTATCATTTTGATACTCAACATCTATTGGTAAAAAGTAATAAGTTCTTCCAAAAGTATACCCACTTGAATCACCAAGCCATACACCACTATGACTACAATTAATAAAGCTAATAAGCTCTGCAATAATACGATAAAACTCAATTTCTGTCATACCTTCATATAGTCTTTCTCTCATTGTACTAGACAATGATATAAACTCATCTCTATCAGTAAACGTTAGAGGATTATTAGTTAATATTGTATCAATAAATAAGTCATAATCTGATTCAAGTTCATTTAAAGTAAAAGTACTTAGTGGTACCGTACCAATTACACATTCATCATTAATTTCTTGATACGGATATGCACAGTTTAATGGTTCCTCTATCAAGAAACATTCTCCCCCAATCAACTCATATCCTGCTTCACACGTAGTAGTATTATTCATTAAGATGCAATCATCACCAATAAGTTGATACCCTTCTTCACAAGTTTCCGGTTCTTCTTCAATTAACTTACACTCATCATTTACTAGTTCATAACCATCAGAACAAGTAATTGGTTCTTCATCTAGAACACAAATACCATCAACTAAAGATTCACCCGTGTTACACTCTAAATCCACAGGATTTTCAGTACAGCTAACTAATAATGGTATAAATAAGACTAATATTAGTAATTTCTTCATTTTAATCCCTCAATATATTTTCTTTTGATATGTAGTTTCCATTTATCCACAATATCATCTTTTCTATTATCAATAAAATGTAAGAAGTTAATTCGATTATAGAAAATATCTAGTAAAGAATCTTTACCATATACATCAACTATAAAATCAATAAACGAGTAAACAACCTCTGTGTGATTCATTTCACCAAATGAATCACTACCAATATGGAAGTGTATTAATGTTTTATAATCAAAGTCTTCATATATATCCTTTACTTTATTTCTTACTCGTTCTACAGTCATATAGTTTCCTAAGTATACACAGATACCTTGTTTAATGTAATACGGTAAAGGTACATTTATTCTTGATATTAATATTTGAATCATACTATATGAAAAGTATCTAATAGGATCTAAATTCTCAAACTCACTATATGGAGCTAGATGAACTATGTCCCATATATTAGTTGTTTTAATCCAATCAGGTCCATATGTTTTCCCATAAACAGATAATAACTTCTGTTTAGATGTATGGATGCATACTTTGATAGTATCAGTATCATCCATTTCTAGGAAACCAAGAACACGATTATATAAATCTTCAACCTCATTATCTAAAGCAGCAATAAATGTTTGATCATTAACTCCGTAATACTCAAAATGTTTTGAAGCATAGTTTAAGTTATCTCCATAAAACTGGAGAACAATATCATCTATTGCATCTTGAATACAATCAAGTTCTGTAACTACTGGATAATAAAGAGGGAAACGATTATCTTTATTTGCTTCAATCACGCCTTTTTTTACCAAACTAGAAATTTGTGTTTTAACTGTTGTTACACTTAAATTTCTTGTTTCTTTCAATCTATTAGTTATTTCTCCAGAGGTCATATTACTCTCATTCCACAACACTCTCATAATGCGCCATTCGGATTTTGATATTTTATTCTTCCTCATATACTTACTCCTTAACAATTAACTTAAATTTAGTAGTTATACCACCTGAATAATAAGATCCCATTTCAGGTTCAAATTTAAGAATTGTATAATCAGGATCAGTTTTACCTAAATGGTAATACTGTTCGTCACCATCATGCCAAAAATGATCCTTAGTTTCTTGATCTTGCATTATTGTTATTTTACCTCGTAAATTTACACCTTTAAAATTACTATCGTTATAATAAAACACAGAAGCTCTTGAATCATTTTCAAACTCAGTTATCTTACTTGATGAAGTATTAGTTGAGAAATACATCTTGTTAATACAAAAAGATCTCTTAACTACTAACATCGCTCTATTCACTGGATAACCATCTTTATCTAACGATGATAAAACTATCGTTTTTTGATTCTTTATGTCCTCTATAAACTTCAAATACTCATGCATAGATAAAACCTCCTATTACTTATCGACTATAATTATAGACGATTATATTTTATCATTATAATTATCATCTGTCAAATAGCATAAAGTATATAAAAAAGGTATTGAAGACAAACTTCAATACCTTCTCTTTTATCTAAACGTATAACTATATACAAAATCCTCATCTACTTCTCCGTATAGTCTACCATTAAACTTAAGTAATACTTTCACTTTAGATCCCCAAGGAATATCTTCTAAAGTTATTGATGCTTCATGGTCTCCTAGATTAGTAATACCAATAATTGTTCTTGGTGTACTTTCATTTTCAATGTATATTTCTAAACTTGCAGAGTTTAATTGGAAATCTCCCCAATCAACATTATAAGTTATTGTTGCATTACCTTCTGAGTAAGTAACACTTACATCAGCATCTACTCTTTGCTTTTGTATAACTGCAGAAGCTAATAGATTACCATAATTTTCATCTGAGATGTTACCATCTAGTTCAACCCTGAAGTAAAGTATTTCTGTAACTAAATCTTTAGGAATGGTAATCACACTTGCAGTAACATCAACTTCTTGTGTTAATACGATATCATCATTCTGATTATATAGGTTCATAGTCATAACGAATGGATTACTAGTTGATGAGTTTGTTATCTCATCGGTATTACTTGCGGTGTAATTAACATAGTAATTATCTTCATCATCAGTAATATCATCAATAACAAAGTATAAATCATGTAAAGTATGCCATGTATTAAAAGGAGTATCTGTAGCAACTTGAGAAACAATTATTTGTCCATCTTCAATAAAATCAAATCCATCATAATATGAGATAGTAACAATAACATGATAAGCTTCTTCTGGACTTAAGTTTTCAAGTAATAAATTTTGTACAGAAATAAGACCATTTTCATCTCTTATTTCTGACATATCTTCATAAGTGAATGTTTGGATTTCATCCATAAATTCAGAGATAATTACATGTACTTCTAGTTTTGTAACTTCTTCTCTAGGATCATTTAACATAAATGAGAATTCTTTAGCGTAATAGTTATCGTGTCCTTCACTAACGTCACCTTGTTGTAATACTTCTAGTGTATAACGATATTCCAAAGAAGGAATCTCAAATTTAAATGAATCAACTAATTCTATTTCGATATATCTATCATTTACTACTTGATAATCACTATATCCAAAACTAACTTCATATTTATGACTTGTATCTATATTTTCTAAACAGTATTGGCTACTACCATCTCCTGAGTAATACTCAATAAATATTTGTCTTTCATTATATCCAGTTTCAAGATCTTTTAACTGAATATAATAAAACCAATCTCCCATCGGTTCTTTAGGTTCAAAGTTTATTGTAAAACAAACAGATTTATCATATCCAAAACTTTTAACTTCAGAAAAAAATGCATTTAAGTCATTTTCATTATTTGTATACCATACTTTTAAATCAGAGATTTGATTTTCAGTACTTATTATATCAATTTTCTCAGGAAGTAACTCAAAAGGAAACTTATCTAAATGATAATTAAATAAATCGGTAAAAGATTCTTGCCAAGCTGTTGTAGTAACTGTTGCTCCCGTTAATCCATCAAATTCACCTAAACTTGCAGTTTGGATAGACATACCTTCAAACTGTGTCCAGTTCTCTTCTAATTCTATTTGTGCACCATACCCTGGTGTATCATTTTGCACCAAAGTTTTATAACCAGTTATTTTTCCATCCATATCAATCCCCATGATATAAGATATCTCTCCTGCAAATCCTTGGAACTCAACATAGTAAACAACACCAACAGTAACATCTTCATCATTAATTAAGTATCCATTAGTAATAGGTGTTCCTTCAAAATCATCCATACTCATAACTACTTCATTACAGTCGAGAGTATCAAAATCAGGAAAAACTACTTTAATATTTTCATCAAACTCTACAGGTTCTACAATATCAAAAGGATAGTTCTCTAAATGATAATCAAATACAACATCAAATGATTCTGTCCATTTGTCTGTTGTTGTAGTTGCTCCAGTTAATCCATCATAATTACCTAAAGCAGCATCTTGAATTGACATACTAGAAAACTGTGTCCAGTTTTCCTCTCTGCTTATTAATTCCCCAAGATTTGCTGTTTCATCATGAGATAGTGTTTTATATCCAGTAATAACACCATCTAAATCAATACCAACTACATACTCAATATTAGACTTGTACCCAGTAAACTCTACATAGTAAACAACTACAACAATATCATCTCCATCTTTTATAAGAGTGATACCTTTTATCTCCGTACTAGTTAAACCACTAATATCTACTTCTTCTAATGTATAGTCATCAGTATTAAACTCACTATATACATCAACTATATCCGTATCAAGTTCATCCCCAATCAGATCAATAACCTCTTCAGGAATATCTTCACAACTACTTAATAATACAACTAAAAATAACATTGATAACTTAATAAATTTTGCCATAATAAAAACCCCTTCTTTTTCTGTTCAGTATTATTCTATCATATTTACTATTTTCAAGTTATAAATTTTTTTCAGATATGATATAATAATATTAAGCTGTAGGGGCAAAACATCTAATCAGCTATTGCTGATTTTTTTACTTAGAGGAGATAAAAGAAGATTAAACAAAATCTTAAACAAATCAAGACAAAGCCATTACTATTTACAGTTACTAGTAGAAAACCAATATGTAAACAATCTAAGTTAAGAGGTGATTCATATCAAGAAAATAATATTTATTGTATTATTACTTCTAAATTTCACTTTAGCAAGTTGTAAAGAACAAGAGGTGGACCTTGATCCTCTTCAAACTGAATACCAAACCATGCATGGTAGTTATCTAAGGGACACAGACAAAATAATTGATGGATATAAGCTTTATGTCACTGACATCGAGAGAAACCTAGATACAATGTGCGAAGAATCTTCCATAAACTATACAGTTATTTACTTCACTGAGTTCAGAGAATATACAACTAATGATTTATATTATGGATGTGGAAGCCATGGTAACTTCTACATAATCTTTGAAAATGAAGTAATAAACTTATATCAAGCGGTAAATCAAGGAATATTAGACAGTGAATCAGTTATAAACTTCAATTACGATGTAAATGTTATAGTTAGAGATAAGTACGATTTCAAAGATAATATCACTGATATAAAAGTTTTTGATCATGATGTTGAAATTTTGAATGTAAAATCATCAACACACTATAACACATTCATTTTGATTTTTGATTTTTATACCTTTACAACTCAGGAGTACAATCCAAGTAATTATATGTATACTATCAAAATTATTACTGATACTTCTGAAAACACATATGAAATATATGATGATTATATTCTATATGTAGAAAATGGAAAAATTGCCCATAGACATGATTACGGATGGGCAACTATTCAATATGATATGGAAGAACTAATCAATAACATTCCTATTGATTAGAAAAACATAAGGAGATATATTTATGATTGATTTTCAAAACAAAGCATTCTTAAAAATGAAACAAGATAGTAGTTATGCACAAAAGGTTCATGAATTAATAGTAAAAGGTGAAGAAATTCTTAATAGCTTTAAATCAATGAGAGATGGAGTAGTCTTTACTAGCATGAGGATAATCGTGGTAAATGTCCAAGGTATTACAGGGAAGAAAATAGATTATACAAGTATACCTTATAAACGGATAAATGTTTATTCAGTAGAAACTGCTGGTACATTGGATTTAGATGCTGAACTAGAAATCTTTATAAGTAGTATGGGTAAACTTAGGTTTGAATTTAAAGGGAAAAGTGATATAAAACAAATCTCTAGATATATATCAAATGCTATAATCTAAACAAGTTTCAGTTTTTGAAACTTGTTTTCTTTATTTATAATCTTCGTAAATTTGATATAGCACTGTGTTATAATTTCTATAAGGAGTTGATTCAATGTATCCATATCTATTACCAAGTGTATTTGGTTATGTTATTCCAATGTACGATATTTTAATCGTTTTGGGATGTTTTTTGATGCTTCTATATGTAGCTAAAAGATTAGAGACAAAAGAAAACTTTTCAAGAACACAAACAAATAGATTATTAATCCTAATAGTTATCAGTTTATTTATAGCTCTTCTATCTTCTTATTTATTTGATGGAATCTTCCATACAATAAAAGAAGGAGAGTTAACATTTGGATCAATAACATTCTTAGGAGGATTATTTGGCGGTGTCGCAGGTTTTCTATTACTTCTTAAGTATTTCTACAAAGAAGACAATAAAGATGTTAAAAAGATAATGAATGTTGTTTTAACTGGTGTGGTTTTAGCACATGCGTTTGGTAGAATTGGTTGTTTCTTTGCTGGTTGTTGTTATGGTGTTCCTACAGAATCATTCTTAGGTGTTGTATTCCCGTATGGGCATTCACATATTGAACATCCTGGTTCAGCTGTACTTCCAACACAATTATTTGAAGCATTCTTCTTATTTGTTTTATTCATTGGAATGAACAACATTAAGAAAATCAGAAATCATGAACTAGAAATATATTTAATTACTTATGGTGTATTCAGAGTGTTAATCGAATTTATTCGTGGTGATAACCGTGGTAGTATCGTATCATTTATCCAAACAACATATAATACATTCCCAACTCCTTCACAGTATATGAGTTTAGGAATGATAATAGTGGGTATTTATTTATTACGAAGACAAAAGAAACTAATATAAAACCATCACTTCTCAAAGTGATGGTTTTTTTATTACCAAATTATAATATCTCCGCCCAGTGTTTTTACATTTCTTAAAATTGTAGTACTGTAAAGTCCAGGTCGATAATAATCTTCAAATCTAACATAGAACTTGTACCATCTGTCTGGTACTAATCCGCTATAAGTTATATAGACATACTCTCCAGGTTCCAAAACATTATTACATTGATCTGGAGTTGAGTCGAACTTCTCAGCACATACTCTGACAATTCGATCAGTATTATTGGTATATTTAAATTTAACTAATGTTTCAGTTACACTTATCGTATTAATTGTTGGTGTAGAAGGATTGTCTACGCTAAATGCAGGAATAAAGTTACTTGTTCCTTTACTGTTGATGTCAGATGCAGAAAGTGTTATCACTGTACTGTCTCCACCAAATACATCATATTGTGCAATACTATCTAACTCCATATATTGCTCTGCTATTAGTTGAGCATTCGTACTTACATATGCTAAATCAACTAGTGTTTGAATTGATGAGTTTGTATTATCAGCCAGTTCTTCCAATAGATATCCAATAAATAAGGAAGATGTATAGGTTCCTAATGAACCCGTCCAACCAATAGCTACATCTGCACCTTGATCAATAGATTCTTGTGCTATAGAGTCAAGTGAAGATGTACCTTCTGCTGAATGACAAGCTGCCCATATTACAATTTTAACATTACTCATATCTGGCATATTATCACTATCGATATATGTGTATCCAGATCCATTGTAGTATGAAAACTTTCCATCATCTCCATGACTTGAGAAGATTAAAATTTCACTATTCAATCCATTCAATCCATCATCATTTGTTTTATAGTAGAAATCAGAGCCAAAATTCTTATATATTTCAACTTTATACATATCTTCATAAGTTCCATTATCTCCAAACATATCCTCAACTGTGTCTATATTTGCAGTTGTATCAGTTGGGTTTGGTAAATAATCTTCGACTGCGTAAACACTTATTGTTTGTTGTCTTACTTGTACATAAATGACATCATCTCCAGTGATGTCTTCAGCGGTTACGGTAAATGTGTATGTTGAACTACCAATTGCCTCAAATCCCTTGGCTTCATTTTCCGAATTTCCGTTATCGATATCTTGAGTATTGTTGTTTAGTTCTACACTTGTATCAACTTCTCCATATGTCTCAAATACAAAATATCCAGTGTTTGGTGCTGTGAAACTAAACAAATATTCAGAACCTTCAACTGCGTCATTTATCTCAAATAATACATCCTCAGTAATAACTTCTGTATTTTCTAAAAAATACTCCATTTCAGCATCTCCTGAAACAGCAACATAATTAAATCCAATAAATAATGATAATACTAATACTAATACTTTTTTCATTTTTTTCTCCCTTCAAATTTATAATAAAAAAAACGTAGTACTAAAAAATATCACGTTATTGTATAAACATCCCTCCCTTACACATATTACTTGAGCAAACATCTATCTTGTAATTAAATTATATTTCAAACTACTGTGTTTTCACAGGCCACATATGAGCCATATTCAAAGTTCAAGTTCAAAATCTTTATATATATAATATAATAATTATACATGGGAACGTATGTAAGGGAGTAACGTACTAAACTCATGTTATCAAAAAAAAGGAGATAATAATGAAAAAAGTACTTATTATATTTTTATGTTTTACATTTATAATTACTTTTAGTTCTACTTCTAATGTAGAAGCTAGACCTATTGAAGGTATTGAAGATGGTGGAGATCCACCTCCGACTTGTGTTGCCCCTAAAATATTAGTTAATGGTTCATGTGTTTATCCAAACTCAAACACTTATACCTATGACCTAAGTTTTCAGTTTAGACTACCATTAACAGGATATACATATCCAGCATACAATATGTATCGATATGATCCTCTTGTTTCACCACAAAAAGATGCTCTTATATGGGTAAATCAATTTGATGAGCAAGATGCAAATAATTTAATGTTCAACGGATATAATGGAACAACTCTAAGTTGGGAATATTATAATGAAAACTGTACAAATAGTGTATATGGTGGAACAACACAAAATCAACTATGCCTAAATTACTATGAGCTTAAAGATGAGCCAATTGTATCAAAAATGCTAATCTATTATGATATTACAGTATCTGGAGGACAATATGTAGCGAACTCAATTGATGGCTATATAAAAGATATTAATGATGATATATTAAGAGAGAAACTTCTAAAAAAAGTAGTCGTAGTTGGAACTTCAGTGGCAACAGGATTAGTAGTTGGCCCTACAGCTGCCACAGTAGCTAGAATCTCTGGTAATGCATTATCTTATGTTACATCATCAAAAGATAACGCATCACCAATTCTTTGTGATATTGGAGATACTTTGGGAAATAACCAGTACTACAACAGTAATGAGTGTGTTGATACAATTCACAATATTGATACAGGGGATTATACTTTGATTATTCTTGAACATATGGGATTTGAAATGGAACTAATAGATCCTCAATTCGGCGTATACGAACCACAGTATAAGGTAGTCGGGTACTCATATCATCTAGTAGCTAACAAAGATTATGTACAGTATTACACAACAAATGAGCTATTCTTTGGAGACTATAATTATGGTACATATTCTACATATTATGGCTATGAATCATCATTTAAATCACAACTAAATGAAATGTTAAAAACTTTTACTGAATAAAACAATATATACTCCCAAAAAGACAACTTTACAAAAGTTGTCTTTTTTTAATTTATAACTATATTTTTAACTATGATTACCCTTTTTCAAATTAGCTGAAAGGATTTTATCTACATCTAAACAAGAACTTGATACAGCCATAGCTGCTACCCAGTATTGTCCTGGTTCATATTCATCATGTGCATATGTGATTATACCGATTTGGCCATTTTCTACACAATTTAAAGGTATCTCAAATGCATAATCAATAATACCATCATCAAGTTCATGAACTTGATTACCTCCTCTTGAACAAACAAACTCAATTTTCTTTAATACTTTTTTATCATCTATATCATTATGAAGGAAAAAGTATAAAACAGGAGTATAATTACCATTCTCATATTTAACACCTTTATGAACCCACTCTATTACATTAAATGTATATGAGTTTGGATATGGTTTAGGATCATAAAATACAGTATTATCTTTTAGGAATCTTTCAGTAAAATCTAGTTCTACAGGATTGATTACTGAGATAGTTTTAGTTATTGTATCTGATTGATTACCTTGTGTATCTACTGCATAATATGATACTTCATAATCACCTAGTACATTCACGTCTATCTCTTCAGTTATTACTAATTCGATATCTTCATCGTTATCATAATTATCAGTAACTATAACATCTCTAAAATAGTATTCATTACCAATTTCAACTGTGAAGTCTTCAGTTCTAAAAGATATAACTGGAGCAGTTGTATCAACAACGTGAACAGTTCGTAATACTTCATCAGCGTGTTTTTCATTAACAGTAACATTATATTTAACTGTATAAGTACCTAAAACTTCTATATTAGGTTTTTCTGTAATTTCTACTTCTACTGCTTCATTGTTATATAAAGCATTAACACCAGGATCAACATATTCAAATCCGGCTTCAATCCAAATCTCCACCTCACCTAACAAGGTGATTACTGGTTTAGGTGGATCAACACATTGATCATTATCTAATACTTGATTATCATTACATACGGGATCGATAATTTTACACTCTCCTTCAACTAATTCCTCATCTACTTCACATACGGGATCAATATCAACACATTCACCTTCAATTAGTTCTTGTGAAATCTCACAAGTTAATTCTTTTGAACACTCACCATCCACTAAAACTTCACCTGAGTTACATTCGTTTACTTGTTCATTACCTTCACAAGAAGCAAGCATAAAACATAAAACTAACACTATAAAAATCTTCTTCATCTCTTACCTCCTTTTTTTCATTTTATAACCTAATGTTATCAATAGTATGATATTAATCAATAGCACTTCTTTTGATTTTGTTATCTATTTAAATCGCTTTAAATAGACATATATATAAATGCGTTATCCATTTAATATACTTATATTAAACATTCTTATGGTATAATGTTATTGAAGCGAAACCGAGGTGAAATAGATGGCAAAAAAAGTATACTCAAAAGAGCAAATATTAAGTGCAGCATATGAAATTATTAGAGACCAAGATTTATCAGCATTGAACATGCGAGCACTAGCTCGTAAAATTGGATGTAGTGTTATGCCTATCTATGATTCCTTTGATTCAAAAGAGGATTTGCTTAATGAGTTAAATATTTTCCTATTACATAAAACAATATACGATTTATCATTTGATAATATTTATGATCGATATGATAATATCGTCGAATTTGGATTTAAGTACCCTAAGTTCTTTCTTGATTTTATCCAAAAAGAAAAAGCCTTTGTCTATGAAACGGATGTTTTGTGTCGTTTATGTGATTTTATGAAAAAAGATGATCAACTTAAAGATTATCACGACCAAGTAGTTTTAAGGATTAACACCCGAATAGAGGCATTTATAGTAGGTATTGTTCATATCTATCATGATGAAAAACCACTAGAGGATATAATTAAAGCGGCTAAAAGAGTGGTTAGATCAACTTTAGAACATATCATTATTGGTGTTATCTCAAAAGAAAAGAAAAGCACTTAACAGTGCTTTTTCTATCTTTCAATGTGTAGAGTATTAGTTTATAATAGTATTAGATAATATAAGAAGGAAGTGATATAGATGATAAAAAACATTAAGTTAAATAAAGATATGATAATTAACATCCTTATTGTTATATCTATTATTTCATTATTAGTATTAGAAATATTCACTATATCATTCCATAATGAAGTGATCGTATCTAATATGATTAACAATATCATTTCTCAGTTTCTCGCAACTGTAATATTCATTTTGATAGCGTTAGGAATTAAGTATAATTTAAAAAATGTAATGCAAAAAGTTCCATTTAAAATGTTAATTTTAATGGTTCCTGCATTACTGGTGTCAATAAACAACTTCCCCTTCATTGCCTATATAAGTGGTAACTCAGAGTTAATTCAACCTGTTTATACTGTATACATCTATTTATTAGAGTGTTTCAGTACTGGTTTCTTTGAAGAAGTTCTCTTTAGAGGATTCATTCTCATCATCCTTCTAAAGAAACTACCTAAAACTAAAAAAAGTATCTTTCTTTCAATATTTATATCTTCAGGAATATTCTCATTAATGCATATGCTAAACATTTTTACAGGAAGTAGTTTACCTAATACTATAGTGCAGATTGGATACTCGCTCCTAATGGGATTATTATGGGCTTCAGTATTCATTAAAACAAAAAACATCTTTATACCAATTACCCTACATGCAATCTACAATTTCACTGGACAAGTGATGTTTCACTTAGGTACTGTAAATGGTAGATGGGATTTCATCACAGTAGTAACTACAGTTATACTTGCATTGTTTGTCATAGTATACATGTTCAACCTAATTTTAATAACTACCCCAAAAGAAATTAAAAGTCTATATGCAAAAAAAGAAAGTACTACGATTTAAGTTACTAGGAGGTTACGATGAACTACACATTTGATAATGGATTAAAAGAATTTAAAAGTTGGGAAAACCTTCTTTATACATTCTCCAAAGTATACAAATCATATGAGGATTTGTTTGGAAAAGAGATAATGAATAAGGCCAGAATATTTATAGATAATGTAGCTAATCCTAAATCATCACAATCAGGACATACACCAATTATATTCAAAATAACTAATGATGCATTTTTAATCAAACTAAACGTCCCAGAGTTTTCAGATACACAGAAAATCACATATCAACTTGCACACGAGTTAACACATTATGTATTCTATGTATTGATGGAGTTTAAAAAACCACATGCTGATTTCACTGAAGAATCTATTTGTTCTGCTGCTTCATTAGTATTCATTAATGATTACTTCAGTGATGAGATTCTTGACCATTGGTGCGAGTATGTTAAGCAAGTAAGAATCGATCATTATAGAGAAGGTTACACAGTAGCCAAAAAAATTGGTTTTGATATGGTAAAACTTAAAGAACTAATATATGAAAAGGCAAATAACTAGTGAACACTCCCCCACTTAATTGAATATTCAATTTGAAGAAGGGGCTTCATGG
>CBFCWG010000012.1:0-54407 GCA_965601565.1 uncultured bacterium | reverse complement strand
TTTTACCTTTTCTTACGTGGTTTGGATCGATTGATCCCATTGATCCAGGTGCACGGTGATAATGAGAACCATGTCCCATTGGTCCACGTGATTGGTTGTGACGTTTAATTGATCCTTGGAACCCTTTACCTTTTGAAGTTCCAGTTACATCAACAGTTTCGCCCTCTTCGAATATATTTACCCTAATCTCTTGACCTACTTCGAAGTTATACAGTTCTGGACCGTTTACTTCTTTTAAGTAGCGCTTAGGATTTGAGTTACTTTTAGCGAAATGCCCAAGTTCAGGTTTATTTGCTAATTTAACTCTTTTGTCTTTGAAGCCTAATTGGATTGCTTCATATCCATCATTTTCAATAGTTTTCTTTTGCAGAACAACGTTTGGTTCATTCCAACTTTTGTCCCTAAGATACCTTTGGCCATGAGTAACCTCCTTATGGTTTATTTTATTTTGTTATTTTAAAACAATGTCTACACCAGATGGTAAGTCTAAGTGCATCAGACTATCGATAGTTGCTGGAGTTGGTTCCGAAATATCGATAAGACGTTTATGTGTACGTCTTTCGAATTGCTCACGAGATTTTTTGTTAACGTGAACACTTCTTAAAATTGTAAAGATTTCTTTTTCCGTTGGTAACGGAACAGGTCCACTGATTTTAGCACCAGTTTTTCTTGCAGTATCTACAATTTTTTGTGCTGATTGATCTAATAATCTGTGATCATAAGATTTCAATCTAATTCTGATTTTTTGATTTGCCATTAAATTTCCTCCTTTGCCTATATTGTTATATAGACTTGCTCGGTGAGAATTACCTGATTCCCAAGACAACGTCTTCGGGTGTGTCAGCAACCTCCCACTTCGTAGCCTGACTCAGGCGTGAGTCTTGAACATAATATCAAAAAAAAATCCCTTATGCAAGGACTTTTTAATATTTTTTTTATGGTGTCTTTTCTATACTATATATATAGGTAAATTTGCCCCTATATAGTGCGAAAAAAAGTTTAAAATATTTTTTTAAATTTTTTTAAATAAATTTTATATTTACATTATTCTATGTTAAAATGCTTTTGTAACCAATGTTACAGAAGAGGTGCATTATGGAATTAAAAGACTGTCGATTATTCGAAAACACAAGAATAGATTCATCACAAATCCAAACAAAAGAGTTCCCAAACAACTACACAGTTGAACTTGAAGGAGAAATAAGTTTGTATATCGGAATCGTCCTAGAAGGACAAATCGACGTTAAAGCTTACTCCCTTGCTGGTAAAAATTTCACAATAAATACATTAACTCCAGGAATGATCTTTGGAGATGTTTTAATGTTCGGTCGTAAATCTCGTAATTACCCAGGCAACTTAATAACTAAGGGTAAAACTAAAATCGCAGTTATCCCCAATGAAGACATAAAAGTATACCTCATTCACGATAGTGATTTTATGCAGAATTACTTAAGTATTCTAAGCGATAAAGTATATAATATCAATACCAAAGCAAAACTTTTATCACAAGATTCAGTGAGAGACAAAATATTATTCTACCTTATGCAACAATCGAAAATCCAAAATACAAATAAAATCCAATTAAATATGACCAAAGAGGAACTAGCAAATATCCTCTTTATGCAAAGACCTTCTCTATCAAGAGAGTTAATTAAAATGCGTAATGAAGGCCTTATTGACTTTAACAGATGGACAATAACACTAAAAATTCAACCTTAAATATTGAGCAATAATATGTTATTATTTTAATGGGAGATGATGTTTATGAAGAGATTAGTTTTATGCATTTTAATAGTATTCATACTGAGTGGTTGTCACTCACAAAAGTTTACCTATGGAAGTTCACAAATCATTTTAGAAGATGATTTAAATGCTGTACTTGAGTTAATGATGGATAAAGGTAACTACAACAGTAATCTGAAAGTACCTTATAATATGTCAAGTCTGGCAATAGACTACAGTAATGGATTTGTTGTTGTTGAAGCTGTTCAGTTCAATGTATATCGAAAATACGATGGTGAAGAACACCACTATGATTCAACTGCCTGTTTTGATGTTAATGGATCTTTAGAATGCAAGGAACAAAGAGGGCTCATTACAAGTGAAAAAATTGAAGAAGAAATACTATTAACTAGTTCATTTGACATCTTCTCAACAATCAATGTACCTGATATTGTTTCTGAACTAAATAACAACTACAATATATCACCAACTGAATCAACATTAATTATGGCTCACCTAGTTCTTCCTTCGGACATTACTGAAGATGAAGAAAAATACGACAACATTGCATATTTCTATGATGATTCATATCACTACAGTACTTCATATGAACCACAGGATATGATGTTAGAAATCAAAGTACAGTTCTTTGGTAATGGTACCGGAGAAGTATATGTTATATATTTTGAGATTGAGTAACAAAGAGAACAACGGTCTCCAACACCGTTGGTATGGGTTCGAATCCTGTCACCCCTGCCACTATGAACTTCAAGTAACTAAGCCATTAAGCGGTTTAGTTACTTTTTACTTTACTTAAAAATGATGAACAACGGATTTTACACCTATTATTACGGTGTGATTTTTGATATAATTTTTAAGAGAAGAAGGAGATGGTTTTATGGCTATTGATTTTGGAAAAACTAAAGAGTTTTACATTAGCTATTCTGAAGTTTGTACTTGTGCAGTATGTGAAAACTATATACGTGGTATAGAAGTTGAGTATCCTGAACTAAAAGAGAAACTAGAACAGTTTGGTATTGATATTCAAAAACCTCATGAAGTTGAGGGTTTTGCTATGCCTAAAAAGAATGCCGTAGACTATTACAATGTAATGTATATAGTTCTTGGAGTGTGGGATGATATATTAGAGTGTGAAATATCAAATCTTAAAATAAGGAAAGCTGAATCACATCCTCGAACAGGTGTAGTTGGTGAACATTTTGTAATTGATGTTATTGGAGAGATGACTATTCCTTGGAATTTGAGTGAAGACATACATGTTGCATATCCTGAAACAGTTAATCAAAAAACTACTTTGATAGAGAAATTTTTTGGGAGAAAGAAGAAATAGATATCTGACTTTTAGGTCTCCAACACCGTATAGAAAATATAGAAGACATTTACTGTCTTCTTTTTATATGATAGAATACATTGAAGGAGATGGTATGAATGAAGAAGTATAGAATTTTATTGTTATTAGGGGGTATTTTTTCATGTTTGTTTTCAATGGAATTAATTTATAGCTCTAGGGTATATTTTAGAAATATGTACTCTGAGCATTTTATCTATGACATTAATATAT
Source organism: uncultured bacterium (assembly GCA_965601565.1). GTDB lineage: Bacteria > Bacillota_I > Bacilli_A > Izemoplasmatales > Izemoplasmataceae > Xianfuyuplasma. The sequence goes on along the minus strand of CBFCWG010000012.1, from coordinate 51,103 downwards.
ATGCTCAAGTTATATCGATAGGTCTTATAGGGATACTGTTTTTGATGCTTTTATTTAAGAAATCCAAACCATATTTTTTTACAATCGCTGGTACATTAACAATGTTAATGAATCTAATTGCTATGATTTTATACACTTCAATAGTGCAAGATTTTTACTTTAGTATTTATGCTGTGAGAGGTTTGGTATTGATATTTATAGGTATTTTTTTACAATCTAAAAGATTAGATGTTGTAAGAATGCTTAGTTTGTATTTCTTTATAGAGCTACTAATAATTCTGGTTTATTCTACATCAGATGACTCAATATTCTTTATACAGAAGACCTTTGAAGCTAATCTATTTGGCATTATGATATTACTTATATTAGGATTGTGTATTCCGTTAATTATGACATACCTTATAACTGATGAGAATGTTTCCATAGAAAAAATTGTTAGAAAACCAATTAATATAGATAAAGTTTTGAGAATTTCATCATTGATTTCTATTGTTTACTTGTCATTGTTAATTATAATGAACTTTCCTTATCTTTTTGCAATATTAGTTGATGCTAATAGAATCACAATCATTTATTATCAAGTTAGTGCATTATTAAGAATTGCATTATTCTTGTTGCTAATTTATGCTTTTGTAAATTTGATGAAAGATACTATAAAAAAATGGGTATTCCCAGCTATCACAATTGCTACAATTATTACTATAGTGTTCCCCTTAACAATTAATCTTCAGTTTTACTTTGATAGATTTTATTGGTTGTATGGGGTTACTATTGATTTATTGTTGTTAGTAATCTTAACAGTATTAATTTACATCAAGAAGTATCAATTCGCATTTTATTTAAGTTTATGGTTTTTATTTAACCTTTTACTAGGTTCTTTAAGAATTGGTAATCTCCAATCAATTATTGTATTCAATAATGTACCAGTTAGAAACTTAGAAATCTTAGTTCAAATATCTTACTATTTCATACCTATATCGCTCATTTTAGCTCTTTATAAGCGCATGAAATCTAAAAGAGTATAACTAAGTATTTGCATTTTCAGTCTCCAACACCGTCTACGGGAGTGCCCCTGCCATAAAAAGGATATTTATAGTCTTTGATAGTTGTCATACTAAATCATTTTCGTTTGCACAGACATTTATGTCACTACTTCGAGGAATATTTTGACAAGATGGATTCAAGTTGATACCATTAATTTGTAGGGGAGAGTATTGTTCTTTGGTATTCTTTTGACTGAAGACTTTTTTTAATTTTTAAGAAAGGGAGATAAGAATGATGTTTAAGTATTTATAAGTGATTTGGCACAAAATGATAGTTGGGTGTGTTCCAACTGCAACAGCAATGATAATAGCTTATTATGATAATGAAATGGCAAATAGTTTGTCAAGTCATGACATAGGAGATTATCCTTTAGTTGCTAATGGAAAAACTGATCCTGAGGCAAAACCATTAATTCAAGATTTTAGTAGTGAAATGCATGCAATTAAGACATTTTATCAGAATGGAGTTACTCCTGGATAGTTTTCTGAAGGACTTACAAATTATTTAGATAATACTTTGTACTCTTTTTACGATGCATATTTCTCGGTTATTAATATGGGCTCATATACTAACGAGTTCGATGATTACAAAGTCTTAATTCAAAGAAGGAATCCAACAGTTCTCTTTGTGAGTGGAGCAACTGGATCACCTTATAGTACAAATCATGCAGTAGCTGGAATTGGATACTTCATGAATGCATATAAGGGTAACGGTTTCCTTGTGTACGATGAAAATTGTCATGGTGTGTCTCTTATTGGAGATGAGTTTGTTCAGTTTTTTGGATATATATATAATGATTAAATTCAGGAGGGATTATTATGAAAAAAATATCTGTAATAATATCAATACTGATGTTTGTATCAATTTTGACGTCATGTAACAGAACAGTAGATGTAGAAAGTTATAATATTGATACATCTTCTTTAGTTCTAATAAGTGGAGAAGTATACACCAATAATGAGGTGTTAATTATTACCGATGATGACTCGAAGGAGATTATATCTAGTTTGATAGAGTTTTCGAATGAAAATGATCCAAATGACATCGGACCAAAGTATCCAAGTGTAATAATAGCGGACTTTTTTCTTTCAAATGATGATTATGAGGATATACATGTTGCAATATATAAAGATTCAGAGAATAGTAATGACTATTATTTTGGTGTAAATGTACAAGATGGGGGAAGTGTTTCACTTCGCTTATACTATAATGAACATCAGACCGAAATAATTTCATTGATTACAAATCAATAGTAAAATGGTTATGCAGAAGTCTCCTAAACCTATAAGACTTTATAGAAGTCATTTACTGGCTTCTTTTTATGTGGTAAAATCGTAAGGTAGGAGATGATGTTATGAATTTTTTATTGTATGTTTTGCTGGTTATTGTAATAGGAGCAATATTAGTTACTGTAGTAAAAAAAAGAACTACAAATATGATTCTAAGTTCTATTCCAGGAGTTATCGGAGTATATTCCTTATATCGCTATCTTGGTCTAACTAATTCTTGTATCTCAACTGAGATTATTGCCTCAGGCTGTAATATGGAGTTAGCTAAGATGTTCTTATTTTTTGCATATGTGCTACTAATCTTTTCAGTTGTTTGTTTCGCTTTTGTAATCATCGCTAGTAAAACAAGAGCTAACCAGTAATGCGTTTTAGATCTAAAGCACCTTTCGTACAACACAGAAGTCATTTACTGACTTCTTTTTATATGGTTTAGTTTTGTATTTTTAAAATGTTAAAATATTCGCAATTATTGACAAATATAAGGGAAAATGCTAAAATATAAGCATTATGATGAAGAAAATAGATATAAGTGATTTTATTAATACTTCTACAGAACAATCAATAAAAGAAGAATTGGTAAATAGGTTTAAGAAGAGAAGAAAGGAAAGTAAATTAACTCAACGAGAGATTAGTATAAGGTCTGGAGTTAGTTATGGTTCAATAAGAAGGTTTGAATCGAGTGGAGATATCTCTTTGCAGGCATTATTGAAGTTAAGTAGAGTGTTAGGAGCGTTAGATGATTTTAATGAGGTTTTTAGTAAAAAAATACCAACTAATATAAAGGATATGTAATTATGGATACAAGTATAAAGAAACTAACGGTTAGTTATAACGCTGAAACAGTAGGTTACTTGTTGGAATTAGAAGACAAAAGAATTGCCTTTCAATATGATGACAAGTGGATATTAAGTGGGTTTTCTATTAACCCATTCTTTTTACCATTATCTAGTGAAGTTTTCATATCAAAATCAACGTATTTTAATGGATTATTTGGAGTATTTCATGACTCATTGCCTGACGGTTGGGGGGAATTACTCGTAAGGAGAATGATTGCGAAACAAGGTATAAATTTTGATAAACTATCTGCACTTACTAGATTAACACTTGTTAGTGACAACGGATTGGGTGCATTACAATATACTCCTGTACAGAGTATCAATAAGAAAGTTGATAGCTATGACTTAGATTATTTGAGTCAAGAAATCAAAAAGGTTTTAAATGATATTGAAGGGGAAGTAGATTTCGACAATGTATTTAGTTTAGGTGGTTCTAGTGGTGGAGCAAGACCTAAAGTACACATTGAGATAAATAATGAGTACTGGATAGTTAAATTTCCCGCACAATTAGACCCGATAAATGCAGGAGAGTTAGAATATAAGGCAAACCTAACTGCTCAGAAATCCGGTATAAATACAAATACATGTAAATTATATCCTTCAAAACAATGCACTGGATATTTTGGTGCAAAACGTTTTGACAGGAATAAGGATAAAAGAGTTCATATGATTTCATTAGCTTCACTTCTTGAAACAACACACAGAATACCAACTTTAGATTATAAACATTTGTTTCAAGTTATTCAAAAAATATGTTTTAATCAGGAAGATTTATATGAAGCATTTAGAAGAATGACTTTTAATGTTCTATATCCAAATAGAGATGATCATGGGAAAAACTTTGCGTTCTTGTATAATGAAGAAAACAAAGGATATCAGCTATCACCAGCTTATGATTTAACAAAAACACCTAGGATAGTAGAACATCAAATGACAGTTCTTAATTCAGGCAATCCCAATAGAAGTGATTTAATGAATCTAGCAAAAGAGATGGGGATGTCCAAAAAAAGATGTGATGATATAATCAATAATATTAATAATTTAATGAAGTAGTGTTGTTTTACCACTCTTCAACACAAACATACGGAGAACATATTGAAGGAGATGGATGAATGAAGAAATATATTATGGTTCTATTTATTTTATTTATAACGTTATCAGGTTGTACAAAAAAGGTTGATTTTACTTCAGCAACTGAAGTAACAATGGCTTTTTATGAAGATTTATATACTGCACAAGATAGTAATTTTTGCGATGATTATATGTATGAAGGTAATGAGATACTATGTCAGACAGTAAAAAATAATTTTTATGAGTCTAGTGATACGTACTCAGTCCAATCTGTATCAATAGATGACTCATATATTGGCGAGAAAGACTCTCACATATTAGTTATTGTTACAATATGTAATGAAATTGATACTGGATGTATTGAAAGTGAAGTGGGAACTATCTTAAGTTTAGTTGATGGTGAATACTTTATAGAAGCTTTTAACATCAATCTTGATAACTTAGAAAGGTAAATGGAAGACATTTACAGTTCCTTTTTATGGGGTCAAATAATGGATATTAGATAAAGAGAGGAAAACACCAAAATACTACTAGAGAGTCTCAAATAATTAAAAAGTTTCCCTCAGCATATTCTACGTCTCGTTGAACTTTTCAGTTTTAATCAATGACTCAGTTATTGGATTAATAGTCTCATCAATGTTATTATTAACTTATGAAAAAGGAGTGTTATTATGGATGGAAGAATTTTGAAGAGAATTATTAAACTCAGAAAGAATGCTGGATTAACACAGTTAGACTTAGCACATAAGTTAAACGTTTCTCATCAGGCAATATCCAAATGGGAAAGAGGAGAAAACTTACCTAGTATAGAAGTGTTCGTTGAGTTAAGTAAGATATATAATACCTCTCTAGATTACATGTTGATGGGAAAACGAAATATAAATGTTGATTTAGATTTTACATTAGAATACTTAAAACCAAAGCAAGTTTCTGAACTAGTGAAAGCAATGTTTGATAAAGGGATTTTTTGGGATACATCACAAGTAATTGAATACATAATACCAGAGCAAATGGTCGAGTTATTCAAATACTCAATTGATAAAGGCCAAAATTTTGATTTAAACAAGGCACTTGAATACGTTGTTCCTGAAGACTTGCCTGAGATAATTAAACTAGTAGTTAATAAGTAACGTTCTATTTTTACATGCAATTCAGGAAAGAGGAAACTATGGAAATCATATACATAAGTAAAGGAGTAGGATAAAATGGATAGGATATACGAATATGAAATAACCGCTAAATCAATCTTTGAAACGTGGCTTATTAGAACTTACCTCTATAGAAGGATATACAATATTTTGTATCTTTTAACTAAGCTCTTACCAATATTTACATTAATTACAGGCAAAATTGATTCTACATCTCAAATAATTATAAACATAATTATATTTTTCTACTTTGATATATACATATTATATAGATATTTTAGTTTAAAAAAACGTGTTGAAATCATCTATGGTGATAATAAAGCAGCACAAGTTACTATGAGGCAAAATGAGATAGAATTTAAATCCAGAAACTCTCAATCAATAATATCTTGGGAGGATATCTCAAAAGTAAAAGAAACCAAATGGTTTTTCTTAGTGTATAAAGATAACTTAGTAGTTGCGACATTCTATAAAAGAGATATGCCAGAAAATGATTTAATTAATGTTACAGAATATTTCAAAGAACAGTCAAAAGACAATAAAAACATAATACTTAAATGAGTAAATAAAAATATATCCGGGGGGGAAGAAAATGAAAAAAGTTGTAGTAGGTGTTGTATTATTTATAATGGGGTTCTTAGGAGTATTGCTAATAAACTATATGGCAATTGAACATCCAATAGGTGTTTTAACTAATAATGAAACTAATTTTGAGGCTTTTATCAATGATTGGAAACTTAACACTTTGTACAAAATAAGTTTAAGTTTCACCATTATTGGCTTAGCATTATTATTAGTTGAACCAATTATTTCTCTACACAAACATTTAACTAAGTAAATGCAACATAGAAGCCATCAAATGGCTTCTTTTTATGTAGTACTTTTTTGCAAAAAAAGGTGATAATTTACTATAAGTATAGTTTGTGTTAGAATGATATGTATAAAATGTTTTTTGCTATATGAGGATCTACAATTAATTGAGTTATAATACTTCTTGTGGATTAGATCCTAGACTATACTTTTAAAGAGGTACTCATATGTTAGATAATTTCAAGAATACAGTTCGAAAAAGATTGGGAAGGTTTATAAATACCGATAATGATTTAATGTATCGATTATCAGGTATATTTATTTTGACAGGTATATTTTTATCTATAACAGCAATCATTATTGAGTTTACTTTGCAACAACCATTATGGATGGTTTTTCCAAGTTTTATCATTCTTATTATTTGTTTACTCATTCCTGTTTTAGCAGATAATCTTGAGAAACCAATAATAGTATTGATACTGTTAGTTGCATTTGTATATATACCATTTCTTTACTTTACTAATGGTGGTAATGATGGAGTTGTTATGATTTTGTTTATTTTGATTCTTTTTTATGAGGCATTCTACTTAAATGGCAAAATGCTTAAGATTATAATTAGTGCAACAATCATCTTCTATTCACTATTAGTAATATACGGACATTACCATCCACAATATATTATGAGATACAATAGTTCATTTGATAAATTTATTGTTTCTCTACTTGTTTTAGATAGTGTAGCTATTGTTGTTAGTATAGTCGCAATTTCAGTTTTTAAAGGATATCGTTACGAACACATGAAATCTGTTAGATTATCACAGGAACTTGAAAAACAGAATAAAAGTTTAGTTGAATTATCAATTAGAGATCAACTTACAGGTGTATATAATAGACGTCATTTTATTAGTATACTTAATAGTGAACTTGAGTATTTCAAAACATACAAACAACACTTTTATTTATTAATGATTGATATTGATGACTTTAAACAAATCAATGATAAACATGGACATTTGTTTGGCGACGATGTATTAAGAAAAGTGGCTCAACAACTAGTAATATCAACAAGAGAACACGATATCATTGCTAGATATGGTGGAGAGGAATTTGTAGCAGTCATTTCTCATCTAAATCCTGATGATTCATTGACTATATCTGAAAGAATCAGATCTAATATATCTAAATTAGATTTACGTTACAATGCAAAAGTCACAGTAAGCATTGGTATCACCTCAAACATCGAAAGTGATTCTATTGAAGAAGTAATTGAACGCGCGGATAAAATGCTCTACAAGGCAAAACATTCAGGGAAAAACTGTGTAATACAATACAAGTAATATGTTTAGATATATTTAACATTAAAAAAAGGCAGATATTATCTGCCTTTTATTTTGCATGAAACTGTAAATGAATTATCATTGAATCCATCATTACCATATGTACTAGTAAAAACCTCAAGCAGTTCGAATCCATTGTTTTTAAGCACTTCTTTTATTGAGTCTATAGAGTAACATTGTAACCAGTTAAAGAGTTCTACTTCTCTTATACCTTTAGCTACAATATGATTAAGTATTAATTTATCATGGTAATACTTATACGTTGTGTAAGTTATATCAGATTCACCACTCATATAGAACCCATCTACCTCTTTGGTTTTATGTGTTGATTCCTTAACACTACTAAAGAAATCTAGATGATGAACATCAAAGAAAAATATACCATCTTTTTTAAGATGTTTTTTTATGTTTTTTAGGAGTTGATTTACTTGTTCATTTGAAAGCACACAAAAATCACAATATATCATGGTTATCAAATTATACTTTTCGTTAGTTTCAACTTCTAAATAATTTCCTAGAATATAATTTACTTCTGGGTTAGTCTTTTTGGCATACGAAATTGAGTTTTCGGAGAAATCAATGCCTGTAGTGTATATACCTGCTTTTTGGAAGAGATTAGTATATAAACCTGGACCACACCCCAAATCACAAACACTAGATGATGTGTTTAAATGGTACTTATTTATTAAAAAGTTTACGGTCTTGCTAATTATCGTATACCTTCTAGATGCAATATTATCTTCAAAACTTAAATGATGCTTCAGCATATTTTTCGAAATAGTATCGTCGTTCCATAATTTTGAAACTGTTGTCTTCTCAAATGGTTTAAACTTCATTATTTCTGCTTTTCCCCAATTCGGTCAGCCATATCAATCATGATTGGCTTCTGTTTTGAAGTGATTTTAGCTGAAATCATCTTTTGTAACTTATATTCAAGTGTCTCAAAAGCACCTTTTATAGAAGGTAGCTTTGATAGACCCAAAGGGGATAGAGATATATAAGAGTACTTTCCTTCAATACGACGTACAACTAAATCTTTTTTCTGTAATTTGTCTAAAAATCTAGTGGTAGTTGATGGCTTTATATCAAGGGTTCTAGATATTTTGGTTGGAGATAATTCTTTCCACTCATCTAAAAGTAATAATAGTAGTCCATAACTAGGTGGTAAGCCTACCGACTTGAATTCCTCGTCTGCTAGTCGTTGTATGTTTCTATTCAGTCTTGATACTGAAAAGTATAATGAATCATATAAATAGTCTTCCATAAAAACACCTCACTTGTATATACAAATAATATCAGTTATCCACATTTATGTCAAATCAAGTTGATTGGTTTTCTTTGAAAATAGGTTATTTTTATAGATAAATCTACTATGAAAACTCATTTGGTAGTGATTTCAAATAAAAAAGGCTGATTTTTGTCAGCCTATTTGTTTGCGTTAACGAATAAATAGAATTGCTCAGGAACATATTTCTTCCATACTTCAAGTAGTTCCACTCTATCATCTAAGTCATTTCCTCCTAAAACGCTATTTAAAACGCTTGGGATAGCATACTCATATTGATCATCCATATCTCTTACAAGGTCACTAATAGTCGCTTCTGTGAAGGTTAGTTCTGATGGTAAGTCGATGTTTGTTTGTGGCCCAGTTGTGATTGTTAGAGGATCATCAAATACTAGTTCAAACTGTTGTTCTGCTTGTAAGTATCCATCTATTCTCCCGATACCTAGTCTTACTACTACTTCCATTGGGGTATCGTGTTCAATTAAGGTTTCATCGTGATAAAGTCCATGTTGGAAATAATAATCCCATCCATCAAGGTACTCGATATTAAATCTATAGTCATTTAAATCATTTCTTGTATCTACTACTCTTCCATAAACAAAGCCATTGTCATTATATTGTGATAGGCTTAAGAAGTAACCTTCTGGATCTTCTGTGTATCTTATTATTTGTTGGTTGTCAGCATCAATATTATTGTACCTAAAGATGTGATCAGCGTAGTTACTTAGATAGTATTCTTGATAACTGTTTTCTTCAAAATTAGCTTGTTGGATATAGAGGATACCGCGGTACTTCTCATACTCTTTGTAGTCTGCTCTTAGACCTCCAACACCTTCTTCGTACGCTATATAACTATATGTGTAGTTAGCATCTTCTCCGTAGTATGTAACTTCATCAAAGTATAATTTATCAAATTCATCAAAGTAGATTCTTGATACCGTGAACTGTGAACCTGATTCATTATGGTATTGAACATAATATAGATAATCAGAGTTTACATAATATCTAAGCTTATAAAACTCATCTGAGTTTCTTACATTGTTTAGTTTACCTTCTTCAGGATTATCATAATAAGTTGTAAAGATATCAACATTCATAAACACTTCAGCTATATACTCTAGTTCTGTTGTATTACTATATGTATCAAAGATGTCATAATGGATCAAATCATCGTGATAATACCGATGATTTGATTCATAGCTGATATATTCTTGAAAAGCTGATATATCAGGATGAATCATTGATTCTTTTTCTTCTATTTTGGCTTTTAGATTATCTATCTTGTTTGTAGCTGATTCTAAGGTATCTACAGCGTTATTACATTGGTTCAACTTACCGATATTGACTTCGCTAATGGTATATTCCAAATCACCAAAAAAGTTGATGAAAACTTCATCTTGTTCGTTACATGGATACTCCAGTTCTTTTCTACAAGCTGTTAGCGATAAAACCAAAGTAAAGATTAATATAATTATTGTCTTTTTCATTGTTATCAACCTTTCACATTAATTTATTATATCACTAAAAAAAGGCAATTTGAAATGCCTTTAATTATATTATGTTAATTATTGTATACATCATCGAATATTCCTGTATATTCTCCAGGAATATATGGTAAATAAAATGCTTCTAAACCATCTTCTATATTATATGTTACCCCATTCATTATTATGTTACTTCCATCAACGTAATTATTCGTCTCAATCATATCAAACAGAGCAGTGTGTCTTGTGATATATTCGGTATATGTCATTCCATTAAATGTTAATCCAGCGCCTATATTAAGGAATGTTGATTCATTTTGTTCGACGTTCTCTTCGTTAAATCTCTGAATATCAAAATAGTACTCAGGACCAACAAACCAACGATTAGTTTGGATGTTTTCTTCGTAAGTATTTATCTGATTTCCATCTTTATACATAAAGTATTCATAAAAAAATCCCCTTTCTTTACTCTCTAATTATAACATTAAAAAAAGGCATTTTAAAATGCCTTTATTATTTTGTGATAATCGTTCCAGCTTGTAGGTTAAATGCTTCTTGTGCATTGTTAAGTGATGCGATAATTGATGTTTTACCTTTATTGGCGAATTTCATTGTTGCGTTAATTTTAGGAAGCATACTTCCTGGAGCAAAATGTCCTTCGTTTACTAGTTCTTGAAGTCTTGATGTTTTGATTTCTTCTAGTTTCTCTTGGTTTGGTTTACCGAAGTTGATATAAACATTATCAACAGCGGTTAGGATAACTAAGTAATCAGCGTCAATTAGCTCAGCTAATTTTTCGCTGGCGTTATCTTTATCAATTACTGCTGCAACTCCTGTAAGTAATCCATCTTTTTCGATTACTGGTATACCGCCACCACCTACTGTGATTACGATATGTCCATCACGAAGTAATGATTTAACCATTTCTTTTTCTTTTACGTCAATTGGAAGTGGTGAAGGTACTACTCTTCTGTATCCTCTACCTGAATCTTCCACCATTGTATAACCCATTGTTTCTTCAAATACTTTTGCTTCTTCAGCTGTATAGAAAGAACCGATTGGTTTACGTGGATTTTGGAATGCTTCATCATTTTCATCAACGATTACTTGTGTTACAAGTGATGCGATTGATTTTTTGATGTTCTGTGTAGTTAATTCGTTTCCTACTGCGTTTTGCATATGGAAACCGATGTAACCTTGGCTCATTGCTCCACATTCAGGGAAAGGCATATTAGGTGTTGAAGTAGATTCTGTGAATGATAGGTTAATCATTCCTACTTGAGGTCCGTTACCATGGGCTATTACTACTTCGTGACCTTGTTTGATTAGTTCAACAATTGGTTTCGCTACTGTCTTTAGTAATTCTTTTTGTTCTTCAGGGTTTTTACCTAGGGCATTTCCTCCTAAAGAAACAACGTATCTACTCATATTTATCAACTAATGAAGCTAACATTACCGCTTTGATTGTATGCATTCTGTTTTCTGCTTCTTGGAATACTACTGATTGTTTTGATTCGATTACTTCGTCTGTTACTTCCATTTCACCATTTTTAACAGCAGCAAACTTTTCTCCAAAGTTTTCTGCAATATCTCTACCTACATCTGTGTTTTTACCGTGGAATGCTGGTAAACAGTGCATGAAGATAGCTGTATCTTTAGCGTTTGACATCATTTCTGCATCTACTTGATATGGAGATAATTGTGCTAAACGAGTGTTCCATACTTCTTTAGGTTCTCCCATACTTACCCATACGTCAGTGTATACTACGTCTGCGTTAGTTGTTCCTTCTACTTTGTCTTCTGTGAAGTTGATTGTTGAACCTGATACTTTAGCTAGTTCTAAACATTCATCAATTAATTCTTGGTCTGGCCATAGCTCTTTTGGAGCTACTCCTGTAAAGTTTAATCCTAGTTTAGCGCTACCGATCATTAAACTGTTACCCATGTTGTTTCTTGAGTCTCCAACATATGTAAAGTTAATTCCTTTTAGTTTTCCAAATACTTCTTTGATTGTTAGGAAATCAGCTAGGATTTGTGTTGGATGGTATACGTCTGTTAGACCATTCCATACAGGAACTCCTGCGAATTCTCCTAGTAATTCTACATGTTCTTGTTTATAACCACGGAATTCGATTCCATCATACATTCTACCTAATACTCTAGCTGTATCTTTTACTGATTCTTTTTTGTTCATTTGGCTACCGTTAGGTCCTAAGTAAGTAACACCCATACCTAAATCCATAGCTCCTACTTCGAAAGCACAACGTGTTCTTGTTGAGTCTTTTTGAAATAATAATACTACGTTTTTATCTGGTAATACTTTGTGTGAAATTCCTTCATATTTTTCTTTTTTTAACCTTGCTGAAAGGTCGATTAAATAAGTGATTTCTTCTGGTGTGAAATCTAGTAATGTAATAAAATTACGGCCTTTTAAATTCATAAATATTCTCCTCAAAATTAAATTTCTTCACGGTAAATAGGCATACTCATACAACGAGGTCCACCTCTACCACGAGATAACTCACTAGAAGGGATTTCAAGTACTTTGATTCCTTCTTTTCTTAGTATTTCGTTTGTCACATGATTACGTTGATAAACGATTACTACTCCTGGTGCGATAGCTAATGTATTAGCACCATCATTCCATTGTTCACGTCCTGAGGTAATCATATCATTACCACCACAGTTAATTAGTTTGATAGGACGTTTTAAATGTTTTTCTAATATATCTTCAAGGGTTGTTACCACTTTTGATACCTTAAAACCGTCACCATTTCTGGTTACTTCAAAGATTGTTAGTTCTTTCATAATCCCTGGATGGATTGTAAAAACACCATAATCTACTTGCGTAAATACTGTATCAAGATGCATAAATGCTCGTGTTTTAGGGATGTTAAATGCAAGGATTGTTTTAAATGATGTATTAGCTTCAAATAATTTATCAGCTAATGCCTCTATTGCTCTTGGATCAGTTCTTTTACTTATACCAATAGCCAGTGTTTCTTCATTTAAAACTAGCATATCTCCACCTTCTGATTTATATCTTGTTGTACGTTTTTTGTACATTGGGATATTTTCATTCTCAAAGCGTGGATGATATTTAAACATATACTCACTAAGTAATGTTTCTCTTTGTCTTGCATCTGTCATCATATTGTTGATGGCTAGACCATCACCAATTGAAGCAAAAGGATCTCTTTGGAATAAGATGTTTGGCATTGGATCTGTGAAGAATGGATATTCGTCTTCTAACATATCCATAATATGGACTTTTGATTTTATTTTAACTTCGTGTGTTCTTACTCCCTCAATCATTTTATTGACTAAAGCATTATTATCTAAACTTATTAAATACTTATATAAAGCCGTTTTAACTGATTTAGATACAATGTTTGATTCTTCAATAAATTGATTAATGAAGTCATTTCTAACTTCTGGATGGTTATCTAATGCTTCTATTACCATATCTTTTATATATAGTACTTCAACACCATTGTCTCTTAGTGTTTGAGCAAAAGCATCATGCTCTTCTTGAGCAACTTTTAAATAGGGAATATCATCGAATAATAATCTTTCTAATATATCAGGTGTAAGGTTTTCTAACTCTTTTCCAGGCCTATGTAATAAGACTGTTTGTAGTTTTCCTATCTCTGAATAAACATTAATCTTCATTGTATTCCTCCCTTCTAATATATATACTTTCTCGGAACTCGAGATGTAATTTCACATATAACTTCATAATTAATTGTATCAAGGCGGTCAGCGACCTCATCAATCGACACTAAATTACCAAACAGTTTAACTTCATCAGTTTTCAATATATTTTCATCTATTTTTATAAACATTTGATCCATACAAATTCTTCCAATAATTGGATATCTTTTTCCGTCTATTTCAACATCTCCACCTTGGTTTTTTCTGATAAATCCATCAGCATAACCAATAGGTAAAACCCCAATTATTTCTCTTTGTTTGGCGGTATAAGTGGCACCATAACCAACTTTATCACCTGGTTCCAATACTTTTATCTGACTGATTCTCGTCTTCAATGTAAATGTCGTTTTCAAGAAATTTACATTTTCATCTAAGGTTAAACCATATAGGCTAATTCCTAGTCTTACATGAGTAGTAAAATCAATATCATTTTCATACTTTATTGCAGAGCTCGAATTGGATACATGTATCATTTTAAAGTCATAATCTAATAAATTTAACACTTCATTGAATCTTCTCATTTGTATATCGTAGAATGACTTATCCACATCAGCTGTACTAAAATGAGTATAAATTCCCTCAAGATCTATAAAATCATTTGAACATAATTCATCAACAACTTTTTTTATACTTCCTGTACTTTTAAAACCTAATCTGTTCATTCCTGTATCGATTTTTAGGTGAACCTTCAATTTTCCATCAATTTTAGGTAAATTTTGAAGTTGATCCCAATTACTAATAGTCACTGTAATTTGATTCTCACTTGCAATTAGAAGCCCATGATCTTCAACAATTCCCATAACTAATATATCTATATCTGAGAAGTGTTTTCTCAATTCCAAAGCTTCCTCTAATAAACTAACAGCAAATTGGTCAACACCTGCACTCACTAAATACTTAGTAACTTCAATTGATCCATGTCCATAGGCATTCGCCTTCACAACAGGTATAACTTTCTTACTTTTTACAATTTTTTGAACGTTTTTATAATTTTCTAATAGGTTAACAAGATTTATTTCAGCGTATGTCTTTCTATACATCTTATTCATATGTTTTAGTCACATACTTCGAAGTCATAAGACTTAAAATAGAGGCATAGGTCAATTTAAACAACATAGTGTCTCCTACCTCATATGTATTGTGTGCATCAGACACGTCGAGAATGATATGATCACTACTTGAACCTATTGGTTTGATAGTATCAAACGGTATCAGTTCATTATGATCTACATCTTGTTTACCTATCGCTAGAATAGCTCTAACTATGTTACCTTTATCTTCAAATTCCGGTACTTTGCCAAATGCATTCATACCAATTTGACCTATCGGAACAGAAGGTTTCTCTTTAAGCTCGATGATATCTGCCTCGAGACAAAACACATCATCATATGTATTATCTATAAAATTACCATAAGCAGTTTCTCGGCCTAATACAACGCTTTCACCTAATCTGATATTATTTATTTCAGGTGGCATATTACCCTCAAGCATCATTTCTATATTGGAGGAGTTTCCTCCACTTACAATATCTAGCTTCACATCGTATTTTTCCTCAATACTGTGTTTATACTCGACTAATTGATTAAGTATATCAGGAGTCGGAATAACACCACCATAGCATGTTAAGTTTACACCTATTCCTTTTAACTCAATGTTTGACATATTTAGTATACTTTCAATAGTACTATATACTAATTTACTATCAAAAATACCCTCTCTTAAGTCACCTAGGTCAATCATAACAATTACACCATGTTTTTTGTTATATTTCCCCGCAGCACTATCTAGTAACTTCATTGTAGAGAGCTCTGAATTCAATGATATGTCAGAATGTTTTACAACTTCATCAACTTCACCATGCATAGGTAATCTGAGTAGAACCTTAGGAATATCTGTAATTATTGTACTCAGATTTTGAATTCGTGAATCAGCTATATAATCAACTTTCTCTTCAATCATTATATTAACAAGGTTCTGGTCAGCACAAAATACTTTTGATACTCCCATAACAGAAAGTCCATTCCTATGACATGTATCTAGTAAAAATCTAAGATTATGTCTATACTTTTTTAAGTCAATTATAACTCTTGGAAACATAAAATCACCCAATTCTTAATGATTTTCTTAATAATTTTAATGCTATCTCTGGATATTTCAAAGACAGTACTCCGACAGATGCCATTATATAATCATGATCTCTCAAAATTTTAACATTTTTACTTGGTAACAATTTTGTCGGATTTTTTTTCATGTAATCTTCTATAATTTTTTCAGTGTTCTCTAAATTTATTAAAGCTCCACCAGTAACTATAATTTTTTCAATTTGTGTTAAGTCTTTACCCTCAGGTATAATTTTTTGTCCTGAACTCGTAAAAACTCTTTTCAAATCACCAACATGACGATCAAGTGCAAGGTGTGTACATTTACGTGTCAATTCGTAAACTAGTGCTTTTTCATCATTTTCTATTGGAATGTACGAATATGTGTCTAATAGTTCATCCAATCTTGCTTCTTGGACTCCTACTAACTCAGCTAACTCACTTTTTTGATACATTTTTACTACGTTATCATGATTGATGAACACTCCTAAATCTCCCTCAACTGTGCGCTTTGAAAGTGGTTCACCTTCTAAATATTCCTTAAAATCATCACTCGGTATTGCGATTGAATGTACATCAGTTGTAGCTCCACCAACATCAATTGTCATTAAATTTCCTAAATTTTCATACAAATTCATAGTTGATTCCATTACACTACCTGGTGTAGGCATAATTTTTTGATTAACCATTTTAAAAATATGGTTCATTCCATTAGCATGAATAATATTTTCCTCAAAAGTTTCATATATAACTTTTCTTAACGGTAATATATTTAAGTAGTCTACACGAGGATAAACGTTCTCAACAATTTTTAGTAATTTGGATACTTTACGATTTTTGAACAATTCGTTTATTTCTTCGTGATTTACAATATTTCCTGCATAAATAATTGGTATTTTTAAGTCTAAATCCAATACTCTTTCTATATTATATAGAGCAGTTTCACTTTCTCCATAGTCTGTCCCACCTGCTATTAAAATAATATTTGGCTTAATTTCAACTATTTTTTTAAGATCTCTATCCCTTATTTTACCTGCAGTAACAAGATGAATATTTGCTCCAGCATTAAGTGCTGCTTCTTTTGAAGCTCGTACCGTCATCTCATAAACTAGGCCATGAACTGACATTCGTAAACCTCCGGCTGCACTTGATGATGCAAACATTTCATCATATGTAATTTTATCAGTATTTAAGTTCTTACACAAGTCATTTATGGCTTGATTAAGCCCTTCATTAACATCACTAGAAACAGTGGTGTTGGCAACACCACGTCCTAAAAATGCTGGATTTTCGTTATGGATTTGAAAGGCATTAACTAATGTAGTAGTTGAACCAATTTCAGCTACTAATACATCTATATGCAAAAGTTATTTCTTCATTTCTCTAAATTTATCTAAGACAAAACTAGCTATATGAATACCTTTTGTACCTCTACCAAATCCTTGATCCATTTTATTTTTTCTGGCAATCTCAGGAGTTACCTGTGTACCACCAGCTATTAATACTAATTGATCTCTAACACCCTTTTCAACAGCGTAGTTATGCAGTTTCTGCATACTCTTATAATGAATATCATCATGTGAAATTATTGTAGACATCATGATAACTTGACTCTTAGTTTCTATGGCTGCATCAACAAATTTTTCAATAGGTACTGACGTACCTAAATACTCATACTTAATTCCATATTTCTCTACTCCACCATGCTTAATATCTAGCACTTCTCTGATACCAACACTGTGTTCATCATTACCTGCAGTACCTGCTACAACACGGATAGGATTTTTCTTAACATAATCAATTATTTCGTCTTCAGAATGTACCTTTATTTCTTCTGGTAAAACTAATTGGTCAACATTTATATCAAAATTAAATGTCCCTTTAATTTGAATTCTTGTTCCTTCACTCGGATGTAAGATTTCTTTGTGAATTACCTCTACATCGCTCAAATTCATTTTAGCACCAGTTACTAAAGCTGCTGCCTCCGCGGCTCTAACGTTAGTTGGGAAAAATAAATCAACAGTTACAATTCCATCTCCAAGCCATTCAACTTCCGGTTTTATAACCTTACCTGTACGGTATTTTTCAGTTTTATCCATTCTTAAATATACATTATCTGTCTCATCAAGCTCATCAATGAACTTAATCATCTCAGGTTTCTCGAAAGTACATCCTCCAATTAAGGTAGATGGATCATTTTTTGCATTTTTATCGAATTGTTCAACGTTATTATACCCATAATGTGCTGTTACAGGTGCCATGTAGTCAGTGTCTCTTTCAACGACTGTTCCTGCACCTACTCCACCATTCATATCACGGCTAATTCCGTCTCCATTTCTTTGTGGATATTCACCACTATCAACAAACATTCCAGCTTCAACTGCATTGAAGTAACCACCCATTTCAATGATCTCTTCCATCATTAAAACAGCACGTTCTTGAATCTCTCTTTTTTTGTCTTGCAAGTAACCTTCTTCTTTCAGGTTGACCATGCTTAGTAAATCATCCATTCCTACCATAGCTTGTTTTGCCGTATCAAGTGCTTCTATGTTATAAATATGCCATGGTACGTTTCTTCCTTCATCAGGAGTGATAGTTGATTGAATATCAGCACTTGTTAGACGTGAAATTAACAGATTCAATACATGTGTTACTGTTGCTTCACGTGTTGATGAATCCATATATTTTGTATTCATTTGTGCTCTCATTTTATAGTCACTTAAGAACTCTCTTAATGCAACTGCATATGGTAAATTAAGTTTCAAATCTGGAGTTGGAGATGCTGCAGGAGGTACAGTTGACAAACAAATGTTCTCTTTTTCGATTCCAATTCTTTCACTGAAACGTGAATTCACAATATGTTGTACTAACAGCTCAGGCATAACCTTCCAGGCATCTCTGGCTGTTGCATTTGCATTATGTGCTCCATCAATTTGAGCCATTGACGCGTATGCCATAACTTTTTTACTCTCGGCAGCGTCAACAAAACTACGAATTGCGTTGATATTTCTATATAAAACGTTGTATTGCGGATCCTGATGGGCACCATTAACACCCTCTTCAGTGAATAATACAGCGATTTCTGGTCCAGCTACACCTGATACATAACTATGATAGTTAATAGGTCTTCCTACTTCCTCCTCGATGATATCTAATGCTTTACGCTGGGCTCTAAGTTGTTTACGAGTTACTGGAATTCCACCTATTCCTTGTGGCGTTCCCTCTAGTAATCCATCAAAGTGAGATTGTCCTGCTGTTCTAATAACCATTACGTGATCTGCGCCATGGTAAGCCGCCATTCTCATTCTTCTAATGTCATCTTCAAAACGTCCTGATGCAATTTCTGTAGTAATTACAGCATCAGGTTGGGGATCAATGTTCCCAATGTTTCGTGCACTTGGTAGTGGAACGAAATTTTTAAGTCCTGGACTTGCTTGTTGGTAAGTAAACTCACCAATTTTCTGTGGAGAGATATCTCTCCATACCCATCCACGTTTTTTTGGTACATAATTTTCTAGGTCTTTTAGCAATTCACGAATATCTAATTTCTCATTTGGCATAATATTATTCATAATAATTAAAATGCTCCATTAAGTAGTCGATTTCATCGCCATTTTGTATTAAAAGACCTGCTTCGTGAATATCAATATCATTTTTCTTAGCCACTAAATATACGCAGTGACCAGTTCCTTTTTTAAGTAAATCATTTTCGTTTAAAACCTCTACAATTCCTTTAGCTTCTATAGAACTAAATCCCATACGAAGAAGTACACTTCTTTCAATAGATTTTGAAGTGTTTTTATAGGCTAAATCTAGCAAAGGATCAACAATTTTGTCAGCTAGTTTTAAGAAGTAAGCTTTTAGTTCAGCATCAGACATACCTTTAAGGTGTTGTCTTCTTACTTCAAAGTCATCAATTCTTTCTTTCATAATTCCTCCTATTTAAGTAAATCTTCAACTTCTTGACAGGTTATTCTAAGTTCATCAGCTAGAAATTGATAGTCATCAGTTGTTAATTCAGTTTCTTTATATCTTTTTAAGTATGATTTTTGTAAATCAACCATATTTATTTCTTGATGTTTTAAGTAACTACCATCTTTAGGTAGAATAATGTTTTTACCAGGTTTTTCCTCTAAAGGATTACCAAATAAGATTTCTACACCATTCTTTTTGGCAAATGATAGTTGTGGTTGGATATGTTTACCTGCACCTGTGTATTCAGTTTCTTGAACAACGATGATATCATCTTCATTCATTTCTTGTGCAAGACTAAAGGCAGCAGCTAAACTAGTGTTTCCAGCTGGACCTCTTTCCATACCCTCTAATTGGGCAAGTGCTTCTGTCATAAAGAAAACACTACCTTGGTTAACCATTAAGTATCTATCCATATAACGTAATGGTCTAGCGGCGCTTCTTGGTACATCTGATCTGTCAGGATATGTACTAAATGGAATACCAAATCCTGTATGTCCTGTGGTAAATGATTTTCTATTAAAATCATTATCACTGGCCATATGTAGACCATATAGATTAACTGAAGCAGCTATAATTTGCGCATTTAATGCTCCTGCATCTTTTAATCCTCTTGCAGTTCCAGTTAAGTTACCTCCGCCTGCATTTGTTATGACTACAGCTTCAGGAAATTTACCTTCTTTTGCCATTATTTCATCTGCGATTTCATGACCTAATGTTTCAATACCTTTTATACCATATGGTGAATATAATGAAGCATTAAAATATCCTGTTTCGTCTAATAATTTTAAGAATGTATAGAAGAGTTCTGGACCCACTGAAAGTTGGACAACTTCAGCTCCATATGCTTCACATTTTCTTGCCTTTTCAGCTATCTCTGGTTGGCTATTATTTTTAGAATCAAAACACTCTTGAACTATGATACATTTTAGTCCTTTTTTTGCTGCTAAAGCAGCTACTGCAGCACCGTAATTTCCACTGGTTGCAGCTATTACTCCCTTGTATCCTAGTTCTTTCGCTTGATTTACTGCTAAAGCAGCACGTCTAGCCTTGAACGAACCGCTTAGATTAGCCGCTTCATCTTTTAGGAAGATTCTTGCTCCTTTACCACTTTGAGCATACTTACGAGCATACTTAGTTATGTTTTTGAGCTCCACAAGAGGAGTTTTACCTACCATATTTTCACTTTGAATCTTAACGATTTTATCAAGATCATACCCTTGATCATTCATCATTAATTCGAAGTCAAAACCGATACCTTTTTGCTCATATTTATTATAGTCGATACCAACAGATTTTTTCATTATTTCGTTTCTTCTATCCATGAACTCTGTATAGTTTTTACTCATCGTTTTCACCGTCCATATCTTGGTGAATTATATCACGTAATGTAAGTATCTCTTGAACAAAATCACCATATGTATGTTTATATGGTGGATTTGCCTCTTTTAGTCTTCCTGTTTCTAATCTTCCTGTTAATGTTTTTACTGTTACTATATCAAATAAATCAGCATCTTCTAAAAGATATCCTTTAACCCACATTTTAAAAGGTACTTGTTTTGTGTCTTCTGGTAAGTTAGGACTTCTTTCATCTGATTTTAATAAAGTTCTTCTGATCCGTACGTATGTTCCTTTATTTATCATTTCTTCTGTTTTCCTCTCTAGCAGAGTTTACACCTTCCATTGCAATATTACTTACAAATGAAATACTCAAAGCAAAGAAGGTTAACCCATATATACCTAAGAATGCTCCCCATCCCATTGCGATATTATATTCTGTTGAAGGATGGACATCTCCATAACCTATAGTTGAGACTGTTACTACAGTCCAATATAGGAAATCTCCGTATGTATGTGGTTGTGGTACATTTATAACACAGGCAAATTCTCCATCATAGTAGAATGTCTCACATGTTGTCATTTCTAATTCTCCTGGTGGAACTGCTAAATCTACTGCCTGTCCGTTTTCGTCTGTGAAGGTGATAATTACTCCAAACTCATCGTAAACGTCAAATGGTGGTATCATATCGTCATTTAACCATTCAGTTATTTCTTCACCATTGATGTCATAGATATGTCCTAATGGTACAATTGCTGTTCCATCATTGTAATAAACATCACCGATTGGGGCTCCTCCCCAATCTGTTAAATCTGTTACTATTTCTGTTTCGTAGTCGCTTGAATTGAAAACAAATGAATCTGGTTCCCAGTTATAAATACTGTAAGCTACTACGCTTGCATATAATATTACATAAATATGGAATCCAAAGAATACTATAAATACAATACGTGTTATTGCCTTATTTTTTCTTCCTCGTAAATTTTGGAAGATATTAATCTCTCCAACAATCATATTAAGGTTTACACCTAATAAAGCAACAAAACCAATTATTAGTACAAAGATCATTATTTCTGATAAGTAAACAATATCTAATATAATAAACACAATATAGATCACTATTACTGCAGCACTTAGGGTAAGAATGAATCCATTCTTCGCATCAATGCTTTTTTCTAGTAAACTAGGAATAATGTTAAATAGATACTGCCATGAACAAACAACAACTAAGAAAATTAAGAATGTTATTAAAGCACTAGATATTAATTGTAGTATCTTATCACCTTGTTCTATTGAACCTCTTACTGAAGCATAGACTAATAATCCTGCTATTAAGAAGTATAAGATTAAAGTGAATAAACTACGATACTTATTAAATGTAGTTTGTACTTTACTTTTACCAACACTAAATACTATTTCTTTGTTTATCTCTTTTCTTGATTGTTTAAACAATCTTTTAAAAGGTAATACAAAGAAATTAAATACCAACTTATGTGCGTTAAACAACATTAATACAAACACAATAAATACTGCGGCAAATGCAAAGATTGCACTTTGCAGCATATCACCATTATCGTAAACGATATTGTTGATATAGAAGAATGATCCTAAAAATAATATAATTCCAAATAACAAATAGAATGTTTTTCCTAGAGGTTTTCTCTCAGTAATTTCTTTATGTTCAATTGCCTGTTCTAATACTTCTAATGTTGTTAACTCTTCTTGTTTTTTTATTCTTCCACTAACTTTTGATTTCTTTTTTGTAGGTTTCTTATTTTGTGGATTTTTAGTGGTTTTGACTTCTCCAGAGGTCAAATTTGATACTTTTTGATCGGTTTTGACACTTTTAGAGGTAGTTTTTGTATTTTTCTTAGGTACTTCAGAACGTAAAGCTGCTACTCCTTTTGAGACAGGTTTCTTAGAATCTGTCACTGTTTTTGTAGTAGTTTTTTTAGTTGTGCTTGGTGTTGTTTTCTTTGTAGTAGTTGTAGTAGTTTTTTTAGTTGTTGGTTTTTTTGCTGTTGGTTTCTTTGTAGTAGTTGGTTTCTTTGTAGTAGTTGGTGTTTTTGTACTTGTCTTTTTAGTTCCTTCAGCCATATGATTCACTCCTTAGATTGTATTAATCTTCGAGTAATTCGCGCATGTCTCCTAATATTGCTCTTGGTACTGGTAAATCAATCATTGTTTTTAATCCCGGTCTTGCGTTTAAAACATGAGGAATCATGTTTACACACATTGCTATAGTTCCAATTCCACCATCTATTTCTGGTGTAATTGCCATGTGAACTTCTGGGTTACCTTTAATGTTGATATAGTCTCCTGTATGTGTTCCTTCCATTTCAGGTTCTATTTGTTGAGGATGTTTCATATCAATGAATACTTCTCCATCAACTAACCCTTGTCCTGTCATGTTTACTCCAGCTACGTTACCTTTTAATGCTTCACCGTATTTACTTTTACGGTCTACAGTTGTAACGATTGGTTTCATTTGTTGCTGGAAACCATCAAGTTTTTTACCTAGTGCATCTGCAATCATATAAATACTTTCAGCAAATCCTACATGTCCTGCTAGTGATCCATCTTCAACACCTTTATTAAAAGTATCTAAAGTGATTCCAACACCTTGTTCTTCCATTACGGCTGGGCCGAATGGAGAAAGACTGTTTACACGATTTGCTTCAATGTGTTCTACACTATACATTGTACCACTTAATGCTATAACAAGTAAGTCCATAATAAACCCAGGATTAATCCCTGTTCCTAATACAGTAACACCATTATCTTTAGCTATTTGATTTAGTTCTTCTGCTAGTTCTGGTTCCTGTGCTTTAGGATACGCCATTTCTTCTGCTGTACTTATACAATTTATCCCTTTTTCTAAGATCATTTTCATCTTAGGAAAAGCTTTTTTAGTGAATGAGTCTGTACATAATAATACTAAGTCACAATTTTCTTTATTTAGAAGACCATTTATATCATCACTAACGATAACTTCTGGATGATTGTTTTGTTTCTCTTCTAATACATTAAAAATGCTATTACCAACAAGGTCTGGATGTAAGTCACAAACACCAGTAATTTCAACACCTTTTTTAGTTAATAACATATCGGCCATTCCTTTACCCATAGCCCCAAATCCCCATATAACGATTTTAATATTTTCCATAATATTCTCCTTATAATTTACTAATGATTTTCATCACACCATATTCTATCATAAAAACGCTTACAAGCAAACATTTTTATTCTTATTTAATTACTATTTTTTTTATATGAATTTATGATAGTTTTTATTTATTTCGGGAACATCCTATTTTAATAACGTATATATATATGTATAATAATTTATAGAGACAAATACTGCATAGTTTGAAAGGAGCATAAAATGAAAAGATTACTTAGCATGCTATTACTTTTAACAATATTCGTTTCACTCTCAGCTTGTAATACACCTACAGTCCCAGCAGACTGTGAGGGAGATGAGTGTGAAGCTGAATTTTGTGAGTTAAATCCAGAGGATCTTAGTTGTACAAATGACCCTGATGATCCAGACAATCCTATTATTACTGCAGATTCAACTTTTGAAGATGCAATGGAAAAAATGAATACATCTACTAGTCATACCGAAACGACAACGTATTACTCAAAGATTAATGAAGATATAATTGATGTCATATTAGAGATTAGATATGATCAACAAGGTGATCATGAGGTATATGATTTCACAAGAACAATTACTAATGATTGGGGAACACATACTAATAGTTATTTATTTGACACTTACGGTAGTTATGTTGATTATTACACTAGTTATAATGAAGGAACATACTACAAAAATGAAGGATTAGAAATTGGTGAAATAGATGATGAAGATTCTACAATCAATTTTAGTGATGTTTATACTATTACAGAAACTACTATTTCAACAAGAGATTATTACCTTGTAAGCACTACATTTGAAGATTTTTCTAGTCTAAAAACTCTTGTCGAAGCTTATTATCCATATCATATTTTAAGAAATATACCTTTATCTTTATATCAAGATAGTTTAGATGAGTTACCTGTTGAGATATATGTTAATAAAGATAAAACAGAAATAAGTAAAATTGATATTGATTTTAAACCTATTGTTAATGAGTTTAGAAATAAGTTTGATTCTGATTTATTCGAAACTATTAATTTTACGATTGAGTATGAAGATTTTGAAGAAACTGAAATTGAAGTACCAACAGAAGCTATAGCTAGTGATGTTCTACCTCTTGCTTATACGTATAACAATGTTGAAATTACTTATGATATTTATGATTATGACTATGATATTGATCAAGTATTTGAGCATCCTTCTGATACAAAATTATTTATTTTAGAATCAGATACAAACTCTGTTCATGTGCTTGATTATGAAACAATGGAAAATGATACTATAGCGTTCGATTATAAACCTATGACAATGTTTATCAAAGATGATTTACTATATGTTGGAGTTCAAAAAAGAGTAACGCAAGGATATGATTTACCCGAATCAAATAATGGTGAAATAATTGTTTACAATATAAATACTCTTGAAGAGGTAGATCGTATTGGAATATTATATGATCCTAATGATATTGTTGTTACTAACTTTGGACAGATTGTTGTAGCTCCTGCTACGGGACAACAATCTGATATGGTAGTTTATGATATGGAAGGGAATATTATTACTACTTTATTCACTTCTTATGGTTTAAACATCTATGTAAATCCAGAAGATAATCGTATTTATGAGTATGCTTATTGGGATGGAGTTCGCCATGTATATGATATCGATGAAAATGGTGAATATGAAGTTGGATATCGTCCTGATGAGTTTGGCTATTTCAGTTCAATAGATCCAGTTGAATTATACTTTTCACCAGATGGTTACACAGCAATAACACATCGCGGTTCTGTTCTTCTATCTATTAATGATGAAGAATTGGATGGGACTGTGTTCTATTATTTAGGAATGGATGTTAATCATGTTGATTTTGATGATTTATCATTCTATGTGTCAGGTAAAGAAGGAGTATATCAATTTGAGAACTCAATGTTAATTAATGAAGCTCTTTATTCAACACCTTTACCAGCAATATTTTCAACAAGAAACAACGATACCTTAATTACGATAAACCAAGCTTCAGATGATTCATTTATAATTATGAAATCACAGATTGGTGAAACTTGTACTACGGATAGTTTAGAATCTTCATGTCAAGATTATGAAGTTAAACATATTACTTACAATGGAATAACTCTTAGTGAAGAAAAACAAGCTATTATTAACTTAATTGAACCAGAAATAACTTCACTTATAGATGACAATACTAAACTATCACAAATTCGTGAACTAACAGATAATATCTATTTAATTACATATACTAAACTAGACACAGATATTGTTATCTATGTTGAAGTTGATGATTCAACTTCTATTATAGATATAAAATATAATGAAATTGAACCAACACCAGAAATAACAGAACAAGATTTAAAATCACTTATGAACAATGTAATATCAACTGAGCAGTGCGATAAGCTAATAGGGGAGGCTTATTACACATGTAAAACTGAAGACATCACTCCATATTTACTACTAGATAACTATTGGTATGAAATAGAAGGGAATCATTTCAAGTATTCAGCGGTTAAGGAAGGCTATGAATATCTAGGTGTATTTTATGAGGGTGATATTGTCTCAGTTGAAGGTGAGTTATACATAAGTTCAATTCGTGTTGCAGACCATAGTTTTGATAATGGTGATGAATATTATATTCAAACCATCATCAGTGATCTTTTAAGATCTTTTGATCACAACAATGATGTTGCAGGAATTTGTGATGGTTATTTCATTAACCAAGAACAGACAGATGACTGTAACGAAATAATGCTTGCTAGACAAGGTTTAAGGATTACTTGGAACTTCCTATGGGATTATGAAGAATCTGGTAGAAATGCAATTAGGATTGAGTTTTATGAGGATACATCATTTAAATACATTTACTATGTTGACATGGTTATTAATGATGAATACGATATTCTATTAGACTTTGAACTTATTGAAATTATTGATCCAAGTACAAACTTTACAGAAAACGCAGCTAAAAATACTGTTAAGCAATTCTTACAATCTTATTACCAAGGAAGTATTACAGATTACTGTTTAGATTACATCTCGGAAACCAGACAGGATTTAAGAGATTTATGTTATGACAAAGATATGAGAGCTTTCCATGGTTCTAATGTTAACTTCTTTGATTATGAAACAGTAACTGATTTAGGAGACTTTACATATGAAGTTAAGGCTTCAAGAAGTTCATTTCCTGATTATCATGAAATATATACTGTTAAGTTTATCTTTGAAGATAACAGATGGAAAATGATTGAGTATAACTGGACTCCTCACTTCTCATATTCTTTAGAAGATGCGGAAACCTTTATCAAAGATGTATTTTTAGAAGTAGAAACATATAATGATTACGAATACTGTCATAAAACAATGGGAATTGGTTATTCAGATATTCCTGACGAATGTCGTACAGAACTAATTCTATTAAGATTAGATGGTTACAGATATAACCTAATCTCAATTACTGAAGTGAGTGATGCAGTATTCAATATCACATATAAAAAAGAATCACCTCTTTCTACAGAGATAATCACTTCAAAAGTATCTTTCCTAAGAGGGGAGTTCGGTGTAATAACCTTTATGGAATCAATAACAAACACTATTGATCAAGATGAAATTAATGGTACTTTGGAAACTAGAATTGAATCAATGTATGTAAATTACCTAACAGATTTATTTGATTCTTCAATCGATAGTACAACTCTATATAACACATACATTAATACACAATATGACATTGATGAATTTATTACTTACAGAGACACTCTACTAACAGAAACTCTATCAATCACAATTAACTCAATTACTCATATTGTAGATTATCGTTATCAAGTATATTATGAAATATCATTTGATATAACTGATACAAGTAGTAATACAACAACTAATACAGTAAAAGTAAAAATAGATTCACTAGATACACTAAAAATAGCACCTCTAACTGAATCAATCACATACACTATCTCAGATAAAGAAGTAAACGTATTTATCGAAGACATATTTGATAGTGTTGCGCATTACTATTTCGCACCATTCTTATGTACTGATTATGTTGTATCAACACATCCAGGTGATTGTTCTAATCAAACAGATTTCTTATTTATTACTGATTTCTACAATTTATTCACAGCAGTTGAACTTGATACAAACAAATTTGAAGTTTCATATTTAGATTTAAACGATAACTCAGTTTTAAGAAAAGTTATTTATGAGCTTACTTTAGAAGATGGTACTATCAAAATCACTAATCACTACTTAAATACAAATTAAACTAAACTAAAGCGGTAATCAATCGATTACCGCTTTTTTTATTTACTCCTGTTTTAACTCAATCTGCATAACTACATTTGTTTGGTTAGTTGATATTTTAATGTAATATGTACCTCTAGATAGATCATATTTATCTCTATAATTCATTTCTACCAATGTTCCATCTTCTGTATAAAGTTCTAAATCATATAATCTTGAATAAACATAGAACTGATTAATACGGAAATAGTATTCGTCATATAACAAAATATCAAATTTAATGTAGATGTACTCGCCTTCTTTAATATGGTGAATGTATCCTTCTTCAAAGTCATCAAATGTGTACATTGATTCTATATCTGAAGCATATTCGATATCTTCTACAAAATAGTAATCGAATGTGAATGTTCCAACGTCTTCTCCTCTTATCTCAATAAATACATCTTGGTTCGCTTCTACAAATATATAACAAAAATCTTCTTCAGTAATTCTACATACAGTCATTCCTGAAATATATAGTTCATCTCTATAAACATTAGATGTAACCATTGAAGCATCGATGTATAACACTCCGCCAACTTCTGAAGTCCCTTGTAAGTTATAGGTACTTACATCATATTCTCCTTCGTTATAACCTGTGATAGTTCCTGATGATAAATTATATGAGTTATCAACAACTAAATCTGTTATTTCCAGTTTCTCAAAAACAACATTAACTTCTGCGTCTTCTGGACTTAGAAGTTTGATGTAATATGTTTGTGCTTCTGTAAGTTCAATACGACTTGATAAATCTACTTCATTACCTTGTTCATCGTATACTGTATGTTCAACACCGTGCATCCAACTACTAACATAAAACATATATATTCCAGGTTGGACATCAAATTTTGCCCAACCTTCTTCATTAGCATTAAGTCCCATTGATGGCATTACATCATTTGATGATGTATTTATTATTTCTTCTTTTGAACTTGGTAATACTAAATAATAAGGCTGTTCATGGATACTAATTTTTTCATATACATAATCTGTATAGTGGGCTTCCACTTTAGATTCGATAACTAAATCAAAAGTAACATCTTCTATTAATACTTTAGATTCTATTGTAAACATGTATCTAATAAACACTTCATTAACATGTATATCTAAAGTTACCATTTCATTTTCTAAATCACTAAACCCTAGTTCATTTAGAGTATCTAAAAGGTCTTGATCCCCCAGGTCTTTAAGGAGGATTGTTGCTTTATAATCATAATCTGTTTCTTTTGTCAATGTATCAAAGTCCTCAACTTTAAAATCTACTTCAAAAGATATAGATTCTTCTTCAACATACTCAAAGAATGTTTGATTATCTACTCTGTTTAATATTTCTACTTTAGTATCTTCAATTGCATATTCCAAAAGATTTCCACTTCTACCGTCTATTAATCTAGCTACTAAGAAGTTATTATAATTCATTTCACTATCTTGTGTTCTTGTATATAGAGATTCAAGATAATATTGTTCTTCTCTTTCCATTTGAATATCTAGTTCAACATGAGAAGCAGCAACAGCATAGTTAGAACCTTCATAAAGTATCTCAACTGATGAATCAGCTTCTACTTCAAAGCCATTTTCTGTCTGCATTCCCTCTAATACATTATCAATTGCATCTTGTAATATTTCTTCTTGTGTTTTATTTGGATCTGGTTCTTCATCATCACATGGAAGTTCTTCATTTATACAAGGCAAATCATCTCTTATTATTGGTACATCTTGGTTATCTTGTAGTTCTCCAAGATCTTCACATCCACTTAATGTGAAGATCATTATTAAAATAAGTATTATCTTTTTCATGTTATCATCCTTTTCTCCAATTCTAGTCTACTACTAAAATACTATTTCTTAGAATGCTTCTAAGGCTTTGATATAGTAATTCTCTATCTGTTAACTCATTGAAGTTATTACCATCAACTTCAATATTGCTTATAAAGGTGTCTAAATCGCTTATTCTCATTGTTTCGATATAGTTCATGTCTATTTGTCCATTATAGAACTCTAAGTCGTATAATGATAAATCTAGTAGTTCATTTGTTATTTCATTAATATCGGTTTCAATCGAAACACCAACATTAATATATTTATATTGTTTACTTAAATATACATTATAGTCTGTAAATATTTTCTGATCGTCTTTATATACTCCTCTTTCTTCCTCATTCGTTGGATGGAAGGAAGCATAATCCCAACCTGTAGTTTCCATTAGGTTAAAGTATACTCTTACTGTATCATCTTGAGTATTATAATCAGAATATCCAAATACTGAACCGTATTGATTCCTTAGTGTATAAGTTTCACTGAGGATTTCATCCATTGTGAAACTTAATGAATAATCTATCATTGATTCAACATCATAGTACGAAATACTATAAACAGTTTCATCAATTTCTTCAGTTAAGAATGTTTCATGGTCCTTAGCAAAGTAAATTCTTGTATTATCTTCAAATGATACGTAATCTACTGAGATACCATAATCATTAGAATTAATGTATTTTGTTTGTTGTTCTTGTAGGTATTGGTAATAGATGAAACTAGTATCTGAACCTGTGATGTTTATATCTCCATCATAACGAATATGATCCATTTCAAATAAATCATCATTTAACCCTAGATAGAAGACGTTATATTCTTCATACTCTTCATGTTCTTTCATTGTAGCTATTGTGAAGTAGCCATTATCATGAACCATTATTTTAAATCGATCTATTGAATCATTATCTACTGAATCTACCCATTTGAACAATGGTACATACTCATACATTCCTAATATATCTATAAATAGATCAAAGTGCATACTTGCGTTTAGGAAGTACTCATCATGATCGCTATTATCATAGACTATTTCATTATCATGATATAAGTTATATAAATAATCATATTGTTTAACATAATCTGGATTAATACTCGATAATTTAACTAAATTATTATTGGATGTTTCTGTGTCACTATTTGGAGCAAGTTCGTGGAAATATGTTTGCAACTCAATTAAATCATCATATACTTCAGTGAAAGTATAATCTGGATTAGTTGGGGAATTACCCATAATAAAGAATAACGATACAACAACTAAGATAACTACTGCGTTTAACGCTAATATCCATTTTCTTCTTGTTGGTATGTTTATTTCTATTTTTTTAGTTTCTGATAGTCTTGACATAATAATTTCTGTTTCAGAAATTCTTATGTTATTAAGAAAATCATTACTTAATTTAGATTCTTTTTTATACATCATATGTTTCCCCTCCTAACTCTTCTTTAATTTTTTTGATGCTTAAAGAAATGGTGTTTTGAACTGTCTTTTTAGACACACCAATTACTTTAGAAATCTCATCATCACTTAGATCTGAAAAGAAATGAAGAATCATCATTTGGTAATGATTTTTATTCAAAATCTTTTTCATCAAACTAAGTATGTTTTTAACATCATCCCTTTTTACACATTCAGCGAGAATATCTTCTTCGCTGCTTACTAAGTTTAAATCATAATCTTTTATATAATATTTACTTCTCTTCAAATAACTAATTGTATAGTTGGATGTAACACGGTACATCCAAGTACGAAACGAAGCTTTTGAACTATCGTATTTATTCAGTTTTTGATATAACCTCATAAATACTTCTTGTAAAACATCTTTAGTCATTTCAATGTCATTAACTTGATTATGGATGAAAACAAATAACTCATTGTAGTATTTCTCAATGAGCTGATCAAAATCATTTGTATATCCAGCTAAGACACGATGTATGATATTTTCATCCACTTGTTTTCCTCCTTACATAAATATATACGGTATTTATATCGATTATTCCCGATTTTATACTCATGATTTAATTATATCTATTTACAAATAGGAATACAACATCATATATTTTATCAATTTTTATCTTTTTTATTTTATTGTGTACATAATGTTAAATGTAATTTATGATATAAATGAATAATTAAATTGAAATCAATAAACTATTAAAGGAGAAAACAGATGGAAATTAAAAGATATGAAGGTACAGGTAGAATGAGTAGAGTTGTAGAACATAATAATACTCTATATCTATGTGGACAAACTGCGATGGATGCAGGTACAACAATGGAATTACAAACTAAAGAGGTACTAAATAAAGTTGAAGCATTACTAGAAAAATATGGTTCATCTAGAAAACATGTATTATCAGTTACTATCTATGTAAAAGATATGTCTATGTTTAGTGAAATGAACAGTGTTTGGGATAACTGGGTAATAGATTGTTATGAACCAGCTAGAACTACTGTAGAAGCAAGTATGGCTAGAGAAGGTATCTTAGTAGAGATGTCTGTTATAGCTGCTAAGAAATAGTTGGAATAATTATTTCATAAAAAACACCTTCTTTTAAAATTGGGTTCAAAATAAAAGGAACATAAATTGTTCCTTTTTTGATTGTATAATGTTTTCCTTATCTAACGTTATGGATCATATCAAAAGTAAACCCCTGCTCCTTTATATAATAATTATTGTATCTTTTGAATGTTGCAGTATCTCCTGTAGCAATACAGATAGCTATTGATTTCTTTGCTAGTTCAAATGCAGTTTCTTTAAGTCCTAATCTAAAGTTACATAAAGATGCAAAGTAGTAAAGTTTTGGTAGTGATCTATGATCTTTATTTTTCAAGCTGAAATCAATACCTTTTTCAGCAACTTCTAACGATAGTTCTAAATCACCTTTCTCACCATATATTTGCGATAAAGATGCATAATATGGTCCTAAGAAGTATCTGTTATTTGTTGTTAAACTCATAAATCCTTCTGTTGTTAGTATCTTATAAAAGATATTCGCATCTTCATATTTTTTATATTTTGACTGGATTACAGCAATTTGTCTAATTGCTGCTAATTCAGTAAATGAGAAAAGTTTCTTATTCGTACATTTAGGATAATCAATTAATTTTCTAAGATTATTCAATATCTGTGGGTATGAAGGATTTGGTGAATATATCTCATAAAAAATATTACATAACTCCAAAAACCTTTTTGATTCATTTGTTATTAGTCGTTTACTATTTAGAATCTTTAGTTCCTCGTATGCTTCATTCAAACGATTGTTTGTTATGAGAGCAAATAACCTACCAATTCTATTATAGTCTAGTTGATCACTCTTATAAAAAGAATTATAGAACTCATCATGAGATAACCCTAGTCTATCAAAGAAGGCTAATAGGATTTCTTGAGAAGGTTTTGTGTCCCCTTTTCTATATCTTCTATATGTGCGTTCATCGACTATGTTTTTATAGAAGGCACTCAACTTGATTTTGGCCTCTTTACGTAATTCATCTAAATGAAGTATATACTTGGTTTGGATATCCATTGTTTTCACTTCTTTCTTGTTAAACGGACAAAACTGTCCGTTTTTTTTATTATATCACAAAATATAATTAAAGCATAAGGAGGCAAGTATGAAAAAGTTATTAGGAATCCTAATGATTGTCGTATTGGTTATCTCAATTGCATTTAATGCATCGTCAATTAACCTATCTGCAGATTTCTGTGATGAAACACAAGATCCAGAAGTATGCAATACACAACCATAGGGATGAAATTGTAGATTGATATCTACATTTTCCTATGTTTTCATACGAGAAAGGAGTGTTCTTTGATGAGTATAGATGAAATTCTTGAATTTGAATTACAAGGGTTGATTAATACAATAAATGAGTATACAAGAGAAAACTATATAAGGAATTATACTAAAATATTAAATTCATTAAATTACCCTCAAGACAAAGATAGATATGTAAAAACTATTTCAAGATTACTTGATTGGTATGAATACAATATAAAAGAGATAAGAAAAAACGAACTCCTGTATAACAAACACGAACATGAGAAGACTATAAAAATATTGAAACAATTACTACAACAGTTAGAGCATTAATTGTATATATCGCGGATTAAGGATCCAAGGGAGAATCTGAAAAGCCATCATAACGATGGCTTTTGAGGTGTGGATAGTGAAGTAAATTATGTTATATAGAATAAGATTCAATGAGGTGTATTGCACCAAGGCTGTAAAGATACGTAAAATAGCATAATTGGTACTATCTTGATATAGATAGTACTGTTTGTTTGTGATTTAGAAGTATAATCTAAGTACATATTTACAATAAAAATTTTTAAGTTAAAAAAACTATAAATATATGAGGGGTGTTTTATGAAAGTCTTAAGATACAAAATGCAAAACTTTTTCTTGAACATTGAACATTTAGAAAAAACAATATCACATGAGAGTAGTACTGAAACAATTCAAGAAAAAAGGGGGAGAACTCAGATACTGATAATTGATGATGAAGTACCTGTAATTGTTAAAAATTTGAAGAATTTGGGGTATTTAGTTACTCACAAAAAAGATCTAAAGGATATTAGTGAGGTGAAGAGTGTATACGACATCATCATTGTAGATGTACTAAATGTTGGAAGAACATTTTCAGAAAATTCTGAAGGAGCATATCTTGCTTATCAGATCAAACTCTTAGATAAAGATAGATTGGTCTATCTGTTTACTGGATCACCAAACGATGGTAAGTATAATAAATATTATACTCAACTCGATGGAATTTATGCAAAAAATCAAGCAGATGATTTAATTGAGCAAATTGATGTTTTTGTACGAAAAAGGATCGATTTATCAGTGAACTGGAAGAGACAAAGACAAAGGCTATATAATGTAGGAATTTCAACGAATGAGATTGCATTCTTGGAGCACTATTTTGTGAAATCGAGTTTGAAGAAGAAACCAGAAATTTTTGGTAAGGCAGTGGAAGTGTTTAATAGAAATCTCGTAGTACACACAGATGAAGTGAAAAAAATATTGGATGCTGCATTCAAAATAGTTACTTCGGTGATGAAAAATGGAAAGTAAAATTTTACCATACTACGAGTATGGCTCATTACACGATGGTAAATTGTTTCCAGCACCTAGATATTGTCGAAATAGACTAAGAAAAGAAAAAAAATCATGCATTGAGTTCCATAGTGATGTGTTTAATGAAGGTAAATTCGTTACTTGTCCAGAAGGATATAGAGCAATTATGTTAGATGACGTTTTCTATTGTGGTTTAGTAACTGAAAGAACTAACATAAAAAAAATGTTATCTAAATCAGGTGGATCAAATGTTCTTGCACTATCTGAAACAGGTATTTTACACATATTGAATACTGCTTCAATCAATAGAGAAGTGTCTAACGCATTAAACGATACTCTTCATGATGTTAAAAAATTGAATGGATATATGTTAGATATAATTGGTAATCTTAATCTCGAAGAATATGATGAAGATTTGAGGGATAAGTTTGAAACAATAAAACAATGGAACTACTTAATGAAATCAAGGTTAAGTTTATATGATTTATCTCAAAGTTCATTTTTATTAGATCAAGGAAGAAAAGTAGAAAAAGATGTATTTAGGTTGTTTGATGCAATTAAGAGAAGTTTTGAATCTATTCAAAACGATACTGGTGGAGTTATACGAATTAAAAGCAATGGAAGAATAGATGCAGTAGTTGAAGTTTACAACTCGTTTCAGTTGTTGCCGTTTGTGCTACTAGACAATGCAATTAAATATGCTCCTAAAAATTGCACAATAGATATTGTTTTTGACTTGAAGAAAGAATATTTAGAAGTTCGTATCTCTTCAATGGGACCTAAACCCAATCCTGAAGATAATGGCAGATTAGAAGAAAGAGGGTACAGAAGCCAAAGTAACCTAATTCAAAAAACACATGGTAGTGGATTAGGTCTATCTATCGCTGATGAGATTTGTAGAAAAAATGACATTAGTTTCTCTTATTCCTTCGATGACGTTCCAGGGAATAACAAATTATGTATGTTTAATAATGTAATTAGAATAAATAGAAGTTTATTTGTCTAGTTTACTGTCCATTGGAAAGTAACATATTTTATTAAACTCTAGAAATGTAGTTTTTCCTGCCATGTTGAAAAATCTATTTTCTTCTTAAAAACCATGTTTTGTATCAATTTTATGAAGATAAAGATTATTTGTTCTTTTGATAAAATAATGAAATTAGTATACTAATTTGCTATAATGGGAAATAGGATTGTAAAAGGAGATGTTAGAATGGCGACAGTTAATTTAGGATTTGAAGATCAATTATGGAAAATGGCAGATAAACTAAGGGGTAACATTGAGAGTTCAGACTACAAGCATGTTATTTTAGGGCTTGTATTTTTAAAGTATATATCAGATTCATTTGATGAAAGATATAATGAACTTGTTGAAGAAGGCGATGGGTTTGAAGAGGACAGAGATTTTTATGAGGAAGAAAATGTATTCTTTGTACCTGAAGATGCAAGATGGAAGAATATCAAAGAGCAAGCTAAATTACCCATCATAGGACAAGTAATTGATAATGCTATGATTTTAATAGAAAAAGAAAATAAGAAACTTAAGAATGTTTTACCTAAAAATTATGCAAGACCAGAGTTAGATAAAGCACGTTTAGGTGAATTAATAGATTTATTCTCATTTAACTTAGGAAATAAAGAGGCAAAAGCAAAAGATTTATTAGGAAGAGTATATGAATATTTCCTTAAAAAGTTTGGTAGTACTGAAGGTGAGTTTTATACTCCACCTAGTATTGTGAACTTATTAGTAAATATGATTGAACCATATAATGGTAGAGTATATGATCCATGTTGTGGTAGTGGTGGGATGTTTGTACAATCAGCAGAATTTGTTAAGAATCATCAAGGGACTATTAATGATATCTCTGTATTTGGACAAGAATATACAGCTACTACATGGAGACTAGCAAAGATGAACTTAGCTATTAGAGGAATTGATGGTAACTTAGGTGAAAGAGATGCTGACACTTTTACTAATGATCAACATAAAAACTTAAGAGCAGATTATATATTAGCTAATCCTCCGTTCAACATTAAAGACTGGGGACAAAATAGATTATTAGATGATCCAAGATGGAAATGGGGAACTCCTCCATCAAGTAATGCAAACTATGCTTGGATATCACATATGATAAGTAAACTAAGTCCAAGAGGTACAGCTGGATTTGTTTTAGCGAACGGGTCTTTGTCAACTTCTAGAAGTGAAGAGTTTGAAATCAGAAAGAATATCTTAGAAGAAGGATTAGTAGATTGTATTGTAGCAATGCCTTCACAATTATTTTATGATGTAGCAATTCCTGTCTCACTATGGTTTGTATCTAAAAACAAAAATGGTAGAAAAGACAAAGTGTTATTCATAGATGCTCGTAAAATGGGATATATGGAAACAAGAAAACATAGAGAATTAAAAGATGAGGAAGTTGAACAAATTTACTCAACATACCATAACTGGAAAAATGAAAAAGATTATGAAGATGTTGATGGTTTCTGTAAATCAGCTACTATTGAGGAAATCAAATCTCATGACTATGTCTTAACTCCAGGTAGATATGTTGGTATTGAGGAGGAGGAAGATGATGGTATTCCATTCGAAGAAAAAATGGATAGACTTACTTCTGAACTATCAGACCTATTTAAAGAATCTAAATCTCTTGAAGAAAAAATCAAAGAGAACTTAAGGGGAATAGGTTATGAATTATAGCAATCATCTACTTGGAGATATAGCTACAACTCATAGAGGATTAGCAGTGCCTAGAGCAAGAGTTTCCACTGACAACGAAATACCTTATTTACACTATGGAGATATATATAAAATTTATGACAATTATTTTGATTTTGAAAAACTTAAAGATAACGTCATAAAAATAAACTCAGATGAGAAAATAAAAGATTATCAGTATTTACATACTGGTGATATTGTAATCAATTTAACCTCTGAGAATTATGAGGATTTAGGAAAATCTATATACATTAAGAATGATGACTCTATGTTGGTTTCAGGTATGGAGACTATTATTATTAGATTTAATAGTGAATTATTTGATCCGTTGTTTTTAAATTACTATTTCGACACTAAGTATTTCTATAATGATATTATGCAGTATGTACGTGGAATGAAAGTGTTTAGAGTAAATCCTAAGGACTTATTAAGAGCAAAGTTACCAGAAATTCCGAAAAATCAACAAATTCAAATAGCATCATTTATTAAATCACTTGATGACAAAATAGAACTTAACAACAAAATCAATAAGAACCTAGAAGAAATGGCTCAAACATTATATAAACAATGGTTTGTTGATTTTGAGTTTCCTAATGAAGATGGAGAACCATATAAATCTAGTGGTGGAGAAATGATAGAAAGTGAGTTAGGCTTAATTCCTAAAGGATGGGAAGTATTAAGTCTTGATGAACTTTCTTCTAATGAAAAATATTCTATAGTTGATGGACCTTTTGGTACACAAATGAAAGTTGCAGAATACACTTCGAATGGAGTTCCAATAATAGAGATGAAATACTTAAAAGG
Organism: uncultured bacterium; assembly: GCA_965601565.1. Lineage (GTDB taxonomy): Bacteria > Bacillota_I > Bacilli_A > Izemoplasmatales > Izemoplasmataceae > Xianfuyuplasma. Next base: position 11,829 of record CBFCWG010000012.1, on the reverse strand, counting down.
TTCAGAAATTGAGAATAAATTTGACAATTTTATCACTGAAGAGAAGTATGAAGTCGTAAAGAGAAGTACTGTAAGACCTGGTGATATTATAATCTCAAAAACTGGGACTTTAGGATACTTGGGATACCTACCTAATGAGGTAGAAAAAGCTATCCTAGTAAGCCGTTTAGCAAAGATAACACCAAACTTTGAAATTCTTGGAACTTATACAATGTTGCTAATATTCAAGTACTTAAATAAAGTAGGTCACTGGTATAGGATTGCTTCAGGAAGTACTATGCCTTTACTGAACATGGGATTAATCAAGAATACTAAAGTTATATTTTCAAAAGACAATGAAATTTCAGATAGGTTTGAAAAATTGGCTAAGGCTATGTATGTGCAAATAAATAATAATGTTAGGGAAAATAGAAAACTAGAAAAATTGAGAGATACATTATTACCAAAACTAATGAGTGGGGAAATAGAAGTACCAATTAAGGAGTGATGTGCTATGGCATCAAGCAAATATCAAGAATCAGAACTTGAAATAGCTGCTTTAGAGTGGCTGGCTGAAGAGTTAGGATATGAAACTACATTTGGTCCTGATATTGGACCTGAAGGTGATTATCCTGAAAGGGACGATTATAGTGATGTTGTATTAATAGAGCGATTCAAGGAATCGCTTTTTGCCTTTAATAAACATATACCAAAAAGTGCTTTAGAAGAAGCAGTTAGAGAAGTACTTGTTACGAAACATGTTGCTTTAATTGAGAATAACAAAGCATTTCATAAGTACATCACTGATGGTATTACTGTTAGTTATAAAGATAAAGAAGGAAACATCAAACACGAACAAGCTTTCTTGTTTGATTTTGAAAATGTAAATAGAAATAACTTCTTAGCTGTTAATCAGTTTGTAGTTATTGAAAATAGAGTAAAAAAAATACCTGATATTGTTATCTTCGTTAATGGATTACCTTTAGTAGTCTTTGAACTTAAAACAGTATCAAATGAAGAAGTAAGTATTACTGATGCTTTCTATCAAATCAAAACATATCAAAATACAATAAGCAATCTATTTGTTTATAATGCTTTTAATGTTATTAGTGATGGAGTAAATACTAAAGCTGGAACATTAACTTCAAATGAAGAACGTTATATGTCATGGAGAACGATTGATGGATCGGGTGTTGAACCTAACTATAGACCATCATTAGAAGTATTACTTAAAGGTATGTTTGACAAAGAAAGATTGCTAGATATCCTTAAACAATTCATCTTATTCCAAGCAGATGGGAATGATACTTATAAAATACTAGCTGGATATCATCAATTTCACGCAGTAAACAAAGCGATCAATACTACATATGAAGCTACTAGTAATAATGGTGATAGAAGAATTGGTGTTATATGGCATACACAAGGATCTGGTAAATCATTATCTATGGTTTTCTATACAGGTAAACTTGTAATATCAGAGAAACTAGGTAATCCCACGATCATTGTTATTACCGATAGAAACGATCTTGATGATCAGTTGTTTGGAACATTCTCTAAATCAAGTTCATTACTAAGAGGAAACCCAACACAGGCTGGAAGTAGAGATCACTTAAGAGAGATTTTAAACGGTAGAGATAGTGGTGGGATTATCTTTACAACAATTCATAAATTCGCTCCTGATGAAAATGGAGATTCTTTGCCATTAACTAAAAGAAAGAATGTAATTGTAATGGCTGATGAAGCACATAGAAGCCAGTATGGATTTAGTGCTAAAGTAGTACAAGGTAAAGAAGAAGCATATGAGAAGTATGGATATGCTAAATATATGAGAGATTCATTACCAAATGCTTCTTATATTGGTTTTACAGGTACACCTATTGAATTAACAGATAAGAATACAAGAGCTGTCTTTGGTGACTATATAGATGTATATGATATGTCTAGAGCAGTTGAAGATGGAACAACAGTTAAAATATTTTATGAAAGCCGTATTGCTCAACTTGATTTTAGTGAAGATTACTCAGGATATATAGATGATGAGTTTGAAGAAATAACTGAATATCAAGAAGAAGTAGAAAAACAAAAACAGAAACGTAAATGGGCAAGATTAGAAGCTATTGTTGGTAGTAAAGAAAGAGTGAAGATGGTTGCTGAAGATATTGTTAAACATTTTGAAGAAAGACAATATGCAAATGAATCAGAAGTAGGTAAAGCAATGATTGTAGCAATGTCTAGAAGAATAGCTGTTGAAATATATGACGCAATTATTAAACTAAGACCATCTTGGCATAATGAGGACTTACAAAAAGGTAGGCTTAAAGTTGTAATGACATCTAGTTCATCAGATCCTGATAGCTGGGGAATGCATAAAACAACGAAATCTGATAGAGATACTTTAAGTAAAAGAATGAAAGACAATAACGATGAATTAGAAATCGTTATTGTAAGAGATATGTGGCTTACTGGATTTGATGTACCGAGTATGCACACTATGTATCTTGATAAACCAATGAAAGGACACAACTTAATGCAAGCGATAGCTCGAGTAAATCGTGTCTTTAGAGAGAAACAAGGTGGATTAATAGTCGATTATATTGGTATAGCAGATAAGTTAAAAGAAGCATTAACACAGTATACAGATGATGATAAAAAAACTACAGGGGTTGATACTGAGTTAGCTGCTAGCATTATGATGGAAAAACTAGATCTGATTAAAGAAATTCTACATGAACATGATTACTCTAAGTTCTTTGGTGACAAGAAATCGGATAAACTTTCAGCAATTGTAGAGACAGTTGATTTCATCATTAACTTAAGAGAAGATAGAAAAAAAGATTACATACAAAATGTAACTGAACTATCTAAAGCTTTTAGTTTATGTTCAACAACTGAAACTGCTGAAATACATAACTTAGAAGTTGGATTTCATAAGTCAGTTAGAGCAGCACTAATTAAAATTGCTACTGATGATAGTGGTAGAAAAACAATTAAGCAATTAGATGAAGAGTTAAATCAACTTATTTCTAAATCCTTAAAATCAGATAAAGTAATTGATATATTGGCTGAAACTGGATTATCAAAACCTAATATAGCAATACTATCAGATGAGTTCCTAGAAGAGTTTAAGCACATGAAGCATAAAAATCTAGCTGTTGAACTGTTGAATAGATTACTAAAAGGAAAAATTCGAGTAATTAGAAGAAAGTCTATTGTGCAAGCTAGAAAGTTTTCAGAGTTATTGGAAGTTGCATTACTTAAATATCAAAATAGAGCCATTGAGACAACTATGGTAATTCTAGAACTGATAGAACTAGCTAAAGATTTAACTAAAGCAGAGAATATTTCTAAAGACTCAGGTTTAACTGAGGATGAATTTGCATTCTATGAAGCATTACAGTTAAATGATCTAGCTAAACAGATTATGGGTGATGAGAAACTTAAAATGATTGCTACAGAACTTACTCGATCAATTAAAAATAGCGTTACTGTGGATTGGAATATTAGAGATTCAGTAAGAGCAAAAATGAGGTCTCAAATTAAACGACTTCTCAAAAAATATGGGTATCCACCTGATAATCCAAGAGAACCAAATAACTATGATAATTCAGTGAAAATAATTATGGAGCAAACTGAGCTTGTTTGTGAGAATGAGGTGTAATGATATGAGTAAGATAATACAAACTCTAACTGCGTATGAGATAAGATTGAGAACGAGATACAAGAAAGACGAATATGTTAATTTAGGTAATGCTAGTGAGTTTAAGGAATTATTTGGGGGATTCTTTAGTAATTTGAAAGAAAGTGTGTCAGATGAACACTCATCTAGGTTAATAGCTTTATACAAGAAACCATTGTCTAGAGTAGTGAAAATAGATTGGATTAGAATTAGTGTTAATCCTGAAGCGGGAAAAGATGGGATGGGATTCACCGCATATGAAAAATCTACTAAAACAAGAATTAATTATGATGATAACTATTCTGCAATATATGAGTATAATGTTTACCTTTATTATCATGATGATAGAATTTTTGCAGTATTTCACAGATTTGGAAATAGTGGATGTAAGACAGTTTTCTTCAATGCATTTAATAAATACATCAAGGAAAATAACTTAATTAGTGAATTTGATATTTTATTCTCTGATGATTCTTTTGATGAGAATAGCGCAAACCTAGAATCTTTAACTCTAATAACCAATGAAATGAAAGCAGATGCTGCTAGTAACTTACTTGTAAAGACAGGTGTCGTTGAAGAAGAAAGAACTATTAACTTAAAGACTGAAAAATATAGAAGTACATTATCAAAAGTTAAAGATATTATCAAAGGCGTTACAGGTCAATCAGATTTAGTCCGTGAACTTGGAATAAGATTGAAGGAAGACTTTCATCAGGCAAAAGTTGGTGTAAGAATTGGTAGTAGGTTACTATCGATTAGTCTTGATGAGTTTTCTGGTATGTTAGCACAGTATGACATTACTGAAAAATTAGAGTATAATGGAAGTAGATTGAGAAAAGAATCACTAGATCTTTTGTCTGATGACTATATTGCATCAATAATTTAGGAGGAGATTATGGAGTATATACCAATTTTAATAGTAGTGTCTTGCACAATTCTTATTTTAACTAATGAAAAGATAAGTTTAGTAAGTATATTAAAAGATAATCATAAACTATTCTATAACTACACAACTGGCAAAAAGACATGGATTGATTATGTAGTTTTTTATGCCATACCTATTATAATCTCTATTACTTTTGTGTATTTTTGGAAATTTATAGTAGATGATAACTTAGCCAATGTGTTACTTACTACCTTCTCAATTCTTGCTGCAATGCAGTTCAGTTTCTTAGCTGTTATTGTAGGAATATCATCTAAAGAAGATATTGGTTTGAAAGTACTTGTGATAAAAGAAACGTACTCTGCAATTTCTTACTCAATATTAGTATCCTTACTCAATTGTCTAATATTAATCTTTATAGCTGATGGAATATTTCTTATCAATGAGATGTTATCGTCATTAGTTGTTTTATCGTTAACACTTAATATCTTTTTAACAATTTTATTAGTGTTGAAACGTATGTATATGCTTTTAAACGGAGATGAATAAAAGATAGATTGGAAACCAACCAAGATGTTTGATGAATAATATTTTTCAAAGATCAAATCACTATGAGAAGTATTAACTTCAATGTACGTAAAAAATAACGGAGAATCTCCGTTATTTTAATTTTATAACACTTTATTCTTTTGTTTGATGAATAACTAGTTGTGGGAATGGAATGTTAAATCCGTTTTTATCTAGTAGTAATTTCAGTTCTTTATTTAGTTTTCTTCTTACTTCAATACGGTCTCTTTCTTCACAGTGTGCTATTACTCTTACAATTACTGCAGAGTCTCCTAATTGATCAACACCATCATATTTGGGTCCATTGATTATTTTAGGTAGTCTTTCTTTAATTCCTGGTAGGGCTGCAGTTATTACTTCTTCTACTTTTTCAATGTCAGCTGAATATTCAATTGATACTTCACTTACTGCATATGATAATTCTTTTGATAAGTTTACTATTTCACGGATATCAGAGTTAGCAATTATTAATACATTTCCTAAGATATCTTTAATTGATGTATTTCTTGTACCTATCTCAGTTACTTCTCCTCTGAATCCATCTATTTCTACAAAGTCACCAACATTAAATTGCTTCTCAAAGATAATTGATAAACCAGCAAATACATCTTCAAGTAATCCTTGAGCACCAAATGATACTGCTAATCCAACAATCCCAGCTCCAGCTAGTATTGTTGGTGTTGGAACGTTCCATGCAGATAATACTAAAATTAAGGCAATAACCATACATCCGAACTTAACAATAGATGTTACTAATATAACAAGAGTTTCTCCTCTACTGTTCCTTTTAAAGAATATTCGAACAAGGGTAGAGGCCACATAGAATAATATCCCAATAAATAAAATAACGGCGATACTTTCTAATATATTAATATAGTTATTAGTTATTAAACCAATAACATCAAAAAACTTACCTATAGAATTATTAATAACTGTCGCAAAAGCAGTTCCTTTGAAAAATACATTTGATAAACTACCTACTAAAACAAAGATAATAATAATCCCTATAGCTATCCACTTGTGTATATCAAGTGGATTTTTTTCTTCTACTACTTCCATACCTTCAAATTCTAATTCATTTTTCTCTTCATTACTTACATTTTTATTTTCTTCACTCATTTAATATTCCTCCTAATCTGAATTGATTGTTTCTATATTTTGAATTATTGTATTATCTGTTTGATTATTCATTAAGATATATATTGTATATGATTCAACTATTGGTATATCAAATGTAAATGTTATGGTTTTGTCTTCACCATTTACTTCAAATGGATAGACATTACCTTCAATCCACATTTCATGGTCTCCAGTAGTATCATATGTTTCATAATACGCTACTTGGAATAAGTCAAATGGATCATTTAAGTTAACTGTTATTTCTATATATGTATCAAACCATGTAATAGTATGATCATATGAGTAATCCTTTATTGTAGTATGTTCTTCATTATAAATAATTATTGCTTCTCTTGATAAGGTCTGTGGATTAGTAAACACTGCTTCTACTTCAATAACATATGTTGTATCTGGTAATAAGTCTTCTATTAGATAACCACCGTGATAATCATCAGGTTCAGGTATGTACTCTTCCGTCCTTAGCAACATATTACCTCTGTATATATTGAAGTTATATTTAAGATTATCAACTCCCATGTCACCATAGACATGGAACTTAAGTTCTTCATTATTTAGATATGCTAGATAAACATCAGCATTAAATGTATATGGTGGTGTAACCCAAATTTCATCAAGTACTTCATTACCATCAATTGTCGTACCCTCTAAGTAAATATGGAATGGATAATCGGTCCATATATCCATTAATTCAAGTGTTTCTCTACTTGAATTAATTGGAACTTCATAATATGTAAGTTCCTCTCCTGGTTCCCAAGTATATCCATAATAGAGATTTATTGATGAATATTTTAAATCAGGATCATAAATGGAGACATCAACATAATAATTAGTATTATGATCTTGTATGTCAGGAGTAACACTAAGTATTGTTCCTCCTATTTGTTCCCTAGTAGTTATTAACTCAGTATCAAGTCTTTCTTGGCCAAAACCTTTATTACCATAAACACTAAGCCAGTACTGAGTATCATCCTCAAGGTTATCAAAATAACCTGAGTTCTCTCCTAAAGAAATTGGTTGTTCATAATACTCTAATTGATTCTCAAGTACAACAAAAAGCGTTGATTCATCTAAAGCATTGTCTTCATCAGTTACATTTACCTGATAGACAATTTCTTCACTCAACGCTACAGTTTTAATTATTTCAGCTTGGGGTGATGCAGGAACAAGAGTAACAACAGCTACTACAGCTACTGTAGACATAGCAAAAGTAGACATTAAGTTCTTAACAGCATCATAACGTCTTTTAAACTCATCTTGTTTCTGTTTACGAGTTTTTTTCCTTCTCATGATTTACCCCTAATATGAATTGTTTTATTTCTCTAACTTAATTATACATCATTATAATTAAAATATGTAGATTACTTCAAAACGCGTATTTAATTTATATACGAGAGAAGAAATATCTATCTATATTGCCTTTATGAATCACACAAAAACACTATCTACGTGATATAATAAATACATAATATACTAAATACAATTAAAGAGGTGATACTATGGGGTTTTATCTTGATTTTAAAAAAATTTCGATTGATATGTTCTACAAGTACCTTGAAGAAAGTAGATTATTTGAGACTCACTTAATCTTAAAAGACAATATTGATAACAACATGGATAACTTCAAGAAGTTGGGATACTCCAACCTAGACTCCTTATATAAAGACATCAAAACACAGAGGAAAGTTATTCTTTTTGCAGAAAAGAATAACTACTCTATTGATTACTTAACTGTCTTAAGAAGACATATTATGTCATTAATAGCAAAACCTAGAAAAATAAGTGATTTCTCAAGATTGAAAGAATCAACAAAAAACTACTTACAAGAGTTAAACATTAAAACTACAAAAGATTTATATGATAACATTAGTAAAATCACATGTGATGAAATGAATTATCTAAACAGCATTGTTGATTTATCAAGACAAAGATATATGCATGCAACTTATTTAGATGGTGTGTATTTTAGTGGTTATACATCAATGAAAAAATTAGCTTCAGCAGAAGTCGATAAACTAGCATCCGATATTAATGAAACAATGAGAAGAATGAACTTAACAAAAGCTAAGTTCGGTCTAAAGGACTCAAAATACATAATTGATGATGCAAACCTCTATATAAAATGGTTGAATCTATAAAAAAAGCCTTTAACAAGGCTTTTTTAATTACTTATACTTTATTGATCTAAAATAGATGTTTCTGCATATTCAATATCAACATTAAATACTTCACTAAATGATTTTATTACTTGCTGTTTTATCGATTCCATATCTACCTTATCAACAAAATCTTTCATACAACTAATAGGGAATTTTGTTATTCCACATGGGTTAATTAAATTGAAGTATTCCTTATCTGTTGATACATTAAATGCTAACCCGTGATAAGTAATAAATTTCTTTGCTCTTACACCAATCGCACAGATTTTAGTATCTTCTACCCATACACCAGGAAATTCTTCTTTATTATAAGCTTCTATATTATAGTGTTTCAGAGTACTAATTATAACTTTCTCTAAAGCATGCATATACTCTGATAGTTTTAATTTAAAATCACGGAACCTTAAAATAGGATATAAAACTATTTGTCCTGGCCCATGAAATGTAATATCTCCACCACGATCAGACTTATACAACTCTACACCTTTTTGACTAAGATATTCCTCTGATACAAGCAAGTTTTTTTCTTCAGTTCTTATCCCCATCGTTAAAACAGGATTATGTTCTAATATAAACACAATACCTTTGTATATATTCCTATCTACTAAATCAAAAGCTTTTAACTGTAAATCAAGTGCTTCTTGATATCCAATTAATCCATTAATCCTAATTACTTTAAATGTCATATTATCACCAAGTCCATTATAGTAAATATCCCTAATTAAATCACTATTTTTTTTAATTGATAACAAATAAAATGAATAACTATAATAATCTCATATATTTACGACATTATATATCAGTTTGTTTATTGATTGATATATCATATCTATTTAAAATTAAGATATATTAAAATAAGTAATCAATTAGGAGGAAACAATGAAACCAGTATTTTGGCAATCAAAAGTGTATATGTTTTTATATATGTGTGAGTACTACAATGTAGACAAAACCGTATTAGATTGTGGTGCAGGAGGACATAGACCTCCATTATATCTCTTTCATGAACATGATTACAAAGTAACAGGTATAGATATAAGTGATGAATCATTAAGACTATCTAATGAGTTCCAAAAAGAACAGAACCTAGATCTAAAAATCAATAAAGGTGATATGAGACACATCGAATATGATGATGAATCATTTGGATGTGTCTACAGTTATAACACCATATTTCATATGATGAAAAATGAAGTAAAAGAATCAATTAAAGAAATGAAAAGAGTATTAAAAACAAATGGATTAATGTACTTTAACTTACTATCAACTAAATCAGATGGGTTAAGTATGGGTGAAGATGTCGGAAACAACGAAATAAAACAAGAAGAACACGGAGAACTTATTCTTCATAGTTATTATGATGATAATGAAATTGATTCATATCTAACATCTATAGGATTAAAAATTATAAGAAAAACTATTAGAACTCTCCAAACACCTGATAGTGGAGATTTTCAATCAGCATATATAGATTATACTGTTTTAAAGGATGACTAATATTATTATGTTTTATTGTAGTAATGGGTAAAACAATAACTAAAAAACCAATCTAAGAAATAGATTGGTTTTATTATTATATAATACAATTTTATTTAACGTAGTTTTGCGTTTATTTCGTGCAAAACGGCTTGTGCATTTCCAATAATAGAAATATCAGCTATATTAAAGATTGGAGCATTCTCATCTTCATTAATCGCAATAATCATTTCTGATTTATCCATTCCTGCGGTATGTTGGACAGCACCGCTTATTCCACATGCTATATAGATTATTGGTCTTACAGTTTTTCCAGTTTGACCTACTTGAATTGTTTTGGGAGCTAATCCTTCATCAACTAATGCTCTTGAAACTGCGATTTCACCTTTCAAAGATGTTGCTGTTTCCTCAAGTAAATCTAAATCGTTTGAAACACCTCTACCACCAGAAACAATTATTCGTGCTTTTGTGATATCTTGTCTTTCAATGTTTTTAGTTATTCTTTTTATATATTTAATATCATCGTTTAGTTCTAAGTTATACTCAAATTCTTGAATTAAACCAGTTCTTGTTTTATCTGGATTGTTTTTAGTAAAAACATTTCCTCTAATTGTTGCCATTTGTGGACGGTGTTTAGGACATACAATCGTTGCAAACAAGTTCCCACCAAATGCTGGTCTTGTAATCCATAATTCTTTTGAATTAATATCTTCAGGATTAAATTCAATACTTGTTGCATCTGCAGTTAAACCTGTTTTTATTTTTGCACTTATCCTTGGTGCTAAATCTCTTCCTGTTGTTGTCCCTCCAATGAGAAATGCTTCAGGATTAAACTCATTTAAGATTTGTGAAATAACTTTCGCGTAATTCGAAGTATTATATGTATCTAATCCTTTATTATTGTACATAATAACTTTGTCTGCCCCATAATAAATACATTCAGATGCTAAATCATTAATGTTGTTGCCAAGAACTATCGCCACAACATTAATCTTAAAATTAGGTCTTGTTGTTTTTAGTTCTTCTGCTTTTGATAATAATTCCAAAGATACTTCTTTGATTTGATTATTCTCGTGTTCTATATATACATAAATATCATTATTCATTTGTTTTACCTCACATATGTGGATTTAATGCATCAATAATAACTTGTGCTGCATCATCAGGATTTAGTGTTTGTTTTGGTGTTTTTTTAGTAATTGGTTTTGTAAATGTTTTTTTCACTCTTGTTGGAGAACCTTTTAAACCAATAATACTTAATGGAATATGTAAATCTTCATTTGTCAGTGTGATTATCTCCTTATCAAAACTATCCCATAAATCAGTAACGTTTTTATATCTTGGTTTGTTTGCGTCTGACAAAGTCGTAATTAAGCATGGTAATTTACATTCAATAATATATGAGTATTCTTCCATCTGTTTAGTCACAGTTATCGAATTACTGTTTATATGATTTATCTCTTCAACATAAGTAACTTGTGAAATATCTAACAACTCAGCTATTTGCGGTCCCACTTGTGCAGTATCGCCGTCAATCGCTTGTCTACCAGCGATGATTAAATCATAGTCAAACTTATTTACTGCCTCAGCAAGAATCGTTGATGTTGCGAGAGTATCACTCCCTGCAAAAACACGATCTGTGACTAATACACATCTATCAATTCCTAATCCGTATACTTCTCGCAACATTGTAGTTGCATTTTTAGGACCCATTGTAATAACAGTAATAGATCCCCCTAGTTTTTCTTTTATCTTTAACGCTTCTTCAATCCCTGCTAAATCATCAGGATTAATAATTGCCTTAACACCATCTCTAATTAAAGTACCTGTTTCTTTATTAATTTTTATTTCTGTTGTGTTGGGTACTTGTTTTACTAAAACAATAATATTCATCATTTCACCTTGTATAATTAAATTGTATTAAATTAACTATACTTGCCTTTCTTTAA
>CBFCWG010000011.1:0-54925 GCA_965601565.1 uncultured bacterium | reverse complement strand
GAACGAAAATCCAGATTTTGAAATCGTTGCATTAAACGATTTAACAGATGCAGATACACTTGCATACTTACTAAAATATGATACAGCACAAGGAAGATACAAAAGTGATAGTATCTCAGTAGACGGAGACAACATCGTTGTTGACGGTAAAGCAGTAAAAGTTTACGCTCAAAGAGACCCTGAACAATTACCTTGGGGAGAACTAGGTGTAGAAGTAGTATTAGAATGTACTGGTTTCTTCACATCAAGAGATGCTGCTGAGAAACACATTAAAGCTGGAGCACAAAAAGTTGTTATCAGCGCACCTGCAAAAGGTGATTTAAAAACTGTAGTTTTCAATGTTAACCATGACATTTTAGACGGTACAGAAACTGTAGTAAGTGGTGCTTCATGTACTACTAACTGTTTAGCTCCTGTAGCTAAAGTATTAAACGATAGCTTTGGATTAGTAAAAGGATTTATGACTACTGTTCATGCTTACACAAATGCACAAAACACTTTAGATGCTCCACATCCTAAAGGAATCAACTCACGTCGTGGACGTGCTGCTGCTGCAAACATCGTACCTACAAGTACTGGTGCTGCTGTTGCTGTTGGTAAAGTATTACCTGAGTTAAATGGAAAATTAGACGGATATGCATTACGTGTTCCTACTGTAACTGGTTCATGTGTTGACTTAACTGTTGAATTAGCTAAAACTGTAACTGTTGAAGAAGTTAACGCTGCTATGAAAGCTGCTGCAAACGAAACATTAGGTTACACAGAAGATCCAATCGTATCTTCAGATACTATCGGAATCGAATATGGTTCATTATTTGATGCACAATTAACTAAAGTTATGGAAATTGATGGTAAACAATTAGTTAAAGTTGTTACTTGGTATGATAACGAAATGAGTTATACTGCACAAATGGTTAGAACTATTGCTCATTTAGCTGCTAGCTTAAAATAATTTTATAAAGAAGACTTGAGAAATCAAGTCTTTTTTTTATCTTAAAAATCAGTTATAATTTATAAGAGGTGATAGCATGAATGTATTTGAATTAAACCGTAAAAGGTTATATGAAAGATTAGAAGATAGAAGTGTATTTTTACTACATAGTGGTAGAGCACCACATAAAACTACTGATCAGTTTTATCCATTTGTAGTAAGTAAGAACTTCTATTATTTAACAGGGATTGAAGAACCAAATTGTACATTATTGATGTATAAAAATGGTAAAGAACTAAAAACAATGATGTTTATTGAAGAAACAACTGAGTTTATGAGAACATGGATTGGAGAAGCTATTAGTAAAGAGGATGTAACTAAGATATCCAATATTAAAGCTGTGTACTATAATCCAAGTTTACCAAACTATTTCCGTAGATTATTATCATATCAAGGTGGAAATATTACACCTGTTCCAAGAATATTATATTTGGATCTTTTTAGACCAACAATGAAACATAGCCCAATTGGGTACCGTGAGTTTAAAGATTATATTAAAGAGTATCATGAATTGTCAATCAAGAACATTAATGAACATTTAGTATATATGAGAATGTTCAAAAATGAATATGAAATAAAAGATCTTAAAAAGGCAATTGATATTACTAATGAAGGTATCAAGAGAATGATGAATGAAGTAGGACATCGTTATAATGAAAAACAATTAGAAGCTGATTTTAATCATGAAATAATGCTTAATGGAGCTAAAACAACAGGGTTTGATACAATCGTAGCTTCAGGTAAAAATGCAACAACTCTTCATTATGAAGATAACAATTCTAAACTAGGTGAAGGTGACCTTATTCTTATTGATTTAGGTGCAGAGTATGACCAATATTGCGCAGATATTAGTCGTACTTTCCCAGTGAATGGAGTATATACAGATCGTCAAAAAGAGATATATGAAATTGTACTTAAAACCAACAAAGAGACGATTGAGTTCGCAAAACCAGGTATCACATGGAAAGAATTAGATGATTTTTCAAGAAACATTTTAATAGAAGAGTGTAAAAGAATTGAATTAATAAAAGAAGATTCAGAAATATCAAAATATTACTTCCATTCTATCGGACATTTTTTAGGTCTTGATACTCATGATGTTGGACTAAAAAGTTTAGTGCTACAAGAAGGCATGGTCTTAACAATCGAACCAGGGCTTTATATTAAAGAAGAAGGTTTAGGAGTTAGAATTGAAGATAATATATTAATCACTAAAGATGGGTGTAAAAACTTAAGTGAAGAAATCATTAAAGAAATAGATGATATTGAAAGATTTATGAGATAAAGGGGATATAAATGAAAATACTTGCTATGTCGGAACTAACATTATTCATATTATTAACTGTTGGATTTATCGGATTATTCGTTGTTTTTATGGTTTACGGTCTTAAGTTTAAGATGGGAGTTATGCGAAAACTGAATGCCCCATATAGGAAAACAGTAGTCAGAGATAAACCATTAAAAGAAACCATTGGAAAACTAATAAGAAAAGTTAAAGATGATAACTCAGACTCACAATCTATAGTTAAAATGGAGAATTATAGACATTTAAATATGAAAGATAATCCTAACTTAATTAGATATTATCTAACATTTGAAACAAAAAAGGGATTAAGAAGTTTCACAGTTACAGAGACAGATTATAAAAAGTATAAAATCAATAAGTTTGGGATAATTAAACATCATCGAAGTAAATTCCATAGTTTCTCATACCGAAGTAAAGAATCACTTGGACTATAATAAAAAACCTAATTCAGTATGAATTAGGTTTTTTTGTTTATCGAGAAATTCTTTTCAGTTTAGGTTGGAAAAATAATGATTTTTTCAATATATAAGATGTTATATTATGCTATAATTAGGTAGGTGATTAAATGGATTATATACAAGGTGTTGTGAAGGCTATTATATTTCACAGCGAAGAGAACTCATACACAATCTTAAAAGTAAAAGTTACAGATGCAACAGAGAATCTGGGACTTTTTGTTTATGATGACTTTGATTATGTAACTGTAACAGGATATTTTCCTGTTCCAATGCGTGGGGAGGAAATAAAGTTCTTTGGTAAGTTTAAAGAACATAATAGATATGGTATGCAGTATGTGGTCAATAATTACGAGAAGTTATCTGACACTTCAATTCCTGGATTAATAGAGTACTTATCGAGTGACTTGTTTAAAGGAGTCGGTGTGAAGACAGCGCAAAACATTGTAACCACATTAGGTACTGATGTTATCAAAATGGTTATTGATGACAGGGATGTTTTAAAAAGAGTGCCGAAGTTATCGAGTAAATTAATAGATGTTATATACGATGGCATTATCGAAAATAAAGCTGCTGAAAATACATTAATTAAGTTGTATGGCTATGGTATAACACCAAAGATGGCAATCAAGATATATAAGTTCTATCAAAATGAGACAATCGCCATAATTGAGAAGAACCCATATCAGTTGATTTATGATATTGAAGGTATTGGTTTTGAAAGAGCGGATCAAATTGCTAAAAAACTAGGTTTTGAAGATGATCATCCTTTGCGAGTAAAAGCAATGATTATGTATTTATATAATCTTATGGGGATAAATTATGGACATACATTCCTTTATTATGAACAACTACTAGAGTATTTAGTAAATACTTTAAATAAATCTAAACAATTAATTGATGAAGGTTTGATTAGAAAGTATATTAATGAGTTAGTTGAAGAAGGTATGTTTATACATGAAGACGAAATCATCAAGTTAAAATCAATTAACTATGCTGAGTTGAATGTAGTTGATAAACTACAAGAAATGAGTACGTTCGAACCTGAGGACATTGATGAAATACAAGTAGATAAATATATAACACTATATGAAAGTATTAACGATATTAGTTATACAATGTTACAAAAAAAGGCTATAAAAAAAGCACTAAGTTCAAATGTTTTTATATTAACTGGAGGTCCAGGTACTGGGAAAACTACTGTAATTAAAGGATTAGTCTTTGTGTATTGTAAGTATCATCAAATTCCGATTATGTATAATAATCCATTATTTGATATAAAATTAGTAGCACCAACGGGCAGAGCTGCCAAAAGAATGAATGAAACAACTAGTTTATATAGTGAAACGATCCATCGCTTCTTAGGATACTCTTTTGATGGAAAGTTTATGTTTAATAAAGATAATTTAGTAGATGCCAAAGTTATTATTGTTGATGAGGCAAGTATGATAGACATCTTTTTAGCTTCACAGTTATTCCAAGCTATTCCCAAAGATACTAAAGTAATTATAGTAGGTGATGAAGATCAACTACCTAGTGTTGGTCCTGGGCAAGTATTAAAAGATCTAATTGATTGTGACATGATAGATTACACAAAACTAAATACTATTCATAGACAGGCAAATGATTCAAATATTATTAAACTGGCATATAGTATAAATAATGCTACAATACCTCATGATATAACAAAAGTTTATGACGATAGAATGTTTGTGGAAGAAAGTAGTATTAATTTCCATAAAAGGTTAATCAATAGCATTCAGTATTTATTAAATCAAGGTTATGATTTATTTGACGATATTCAAATCCTTATCCCAATGTATAGAGGAAATACAGGGATTGATAGTGTTAATAGATTAATTCAACAAGAGTTCAATCCAAACACTACCAAAGTTATAGAACATGGGGATAGAGAATTTAGAATTGGTGACAAAGTTATCCAACTAGTTAATCAAGTAGAGGATAACATTATGAATGGAGATCAAGGGATTGTTGTTGGAATAACTAATGAGGAAATACTAATTGTTGATTTCATAGGTAACGAAGTTGCCTATAAAAAAGGAGACTTAATAAACCTAAAACACGCCTATGCTATGAGTATTCACAAATCACAAGGTAGTGAATACAAAGTTGTGTTAATGCCTTTATATAGAAGTTATTCTATTATGTTAAAACGTAAATTAATCTATACAGCCGTAACAAGAGCAAAAGAAAAGCTTATTGTGATGGGAGATTTAAGTGCTATGAAATATGGTGTCGAAAGTATTGAAGCTCCAAGACAAAGTATACTTAAAGATCGTATTATAAATGAAATAACAAATCCACAAAAAAATAAGCTATTAACGAAGATTCATTATATAAAAGATTCATCAATTCCTTTTGAAACTTTGGGGGAAGATATTGAAGATAATATCACACCATATTCTTTTATGGATAACTAAAAAATAATTGTAAATTTGTGTTGAATTATCTATAAATATAGATTACAATGAAACTGGCTTTTTAAACTAGTCCAGAGAGGCTTGTAAAAGATTATGTTTTTATTTCTGAGGAAATAGGTTTTTTTAATAAAATACATAAACCATACTTTTATAAATTCTTCTGGTCTAGAGCTGGAAGAATTTTTTTAATATAAAAGGAGGAATTATGAATAATTTATTTACGTTAGAAGAATTATCAGTTTTAGACATTCACAACATCTTAGAAGAGGCAATTGAGTTTAAGAAAGGTAAAGAATTCGACTTACTTAAGGGAAAAAAGGTAGTTAACTTATTCTTTGAAAACTCAACAAGAACACACTACAGTTTTATTGCAGCAGAGCAAAATTTAGGAATGGTTGATACAAACTTTAATGCCGCTGCATCAAGTGTAAAAAAAGGAGAAAGTTTATATGATACTGTAAAAACTTTCGAAAGTTTAGGGTTTGATGCATTAGTAATTAGACATCCGCAAAACAATTATTTCAATCAGTTAAAGGATATCAAGGTACCAATGATGAACGGTGGAGATGGAACAGGAAATCACCCAACACAAAGCTTATTGGATTTAATGACAATTTATGAAGAGTTTGGTAGTTTTGAAGGATTGAAAGTAACAATCGTTGGAGACATTCGTCATAGTCGTGTGGCTCATACAAATATCAAAGTAATGAAAAGATTAGGAATGGAAGTATTTATAAGTGGTCCAAAGGAATTTGATGATGGAAGTAGTGAGTACATTGAGTTTAATGAAGCTCTAGAAAACATGGATGTAATAATGTTATTACGTGTACAATACGAAAGACACGGGTATGAAATCCAATTATCAAAAGAAGAATATTTAAGAAATTATGGCTTAACGATGGATAAAGTTGAAATAATGAAGCCAAATGCGATTATTATGCATCCTGCTCCATTTAACCGTAGAACTGAGATTGATGATGATGTAGTTGAATGTTATAAATCTCGAATCTTTAAACAAATGACAAACGGTGTTTACACAAGAATGGCAGTATTGAAAAGAGCGTTTGAGTAATGGAAAAACTGTTAATAGATAATGAAACAATGAAACGTACATTAAGACGTTTATCATATGAAATAATCGAGAAAAATGAAAATCTTAGTAACATCGTATTACTAGGAATAAGAAAAAAAGGTGTTATCTTATCAACGATTATTAGAGATAACATTGAAAAAATAGAAGGAATAAATCTTGAAACATACGAACTTGATATTACACCATACCGTGATGATATTGAAACAGACATCCCTAAAAGTGTAAACAAAGGTTATGTTAAAACAGATTTAACAGATAAAATAATAATCTTAGTTGATGACGTACTATATACAGGAAGAACGGTTCGTGCAGCAATGGATGCCGTTATTGACCTTGGTCGTCCAAGTAGAATTGAACTTGCAGTACTTATAGATCGAGGGCATCGTCAATTACCAATAAGAGCTAACTATATTGGGAAAAATATCCCGACATCAAAAGATGAAACAGTAAAAGCTATCGTCACAGATTTAGGGGAAAATGATAAGGTTGTAATAATTAAATAATGGGTATTTTACTCCAAAATGGTAAAATTCTTCAACGTAAAGAACTCATCAAAAAAGATGTTTTAATCATTAATGATGAAATAGCTTTAATCGATGATGAAATAATTGAAGAAAACCATCAAATAATTAATTGTGAAGGACTCTTTATTTCACCAGGATTCATCGATATGCATGTTCACTTAAGAGAACCTGGTTATGAGCATAAAGAAACAATAACATCAGGAACAAAGGCCGCTGCTAAAGGTGGTTACACACTAGTATGTGCCATGCCAAATACTAAACCAGCTCCTGACAACATAGATACCCTAAATCATATATTAGATTTAATTAAAGAAAAAGCATTAGTAAAAGTATTACCTTATGCAACAATTACTAAAGGACAAAATAATAATAGTCCTTTAGTAGATATGGAACAAATGAAAGATAAGGTCTGTGGATTTAGTAATGATGGATATGGAATTCAATCAACAAAAGAAATGTTCGAAGCTATGCACAAAGCTCATCTCCATGAAACTTTAATCGCAGCACATTGTGAAGATGAAGAAATCCTGTATGGTGGTTATGTCCATAAAGGTAATCGCGCTGAAAGAGAAGGTTGGGCAGGAATAACTAGTCTTAGTGAAAGTATTCAAATAGCCAGAGATACTCTTATTGCTGAAGAGACGAAGGCTAAATATCACGTTTGTCACATCTCAACAAAAGAAGGCGTAAGAATTGTTAGAGACGCTAAAAAAAGAGGTGTAAATGTTACTTGTGAAGTAACACCACATCACTTATTACTTACAGAGAACGATGTACTTGATGGAAACAGTAAAATGAATCCACCAGTACGTGAACTAAAAGATAAATATGCATTAATCAGTGGATTACTTGATGGAACTATCGATATGATATGTACTGATCATGCCCCACATACAGAAATTGAAAAAGGAAAAGGAATAAAAGAAGCCCCATTTGGAATAGTTGGACTAGAAACAGCATTTCCACTTATATACACAAATTTTGTTGAAACAGGAATAGCGTCACTTTCTGATGCTATCAAGTGGTTTAGCTATAACCCCGCAAAACGCTTAAATCTAGATTATGGAAAACTACATTCCGGACGTATTGCAGACTTAACAATTATCGATTTAAATTCAGAGAAACCAATAAATAAAAACAAATTTATCTCAAAAGGTAAAAACACACCATTTGATAAATGGATGTGTAAAGGTTGGCCAGTAATGACAATTGTAAACGGTAAAATAGTTTACAAGGAGGGAGAATTTTATGAATAATGAATATATGGTTTTATCAAACACATTAATCGCACATAAAACATATGAAATGAAATTAAAAGGAGATACCTCAAAAATTACTAAACCTGGACAATTTCTAAATATAAAAATAGATGATTCTTACCAAAACTTTTTAAGAAGACCAATCAGTATATCATCATATAAAGATAATGAAATTACAATCATCTACAAAGTATTTGGTGAAGGAACAGAAAGACTCGCAAGAAAAAGATTGTTCGACAAACTAGATATATTAAGTCCTCTAGGTAATGGATTCACAATTGAAACTGTAAACGGTAAAATCCTATTAGTAGGAGGAGGAATTGGTGTTCCTCCACTAATTGGAGTAGCTGAAGAACTAAAGAACTTAAACATCGAGTTTGACGTAGTATTAGGGTTCAATAATAAATACGATGTCTTCGGTGAAGCAAAGTTCAGAACACTATCTAATAATATTTATATTGCCACAATGGATGGAACATATGGATACAAAGGCAATGTATTAGATGTAATTAAAAAGTTAAATATAGATTTTGATTATTACTATTCATGTGGTCCCGAAAAAATGCTTCATGCCCTTGTTAAGGAAGACTACAAAGGACAACTATCATTTGAAGAAAGAATGGGTTGTGGCTTTGGGGCTTGTATGGGATGTAGCCATAAAACACTAACTTCATACAAACGAATCTGTAAAGAAGGACCAGTATTAGAATCAAGTGAGGTATATATCAATGCATAATTTACAAATAGAGCTTCCAGGATTAAAACTAGACAACCCAATAATCCCCGCGTCTGGAACATTTGGTTTTGGGTATGAGTTTGCGGATTATTACGATATCAACATTTTAGGAAGTTTCAGTTTTAAAGGAACAACATTAGAACCTAGATTTGGTAATCCAACACCACGTATAGCTGAAAGCTATGCTGGTATGTTGAACGCAATCGGATTACAAAATCCAGGAGTACACGACGTATTAAATATTGAATTAGAAAAACTAAAAAAAGTATACAACAAGAAAGTAATTGCAAACATCGGTGGAAGTACTAAAGAAGACTATGTCGAAGCCTGCAAAATAATTTCAAAAAGCGATATAGTTGGCGCAATTGAACTTAATATAAGTTGTCCAAACGTAAAAGCTGGAGGCATGAGTTTTGGGACAGACCCAAAAACTGCAGCAGATTTAACAAAATCAATTAAGGAAATAACTGATTTACCACTATATGTAAAACTATCACCAAATGTTACTAACGTAGTAGAAATTGCCCTGGCAGTAGAAAAAGCAGGTGCTGATGCAATAAGTATGATCAATACATTAGTTGGAATGAGAATAGATTTAAAAACTGCAAAACCAGTTTTAGCAAATGTATACGGTGGTTTTAGTGGGCCGGCAATTAAACCTGTAGCTTTAAAAATGGTTCACCAAGTATACAAGAATGTCAGTATTCCAATCATAGGTATGGGTGGAATAATGAACGCAAAAGACGTTATTGAAATGATGTATGCAGGAGCTACAGCAGTTCAAGTAGGAACAGCTAACCTAATAGATCCATTAGCATCATTAAAAATCATTGAAGATTTACCAAAAGTAATGAAAGAACTGAATATTAAAAATCTAAAAGATATAATAGGGAGAAGCCATATATGAAAGATGTAATAATCGCATGCGACTTTAAAAATAAAGAAGAACTAGACAAATTCTTAGCAAAAATGCCAGAACAAAGACCGTTTTTAAAAATAGGGATGGAATTATTTTATAAAGAAGGACCAGTGTTAGTTAAAGAACTAAAAGAAAAAGGATATAAAATATTTTTAGATTTGAAACTGCATGACATTCCAACAACAGTATATAAAGCAATGAAAAACATTGCATCACTAAATGTTGAACTTACAAATGTACACGCTAGTGGTGGAGTTAAAATGATGGAGTTTGCGAAAAAGGCAATTGATGAAATTGGTGCAAATACACAGTTAATAGCTGTAACTCAACTTACTTCAACAAGTGATGAAGTATTAAAAGAAGAATTACTAATTAACACCAAAATGGATGAAACAATAAAACATTATGCATCTAATACTAAAAAAGCTGGTTTACCAGGAGTGGTTTGCTCGCCATTAGAAGCACCAATCATGAATGAACTAGGATTAATCAGTGTAACTCCAGGAATAAGATTTAGTTCAAACAACAATAATGATCAAGTACGAGTTAGTACACCAGCCTTAGCTAAAGAACTAGGAAGTACTTATATTGTTGTTGGTAGAAGTATAACACAAGCAGATAACCCTGTAGAAGCATATAATCGTTGTTTAAAGGAGTTTATATAATGGAAAGAATCATCGCAAAAGAATTGTTAAAAATAAACGCTGTATTCCTAAGACCAAATGAACCTTTTACTTGGGCTAGTGGAATCAAATCACCAATCTACTGTGATAATAGACTTACACTATCATACCCAAAAACAAGACATATTGTAGAATTTGCCTTAGCTGAAAAAGTAAAAGAAGTATATCCTGAATGTGAATATGTAATGGGTACTGCAACTGCAGGTATCGCCCATGCGGCTTTAGTATCTGAATTACTTGGTAAACCAATGGGATATGTAAGAAGTTCATCAAAAGATCATGGTCGTAATAACTCAATAGAAGGAAAAGTAATTCCCAAAGCTAAAGTAGTAGTTATTGAAGACTTAATTAGTACTGGTGGAAGTTGTGTTAAAGTGGTTAATGCGCTTCGTGAAGCTGGATTTGAAGTATTAGGAGTTGTGGCTATATTTAGCTATAACTTAGCGAAAGCTACAAAAGTATTTAGTGACAATAACACAGAATATCATGCGATCTCTAATTATGATGTACTTAAACAAGTAGCATTAGAAATGGATTACATAAAAGAAGAAGATTTAGAAAAATTAAACAAATGGAAGCAAAATCCAAGTGATGAAACTTGGATGAATGGATAAAATCAACTATTTAATTGCAAAACATAATGAATAGTTGTATAATTACTTTGAAATCAAAGATAAAGACGAGTAAGTAAGAAATTCTTGATAGAGACTTAGTGGTTGGTGTAAACTAAGAAGATATTTTACTGAAGCTACTTTTGAGAGGTACTAATCATACCCGTAAATCTGCGTTAAAGATGAGAGTGTCTAGGTAACTAGAAACTAAGGTGGTACCACGGATTATAATAGTTCGTCCTTTATTTAGGACGAACTTTTTTTATTTTAAGGAGTGATAAAAATGAAATACTTAACAACAAACGAAATTAGAAACATATGGTTAAAATTCTTTGCTGACAAAGGTCATAATATCGAAGAAAGCGCAAGCTTGATTCCAAATAATGACCCTACTTTATTATGGATTAATGCTGGAGTTGCGCCATTAAAGAAGTATTTTGATGGAAGTGTAATTCCGCAAAATCCAAGAATCGTTAATGCACAAAAATGTATTAGAACAAATGATATTGATAATGTAGGAGTAACTGCACGTCACCATACATTCTTTGAAATGTTAGGTAACTTCAGTATCGGGGATTACTTCCGTGAGGAAATTATACCTTGGGCATGGGAACTATTAACAAGTGATAAATACTATGGCTTTGACAAAGACCTACTATATATGACAATCTATCCAACTGACGAAGATACATTTGAAGCTTGGAAAAACGTTGGAGTAGATCCTACGCATATTATAAGAACAGACTATAATTTTTGGGAAATTGGGGAAGGTCCTTGTGGTCCTTGTACGGAAATATTCTTTGATAGAGGAATCGAATATGGAGACTTAGATATATCAGTAATTAAGAACGATATCGAGAATGAGCGTTATATAGAAATTTGGAATATCGTATTTTCCCAATTTAACTCAAAACCAGGATTGAAACGTAGTGATTATCCTGAACTACCAAGTAAAAATATCGATACAGGTATGGGACTTGAAAGAATGGCATGTGTAATTCAAAATGTTGAAACAAACTTTGAATCAGATACATTTATGGCTATTATAAAAGTTATTGAAGAACTATCGAAAACAAAGTATACTGGCCAAATGTCCTTCAAAGTAATCTCTGATCATTTACGTACTGTAGTGTTTGCAGTTAGTGATGGTGCAGTCCTTTCAAATGAGGGTAGAGGATATGTGTTAAGGCGTTTATTGAGACGCGCAATTAAGCACGGTAAATCATTAGGAATTAACAAACCATTCTTATATAATTTAGTATCTACTGTCATTTCCGCAATGGGTGATTATTATACAAAATTGAATGACAAGAAAGACTTGATTGTCAAATTAATTAGAATTGAAGAAGAGAAATTCTTTGAAACATTAACGCAAGGTGAAAAAATTCTAGAAGAGATAATTCAAACGAATAAATCACAAGAATTAACTGGTGTTCAAGCATTCACATTATACGATACTTATGGATTCCCTCTAGAACTAACTGTAGAGATGGCATTGGAACACGGATTTACAGTTGATGAAGATGGATTTAGAAATGAAATGGAAAAGCAAAAAGAACGTGCAAGAAGTGCACGTAAAAATAACGTTTCAATGAAGAGTCAAAATGAAGCTTTTATCGAGTTCAAAGAACAAGATAACTTCACAGGATACACTTCATTAGAAGAACAGACAAAAATTTTAAAGAGTTTCCCCGAAGGTGTAGTTTTAGAGAACACTCCATTCTACGCTGAAAGTGGTGGACAAATGGCAGATAAAGGTATCATTAAAAATGGAGATAAAATTTTTGTGGTTCAAGATGTACAAAAACTACCTAATGGACAGTTTTTACATATACTGCATAACAATACATTACACGATAACGATGTTGTAACTGCTAAGTTAGATGAAGTAAATCGTAACTTAACTATGTATAACCACAGTGCAACACATCTACTCTTCGCTGCTTTGAGAGAAGTTGTTGGAGACCATGTATCTCAACAGGGTTCAAATGTAAGTAGTGAGGCTATGCGTTTTGACTTCAATAATTATGACAACTTAGATGATGATACATTACTTAAAGTTGAAAAAATCGTAAATGATAAAATCAATCAAAACATCGAAGTAAAAGTTATTGAATCAACAATAGATGAAGCTAAAACAATGGGTGCAATTGCTGAGTTTGGTGAAAAATACAGTGATAAAGTACGAGTTGTAAATATGGATTATACAGTAGACTTATGTGGTGGGACACATGTTCCAAACACAGGTGTAATAAAAAGATTTGCTATCGCAAGTATCGAAAGTAAAGGTTCAGGTATCTACCGTATAAGTGGACATGCAAATGATTCAGTAGAAAACATCAGAAACCAGTTTACAGGATTTCACAAAGAAATGGATAAACTAATGGTTAAAGTAAATAATATACTTGAAGATGCTAAATCAAAAGGTATTGAGTTAAACATTGAGTTTAAAAGAAATGAAGAAATCATCGGTAGTTATCAAGATATCATCAATAAACGTCTTGAGTTTGCATCTTTAGGAGAAAAAGCACGAGAACTTGATAAAGAATATAAAGAACAATTAAAAAAACAGACATTATCTAGCTTGGATGATATGTTAAATCAATCTGTTGACAATAAACTAGTTATTAGACTAGAAGATGTTGATAAAAACAGTCTTCGTCCACTTGCTGACAGATTGATGGACAATTTACCTAACGGATTTGTTTTCATCGCAAATGTGTCAAATAGTAAAGTAACATTTATCGCAAAAAGTAAATGTGATATTCACGCTGGAAACATTGCTAAACATGCTGCACAAATTACTGGAGGAAATGGTGGAGGACGACCAGATATGGCACAAGCTGGTGGAAAAGATATCTCTAAAGTTGATGAAGCTCTTGCTTCAGTAAAAGAGATGATAAAGTGAAAAAACTAGCACTAGATTTAGGAGATACAAGCTTAGGAATTGCAATAAGTGATGAACTAAATTTTCTCGCAAGAGGATTAGAAACCTTGAAATTTACCGATAAAGACTTTGGAACTGCATTAAATCATACACTATCCTTAATAAAAACGCATAAAATTGATACAATAGTATTGGGGCTACCCAAAAACATGGATGGAACTGAAGGAATCCAAGCAGAAACAAGTCGAAAGTTCAAAAAAGATTTAGAAGATAATAGCGATGTCAATGTAATCTTATGGGATGAACGTCTAACATCGAAGATGGCATCAAACATGATGATAGATCAAAACTTAAAACGAAAAAAGCGCAAAAAAAATATTGATAAAATGGCTGCTGTGATAATCTTACAAGGTTATCTTGATAGCTTAAATTAGGAGGAAATATGGAAGAAAAAACATTTGTAGTTACCGATGATCAAGGTAATGAAACACTTTACGAAATTGTATTAACATTTAATAGCCCAGAAACTGGGAAAGACTACGTAGTATACAAATTACCACAAGACGAAGAAGACGTAATGGTTGCTGTATACGAAGAAGGCGAAGACGGAGAAGGAACATTACTAGAAATTGAAACAGAAGAAGAATTCCAAATGATTCAAGATGTTCTTGATTCATTCATAGCTGAGGAAGAATAACATAAATGGCAAATGACTATTTAAACAGAATAAACAATAAAGAAACTAATGCACAATTAGTTTCTTTAAGGTCGTTTGCTGAAGAAAATAAAGTACCGATAATTACTTATGATGGAATTAACTTCATTAACCAAATTATAAAGATAAAACAAGTGAAAAGAGTACTTGAAATCGGTACAGCTATCGGATACAGTTCAATAAAAATGGCTCTTGCAAACAATGTCGAAATTACTACTATCGAACGTAATCCAGATATGTATAAAATAGCTAAAAAGAATATTAAAGAAGCGAATTTAAATGACAAAATCAATATCATCTTTGACGATGCTTTGTTAGTTGATGAAGATAGTCTAGGTGAATTTGACCTAATATTTATAGATGCTGCCAAAGCTCAAAGTATTAACTTCTTCAATAAATACCAAAAATTACTAGTAAAAAATGGAATAATTATTACTGATAACCTATTATTCCATGAATTAGTTTACGCTGAGATTAGAGATCGTAACTTACGCCAACTTGTAGGAAAAATAGATAGGTTTAATAAGTTCATTGTAGCTCAAGAGAACTATGACACCTACATCTATGAACTTGGTGATGGTATGAGTTTAAGTATTAAAAAGGACTGATTATAATGAAAATCGCAGTTACACCCTTTAACATTCAAAGTATTAAAGATTTGAGTGAAAAAGGCGCAGAAACATTTATCCTAGGAAATGATAAATACGCAACTCGTTTAGTAAAATCATATAGCGAAATCGAACTTGCTGATGCTTCTGGACTAATAAAATCACTTGGAAAAGAAATCTACATCCAAATGAATTTAATAGTTCATAACGACGATTTAAAGGGAGTTAATGATTTTCTAGAGTTCACCAAAAAAATTGATGCCGATGGAATCATTTTTGGTGATTTATCAGTATATATGCTTGCTAAAAAGTTAGACGTAGAAAGTAAACTAATCTACAATCCTGAAACATTAAACACAAATTACTATGACCCAGTATTCTGGGGAAAAAAAGGAATTAAAGGAATTATAATTTCAAAAGAAATAACATTAGAGGATATCAAAACCATATGCGAAAGAAACAGCGTGGAAATTGGTTTGGTTGGACATGGACATCTAAACATGTTTCATTCAAGGAGACCTTTAATTTCTAACTTCTTTAAATACAAAGAAGAAACATACGATGAATATATCAAATCTCGTAATCTTAAACTAGTAGAAGAAATTAGAAATGAAGCATACCCAGTTTTCCAAGATGAACATGGTACACATATATTCAGAGACAGAATAATGGAATCATACAAAGAGATTAATACACTAGAAAATTATTTAGATATATTTATCATTGATGGAATTTTTAAAGATACTAAATACTTAATTAAAACTGTAGAAAATTATCAAAAAATAATCAAAACAAAAAGCCAATCAAAAGCAGAAAAAATATCAAATGGCTTACAAAATACACACGACTCAGGATTCTTGTATAAGAAAACTGTGTACGACAAATATTAGGAGGTGCTTTTATGAGAAAACCTGAATTATTAGCACCAGCAGGCAATTTAGAAAAATTAAAAATTGCGATTATATATGGAGCAGACGCCGTTTTTATTGGTGGGAAGAAGTTTAGCCTAAGAGCAAGAGCATCTAACTTTGATATTCCAGATATTAAAGAAGCATGCGATTTTGCGCATAGTCATAATAAAAAAATCTACGTAACAACTAATATCTTACCTCACAACGACAATATCGATGGATTAATTGAATACCTACAACAGTTAGAAGAGGTTGGTGTTGATGCAATTATATGTGCTTCACCTGTAATTATCGAAACTGCTAAAGAGCATACAAATCTCGAAGTTCATATATCAACACAAATGTCATTAACAAACTATGAGAGTGTTAACTTCTGGTACAACGAGGGTGTAAAAAGAGTTGTATTAGCGAGGGAGTTATCTAAAGAGGAGATTACTGACTTAAGAAAAAACACAGAATGTGATATTGAAGTGTTTATTCATGGTGGAATGTGTGTTTCTTATTCAGGAAGATGTACATTATCAAACAATATGACAGATCGTGATGCAAATCGTGGTGGATGTGCTCATAGTTGTCGTTGGAACTATGATTTATTTGATGGTGAAGATCAAATAAATGGTGATATAAGTTTTGCGATGAGTTCAAAAGATTTACAAACAGTTAAACACATTTCAGACTTAATCGATATTGGAGTAGATTCACTGAAAATAGAAGGAAGAATGAAATCAATTCACTATATCGCAACTGTCGTAAGCACGTACCGTAAGCTAATTGATAATATCTGTGAAGAACTAGATATTGATTTACCTAAGTACTTAATGGAAATTAAAAAAGCAGAAAACAGGCTAACTTCGCATGGATTTATGGAAGGTATGACAACAATTAATGAACAACTTTACAATATGAGAAGTGAAAATCCAACACAAGAATTTATAGGTTTAGTTCTCGATTACGATGAAGAAAATTTCGTCGCCACAGTCGAACAAAGAAATCATTTCTTACCAGGTGAAGAAGCTGAAGTATTTAGTCCTAATTTTGAGACTTTAAAGTTTAAAATCGAAGAAATTAAAGATGTTGATGGCAATCTGTTAGATGCTGCAAGACATCCTAAACAACATTTAAAGATATTTATCCCCTTCAAAGTGGAAAAATATGACATGATTCGTAAAATTAAATAACAAATCTATTGAAAAAATTATATATTAATATATAATATATTTAGTAAACAGCGAGAAGAAAAAACATGAGGAGTATTTTTACTCCTTTTGTTAAGAAAAAAGGTGAGAAAATGAATAAACCAGTTATTATTGCCGTTGCAGGTGGAAGTGCCTCGGGTAAAACAACAGTAGTTGATAAAATTGTTGCCAGTTTTCAAAAAGAAAATGTTACAGTTATTAAACATGATGATTATTATAAAGATCAATCAGAAATGCCAATGGAAGAACGTGTTAAAGTAAACTACGACCATCCATTTAGCTTAGATAACGATCTTATGTTCAAACAAATCTTAAAGTTAGTTACAGGTGATTCAATCACAAAACCACTTTATGATTTTGAAAATCATAATCGTAGTGAACAGACAGAAACAGTCAAACCAACAGAAATCTTAATATTAGAAGGTATCCTTATTTTGGAAGACCCACGAATTAGAGATTTGTGTGATATCAAATTATTTGTTGAAGCAGATGATGATTTACGCTTCATAAGACGTTTAACTAGAGATATGGCAGAACGTGGAAGAACAATGGATAGTGTTGTTAAACAGTACCTAAGTACAGTAAAACCAATGCATTTCGCTTTTGTTAAACCAACAAAAAGATACGCAGACGTTATTATTCCAAATGACAAAGACCATGATGTCGCAGTTGACTTAATCATCACAAAAATAAAATCTATCATTTCTAAACAAGATATAGTATAATATATTGTAATATAGTGGAGGTAATACTATGGAAAAAGCATATCAATTAACCCATCAGGGGTTACTCGATTTACAAGATGAAATCGAAAGACTAAAAACAGAAGATCGTAAAAGAAACTTAGAAGCTTTAAAAGAAGCTCGTGCACAAGGTGACTTATCAGAAAACGCTGATTATGATGCAGCTCGTGACGAACAAGCTCAAATTGAAGCTAGAATCAAAGAAATAGAAGGAATCTTAAAAAATTATGAACTAATCAAAGAAGATACTTCAAACAAAGTAAATATCGGTAAAACAGTAGTTATCAAAGTTGGAGATTTTCCTGAACAAAAATACACAATCGTTGGTTCTTTAGAAGCAGACCCATTACGTAATAAAATCTCAAACGAATCACCAATTGGTAAAGGAATAATCGGAAGTAAAAAAGGAAAAACTGTTACAGTAAAAACAGAAACTGGACGCGATGTTTCAGTAAAAATTATTGACGTTAAATAAGAGTGTCCTGTACATTCTTATTTTCATTTTAGGAGGGCTACAATGATAGGAATTATTGGCGCAATGAACTCAGAACTTGAACTAATCAAAAAACAAGTTCATAACCTAGAAGAAATCACAACTAAAGTAAGAACATTCTACAAAGGAACAATCCACAACAAAGAAGTTGTAGTTGTATTAGCGGGAATTGGTAAAGTTAATGCTGCAATTACAACATCTTTACTTATCGAAAACTTCCCAGTTGAAGCAATTATTAACATCGGTGTTGCTGGAGGACAAAAAGGTGTAAAACATAAAGATGTAGTAATCAGTGATTATGTTTTATATCATGATGTAGATGTAACTAATTTTGGTTCTTATAAACATGGACAAGTCCCAGGACATGATCCACTATTTGAAGCAGACCAAAATCTACTTAATAAAACAAAAACAATTCTAGATTCTTTAGAACTTAGTTACACAATTGGAAAAGTAGCTTCTGGAGATCAATTTGTCTATTCTAGTGAAAACTTAAAGCCAATCAACAAAGAGTTTAACGAAATCTACGCTATTGAAATGGAAGCAGGGGCAATCGCTCAAACAGCTTCAATTTACGAAGTGCCTTTCATCGTTTACCGAAGTATAAGTGATGTTATTGATGACGATGATCAAGCAAGTGATTTTAATGAGTTTGTCAAAGAAGCAGCTGATAATGCGGCTGAAGTACTAGTAAAACTTATAGAGGTTTTATAGTGAATCATATTGAATTAAACAATACATTGATACCCTATAAACTAACTAAGAAAAAGAATAAAAACACATACTTTTACTTTAAAAGACAAGGATACATTCAAATTAACCTATCAAAGTATCAAACCGAAAAAGATGCAATCAATCATATGAAGAAGAATGCAAACTTGTTTGTTAGTAAATACCACATCAATTGTTTTGTAGCAGATATTGATTTATCAAAGTATCAATTATTAGGTGATACATATGAGTTTGAAACTCATAAGGATATGGAAATATGGATAGATTATGATAAAAAAATTATCCACACACCGACAGAACATATTCAACATAAAATCTATTATGATTTTGAAAAGAAACTTATGTTAGAAATCTTACATAAGTTACATAATAAGTACTTGAATAACCCATATGTAGATGTAAAGAACATCAACATCAAAACTAGATATACAAGCTCAAGACATGGTAGCTGTAACGCCCGAAAAAGAAATATAAATATTAACTTGAATTTAATCAAGTTTAATATAAAATATATTGAGTATGTCTTTTTGCATGAGATAACTCACTTAAAATATCAAAATCATGGAAAAGAGTTTTACAACTTATTTGAAAAACTCTGTCCAAACTATCAACAATATAAAAAAGAACTAAAGAATATATATAGGTGATATTATGTTTTTACCAATATCAAAAGAAGATTTAAAAGAAAGAAACATTGAACAGTTAGATTTCATTTTAATAAGCGGTGATGCATATGTTGATCATCCATCTTTTGGTGTGGCTATAATATCAAGGATGTTAGAATCATATGGTTACTCAGTTGGGATAATAGCTCAACCAGACATGAAAAACGATAATGCATTTAAAGAACTAGGAACACCAAGACTTGGTTTCTTAGTATCTAGTGGCAATATCGATTCAATGGTTAACCATTATTCAGTAGCGAAAAGACGTCGTCAAAAAGATTTATATAGTCCTAATGGAGAAATGGGTCTACGACCTGATTACGCAACAATTAAATATTCATCTAAAGTTAGAGAACTTTACCCAAATATACCGATTATTATCGGTGGGATAGAAGCTAGCTTAAGACGAATGGCTCATTATGATTACTGGAGTAACAAAGTTCGTAAAAGTATATTAATCGATAGCAAAGCAGATATCTTAGTTTATGGAATGAGTGAACTAAGTATAATTGAAGTTGCTGATTACTTAGCAAGTGGACTTGATGTAAAAGACATAATCTTCATTAAAGGAACTGTCTTCAAAACAAAAAACGAAGACTATATTCCAATTGATGCAGTAGAACTTCCAACTTATGATCAAATTTTAGACAACAAAAAAAGATATGCAGAAAGTTTTAATCTGAAATATCAAAATATTGATTATATTAGTGCTAAACCGCTTGTAGAAAGATACCGCAACCACATTGTTGTTCAAAACACTCCTAACAGACCATTATCAAAAGACGAAATGGATAATATATATAACTTACCATATGAAAGAACATATCATCCAATCTATAAAAAACTTGGTCATATCCCTGCGATAAATGAAGTGAAATTCTCAATTATTTCAAATCGTGGATGTTATGGTGGATGTAGTTTCTGCGCATTAACATATCATCAAGGACGTATTATTCAATCACGTTCAAAAGATTCAATAGTTAGTGAGGCAAAAATAATTACAAAAGACAAAGACTTTAAGGGTTACATTCATGATATTGGTGGACCAACAGCTAACTTCTATGATGTTGCTTGTGATAAGCAAAAAACTAAAGGGGTATGTTTGAACAAACAATGCCTTGAGGATAAAGCTTGTCCATTATTAAAAGTATCTCATAATAATTATTTAGATATATTGCGAGAAGTGCGTGGTTTAGACAAAGTTAAAAAAGTATTTGTACGTAGTGGTATTCGTTACGACTATTTAATGTATGATAACAACGAAAAGTTCTTCAATGAACTAGTAAAACACCACATCTCAGGACAACTTAAAGTAGCACCAGAACATATAAGTGATGCTGTGTTGGAAAAAATGAATAAGCCCAAAAGAGAACTATATGATCGTTTTGTAAAAAGATATTATGAACTAAATAAAAAACATGACAAAAACCAATTTTTGGTTCCATATTTAATGAGTAGTCATCCAGGTAGTACTATTAAAGATGCAGTTGAACTTGCTCTTTATATAAAAGATCTAGGATATTATCCAGAACAAGTTCAAGACTTCTATCCAACACCAGGTACTTTATCAACATGTATGTACTATACAGGACTAGACCCAAGAACAATGGAAGAGGTATATGTACCAAGAACTAAAGAAGAAAAGGCAATGCAAAGAGCTTTGATTCAGTACCGAAATCCTAAGAACTATAATTTAGTTCATAAAGCTTTAAAACTTGCTAATAGAGAAGACTTAATTGGGTTCAATAAACATTCTTTAATCAAACCAAAACACAAATAATTTAGACAATAATTAAACTTTTTAGTATAATATAGTTAAATTACTGGAGGAAAAAATATGTTACATTTATTCTTAAAAACTAAAAAATTTATCCCAAATGAATTTCACAATTCATTTTTTGATATTGATTTTAATGCTCTATATAATAAGGGATATAGAGTAATACTTTCAGACTTAGATAACACATTAATTTCATATGATGAAAGTCTACCAACAAAAGAATTACTTAAAAAATTTGAGGAGTTAAAAACAATTGGATTTGAACTAGTTCTAATCTCAAATAATGTCCCTTCAAGAATCGAAAAATTCACAAAAGATATTGAACTAACAGGTTTTGCAAATGCTCGAAAACCATTACTTATTGGTATAAAAAAAGCATTAAATAGTTCACAACTTAAAGATATTGATAAAACAGTAATAATTGGTGATCAACTAATGACAGATATCTGGGCAGCTAATCGCTTTGGAGCATATAGTGTATTAGTAAACCCAATCAAGAAGAAAACGGAAAAATGGTATACAAAAATTAATCGTCGTACCGAATATAAGATGTTAGATAAAATCAAAAAGAATTATTCTAATCGCTGGAATAAACTTGGATTAGATAAGAGGAATTAATATGGAAGAATTACGTTGTATTGGTTGTGGAAGTATTATCCAAACCGAAAACCCAAAACATGCTGGTTATATCCCCAATAGTAAATTAACTGAAGATTTAGAGGACATTGTTTGTCGTCGATGTTTTAGGTTGAAAAACTACAACGAAGTTTTACCAACAGAAATCACTGAAGATGACTTCTATAAAATAGTAAGTGAAATTGGTGATAAAGACGCATTGATCGTAAAGATAATTGATATCTTTGATATTGAAGGATCATTAATCCCTCAAATAGCAAAACTAACAAACCATAATGATTTAATCATTATCGCAAACAAAACAGACTTACTGCCTAAGAGTATTAAGGATGGGAAGTTACTTCACCATTTAAGAAAAATCATAAGCGACAATAACTTAAGTCCAATTGATATTTTCTTAATGAGTGCATTAAAGTATAAAAATATCGACAAAATAGTAAGTGAAATAATTAAACAGGCAAATAACCGAGACATCTACATTGTTGGTGCAACAAATGTTGGTAAATCAACATTTATTAATACATTGTTAAAAGCTTATGCAGATGAGCAAAAAGACGTTATTACTGTTTCACAAAGCGCAGGAACAACACTTGATTTAATCAAGATTCCAATTGGGGATAATGATATCATTGATACACCAGGAATTATTAATAAAAACCAGATAACACATTATTTGTCACCTAAGGCAATAAAAGTGATTACCCCTAAAAAAGAAATAAAGACAAAAGTTTATCAATTGGATTCTAAACAAACATTATTTATTGGTGGTTTAGCCCGTGTTGACTTTGTTGATGGAGATAAAACATCATTTATCTGTTATTTTAGTCAATTTCTAAAAATTCACAGAACAAAACTAGAAAAGGCAGATGAGTTATATAAAAATCATTTAGGTACACTTTTGACTCCACCGTTTGAAGGTGAAGAGTTTAAATTAAAAACACATAGTTTTAACTTATTAAGTACTAAAAAACAAGATATCGTAATACCTGGTCTTGGGTTTATTACTGTGAAGGGAAGATTAAAACTGAAAGTAAGTGTTCACGAAGCAGTAACTCCTTATATTAGGGAGGCTTTAATATGATAGTTGATGATTTAATCAATGAGTTATATCAAATTTATTCAAAGAAACCTAATCGCTTAAAACATGTTTTAGGAGTAAGAGATACAGCGCTGAAACTAGGAAAAATTCATAATGTTGATTTGGATAAATTAGAAGTTGCAGCATTACTTCATGACATCACAAAATATTATTCAAAAGAAAAAAACATTGATTTAATTAAGAAACACTTTGCAGATGCAGAGGAAATAATTAACGAGTATAATGAACACATATTACATGCTTATAGTGCCTATATAGTAGCAAAAGAAGTTTATGGAGTAACAGATGAAGATATTTTAAACCCAATCAAGTATCATACAATTGGGCGAAGCAAAATGTCTATATATGAAAAGATAATCTTTATTAGCGATTATGTAGAACCGAATAGAACATATGAATCATGTATTAAAGTTAGAAACATAACATTTGATAATATTGACTTAGCAGTGTATACTGCTATAGATGATTCAATCAAGTTTTACGAAGAAAATGGGGGTCAAATCCCAAAAAGTGCATATACAGCAAGAGAGTACTATAAACAACTATTGGAGGAAAAGAATGAAAAAAATTGAGATAGTAATTAACGCATTAGAAGATGTAAACTTAAGTGATATTGAAATCTATGATATGAGAGAAAAATCTCCTTTCTTTGATTACCTAATCATTTCAAGTGCATCAAGTGATCGTCAATTACAAGCAGCAATAAGTCATATTCAAAAAGACTTAGCAGAAAATGAATACTCACAACCACGTGTAGAAGGTAAAAACTCAAACTCATGGATTCTAATTGATTGTAAAGATATCATTGTTAATGTTTTTACAAAAGAAGAACGTGAATATTACAACTTAGAAAAAATGCTTGTTGAAATTCAAAAAGTCGAGTTAAACCAAATCAAATGATTTATGAGAAATTCGCTTCATATTACGATCAATTTGTAGATTATGAGTTAAATGAAATCTACTATGATTTAATCACAAAACATCACAAAGAAGGAACTGCAATAGACATAGGAACAGGGACTGCCCCTTTGGCAATAAAACTAGCACAAAATAACTTCACAGTAACAGGGACAGATATCTCACCACAAATGTTAGAAAGAGCATATAATAACGCGGTAATAGGTGGAGTTCATCTTAACCTATATATCCACAATATTTTAGATCCTTTAAATCAAACTTATGATGTTTTTACAATGACAAGTGATGTAATCAACTACTTAGCAAATGAAAATGAAGTGGCAAAGGCATTCCAAAACGTAAGGGATGTAATGGGAGAAACAAGCATATTTGCATTTGATTTTTTAACACCAACACACATGAATAAGGTGCATAACTATAGTGAGGATATTTTACTAGAAGATGACTTATTACAATGGCATGTAGCAAAAACAAATGTCCCAAATCAAATAAGACACACTTTAAGATTTGGTAAAATTACCGAAACACATTATCAAACTACTTTTCCTTTGAAAAAATATAAAGAATTACTAGAAAAAGCAGGATTAATGGTTATCAAAAAGAAAAAGACTGATGAAAGAATTATCTTGGTTTGTAAAACTAAGTAATTCTTTTTTTTGGCTAAAAACAGGTATTAAACATATGGATTATATTTTTTGTCTCATATATATAAATTACTTTGACACGCATAGTAATTTATAGTATATTATAAAAGAGGAGTGATTGTATGAAAATAGCAGTAATTACAGATTCAGCATGTAACTTAGACTTAACGTTTATAAATAGCCAACCTAATCTTGAAGTAGCCCCATTAATGATCTCATTTGATGGCGAGTTCTACAGAGATTTAATTGAAGTTGATTATGACACAGTCTATAGTAAGTTAGACGAAACCAAAGTTACGACAAGTCTTCCTAATCTAGAAGATTTTGACAATGCAATAAACAAGTTTAAAAAAGTAGGTTACACAGATATTTTGGTATTAACGATTTCAAGTGGACTGAGTGGAACTTTTAATGGATTCAATTTAGCAGCAAAAGAACATGAAGATATCAATATTCATATGTACGATACAAAAACACTATCAATGGCCCAAGGTTATATGGTAAAGAAAGCTCTTGATTCAATCGAAGAGGGAAAATCAGTAGCAAGAATTATTGCTGATTTAAATCAATTGCGTTATGAAGATAGCATAGCATTTTTTACAGTAGAAACATTGCATTATTTAAGAGTAGGTGGACGTATTGGTAGAGTTGAAGGTACTATTGGTGATCTTCTTAGAATTAAACCAGTAATTTTCGTTAGTGATGAAGGTGTATATGAAACCCTAATGAAAGGATTTGGAATTAACCGTGCATTAATTGCAATGCGAAAAGCTGTTAAAGACAAATTTGGGGATGATAAACTAGATATTACTGTTCATTATGGAAATAACCTGGATAAGGCAAAAGCCGTAAAACAAAAAATAGAATCAGAAATTAACACAAGTAAAGTTGATTTAGTTCAACTTACACCGGTGTTAGGAATCCATACTGGACCTGAGATGTATGCAATAATTGCAAAAAGAGCGTAAAAGCTCTTTTTTATTTTGACATATATCAATTTAAATGTTAAAATCTATTTAGATAACTATAAAAGTAGGTGTAATAATGATAGATGAGTATGTTAAAATATTTAAAGTATTGGCAGACAAATCAAGACTGAAAATAATCGCTTCATTAAACAAAGAACCAATGTATGTAGAATTAATTAGTGAAAGGCTAGGACTAAATCCTTCGACTGTTTCATTTCATTTGAAGAAATTAGAGAATCTTTCGTTAGTAACATCAAAAAAAGAGCAATATTATGTGACATATTATCTTAATAATGAAAAACTAGATATAAATATTCAGAATATAATTAGTAAAATCACAATAGATTCTGATACTTTGGAAAAACGAGAAGAAGAGTATTATAATAAAATCATTTCAAACTTCTTTAAAAACAACAAACTTACAAGCATACCTGTTCAAAGAAAAAAGAGAGAAGTTATACTTAGGGAAATCTCAAAAAGTTTTGAACTAGGTAAAGAATATAAGGAAAAAGAAGTAAATAATATCATAAGTGATTTTCATTTTGATTTTTGTACAATAAGAAGAGAATTTATTATGAATAAAATGTTTACTAGAGATAAAGGGATTTATGTTAGAATAAAATAAAAAAAGCAATCAGATGATTGCTTTTTGTTTAAATAAATGGATCCTTGTACTTGCTATCTGGGATGTTTAATACTTTAATCATACCATTTTCTTCTAATAATGTAATATATAAATATGTGTAGCCAACTATGAATAATGGAATAACATAAAATATTCCAAAGAATGTTAAACATAATAGTAACCACAATAAGTAGGTAAATGGAAATATAAGAATTCTGAAGTAACTTCCCTTAGTTATTTGCCAACTGGTTTTGAACGCTTCTACTAAGTTTAATTTTCTATCAATTATCAAGAATGGAATCATTTGAAGTCTTATTGTTAATAACCAAAATACAATTAAGAGACCTGATGTTGCAGTTGATGCAGTACTCATTCTATCAATGATATCACTGTTTTGCAAATATCTTGATATCGCATTCATATCAGCTAGAAGATATGCTGTATCACTAAACTCTTTTAGTATATTAAGCATTGGTAGGTACATTAAAACAAATATACCTGCAATGATTATTCTAAACAAAGAATAGTTAATCAAACGCCTATCAAAATTAAAGAACTTATCAAAGTTAATTCCATCGCGTCCTTTTGCATACAATATTATTAATTTAATTGTGACGTAACTAGATACAATTGATAATAATACCTGAATTAACATGTCTGACATAAATTCCACTTTAGGTGGTAAATATAGTGTAAGTTGTCCGGTGATTATTGTTAATGCATACATCATAAAGAAAGGAATAAAAATAATAATAAATGCATCACCAAAATTGTTGTGAAGTCGATTTCTTGATAATAGTTTAATTTCACTGATTTTTCTACGCACAATTATCATCCTTTCTAATAGGTTTCATACCTTTATATTTTAACACTCATCACTAAAAAAGGAAAGTAAATAAACACCTAAATGAGTACTATATCTATGGAGGAGATAATATGAAAACAATTATAAAAAAATATTATTTATACATAATTATTATTGTCATTACACTAATATCACTCATCATTGCAAATTGGCCAAATGATGAGGTAATATCATATGAACCAGTTAAAAATGATGTTATTGAAGTTGAAATAGAGTATATATATGTAGATATAAAAGGTGAGGTATCAAATCCTGGTGTGTATAAGTTGGAAAAAAACACAAGATTATTTCAATTAATAAACAAAGCAGGTGGATTAAAAGAAGATGCAGATCAATTTGCAGTAAATTTGAGTCTGCTATTAACTGATGAACAAGTTATATATATCCCTAATGTATCAGAAGAAATTCCTAGAATAGATACTATAATAACAGATGAGGGAAATGACTTGATTAACATAAATATAGCTACCCTTTCTGAGCTAGAAACACTCCCTGGGATAGGACCTTCAACAGCACAAAGTATTATTGACTACAGAGAAGACACTACACAATTTATGTCGATAGAAGAAATAATGGATGTACCTGGAATTGGTGAAAGTACCTTTAATGAAATCAAAAATCTTATTACAGTTTAGATTTAGAATTACATATGTAGCAATATCACTGTGTTTATTTATTCTCACTTTAAATAATATGATATGGCTACTTTTTGCAACTCCCTATATGATTTATGTATATAAAAATCACAAAACTTTAATGCCATATGTTGCTCTCGTTTTCGTGATTTACTCATTTTCTCTGATCTATCAGAACTCTATTAGTCTGGAAATTAGTGCTCAATACGATATCGAGGTTATTAAAGTATTTAATGAAGAAGGTAATACAAAATTTACTGGGGAGATAGATGGAGTACTGGTCAATACCTATTTGAGCGATAGAACGGAAGTTGAACCTGGTGATTTATATACTATTAAGGGCGAACTGCACAAGCCGATCAATAATACAATACCAAATCAATTTAACTATAAAAATTACTTAAAATCTAAAAAGATTTATTATACACTACATGTTGATGAAATTGATAAAGTTGATAGGGAATTTAATTTAAATTATATTCCATACAGAATAAGTAATTATATAAACGAAAAAATTCCATTGTCTAGTAGTTACGTTAAGACATTTATACTGGCAGATAAAAACGACTTTGACCAGGAACTTATAATGTCGATTAATATGTTGGGCATTAGTCATCTCTTTGCAGTAAGTGGATTACATGTAGGCATACTGGTTTTAGCATTGAAATTTACACTAGAAAAGGCAAAGGTGAAAGTAAAAGTTGTAGAATTTATAGTTATATTTATACTATGTTTATATATGTTAATAACGGCGTTCTCACCATCAATAGTTAGAGCTTCATTAATGTATATATTTTTAGTTTTAAACAAAAAATGGAGAATTAATCTATCTTCTACAGATGTTTTATCCTTTATTTTCATTACATTACTTATAGTGAATCCATATTTTTATTTCAATACTGGTTTTATATTGAGTTTTCTCGTAACATTTTCTCTGTTGCTAAGTGTAAATATTTTGAAAAAATTTCGACAAATTATACTGTTGTTTATAGTTGGTTTAATATCTTTTATAACTACTTTTCCGATAATTTTGAATCTAAATTATCAAATTAATCTGTTATCTTTATTATTTAATGTTATCTTTATTTTGTATATGTCATTAATTATATTACCATTATCATACATAACTTTTATATTTCCCATATTTGATAGTTTGAATTATGTCTTTATTAAAATGTTTAATACCTTGATTTTCATTTTTAGTAAAATCAAAATAGGTGTACTATATGGGTCGTTTACTAATATTGTGGAAGTTATGATATTTTACATTATCATAATATCCTTATTTTATAAATATGAACGAAATAGATTATTTTCAAGACATTTTCTTTTAGCTTTTTTATTTGTTATTTTCATTCTTTTTTCTTCTTCATTTAACGTGAAAAAGAGAGTTGTTTTTCTTGATGTAAAAGGTGATTCTACATTTATCTCTGACAGTTTTAATAGATGTAATATTCTAATTGATACTGGTGAACCTGATGACTATGATAGTGTAATTAGCTACATTAAGTCAATAAATGTACGAGAACTTGATTTTTTGTTTATTTCACACTGGCATAGTGATCACTATGGAGAAATGGATGACATACTATCTATGGTGTCTGTGGATAATTTAGTGACTCCCTCAAATATTTCAGATTTTGAAGGGAGATTAATACAATGTGGATCAATTGATATTTATCTTTATGAGTTATCTAGTGATAATTCGAATGAAAATAACAACTCTTTATTCATCAGCGTATTCATTGCGGATAGGCATTATCTCTTTACTGGCGATTCTGAGTTGGAAAGAGAGCTTGAATTTATTGAGAAATATTCTGTTGATATTGATTATTTAAAAGTAGCTCATCATGGTAGTATTACTAGTAGTTATGCGGGTTTTCTTGATTCTATTACTCCTGAAGAAGCGTTTATAATGGTTCATAGATATAACCATAATAATCATCCAGATTTTTATGTTATGAATCGATATGAAGAGAGGAATATTAAAGTGTATCGAACTGATTTACTAGGGACAATTGAAGTTGAATATTTCTTCAATTATGAGCGAAAAAAATACAACAAGCCTTAACTAATATGCTATAATACTTGTGAGGTGTTCATGATGACTGACAATATATTTTTATTCTATGGAAACGATTCATATATCATTAAGGCTAAAACCAATCAAATTATCGCTAAGAACCACATTGATGACTTTAATGTGACAACTTATGATATGGAAGAAATAAATGTTGAAGACGCAATTAATGACGCTTCAACAATTCCTTTTATGTCCGATAAGAAAGTCATTATTGTTAAGAATGCCTATTTCTTATCAAATGAAAAAAAGCTTAAGAAAGAAATCAATCATAATATTGATTCTTTAAAAAGATATCTTGATCATCCTGTTGATGATAGTATCGTAATTATTCATGCGCCATATTCAAAATTAGATGAGAGAAAAGCTATCACTAAATTAGTTAAAAGCAAAACTAAAGTGGAAGAATGTAAACCACTAAAAGACCAAGATTTACGCGGATGGATTAAACGTCAACTAGGTAAAAATGATATTGGTATTGATCCAGATGCAATGAATGAACTTCTAAAAAGAGTAGAAAATAATACTGAAGTTTTAGTTAGTGAAGTTGGTAAACTAATTCTTTATGCTGAAGGTAAAAGAAAAGTTGATATTGATATAATAAAAAGAGTTATCACAAAAAACGTTGAAGACAATGTTTATGAGATAACTAACATGTTGTTAGAGAATAAAAGAGGAAGAGCATTAGAGATATATAATGACTTAGTAATGCATAGTGAAGATCCTCTAAGAATTTTAGGAATATTGGTAAATAAATATCGTGAGATATTACATACTAAGTTACTAATAAAACAAGGTAAAGATAAGGCTGATATTGCTTCTTACTTCAATGCTACAAGTGGTAGAACATACTATATGATGAAGAATGCAAGAAGTGTTAGTTCTGATTTAGTATTAAGGCAATTAAAGACCCTTGAAGATATTGATTATAAAATTAAAACTGGACAAATTGATAAAAAAATTGGTCTTGAACTTTTCATCCTTGGGGCATAAAAAAACGACAAATTATATTTGTCGTTTTTGTTTACTATAATGTATCTACTAATTTAGCTAATCTTGATTTTTGTCTAGCGACATAGTTTTTATGATTGATACCTTTTGTTACAGATTTGTCTAACTTTTTGAATACTACCGCTAATGCAGCAACAGCAGCTTCTTTGTTATTTTCTTCAACAGATACCTCAACGTTTTTTAAAGCAGTTTTTAAACCTGATTTAAAACTAGCGTTAGCTATACGTCTCTTTTCATTAGTTAAATTACGTTTCATTTGTCCTTTAATATTTGCCATTTATGTCACCTCCATTTAACAAGCGTATTTATTGTATCAAAACTAAAAGTAAATTGCAACTATAAATTACGATTTATTAGTTTTATTAGGTTTTCTTTGAACTTTTCGTCCATATCTTTTGTTCTTTTCTTCGGACCTTTCATTTTTTT
Source organism: uncultured bacterium (assembly GCA_965601565.1). Classification (GTDB taxonomy): domain Bacteria; phylum Bacillota_I; class Bacilli_A; order Izemoplasmatales; family Izemoplasmataceae; genus Xianfuyuplasma. The sequence goes on along the minus strand of CBFCWG010000011.1, from coordinate 23,270 downwards.
ATGTTTTCTTAGCTTTTGATTAGTTGCTCTTTGTGTTAACAATGACATGATATTATCATCATTATATACAAGACCGTTTTGATTTATAGGGAATGCCTTCTTACTTAAAGCCATTGTCGCAACACCGTAATCCTGTGTAACAATTATATCACCTTTTTTTGATTTGTTAATTAAAGCATAATCAACACTATCTGCACCTTTGTCTAAAATAAATACTTCACTGTATCCATCTTTATAAACGTGAGAGTTGTCGAAAAACATCATTACATCTAATTTCTTTTTTTTAGCCTCTGTAACAATTATTTCTTTGACAGGGCATGCATCTGCATCTACTAAGATTCTCATAATATCACCAAGTAAAATATACCATAAAAATAAAAAAGAGCCAAATGGCTCTTTTAATTAAATAATTCCAACAAATAACTGAGTAGCAGCAAATACTAAACTAATCGTAGTCATTAACTTGATTAGGATATCAATTGCAGGACCAGCAGTATCTTTGAATGGATCTCCAACAGTATCTCCGGTAATTGAAGCTTTATGAGCATCAGATCCTTTACCACCATGGTTACCCATTTCAATATATTTCTTAGCATTGTCCCATGCTCCACCACTATTAGCCATAAAGATTGCTAACATGATACCAGTAATTAATGTCCCAGCTAACATTCCACCTAATGCTTCAGCACCAAATACATAACCAATAATTAATGGAGAGGCAATTGCAAGTAATGCAGGTACAATCATTTCTTTTAAGGCAGCAGTAGTACTAATCGATACACATTGTGCATAACTAGGTGTTTCTGTACCATCTAATATACCAGGCATTTCTTTAAATTGTCTTCTAACTTCTTCAATCATCTTGTTTGCAGCTCGTCCAACAGCTTTTATTACTAAACTACTGAATAAGAATGCTAACATTCCACCAATCATTACACCAGCAATAACAGGTGCTTTAGTAATGTCAATAGATTCATCCTCCATTACACCATTATAGATAGCTACTTCTGTGAATGCATGGAATAAAGCTAATGCAGTTAATGCTGCACTACCAATTGCAAATCCTTTTGCAATTGCAGCAGTAGTATTACCAACACTATCAAGCTCATCTGTAATTCTACGCACTTCTTCATCCATTTTAGCCATTTGGGCAATACCACCAGCATTATCAGCAATAGGTCCATAAGCATCAACACCAACTGTCATACCTGCAGTACCTAACATACCAACAGCAGCTAAACCAATACCGAATAATCCACCAAAATGGAATGCAAATACAGTACCAATAGCAATTAACAATACTGGAATTGCAGTACTTTGCATTCCAGTTGCCATCCCAGCAATAATATTAGTAGCATGACCTGTTTCAGATTGTTTAGCGATTGCCTTTACATGTTTATATTCTGCGGCAGTATAATACTCACTAACTAATCCTACAAATAAACCTACAAATAAACCTATAATTACACTTAAGAATGGTCCATAGGCAAATTCCAATCTATCAACTTCAGTATATATATATTCTTGATTAATAAATAGATAGTTCAATATAAACGTTGAAATGATTAAGAAACCAGCAGCAGCATATGTACCGAGTTTTAATGCACGATGCGGATTTGATCCATCTTTACCACGAACAAATAAACTACCTAAGATACTACTTAACACTCCAAATGCAGCAATAATTATTACAAAAATTACACCTTCAACTCTGAACCACATCGCTCCAATTGTTGCAGCACCAATGATACTACTAACATAACTTTCTAATAAATCACTACCCATACCTGCAACATCACCAACATTGTCACCAACATTGTCTGCGATAGTTGCTGGGTTACGTGGATCATCTTCAGGAATTCCTGCTTCAACTTTACCTACTAAATCTGCACCAACATCTGCAGCTTTAGTATATATTCCTCCACCAACACGTCCGAATAATGCAATACTTGATGCCCCTAAACTGTATCCAGCAGCAATTTCAATTGCGCTTCTTGCAGTTTCACCAAATAATTGATAAGTTACCCAAAAAACAATAATAACTCCCAATAATCCGAAACCAACAACACTCATACCCATAACACTACCACCTTTATAAGCAACACCTAAAGCTCTAACCATACCATGTTGCTCTGCAGCAGTCGCAGTACGACTGTTTGAATCTGTTGCACTTTTCATTCCGATAATACCAGCTAATGCACTAAAAAAGGCCCCTAAGACAAATGCCAATGCGGTAAAAATACCTAATGAAAACCAAATTAATGGAAATGCAACAATAACATAAATAATAATAACCGTGTACTCTTTTTTTAAAAATGCTGTAGCTCCTTCTTTAATGTACCCAGAAATCTCAGCTACTCTTTCATTACCTACTGGTGCCTTTAATACTGATCTATACTGTAGAAAAGCATATAAAATTGCAGCCAGACTTAAAAAAAGTGAAACGTAAACAAATACTCCCATTAAGATCCTCCTATTTTTTTCTTATATACATTTTAACAAATGAAAGCGTTTTAATCAATGAAAAAGTACTATCGGATCAAATTAATTAGTGTAAGAACTATGTCAACTACAAAAATCCCAAGAAGAGCGTAGTATAAATATTTATTAACTCTCTCCAAATGTCTTTTTAATAAAGGATGTAAGTATTTAACAACAAGATAACTTAAAATACCAAATAAACTAGTAGTATACACACACACATATTCAAGACTACAAGGGAAGAACTCCCCATAATCCCATAATTTAAGTCCGAATATAAATTCGAAACCATAACCTGTAATTGCCTCAACTAAACCAGTAAAGAAGATAGCTGCAAATATTAGAATCGTATCCTTATATATGTCTTTTTTATTTCTTAGTTTATTTTCCATAAACTCATAAAATATAATCGTTAATAAAATCCCACTACCATATAGTGGTTGATAGGGTCCAATCAATACCGAATTATCATACCAGAAACCATAAAAAATGAGATTTATTATTCTCTCTAAAATAAATCCCCCTACACTATAAAAAATCAGGTAAATAAAGTATTTTTTCATCTAAATCACTCCCTAATTTAATTATAATGTTTACAAACTGTTTTTTCAATTAAATAACAAATAGATTGCTTTTTAAAATATAAACATGTTATTGTATTAATTGCGTTTAGTTTGCTATACTTAAATTAAGGTGGTGACAATATGAAATTAAGAATGGGTGAATTCAATAACTTAGAAGTATTAAGAGAAACAGAACTAGCTTATATATTAAATACATTAGAAGAAGAAGTGTTTTTACATAAAAAACAAGCAACAAGAGAATTAGAAGTAGGAGAAAACATTGATGTTTTCTTATATTTTGATAACCAAAAACGTATAACTGCTACAATGGCTACACCATTAGTAGGGAAAACAACACCAACATTTTTAGAAGTTGTAGATGTTAATACACGTTTAGGAGTATTCCTAAACATGGGATTAATTAAAGATTTATTATTATCAAGAGACGATTTACCGTTCGTTCGTAAAGAATGGCCACAAGTTGGAGATAAATTATTTGTAAGATTACGTACATCAAAAAATCAACTAACAGCTAAAATTATCCCTAGATATGATATTAGAAAATATTTACAACCAGAACAACCTTTAGAAGAAGGTAAAACATATCCTGTTTATAACGTATATAAAACAGAAGAAGGAAATGTTTTCTTTACTGAAGAAGGACATTATGTGTATGTATATTTCAAACATATGCGTAAAGAATATCGTTTAGGTGAAAAAGCTGAGGTTAAAATTACTTTGGTTAAAGAAAATGGCCAATACAGTGGAACACTGATTGCCCAAAAAGAACTAATGTTAGATCAAGATGCATTACGAATCAAAAAGTACCTTGAAGAAAACGATGGGGTAATGGAACTTACTGATAAATCAAGCGTAGATGATATTAGTGTTGTATTTAATATGTCAAAAAAAGCATTTAAAAGAGCTTTAGGATCTTTATATAAAAGTAAGGTTGTATTATTAGAAAAAGACAAAACATCATTACTTGATGTTGATAAAAATGACTAGTTAATATATAATTAATTTGGTAAAAAAACATAGTAGGTGAAATTATGGGACGTAAATTTGAAGTAAGAAAAGCATCAATGGCAAAAACAATGTTGATTAAAAGTAAATTATATTCTCGTTATGGGAAAGAAATTTATATGTTAGCAAAAGCAGGTGGGTCTAATCCAGACGCAAACTTAGCATTAAAGCATTTAATTGATAAAGCTAAAAAAGAACAAGTACCAACAGACGTAATAAAACGTAATATTCAAAAAGCCGAAAAAGGAATTGGTGAAGATTTTTCACCTGTTCGTTACGAGGGATTTGGACCTGGTGGTATTGGAATCATTGTTGATACATTAACGGATAATGTTAATAGAACTGTAAGTGAAGTTAAAAACTGTTTCACTAAATCAGGTGGAAAACTTGGTGTTAGTGGTAGTGTTGAACATGGATACAAACATTTAAGTTATATCAATGTAAAAGGCATGGATGAAGAAACAGTATTAGAAACATTACTAATGGCTGATTTAGATGTATTAGATATTTCAGAAGAAGACGGAATCGTCGAAATCGAAGCTGAAGGTTACGATTTAAACAAAGTACAAGAATGTTTAGAAAATGAAGGTGCAGAAATCGTTGATTCAGAACGAGGATGGTATCCATTAGATTACATCGAATTAGATGAGGACAACAAAAAGTTGTTTGAAAAATTTGAAAACATGATCAACGAAGTTGAAGATGTTCAAGAGTTTTATCATAACGTAAAACTAGACTAAAAAAAAAGAGCTCAAGCTCTTTTTTTTATTTTAATAATTTGACAATATATATCAATTTATAAGTATTTCTTAGTCTTTAAAAATTAAATTATTGTTATAATTGACAAATAGTACGATACCGTAGTATTATTAATACGATGTCGTATTAATGGAGGAAAAAATGGATAATTTAATGAGTGTTATAGCAAGAGTAAATCACAGGATGAACGAATTTGTAATTAAAGAATTACGAGAAAACGGTATTGAGGAGCTAGTTAACTCCCACGGTTCAATTTTGTACTCATTAAGACAAGTAGAAAGAATGAACTATAAAGAACTTAGTAAAAAAATTGGGAAATCACCACAGACAATGACGACTTTGATTCGAAAATTAATTAATGAAGGTTATGTGTCATTAGAAGTAAGTAGAACTGATAAAAGGAATAAATTTGTTTCATTAACGAAATTAGGTAAGGAAGTAATGCCAACAATGGATGAAATATCAAGGAGGTTATATCAAGTACAATATCAAGGATTCACAGAAAATGAAGAAATGATGTTACGTGAGTTAATTCAAAAGCTTTATAAAAATTTTGAGGATGAGAAAAATGAAGATAAAAGAGATATATCAAAAATTTGATAATATTGGTTCAGTGGTTTTCGCTACAGTAGATGGTGAATATCCTGAAACAAGAATTGCTCATTTCTTTGGATATGATGAACAGGGATTGTACTTTAGAACTATGCACACAAAACCTTTTTATGATCAATTACATGATAAAAAGAAAATATCTGTTTGTGGGTTATATGCTTCGCCTAAAGTTAAACATGATGAGGATGGGATGCCTCTTTTTGAACCAGGTTATACAGTTAGAGTAACTGGGGATATAAAAGAAGTACCATTTGAGTATGTAGCTAAAAAGGCAAAAACAGATAAGAATTTTCTTATGTGTTTAAAGGATATAAATAAATATCCAGCAACTAGAGCTTTTGTTTTATATCAAGGTAGAGGAGAAATCTTCGATTATGACTTTGAAAAAGAAAATAGAAATCATAAGTTATTAAGAACACAGTTTACGTTTAATGATTTTGAATATCCTAATAGAGGATTAGTGATTAATGATAAATGTGTGAACTGTGGATTATGTTTCAAGGTTTGCTCGTTTGATGCAATAAGTAAAGGTGAAGATCATTATCATATTGATAAGTTAAAATGTGATATGTGTGGGGACTGTACCATAGCTTGTAAGTTTGATGCAATTGAAGTGCTAATCAAATAATTAATTGTATCGTTTGTGTATAAACTAATTATTATTTATAATGAATTTAAAGAGGAGGAGTATTATGAAAAAAGTATTATTATTAGTAACAGTATTATTTACAATATTTACATTATCTAGTTGTGGTAGAAATGATAATGTATTAAGAGTAGGGATGGATTTACGTTGGCCACCATTCGAAACAGTTGATGAAAATGGTCTGGCAACTGGGATCAGTGTTGATATAGCTTATGAATTAGGAGAATATTTAGGAAAAGAAGTTGAAATCGTTGACTTAGAATTTGGTAGTTTAATTACAGCTTTAGAAACTAATGATATTGATGTTATCATTGGATCTATGACTATAACTGAAGACAGGTCACAAAAAATCAACTTTAGTGATCCTTACTTCCATTTCCCATTAATTACCGTTCTAAATAAAGGTTTTTATGACGAGTATATGCCTGAAACAAAAGCGGATTTATTCGGAATAGAAGATGAAGTAGTATATGTTGGACCAAAATCATTTGTTTCTTTAAGTATACCTACTGATGAGGCAATCAATCCTGTAATACATGAAGTTAATGATTCAAATGCAGCTATATTAGAAATAGTAGCAGGAACAAGTGATGCTTTCATTATCAGTGCTTCAAGTGCTGCTGGATATAATCGTGAAAACCCAGATACAACAGTTTTAATGTGGGACACAATAGATTTAAGTCCAATCGGAATGGGTGTAAGAAAATCAGATACTGAATTATTGGAAGATATTAATAAATTTATCGCAACGTTAGATGACGCAGGTGGAGTTTATGAGATGCTTGGTGAAAAATATGATGATATTATTGCAGAAGAACTTCCAGGAAAGACTTTACGTTATTATATTGAAGAATAATGAAAAACTTCAAAGAAAATAAATTCCTGAATATGCTAGTAGCCCTACTAATCTTTGGGCTACTAATTTTCGGTATCATAATCTTATACCCAGGAAGAGAAAACTTCCAAATGTCTTTATTATTTGAATGGTCTGATACAATCTTACTAGGATGGTTGATTACGATATTCGTTAGTGTCATTACATTGTTTGCAAGTATTGTTTTTGGATTTGGGTTATACTTATTAACAAACTCAAAAATACTGTATTTAAAGTATTTGGGAAACATCTTTAACGAAATTGTATTTGGTAGCCCATTAATTGTATTTTTATTAGCAATTTATTACTTCATTTTAGTTCCATTAGGATTTAATAACAGATTAATAGCAGGGATAATAGTATTAAGTTTATATATGGCACCATATATGAAAAATTTATTTGAAGGAGCAATAAAATCAATAGACGAATTACAATACCAAGCTATGACAGTATTTGGTTTTACAAAGTATCAACAATATCGTTATATAATTCTTCCTCAATTAGTAAAAATAATTATCCCACCTTTAGCAGGTAATTTGACATTTATCGTTAAAGGTAGTGCATTGTTAAACTTTATCAGTGTTCCTGAACTTTATAATCAAATCACAACTGCCCAATCAAACACATATGCAGTTGTTGAAGGATACCTACTAATGTTTATAATGTATTTAATTATCACTATTCCTTTAATTAGATTAACAAAATCTTTAGAAAGGAGAGTGGCGACATGGAACTAAAAGTAAATAATGTAACTAAACATTATGATGATAAAGAAATACTAAGAAATATATCATGTGAGATAACCAATCGTAGCGCAATAGCTATAATTGGTCCAAGTGGCGCAGGGAAAAGCACGTTACTAAGAATGTTATCACTTATTGAAAAACCTGAATCAGGAACAATCTGTGTTAATAATAATCATCTAGATGAAGTGAACCCTGATGAGTACTACAAAAAAATAGGTTTCGTTTTCCAAGCCCATACCTTGTTTCCTCATTTATCCGTGCTAAGAAACATAACTTTGATTCTTGAAAAAGTACATAATAAATCAATCATAGAAGCTAAAAAAATAGCCCTTGAGTTACTAAATAAATTTGAACTAGGAGAACATGTTCATAAGACAGCTGGACAATTATCGGGAGGACAATCACAACGAGTAAGTATTGTTCGTTCCTTAGCAATTAGTCCAGAGGTTTTATTTTTAGATGAACCAACTAGTGCTCTTGATCCTGTTTTAACTCAAGAAGTACTTAATACAATCTTAAAACTTCGTGATGAACATATGAACTTTGTCATCGTAACACATGAAATATTATTTGCCAAAAAAGCAGCTGATTACATCATCTTCATGGAAGATGGAAAAATTGTAGAGATGGGTGACGTTGATATATTAGAACACCCAAAAACAAAAGAATTAGAAGAATATTTATCAAACGTATTTATGTGGTAAAAAAACAACTCCAATTTGGAGTTGTTTTTATTGTTTATATACAAATTAATTGTTATAATTTAATAGAGTTTTTTAGAAGAGAGTGTTTGATATGAAAAAGAGTGTAGTAATTGTATTAATTTTGTATTTTTTCCAGGGTTTTATACATAATCTTGGACATCCGATCACACCTGATTTAGTTGGTGATTTAGGAATATCTGATAAGATGTTTGGTGTTTTTTTTGCATTGATGAGTTTGGGTTTGGTTGTTGGTGGACCATTTTGGGGTATCCTTGGTGATTATGGAAAGAAAAGGAATTTTATCTTAATTGGTCTTATAATATATTCGATTGGACAATTTACATTTGGTAATATCCATAATCTGACTGTAATGATTATTGTAAGGTTCGTCAGTGGTTTTGGTGTTAGTGCAAGTGTAACGTTGCTGATGTCATATCTTATTGAGATAAGTGAAGATGATAATAAGAAAAGAAATATAGCCTTTGGTACAGCATCTATGGCTCTTGGAGCCAGTATTGGGTACTTGTTAGGAGGAATTCTTCCTCAACTTCTAGTTAACTATGATGCACAGGTTTTTGTTGATGGGGCTTCAGCAAATGTTAAAGCTGCTGAAATGGTGTTTTTAATACAAGCAGTATTAAATACTATCTTTGCAGTGGTTACTTTCAAACTTGTCAGAAATGGTATCGTTAAAAATAAAACTGAAAATAGAGCAACTATTCTTCAAGGGTTTAAAGATATTCGTAATATGGGTCTGAATTTAAATGTATTTTTGATTAGTTTAACATTTGTTTCAATTGGAGCTATTAATATAAGTAAGTACTTGGAAGTTTATGTGGGTAAAAACCTTGGATATGGTAGTAATGGTATTGGAGTATTTGTTTTTGCTACAGGGATAGTGAGTATTATTGCAACTGTATTACTAGTTCCATTAATAGTAAAACTAAAAAAAGATATAACTATAATGTTAATGGTTAATGTTTTGAGTGCAATAATTATCCTTATAACTTTTAGAATAAATGCAATTATGATAGCATTATATTCACTATTTATGATATATGTTGTTTTAAAGGCAATATATGCTCCATTAGAAACTTCATTTATCTCGTCTTTCGCAAAAGATGGAGAGTACGGCAAAATAATGGGAGTAAGACAATCATTTTTCGCAATTGGATTTGTTGTTGGACCATTAATTGGTGGGTTTATTTATGATTATAATCCATTATTAGTTTTTGATTTTAGTGTTTTAATGTTTGTTATTGCATCATTGTTGATTTTACTTGTAAGAAGTAATATTAAAAAGGAATTATTAAATGGGGATAACAAGGAATAAATTACCTTTAAAAAACTAGTGATTTATGATATAATTTTCTTTGAGGTGTTGATATGAATTTACCGAATAAATTAAGCATGTTTAGAGTTGTTTTAGTACCAGTTTTAGTAGTTTTCTACTATTTGTATGTTGAACTTAATAATGATTTATGGGCATACTTTTTAGCTCCGATATTTATCGTTGCTTCATTAACTGATTTTTTAGATGGCTATATTGCTAGAAAAAATAATTTAGTTACTGTTTTTGGAAAGTTTATTGATCCTTTAGCAGATAAGTTAATTGTTATGGCTGCATTAATTGTATTAAATGCATTAGGACATATTCCAATTTGGGTAACAATAGTTATTTTAAGTAGAGAGTTTATCGTTACTGGAATTAGATTAGTTGCCGTTGGTGAAGGAAAAGTTATCGCAGCAAGTAATTTAGGAAAATATAAGACAGCTAGTACAATGGTAGGGTTAGTTTTAATGTTATTATTTCCTTATATTGAGGTATTAGCAGAAGTTGGTATTTGGATTGTTTATGTTGGGACTGTTTTAACTGTAGTTAGTGGTGTCGACTATTTTATTAAAAATAAAGAAATAATTATGAAATCTATTTAAGTAAAATAGATAAGATATGAGTACTATATTAATAGCAAAATAAGGAGGTTACTTTATGGCTAAAAATGATCGTAAAAAAGCATTGGATACAGCAATCAAGGAAATTGAGAAGCAACATGGTAAAGGTAGTGTTATGGTTCTTGGTGATGAGGACTTAAATCAAGGTCTTGAAGTTATATCTAGTGGTAGTATTTTGTTAGATAAAGCATTAGGAATCGGTGGATATCCTAAAGGAAGAATTATAGAAGTGTATGGACCTGAAAGTTCGGGGAAAACAACTTTTGCACTTCATGCAATTGCTGAAGCACAAAAAGCTGGCGGATATGCAGCATTTATTGATGCAGAGCATGCATTGGATCCTACATATGCTAAAAATCTTGGTGTTGATGTTGATAATTTAATCTTGTCACAACCTGATACAGGAGAACAAGCTTTAGAAATTACTGAAGCATTAATTAGAAGTGGTGCAATTGATATGGTTGTTATCGATAGTGTTGCTGCACTTGTACCAGAAGCAGAAATTAGAGGAGACATGGGTGCTAGTCATGTTGGTTTGCAAGCTCGTTTAATGTCGCAAGCTATGCGTAAACTAAGTGGTGCAATTAGTAAATCACAATGTATCGCTATCTTCATTAATCAAATTAGAGAAAAAGTAGGAGTTATGTTTGGTAACCCTGAAACTACTCCTGGTGGACGTGCACTTAAATTCTATAGTAGTGTTCGTTTAGAAATTAGAAGAAGTGAACAAATTAAATTAGGAACTGACATTGTTGGGAATAAAACCAAAGTTAAAGTTGTAAAGAATAAAGTAGCTCCTCCATTTAAAACACTTATTGTAGACATTGTTTATGGTAAAGGTGTAAGTAAAGTAGGAGAAATCATCGATATCGCAGTTGAAGAAGATATCTTGCAAAAATCAGGTAGCTGGTTTGCGTATAATGGTGATAAAATTGGCCAAGGTCGTGAAAATGTTAAGAAGTACTTAATTGAAAACGAAGCAATTATGGTTGAACTAGAAACTAAAGTAAGAGAAAAACTGGGCATTTAATATGCCCTTTTTTAATGCTATAATTTTGATAGAGGAGTTGATTATATGAACTTGATTGAATGGTTATTAAAAGGTGATGTTTCAATTCAATATCAAACATATCGTGATTTATTAGAAATTGATAAATCTGAACTAAGAAAAAGAATATCTAGAGAAGGATATGGTAAACAGTTACTTGATTTACAACAAAAAAACGGCCACTGGGGTGGTGGTTATTATCATTATAAATGGATAAATACCCACTATACGTTACTTGAACTAAGAAGGCTAAATGTTATCCCGACAAAATCAGTTTTAGATATTACTAATGATATCGTTGATAACTATAAAACAAATGATGGTGGTGTTACACCTAATCCTCATATATGGGAGTTTAGTGATGTATGCATTAACGGTATGACTTTATTCTTTGCCTGTAACTTTGGGATTGAAGAAAAGAAATTGCATTCTGTAATTGATTTTATCATCACACAGCAGCTTGATGATGGTGGATTTAACTGTAACTTCAATTATAAAAAATATGGAGCTAAACATAGTTCATTACACTCAACAGTATCGATGATAGAAGGATTTAATGAGTATATTAAAAATAATTATCAATATAAAGTTAACCAGGTAATAAAAATGAGGGATGATGCGATTGAGTTTGTCTTAATGCATAAACTATTTAAATCTGATCGTACTGGTGAAATCATTAAGAAGAGTTTTATAATGTTATCATATCCACCAAGATGGAAATATGATATTTTACGAGCTTTTGAAGCAATGATGAATGCAGGAATCCCCTACGATATAAGAATGGCTGATGCCCTTGAAATTATATTAAAAAAAAGAAGAAAAGATGGGACTTGGCCTTTACAAAATAAACATCAGGGAAAAGTGCATTTTGATATGGAAAAACCAGGAACATCTAGTAGATGGAATACACTGAGAGTACTTAGAGTTTTAAAACATTTTAAACCTAATCAATATACTCAAATAATAAAGGCCTAAGAAAGCCTTTTTTATTTCATCTTGAAGTGTGATTATAAAATTATAAATAAAAAAAGTAAAACGCTTTCATTTATTTTTGAAACAGTGTAATATAATATCGTATTATAAATGATAATTATAAAAAGGAGAGAACTATGAAGAAGTTTGAGGAGATAAAAGGTTTATGTAAAATAGTTGATTTAAGAAAACTAAGAAGAACTGAAGGAGTTAAATTTGATGCGGTACCTGAAGTGTTTTTACAAGATCTTGGTGGAGTTGACAGAGTAATCCATATTTCCAACGCTGTAAGTCCAGGAACAATAGAAGGAGTAGAAAGACCTTGGTATATGCATCCGTATCAAAGTGATAACTTGTTAGTTCTAAGTGGAGAAAGACATATTGATTTGTATAGTAAGGAACATGGAAAAATTGAAAAATTTGTAGTAACTAGAGAAAAAATATTTATGAATGGAGAACTTGTTTGTGACCATCCTGCTGTATTAACATGGCCACCATACGTATTTCATAGAGTAGAAAGTAAGGAAAAAGGGAGTTCTTCAATAAATTTTGCTCAAAGAACTAAGGGATTCGATATTAAAGATAATTTTAGTATTTATGATTTAAATCCGACTACCGGTGAATATAGGGTAATTCGTGAGGGACATTGTGACCAATTTTAGTTTGATAAGGCAACCAAAGTTAATTTGGCTGCTTTTTTAATGTAAGAATTAATGAAATAAGTAGTTATAATCATTGACTTTTTAGACCATTGGTTGTTATAATTAAATAGTTAAAATTCGTTTCTACTCATAATTTATAATTATGTTAAAAATAATAGAAAATAGATAAAAACAAATGAAAAAAGAACGGAGATGATTTCATGTTACTTGAAATACTTTCTGGTCTAGCATTTATCGCTATAGGTATTACTGTAGGTTTTATCCTTAGTATTTATATTGGGGAAAGAGGTTTATTAAAATCTCGCCAAAAAGCAGATCTTTTGATTGAAGACGCAAGAAAGCAAGCGGAAAAAAATAAAAAACAGACGTTGCTGGAAACTAAACAAGATATTCACAATTTAAAACTGGACTTTGAAAAGCAAATAAAAGACAGAAAAAGAGAAGCCGATGTATTAGAAAACAAACTATTACAACGTGAACAAACTCTTGACCGTCGTAGTTCTAATTTAGACAAACGTGAATCTAATTTAGATAAAAAAGAAGAATCAATCGAACGCAAAAAACAATCTTTAGATGATAAAAACAACAGACTAGATAATTTAATTAACGAACAAAATCAAAAATTATTAGAGATTGCAAGATTCACTCTTGAGCAGGCTAGAGACTTGATATTTAAACGAGTAGAAGACGAAATGGCAAGTGAAATAGCTGCATTCATTAAAGAAGAGGAAGAAAAAGCGAAATTAGTCGTAGATAAAAATGCAAGACATTTATTATCACACGCAATTCAAAAATACGCCCAAGAGGTTACAAGTGAAAGAACAGTAAGTGTTGTTTCATTACCAAACGACGAAATGAAAGGTCGTATTATCGGACGTGAAGGAAGAAATATCAGAACAATAGAAGCATTAACTGGTGTAGATTTAATTATTGATGATACTCCAGAAGCTGTAGTTCTTAGTGGATTTGATCCAATAAGAAGAGAAGTAGCAAAAAGAACAATTGAAAGTTTAGTATCTGATGGACGTATCCATCCAGGTCGAATCGAAGAAGTTGTAGAAAAAACAAGAAGCGAAGTAGATCGTTTTATAAGAGATAAAGGAGAAGAAGCTGTATTCGAAGTTGGAATCGGTAGAATTCACCCAGATCTTGTAAAATTATTAGGAAGATTACACTTCCGTACTAGTTATGGACAAAATGTATTAAGACATTCAATCGAATGTGCATTCTTAGCTGGTAAATTAGCAGCCGAAATCGGTGAAGACGAAATCTTAGCAAAACGTGCTGGGTTACTACATGACATTGGTAAAGCTGTTGATCATGAGGTTGAAGGATCACATGTTGAAATCGGTATTAATATTGCAAATAGATACAAAGAACCTAAAGCAGTTGTTGATGCAATAGCATCACATCATGGTGAAAAAGAAGCAGACACAGTTATCGCTGTATTAGTTGCTGCTGCTGACGCATTAAGTGCTGCAAGACCGGGTGCTAGAAGTGAATCATTAGATTCATATATCAAACGCCTAGAACAACTTGAAAATATTTCTACAGCTGTGAATGGTGTAGAACATGCATACGCAATTCAAGCAGGTCGTGAAGTTCGTGTTATTGTAGAACCTACAAAAGTAGACGATGCAATGGCATATAAAATTGCTCGTGACATCAAAGAACAAATTGAAGAAGAGTTATCTTATCCAGGTACAATCAAAGTGACTGTAATAAGAGAAACTAGAGCACAAGATATCGCAAAATAAAAGAGTTGATTTTCAACTCTTTTTTTATTTTCGTGAAGCTTTAAAGGATACTAAGGCAATTATCCAAAATATTAAAGAACCCATCCCCCATACAAAAGATAAAATTATTTGAAAGAAAACAAACCTATTATCCTCTAAAATTATTTCAGATACTTGAATCACGAACATAACTGTCAAAATTGCTGCAACAATCATAAAAACAAAAGATATTAGTTTTGCCATTATATCACCTCACTTTAATATTAACATAAAAAAGCGAAGCTATATGTCAGCTTCGCTTTATTTTTTATATCTAGGTTTAATCATTGAATCATCTTGCTTTTTGGTTTCGTCTTTTTTTGTTCCGCCTATAAACATAATTACTACAACAATAATTCCTACTAATAAGATGAATCCTAACCCTAATATCATAATGTTCATATCGCCACCTCCTCTTATATTTTACCATAAAAAAGAAGAAATCAAATTGATTTCTTCTTTAATTAATTATTCCATTTCAGGATATATTTCTATATAGAAATAATCAGATTCTAACTCATCAATAATATTACCTTGATTATCAAGTAAAACTAATTTGTATATATAAGTTCCTGTTTCAGTTAAGTTATCTATATAAGTTGTTTTTAAATTTCCAAATTCACCAAGTAAAGTAAATTCAGTTTCTTCTAACAGTCTGCGTTCAACTTTGATAGTTGCGACATTATCTTTGATAATATCCCAATTTAGATTCAATGAGTTATTATCCCAGTTGAAGTAACCATAAAATGATCCAATTTGTGCATTTTCTTTTACTCTAATATAGTTTTCAGCTTCTCTTGTATATAGTACTTCATTATCTTCGTTTACAGCACTTATACGGAATAAGTATTCACCATTAGGTAAATCATCAATGAAGAGTGATGTTGCAACTCTAGGAGTTTCACTATGTTCAATCCACATAATTCCATCAATTGAGTACTCGATAACGTGTTTTTGGTAATTACCCTGACTGCTCCACCATAGATTAATGCTATTGTCATAGATATTGAACTGTCCATCTAAATGATATATTTCTGTAGGTTCATCAAGGTTTAAATCGAAGTATTCAACGACAACTTCGTTATAACTATAAGCTTCACCAACAAAGTTATTTAGTTCATCATATCCTTTTAAGCGATAAGCATATGCACCTTCAACAAGTTCCAAAACACGGAAGTTATCAACGTAATAATTATCTGAAGTAAGTTCAACATTTTTTTCAACATATGTTTCCCAAGTTAGGCCTCCATCAGATGATTTTTCGATAATATAATGTGTTACATATTGTTGATTTAAACCAAATTGGAAATCAATTTCACCTGTTGATTGATTAAACCATGCGTTCAAATGATAAACATGTTGCGGCTGCTCTATTGTAAATTCTTTTGATACTAGCGAATCAACAATCTCACCATCTACATTTTTTATAGTAACTTGATATTTATAGTTTCCTGGTTGTAAGTTCTTGTCAATGTACATGTGTTTTAATCCACCAAATTCTTCAACAAGAGTAAACTCTGAACTATTGAATGATCTTTCAATAGATACTGTTACAGTCTCCTCAGCATGGATATCCCAGTTTAGATTGATTGCACCTGTATCCCATTCAACCCAACCATTAAGATAACTAATCAGAATTCCATCTTTTACTCTAACAGCTTCTGTATTAGTTAAATCAGTATGTGCATAATCATCAATCATTGCACTTACACGGTAGAAATACTCACCATCAGTTTCTTCGATGTAGTTGAAATTACTTGCGATTCTCGGAACTTCACCTAATAATGTCCAGTTCATATTATCGGTTGATTTTTCGATTATGAATTTATCAAATGAACCTTCAGCGTTCCACCAAATACTAATGTTTCTAGAGAAAGTATCATAACTTGCACTTACTTCATAAATATATGGATCTCCATTAAAGTTTCTATCATCATATGATACATTAATTTCCCCCCATGTGCTCATTGAAGACAGTTCCTCATCATTCTCATTAAATACTGTTAACTTGTATACATAGCTGTTCTCGTTGTACTCATAGTAAACATAGTCATTTTTAGTCATACCTGTTTCATCAATAATAAAATCTTCTACTAAAACTTCTTCCCAAGTAATTCCACCATCAATTGATTTTTCGATGAGTAGTTTATTAACGTGGAAATCATTAACACTGTAATCAAAATGTACACTTCCATTCCATGAATCAAACCAAGCGTTAAAGTGATATATAAACATTGGTTCATTTACATAAATATGAAATTGATCAGTAACTCTTAATAGTGTACCATCTTCATCACGAGTTTCAATTTTTAATTGAATATCACCATATTGCTCGGGATTAAATTCGATTACTAGCTCATCATTTCGATAATGATCTAATTGCATATATTCTTTCCATTCGGAAGTATCATTATCCAAAACCATTAAGAAGTAGTATTCTAAAACCTCTTCATCTGTTTCTGAATCTGTACTAGGTTTCCCTACATTGTATGATAAATGTAATTCTGTTGTGTTCTCATCGTACCAAGAAGATTGATACTGATCATTTTCAAGGAAATCACAACCACTAAGAAATAGTCCCCCAACCATAATTAAGACAAGTGTAAATAATTTTTTCATTTCTTTCATCCTTTCTTTTCAAGGACTACGTTAGGTCAACAAAAAAGTACAACCTAACTAGATTGTACACATATATTAAAAAAACTGTGCAATCCAGCCAGCATAGGAGTTACCCGTTAGCCCTGAGACTTTGCGTCTACATATTTCTATGTATTTGCCTTTTATAGTTCTATTGTAGAATAAGGAACTACTAATATCAAGGACATTTTAAAAGTTTCACATTAAATTCACAACTATATTTTTAAAGCCCTTTAAACAGCCGTTACGCTTATTTATAAAAATTCACTTTATCCACATTAAATTCACAAAATCCTATATAAATCATTTTTATTAGAAGTATGGTATAATTTTCTATGAGGTGATTTTATGACTTTAAAGGATAGTTTATTTAATAAGGATACTGTAACTATGTTGGCTAATCAAATAATGAGTGTATACTCAAAGTTTGATCAAGATACATTTATCAACGATTCTATTAAAACGTTTAAACCTTTAGAACTTAAAGAAAGAATGAGTAGTGTAAGAGAAAAATTAGAAAAGCACCTACCAAATGATTATATCCAAAGCATAGAAATACTTAGTGAGGCAATGACTAAATCAAAAAACTCTTATTTTGTATATGGTGCCATATTAGAGTATGTAGAAAAAAATGGATGTAATGATAAATATGTTGAGTTATCTCTGGAAAAGCTAGGAGAATACACTAAATACTTTAGCGCAGAATTTGCGATAAGACCTTTTTTAAGTAAATACCCAGTAAAGAGTTTAAAGATTGTTGAAGAATGGTCTAAAAGCACTGATTACCACCAAAGAAGACTAGCTAGTGAAGGAACAAGACCAAGTTTGCCATGGGCTCCAAATATCACAGTTGAGTTTAAACAGGCAGCTAAGTCATTAGATAATCTATATTATGATAAAGAAAGATACGTTACTAGAAGTGTAGCTAATCACTTGAATGATATTTCTAAAATAGATCCAGATTATGTTCTTAATAAATTAACTACTTGGAAAAACACTAACAAACAAGTAGACAAAGAAATGAAATATATGATTAATCATAGTCTAAGAACATTGATTAAAAAAGGACACCCAGGAACATTAGAGTTTTTAGGTTATAATTTAGACCCCAAAATAACTGTAAGTGAAATAGAGTTTACAAATAACGAAATAAAAATTGGTGAGAAACTAAAATTTAGTTTTTTAATCAATGCATATGAAAACACAAAACTTATGGTTGATTACACAGTTTATTACCCATCAAAATCAAAAAGAAGAAATCAAAAAACATATAAATTAAAAGTAATAGAAGCTCAAAAAGATAAAGAATACCTAATTAAAGGTACTAGATCATTTAAAGAAATATCAACTAGAAAACTGCGACCGGGGCTACATGAAATTGAAGTTCAAGTAAACGGGAAAGTATATATAAATAAAGAATTTAACGTGATTGAATAAATTAAATTGATATGATACAATACATAGGCACTATAAAGGAGGACACGATGGAAAAATTTGATTTATATGATAAAAATTTCAATAAAATTAATAAAACGATGGACCGTGGTGGTTCTAATAATCCAGGAGAATACCACTTAGTAACTCACATCTGGATAAAAAATAGTGAAGGAAAATATTTAATCCAACAGAGAAATAAACAATCTGATTTTGTCCCATATCAATGGGCGGCAACAGGTGGAGCAGCAGTAACTGGAGATTCATCAATAGAAGCAGCAGTTAGAGAAACTTACGAAGAACTTGGAATAAATGTTGAACCAAAAAAATTTACTTTGTTAGAAAGATATTTCTGTGAAGATGAAAATGCCAATTTTATTTCAGATGTTTACGTTATCAAAGAAGATATCTTGCTTAACGATATAAATATTGATACAGTAGAAGTAAGAGACGTAGCATACAAAACAATGAATGAGATTAAACAAATGATTAAAAATAATCAGTTTTGGAATTACGAAAGAATCCTATCAAGAAAAGGATACTTCGATCTCCTAGAAAAGAGTTGATAAAATGCGCGTACTATTTATTGGAGATGTTTTTGGTACACTTGGCCAAAAAGCATTAGAAAAATACTTACCCAAAATCAAACAAGATTATAAACCACATTTAATCTTTTTAAATGGAGAAAACATTGATAAAGGGTTTGGGATAAGTGAAAAAATATATAAGGATTTAATGAAACAAGGTGTAAATCTAATTACAATGGGAAATCACACATTCCGCAATAAGCAACTATTTGATTTTATCGAGGATTCAAACATAATAAGACCTGCAAACTACGATGATTCTGTTCCAGGTAGTGGATATAAAACAATCAAGTTTAACGGTGAAGAAGTTACGGTAATAAATCTTATGGGCCGTGTATTTATGGGTGACCCACTCGACAACCCATTTAAAGTGGTAGATAAAATATTAGAAAACATAAAATCTGAAAATATTTTCGTTGATTTCCATGCTGAGGCAACTAGTGAAAAAATAGCCTTAGCACACCATTTAGACGGAAGAGTTACCGCAGTCCTTGGAACTCATACTCATGTTCCAACTGCAGATGCTATGATATTCCCAAAAGGAACAATGTATATCACTGATATTGGGATGGTTGGTGCTAAATATGGTGTATTAGGTGCACAAAAAGATTCACAGGTTAACAAGTTTATAACTGGCTTAAGAGGTAGGGTACTAGAAGAAAAAGAAGGTTCACTTCAGTTCAACGCAGTTATAATGGATACAATGACTAAAAAAATTAAATCGATAAACATCTATGAGTAAGATAACTTACTCATTTTGTTTGTCTAAAAGATAAAGATATATTATACTAAATTAAGGTGATGCAAATGGCAAAAGACTATAATAAATATTTCGTGAAACCTTCAATAAAAGATGCACGAAAAAGAAAAACAACAGAGACAACCGTTATTGATTTTAACGAGTATTTTAATATAAAAGGGATTGGTAAAAACAAAACCTATAAAATTGAAACATATGGTTGTCAAGGAAACGAAGCAGATACAGAAAAAATCAGTGGTATCTTAAAAGCTTTAGATTTCACAGAAAGTGAAACACTAGAAGATGCTGATATGATTTTATTAAATACATGTGCAATCAGAGAAAATGCAGAAAACAGAGTATTTGGAGAACTTGGAAGACTTAAACAATACAAAAAAAACAACCCAGATTTAATTCTTGGTGTTTGCGGATGTATGCCACAAGAAGAAAAAGTGGTAAACAGAATTCTCCAAAAATTCCAATACGTAGATTTAGTTTTTGGTACACACAATATTTATAAAATCCCTGAGTACTTAGAAACAGTACTTATGTCAAAAGAACGTGTAATTGAAGTCTTTAGTGAAGAAGGTAGTATTGTTGAAAATATGCCTAAAATAAGAGATAACTCCAAAAAAGCATGGGTTAATATCATGTATGGTTGTGATGAGTTCTGTACATACTGTATCGTTCCTTATACAAGAGGAAAAGAAAGAAGTAGATTACCAAAACATATCCTAAATGAAGTACAAGAACTAATAAACAATGGTTATCAAGAAATAACTTTACTTGGACAAAACGTAAACAGCTATGGTAATGATTTTACAAATCAAGAATATAAGTTTAAAGATTTATTAAACGATTTATATAATATGGATATTGCTCGAGTAAGATTTACAACTTCACATCCAAAAGACTTTGATGAAGAAACGGTAAGAATCATCGCAAAAGGTGGAAATCTAATGCCGTATATTCATCTACCTGTTCAGTCAGGAAACAATGAAGTTTTAAAGCGAATGAACCGAAAATACACCAAAGAAACTTATATGCAACTAGTAAATTGGATATATAAATATATTCCAAATGCGTCATTGACTACTGATATCATTGTTGGTTTCCCTGGGGAATCAAAAGAACAATTTAATGATACTTTAGAATTGGTCAAAGAATGTAAATTTGAGGGAGCATTTACTTTCATTTACTCACCACGAGAAGGTACACCAGCTGCAAAATATGAAGACGACATATTACCAGAAGAAAAGAAACAAAGATTATATAAATTAAATGAAGTAGTTAATGAAGGATATTTACGAGGGACAAAACGTTTCGAAGGAAAAACTGTAAAAGTATTAGTGGATGGCCCAAGTAAAAGCAATGAAGAAGTACTTGCAGGATATACAGAAAATAACAAACTAGTAAACTTCTCTGGATCAAAAGAACTAATCGGACAAATTGTTAATGTAAATATAACAGAAGCCAAAACATGGTTTATGTTAGGAGAAAAAGTTGAGTAAGCTTAATGAACTAATCAACTCACTACAAAACGATGAGCAAATTATCCGATTTAAAGAACTAGAGAAAATCATTGACCATAATGAGTCAATTAAGAACGATTTTGAAAAGATGTTATCGTTACAAAAGACTATGGTGCAAAAAGAATTTAAGAAATCGAAAGATTTAGATCAGGCAAAGGCAAAATACCAAAAACAGCGTAATCATTTAATGAAATACCCTATAATTGATGAGTATTTAGACTTGCTTGATGCAATCAATAGTGATTTAAATATGATTAAGACAATAATAGAGCAAGAAATAGACATAGACTTTGACTAGTTGTAATTTATACTACTTGAATAATAGAGGGAAATCGCTTTAAAAAGCAATTTCCTATTGATTTACCACAAATAGTATTATATAATACTAATAGGAAGAGATTATATTAACAAGGAGTGAATGATATGGCAAAAAATAAAAAGTCAGAAGATTTCATCTATTTATACTCTAAAAAGGTAAAGATTACTAAGTTGGTTCAAGATTTTACAGTTATCCCATCTCATGAGATAGTTAAGTATTTGTTGAACAAAGAAATTTACTTACCTAATTACTTACATAAAGCGCTTATTAGAAAGAACATTGCCCCAGCAATTGCTGATGGAGAAAGTTCAAATAAGTTTAGTGATGAAATGAAACACAGATTAAAATGGTTTGATAAGTTCACAATATTCCAGTTAGAAAAACTAGCTTCAGGTTACCAGTTACCAATTAACGTAACTGAATACAAAAAAGATTTCTGGGATATTATTATTAGAAACCGTACTGAGTTAGGAATTAATAACTTAGAATTCGTTAAGTTGCAAAACTTAACTTTAAAATATGCTCGTGAACCACAAGAAACTTATGATGGAATGTCAGAAGAGTTTAGAAAAGTATACTTTGAACCAGATGGTTATTTCGATGGAACATTGATTGATGAAGCTCAAGAAGTATTAGTAAACGCAACAACTCTAACTGAAATTCGTGATTTAGGTAAAAAATATGGAGTAGACATCCCTCGTCGTATCAATAAAAAACAATTAATTGATATTGTTTCTTTAAAATTAAACTTTGATGAAGAAAAAAGACAAGAGATTTCTAAAAAATCAATTCTTGAAATTGAAAGATACGCAAAAAGACGTAAAGTTAATGTATCAATCGAACTTAAGAAAAATGATATGATTGATTATATATTGATCAAAATGCCAGCTTCAGCTGCACCTAAATATACAAACTCATTAAAAGTATTCGCGGGGATGAATATTGAAGAATATTTATATAATATTAAATTCCAAGAGATTACTTCCAAGGTTTCTGAAGGAAGAAACAGAAGAATTCGTTTAATAATTCTTTTAGCAATCACAGCCGCTGTACTAGGTGGCGTAGGATATTTATTATACACATATATTTTATAACTTAAAGGTGTGAAGTAAGATGGAACAGATTGACAAATCACAATACACGCCAATGATGCGCCAATATTTAACAATAAAAGAAGACTATAACGATGCTATAGTCTTTT
>CBFCWG010000010.1:0-56340 GCA_965601565.1 uncultured bacterium | reverse complement strand
GAGCAACGGATTGAAAATCCGTGTGTCCTTGGTTCAATTCCGAGAGGAGCCACCATCTATTAAAGTTAAGTCACTTATGTGATTTTTTTTTATATTTTTTTAGAAAAAAGTTGGGTTCGTCCTTATTATATTAGTATCGATAATAGGAGGATGATTATGAAAGAAAATTCGTTGCTTTACTTTGATTCACCCAAGGAACTAAGAGAGTTCATTAAATCTCTGGATATATACCAAGGTTGGCAAATAAAAGATGGACTATTGAACGAAAGAGGAAAACAGATAGAGGGAAGACGATACACAAAGGTTTTAAGAGAGTTATTCAAATCTAAGAATTTCTTTAGACGAAATGTCTCTTTAGCTGAAATCGTATCCTGGCTTGATAATCTGGTATTGATATCAAGATTATTAGATAAACTTGAGAAAGAAGTGGATAGAGAGATTTTTAACTGTATTCAAATATCTGTAGAATACATGATTG
This sequence comes from uncultured bacterium, assembly GCA_965601565.1. Classification (GTDB taxonomy): domain Bacteria; phylum Bacillota_I; class Bacilli_A; order Izemoplasmatales; family Izemoplasmataceae; genus Xianfuyuplasma. Next base: position 55,862 of record CBFCWG010000010.1, on the reverse strand, counting down.
AGTTATCAAAAAAAATGAGAATTGATTTTGTCTTTATATATGAAGGTAGAATACTATTATTAGAGATGCGAACTGTTAGTAAGTTTGAGAAATTAAGATCTACGTGGGAGAAAAAATTTCATGAACTATTAGTGTACAAGGAACTAATGAGTTATTATATCGAGAAGAGAATAATACTATATGCCTTGATATCTTTGTATGAGTATGAGAAGAAGTGGAGCAAAGCAAAGCATATTGATCATAACTGTAAGCAACTAGATTATTTAATTCTTTTTATGAAAACCTATCTATTTGTGTGATTTATATTATTTTTAAGTGTATGACCTTTGATATGGTATAATATAAAATATGAGATTGTATACGAAATATTATACAGGGAAAAGAAGAGCTATTGAGGACTAATATAATATATATTTGTTTTTTTAGTTCTTTTAAATTTACTTTTGGAGGTAATATATGTTTGATTTAATTAATGATTGGAGCATAATGAGTTTTTTTATTTATCTGGGTTTACTGTTATTTGTAGCTAAATTAATTAAAGAGAAATTACCCTTTTTGAACAGGATTATTGTTCCATCAGCCTTAATTGCTGGGTTTATTGGATTACTTTTATCAGATGGATTCCTTAATGTTATTGATATATCTGTACCTGTTTATGAGTTGTATGAAGAAGGTAATGTTACTGACGCTGAAAATGATGGGTATGCTGAAATATTGTTAGTAACTGCAGAGGATGCAGCTGAAATGGGTATTAAAATAGACATGGAAAATTACTCACTAGATGACCAGGTAATTATTGTTGTTGGAGATGATGTAGAAAGAAATCCAATTATCTTTGAGACTGTTTATCATGCTCTTGCCATAGGGTTCATTGCATTAACTCTAAGAAGAAGTGAGAATGAAACAAATAAAAAAGTTTGGTCTACAGGTATGACAATTGTTATTACTTACTTATTACAGGCTGTTATTGGAACTACAATTGTAGTTATATTGTTTAAGGATCTATTTTTAGGTGCTGGATTACTCTTGCCACTAGGATTCGGACAAGGACCTGGACTTGCTACAGGACAGGGGAACGCATTTGCCGAAGGTGTAGGAGAGTTATTGCATGGTGGTGCCTTAGGTGCTTCTATAGCTTCTATGGGATTTCTTGTAGGAGGGATTATAGGGGTTATCGCGCTTAATTATCTCGCACATAAACACAAAATAAATGTAGAAAAGACACATAGAGAAGAATCCTTAATTAAAGAGACATTTGAAGTTGAAACAATTAAAGAAATTAGGGTTTTTGATTCGTTAACTATGCAAGTTGTTATTATTTTTTTGATCTATGGTTTAGTTTATATTACATTAGCCGTTTTAGAAATCTTCGTATTTCCATTATTAGGAGATTTAGGAGTAACTTTCGCAGGAGTATTCCATGGATTTAATTTCCTGATTGGGATTATTTATGCACTAATATATAGAAGAGTACTCAGTTCGTTTGAGGCTAAAGGAAGAAATATTAAGTTCTTGACTAATAATTATGTATTATCAAATATTAGTAGTATTGCATTTAATTTCATGATTATTGGTTCGGTTTTAACTATAACTAATACTGCTATAGAAACATATTATCTATTTGTATTAGCTTTAGTTGTTTTTGGTACAATATTTACATATCTATTCTTAAAATGGATATCTAAGAAAATTTATGGTGGTAAATTTGAAGTTCATTACTTTATAGGTATGTTTGGTATGTTAACAGGAACAGCATCAACAGGGTTGGCACTTCTAAAAGGGATCGATCAAGACTTTGAGTCACCTGTCGCAGAAGAGATGGTAGTTGGAAGCGGAACGGCAATATCTATGGCATTACCATTATTTGCGCTACTTATGTTCCCAGGATTAGCTATCACATCAGGGAACAATATATTCAATGTTTTGGTGTTCTTGATTCCAATAACTTATGGACTTATTTTGTTAGGAATTTTACTTTATATTAATAGAAAAAAATAAATAAAAAAACACATTGATTTATATAAACTCATTTGTTATAATAAATCATCAAATCACGTATAAAAGCTTTAATAAGGAAAGCAAGTCTCTACCCTAAACCGTAAATTTAGGACTACGTGCAGAATATTGAAACCAAACGGGTTCTCTTTTGCGCATGTCTTATCTGCGCGGAGAACCCGTTTTTTTATTTTAAGGAGGAAAGATATTATGTCAAAAATGAATGGAAAATTGGTGCAAAAAGGTCTTACCTTTGATGATGTACTTCTTGTACCGCAAGCATCTCAAGTTTTACCAAGTCAGGTAAATCTTGAAACATATTTAACAAAAAACATTAAGCTAAATATACCAATTGTTTCCGCAGCAATGGATACGGTTACAGAAGCTAAATTGGCAATAGCCTTAGCTCGGCAAGGGGGGTTAGGATTTATTCATAAAAATATGTCAATTATGGATCAGGCAAGGCAAGTTGATTATGTTAAAAGAAGTGAATCTGGAATGATCTTAAATCCAATTACATTACAACTTAATAACACTTTGGCTGAAGCAGAGGATATTCTTTCAAAATATAAAATATCAGGGTTACCTGTAGTTACAGATAAAGGAATGTTAGTAGGAATAATTACTAACAGAGACTTAAAATATAGAATTTTAGATGATACACCAGTTAATGAAATAATGACAAAAGATAACTTGATAACTGCCCCAGTTGGAACTGATTTAGAAACAGCTAAGCAAATATTACTGGATAATCGTATTGAGAAGTTACCAATTGTTGATGAAAATTATAAGCTTAAAGGATTAATTACAATAAAGGATATAGATAATGTTATAAATTATCCAAATGCATGTAAGGATGATAGTGGAAGACTTAGATGTGGTGCAGCAGTTGGTGTTGGACCAGATACAATGGATCGAGTTGATGCACTTGTAAATGCAGGTGTTGATGTTGTAACTGTCGATAGTGCGCATGGGCATTCGGAAGGTGTTATTAATACTGTTAAAATGATAAGGGACAAATATCATAATTTAGATATAGTAGCTGGTAATATAGTTACAAGAGAAGCAGCAAAAGCATTAGTAGAAGCAGGGGCAAATACAATTAAAGTTGGTGTTGGACCAGGTTCAATATGTACAACTAGAGTAATTGCTGGTGTCGGAGTACCACAGATTACCGCAGTTAACGATGTATATGAGTTTGCAAAGGATATGGGTGCCTGTGTAATTGCTGATGGTGGTATTAAATATAGTGGTGATATTGTTAAAGCTATCGCTGCTGGAGCAAACACAGTTATGTTGGGTTCATTATTAGCAGGTGTAAAAGAATCGCCAGGAGAAGAAGTAATCTTTCAAGGAAGACGATTTAAGACATACGTTGGAATGGGATCATTAGTTGCCATGAAGAGAGGTTCAAGTGATCGATACTTCCAAAAAGGAAATGGAGAAGCAAAAAAACTAGTCCCTGAAGGAATTGAGGGAAGAGTCGCATATAAAGGTGAATTAGCAGATACAATTTACCAACTATGTGGTGGAGTAAGATCAGGTATGGGTTATTGTGGTACAAAAACAATAGCGGACCTAATCAAAAATGGTAAGTTTGTACAAATTACAGGTGCTGGACTAAAAGAATCTCACCCTCATGATGTACATATTACAAAAGAAGCTCCAAATTATACAAAATAATATTTTGCGTATAACAGCTTAAATAAGGTAAGCAAGTCTCTACCCTAGGCCGTAAACTTAGGACTACGCAAAGAAAAAATCATTATTTATAATGAGATTTTTCTTTGTGAAAAATCTCATTTTTTTATATTTTATAGGAGGATATTATGAATAAAATAATTATTGTTATGGGGTCGAAAAGTGATTGGCCGGTAATGAAAGAAGCATGTTTGTTATTAGAGGAGTTGAATGTACCTTACTCAAGAGATGTGGTAAGTGCACATAGAACACCAAAACATTTATTTGAATTTGCGCAGAACGCATCATCTGTTGGTCGAAAAGTGATTATTGCAGGTGCTGGTGGTGCTGCACATTTACCTGGAATGATAGCATCATTAACATCATTACCTGTTATTGGTGTGCCTATCAAAACATCTAAGTTAAGTGGTATTGATTCAATGTTGTCGATTGTACAAATGCCTCCAGGAGTACCAGTAGGTACAATGGCAGTAAATGGAGCTAAAAATGCAGCACTTTATGCATTGTCGATATTAGCGATATCAGATGAAGAAATTAAAGTGAAACTTGAAGAATATAGAAAACAACAGACTGATAAAGTTATGTCAGATAGAAAGTTAGTTATCTAATGATAATTGGTATTATTGGTGGAGGACAGCTTGGGATGATGATGGCTGAAGCTTCAGCAAAATATGATGTTAAGATTATTGGACTTGATCCAAATGTGGATTGTCCATTGAGTTATCATGCTGATGAGATGATTATCTCAGAGTATAATGATGAAAGTGCATTTGCAAAATTAGTTGAAAAATCAGATGTCATTACCTATGAGTTTGAGAATGTAGATCTTTCATTGGTAGACAAGTACTCAAGCCACATACCTCAGAAGAGTTCAGGATTAAGAAACTCTAGAAACAGATTAACTGAAAAAGAGTATGCAAATTCCTTAGATATTAAGACAGCGAAATTCTTAAAACTTAATTCCATAGACGATGTATTTACGCCTTCAATTATAAAAACTACTACTGGTGGGTACGACGGAAAAGGGCAACATCTTATAAGCGAGAAAAACGACATTGACCAATTATCATTAAATGATGATATTGAATACATTGTTGAAGAATTAGTTAAATTCGATTTCGAAATTAGTGTTGTAGCATCGAGAGATGCCTTTGGAAATGTAGTAACGTACCCTATACCAAAAAATACACATCGCAATGGAATACTTTTTACATCTGAAGTATTTAATGATCTTAGCCCGAAAATTGTAACTCAGGCAATAGAGTACACAAATAGAATTATTGATGATTTGGATTATATTGGAACACTTGCAATCGAGTATTTTATTAAAGGTGATGAAGTCATTTTTAATGAATTTGCACCTCGCCCACATAACTCAGGACACTATACAATTGAGGGATGTAATGTATCTCAGTTTGAGAATCATATAAGAGCTATTATGGGAATGGAAGTATTGGTTCCAACACTATCTAACCCAACAATAATGATTAATGTTTTAGGACAGGATGATGCATTTGTTAAAAGGGCTAGTGCTGATAATGCATTTGTACATATGTATAATAAAAAAGTAAGTAATTTTAACAGAAAAATGGGACATATAACAATAATGAACAAGTCCCAAAACCAGTTAACAAAAACAAAAAATTACATCATTGGAGAGTAATTATGAAAAAACGAGTATTTATTGAAAGAAAACAAGGTTTTGACATTGAAAAAATTGAACTAGAAAAAGATATTTTCCATAATTTTGGAGTTAAACTTAATTCATTACGATATTTTGTATTCTATGATATTTTTAATTTAAAAGAATCTATTTATGATAGAACTCTTAATGAGATTTTGATGGAGAAGAATCGAGATATGTACTATTATTCTCTGCCAAAATCAAAAAATATTATTGCCTTTGAATCTTTACCTGGACAATTTGACCAGCGTGCAGATTCTGCGGAGCAATGTATCAAATTATTAAGTCCTGAATCAAACCCTATTGTTAATAGTGGTACTGCAATAATTTTTGAAGAAGCTATTTCTGAAATAGACCTCTTAAGAATTAAGAAATATATGATTAATGCAGTTGAATCAAGAGAAAAGAACTTTTCAGTTCTTGATATCCCTGTTTTTGATAAACCTGAAGATATTCCACAAATTGAAAATTTTATTACCTTATCTAACGCTGAACTTAAAAAATTCTATAATGAATTTCAGTTTGCAATGTCTTTTGATGATCTTAGATTTGTTCAAAGATATTTTAAGGATGGAGAGAAGAGAAATCCTTATGAAACAGAATTAAGAGTGCTTGATACTTATTGGAGTGATCATTGTCGTCATACAACATTTGAGACAGAGATTACAAACATAATATTTGAAAAAAGCAAAATTTCAGAAAGAGTCCAAAAGTCTTTTGAAGACTATCTAAAGACTCGAGATTTACTTGGAAGAAGTGAAAAACCAATTACCTTGATGGATATTGCTACTATTAATGCCAAATTAGAGAAAAAACAAGGTAACCTAGATGATATAGAAATTAGTGAGGAAGTAAATGCAGCAAGTATATACATAGATGTTGATGTTGATGGAGTAACTGAAAAGTGGTTATTAATGTTCAAAAATGAAACACATAATCACCCTACTGAAATTGAACCATTTGGTGGAGCATCAACATGTATTGGTGGAGCAATTAGGGACCCACTAAGTGGTAGAAGTTTTGTATATTCAGCTATGCGAATTACAGGAGCAGCGGATATTACTGAGGATATAACGAAAACTATTCCTGGTAAATTGCCACAAAGTGTAATTTCTAAAGAAGCAGCCCACGGTTATTCTTCTTATGGTAATCAAATTGGTTTAGCAACTACATTTGTTGATGAGATTTACCATGACGGTTACAAAGCTAAAAGAATGGAGATTGGAGCAGTAGTTGGAGCGGTTAAAGCTGAATATGTTAGAAGAGAGACACCATCTCCTGGAGACATTATTTTATTACTTGGAGGAAGAACTGGTAGAGATGGTATTGGTGGTGCAACAGGTTCATCTAAAGAACACACTGTTGAATCACTTGATGTATCAAGTGCTGAAGTTCAAAAAGGTAATGCACCAGAAGAGAGAAAAATCCAAAGATTATTTAGAAATCCAGAAGTAACAAGATTAATCAAGAAATCAAATGATTTTGGTGCTGGTGGAGTTAGTGTGGCAATAGGAGAACTAGCTGATGGATTGAAAATTAATCTTGATAAAGTTCCGACTAAATATAAAGGTATTAATGGTACTGAACTTGCCATAAGTGAGTCTCAAGAACGCATGGCAGTGGTTATAGAAAGAAAAGATGTTGAAGAATTTTGTAAGTATTGCACAGAAGAAAACATTGAAGTATCTGAAGTTGCGGAAGTAACAGAAGAAAAACGACTAGTTATGACTTGGAGAGACAATGTTATCTGTGATATGGCGAGAGAATTCATTGAGACTTCAGGTATTAGACAAAAAGTTAATATCAAAGTGAGTAATCAAACTAAAAATAATGTATTTGACAGAAGTAATGATGAATCATTAGAGAATAATATCAAATCAATGCTTAAAGATAAAAATGTTTCTTCAAAACAAGGACTAGTTGAAATGTTTGATTCATCAATTGGTAGAACAACTGTATTATCACCATTTGGAGGAAAATACAAACTAACAAAAACACAAACAAGTATTCATAAATTACCAGTTAGAAATAAAAAAACAAACACAGTTAGTATGATGGCATATGGATTTAATCCTTATATTTCAGAATGGAGTCCTTATCACGGAAGTACTTATGCGATTGTTGAATCAATGGCAAAAATAGTTTCTTCAGGAGGTAGTTACAAAAATATTCGTTTTACATTCCAAGAGTATTTTGAAAGATTGAATAAAGACCCATTGTTATGGGGTAAACCATTAAGTGCATTACTTGGTGCTTATTCAACAATGAAAGAGTTCAACTTACCAGCAATAGGTGGAAAAGACTCGATGAGCGGAACATATCATGATCTAACAGTTCCTCCAACATTAGTTTCCTTTGCTGTTGCTACAGATAATATTGATAACATAATATCGCCTGATTTAAAGAAAGCTGATAACTATTTATATCTTCTCAATATAGATAAAGATAATGAGTTATTACCAGACTTCGAAGATTTAAAGAATAATTTCGAGCTAATTAAAAACAACATAAACTCAAAAAATATAGTTAGCGCATACGCTCTAACCCATGGTGGTTTAGCAGAGGCATTGATTAAGTCTTCATTTGGGAATAAAATTGGGTTTGAAGTAAATACAGAATTACCATTATTTGATTATAACTATGGAGCAATCTTAGTTGAATCAAACTCAAAATTAGAGAATAAAAATGCAGTATATCTTGGAAGAACTAATGACTCAAAAGTAATAAGTGTTAACGGGTATGAACTAACAATCGATGATGCAATAAGTATCAACCAAAAGAGATACAAAGAGTTATATCCTATTCATCATGATGAAAAACGAGTAATTAAGGACAAACAAAAATCTTATAAAGTTAATGATTTCGCAATAGATAAAATTGAAAACGTTCGTGTTCTGATTCCTGTTTTCCCAGGAACCAACTGCGAGTATGATTGTGAAGCAGCGTTCATAAATGAAGGTGCTGAAGTTCAAACATTTGTATTCAATAATCAAAACGAATCAGAAATAAAGAAATCTCTTAAAAATCTTGCAGATGAAATAGACAAATCACATATCCTAATGTTGAGCGGTGGATTTAGTAGTGGTGATGAACCTGACGGTTCAGGTAAATTTATTGCTAGTGTTTTAAGAAGTGATTTAGTGAAAGCTTCGATAAGTAGATTTTTGGCAAAAAAACATTTGATATTAGGAATATGCAATGGCTTCCAAGCACTTGTTAAAGCAGGATTATTACCTTATGGTTCAATCAAACCAATTGAGGACTCTGCTCCAACATTATTTAAAAATTCAATAAATAGACATATTGCCAAATTTGTTAATACAAAAGTATCATCACTTAACTCACCTTGGTTATCATCATTTGACGAAAATGATACTCATACTATTGCTATGTCACATAGTGAGGGACAATTTATTATAGATGAAAATGGATATGATGATTTATTAGAAAATAATCAAGTTGCATTCCAATATGTAGATGATAATAATAATCCAACATATAATCCAGAACACAATCCGAACGGATCATCATATGCAATTGAAGGAATTATCTCAAAAGATGGACTTATATTAGGTAAAATGGGTCATTCGGAAAGATATCAAGAAGGATTATTTAAGAACATTCATGGAAATAAAGTGCAAAATATATTTAAGAATGGTGTTAACTATTTTAAAGATGGGAGAAGTAAATAATGAAAGATTTAATGTATGAAGGAAAAGCTAAGAAGGTTTTTCGTACAGACAATGAAAGCGAAGTTGTAATTTACTATAAAGATGACGCAACTGCATTTAACGGTGTAAAAAAAGCTTCAATATTAAATAAAGGTATTTTAAACAATGAAATTACTGAAATTCTTTTCACAAAACTAACAGAGAAGGGAATTCCAAATCACTTCATAAAAAGAATTGATGAAAGATCTCAACTTTGTCAAAGAGTAGATATTGTACCACTTGAATTTATTGTTAGAAACTATATTGCAGGGAGTATGGCTAAAAGACTAAGAATAAAAGAAGGGACAAAACCTAGTAATACAATTCTAGAAATCTGCTACAAAAAAGATGAACTTGGTGATCCACTAATTAATGATCATCACGCAGTTGCTCTTGAACTATGTACATACGAGGAACTTCACCGTATGTATGCATTAACAACAAGAATTAATGATATCCTAACAGACATCTTTGATAAAGAAGGAATAATCCTAGTAGACTTCAAAATTGAGTTTGGTAAGAACTCAAAAGGAGAAATAGTTTTAGCTGATGAGATTTCACCAGACACATCTAGATTATGGGACAAAGTGACTTTAGAAAAATTAGATAAAGACAGATTTAGAAGAGATTTAGGAAGCATAGAAGAAGCTTATATCGAAATATTAAAAAGAATAAAATAAAGGAATGATTCCAATGAATGAAATAGATTTTCTATATCAGGATAAAATGAATGAGGAATGTGGTGTGTTTGGAGTTATTAATGTCAAAAACGCATCCGAAGTAATGTATTATGGACTACATGCATTACAACATAGAGGACAAGAGGGTTGTGGAATAATCACAACCGATCATAATGAGTTTTATTCTTTAAAAGGTGAAGGATTAGTTTCTGAAATATTCAATGAATCAAATCTAGCCAGTTTAAAAGGTGATACCGCAATTGGCCATGTGCGATATTCAACTAGCGGAGGTGGAGGAATAGAAAATGTTCAACCATTCTTATTTAGACACCATACTGGTGATTTTGGCTTATGCCACAATGGAAACTTAGTTAATTCAAAAGAATTAAGAAGATTTTTAGAAATACAAGGATCAATATTCCAGTCAACATCAGATACAGAAATATTTGCCCATCTTATCAAGAAAGATACACAGACAAATAGACGTGAGGCAATCAAAAACGCTCTTAATAGACTAGAAGGGGCTTTTGCCTTCCTAGCTATGTCCAGAGATAAACTCTATATCATGCGAGATAAAAACTCTTTACGTCCATTATCTCTTGCTAAACTTAACGGTGGGTATGTAGTATCTAGTGAAACATGTGCATTTGAAATCGTTGGAGCTACATTTATAAGAGACATTAAACCGGGAGAAATCTTAATAATTGATATAAATGGAGAAACAACTTCAGACTACTACGCACAAAAAACATACGATAATATGTGCGCAATGGAATACATTTATTTCTCTAGACCAGATTCAGACATAGAAGGAATAAATGTTCATGCATCTAGGAAAGAAGCAGGAAGAATTCTCGCTAGAGAAGCACCTGTAGAGGCAGACGTAGTTGTTTATGTACCTGATAGTTCAACATCAGCTGCTCTAGGGTACTCAGAAGAATCAAATATCCCGCTTGAAATGGGATTAATTAAGAATAAATATGTAGGTAGAACATTTATCCAACCTTCTCAGGAAATGAGAGAGAAGGGTGTAAAAATGAAACTATCTCCAGTTAAAACAATTGTTGAAGGAAAGAGAGTTGTCTTAATAGATGACTCAATTGTAAGGGGAACAACATCCAAAAAAATTATCCAATTACTTAGAGAAGTTGGAGCAAAAGAAGTGCATATGAGAATCGCTGCTCCACCGATTTCCGATCCATGTTTTTACGGTGTTGATACATCAACTTATGACGAACTAATTAGCGCTAGAAATACAGTAGAAGAAGTTCGAGAAATAATAAAAGCTGATTCATTACAGTTTATAAGTGTAGATGGGATCATGAAAGCTTGTAATAGAACTAAAATGTGTGTGTCTTGTTTTACAGGAAAGTACCCAACATACATTTATCAAAACAAAAAAGATGCCAACAAAGACGGTAAATTTTAGGAGGCAAATATGTCAAGCAAATATGAAGAATCTGGAGTAAGTCTAGAAAAAGGCTACGAATCAGTGGAAAGAATAAAAAAACATATAAAAAGAACTAATAATCTCGGTGTTATGTCATCAATTGGAGATTTTGGAGGGTTATTTGATTTATCGAAGTATAACATCAAGAACCCTGTCTTAGTTTCAGGAACTGATGGAGTAGGTACAAAATTATTACTTGCTCAAAAGGCAAACATTCATAATACAATTGGTATAGATTTGGTTGCTATGTGCGTAAATGACGTTTTGGCTATTGGTGCAAAACCATTGTTTTTCCTAGATTACATCGCAGTTGGTAAAAACAACCCAGAAGTTATTGAAAGTATTGTAGAAGGAATAAGTGATGGTTGTGAAGATGCTGGTTGTGCATTAATCGGTGGAGAAACTGCAGAAATGCCTGATATGTATAAAGGTAATCACTATGACTTAGCCGGTTATACAACGGGCGTTGTCGACAAAACAAAAATGCTGGATAAAAACAACGTACAAAAAGGACATAAGATTATAGGACTACAATCTTCAGGAATTCACTCTAACGGATATTCACTCGTTAGAAAAGTATTCTTTAAAGATAATGAATACGAACTGAACGACTTTGTTCCTGAACTAAGTAGTACACTTCAAGATGAGTTATTAAAACCAACTAAGATATACGTAAATGGTGTTCTTGAAGCACTTTCCAAAGTAAGTATTTCAGGTATAGCACATATTACTGGAGGGGGTTTTATTGAAAATATCCCAAGAGCATTACCTGATAATTTAGGTGTAACAATAAACGAAGATAGTCTCCCCAAATTACCAATATTTACTCTATTAGAAAAACTAGGGAATATAAACCATATGGAGATGTACAATATCTTCAACATGGGAGTTGGAATGATTGTTATTTTACCAAATAATGAAGTAGAAGAAGCCCTAAAGATATTTAACAAACACAATTACAATCCATCTGTTATTGGTGAAATCACCAACAACCCAGGAGTTGAAATAGTTAAATGAAAAATATAGCAGTATTTGCCTCAGGAACGGGATCTAACTTCCAAGCGATCCATGAGGCAATTCAAAATAAAGAAATTAATGCAAATATAAGTTTACTTATATCAGATAGACCCAAATCAAAAGCAGTAGAAAAGGCGAAAAATTTTGATATAAACAGTTTTGTATTTAAAGCTAAAACTTATGAATCAAAAGCTGCCTATGAAAAAGTAATTCTCGAATTACTAGAAAAAAACAATGTTAAACTCATTGTTTTAGCGGGATATATGAGATTAGTTGGACCAACTCTTTTAGAAAAATACCCAAAAAGAATTATTAACATCCACCCATCTTTATTGCCATCATTTAAAGGGATAGATGCAGTTGGACAAGCAATTGCTGCCAAAGTAAAAGTTACAGGAGTAACTGTCCATTATGTTGATGAAGGAATGGATACAGGTGAGATAATTGCCCAAAAAACATTAGACATAACTAATTTAAAAACAAGAGAAGAAATTGAAGAAGAAATTCACAAAATAGAACATCAACTTTACCCTGAAGTAATAAATAAACTAATGGAGGTTTTATAATGAAAAGAGCACTAATTAGCGTTAGCGACAAAACAAACATTGTTGAATTTGCAAAAGCATTGACAGAACTTGATTACCAAATTATTTCAACAGGTGGAACAAAAAGAGTATTAGATGAGAACCTTATTCCAACGATATCTATTGATGAAATAACAGGTTTTCCAGAAATACTAAATGGAAGAGTGAAAACACTACACCCCAAAGTTCACGGAGGACTTCTATCACTAAGAAATAATGAGAATCATGTTAGAGAAGTTAAAGAAAATAGTATTGAATACATTGATTTAGTTTGTGTAAATCTATATCCGTTTAAGGAAACTATCAGTAAACCAAACACAAGTTTCGATGAAGCAATAGAACAAATAGATATTGGGGGACCTTCAATGTTAAGAAGTGCTGCTAAAAACTATCAGTTTGTTACTGTTGTAACTGATATCAATGATTACAATCAAGTAATCAATGAAATAAAGGAAACGGGTGATACTACGATAGAAACTAAAAAAGCATTAAGCGCTAAAGTGTTTAGAAAAACAGCACAGTATGATTCATATATTGCCAACTATCTAACTAAGGAGTTAGATATTAAAAATCCTGAATCAGTAACATTGACATACGATTTTCATCAAGCACTTAGATATGGTGAAAATCCTCATCAAGAAGCTTCTTTATATAAATCTTCGGATAATCCTTATTCATTACTTCAAGCAGAAATTCTTAATGGAAAACCACTATCATATAACAATATTCAAGATGCTAACTCAGCAATTAACATCCTAAAAGAACACACTTCACCAACAGCCGTAGCACTTAAACATATGAATCCATGTGGAGTTGGTAGTGCAGAAGATATTAACTTAGCTTTCACAAGAGCATACGAGAGTGATCCTGTATCAATATTTGGTGGGATTGTTGCTGTTAATAAAGAGGTTAATCTTGAACTTGCAAAGGAAATGAATAAAATATTCTTAGAAATCATTATTGCACCAAGTTATCATGAGGATGCACTTAATGAGTTAAAGAAAAAGAAAAATTTAAGAGTTTTATTATTGGATACAGATGCACCAAATACCGATTTAAATCAAACAGTTACAGTAAACGGTGGTGTACTATTCCAAAACCTAGATAACTACATAGTACATAAAGAAGACTTAGTATGTGTAACTGAGCTAAAACCTACATGTGAAGATTTAGAAGAACTACATTTTTCATGGAAAGTTGTAAAACATGTAAAATCCAATGCTATTGTTGTAACAAAAGGAACAAAAACAGTAGGTATTGGTGCAGGACAGATGAACCGAGTAGGTGCCGCTAATATTGCATTAGAATGGGCTAAAGAACACGGACACACAGAAGATCTTACATTATCTAGTGATGCTTTCTTTCCTTTCGATGATGTAGTAAAACTTGCCCATAAATACGGAGTAACAAAAATCATCCAACCTGGTGGAAGCATTAGAGACAAAGATTCAATTAAAGCATGTAATGAACTAGGGATCAAAATGGTCTTTACTAGTAACCGTCATTTTAAACACTAAGAGGGTGAATATATGAATGTTTTAGTACTTGGTAGTGGTGGTAGAGAACATGCTCTATGCTACGCTATTAATAAATCAGATAAACTAAACAAACTATATGCAATGCCTGGTAATCCAGGAATAAATAAAATTGCTACATGTATCAACACAAATCCCCTAGATAATGAAAAGGTAAAAGAATTTGTTGAATTATACAACATTGATTTAATTATTCCTGGTAGTGAAATCTATCTAGAGAATGGAATCACAGATACTTTTCAAGATTCAAATGTATTAGTCTTTGGACCAAATAAAAAAGCAGCTAGAATTGAATCATCAAAAGAGTTCGCTAAAGACCTAATGAAACAATATAATATTCCTACTGCTAAATATGAAGTATTTAATGATTTTAACTTAGCCAAAGAGTACATACAAAAGAATAGAATTCCCACAGTAATCAAATATGATGGTTTAGCTGGTGGAAAAGGTGTCGTAGTTGCAACAACAGAAAAACAAGCATTAGAAGCTTTAAAGCAAATGTTAGTTGAAAAAAAATATGGCTCTTCAAAAGTAATAATTGAAGAATATTTAGAAGGTCCAGAATTTTCCTTGATGTGTTTCGTACATCATGATAAAATCATACCAATGCCAATCGCTCAGGATCATAAACGATTACTTGATAATGATCAAGGACCAAATACTGGAGGCATGGGTATTTACTCAGATGTCCCAATAATTTCCAAAGATATTGTCAAAGACGCTATGAACAATATAATGGAACCAACTATCAAAGCATTAATTAAAGAAGAATCATCATTCACAGGATTTCTCTATGGCGGATTAATGCTTACAGAAGATGGACCAAAAGTCATTGAGTTTAATGCAAGATTTGGTGATCCCGAAACAGAAGTTATTTTACCTAAATTAGATAGTGATTTTCTCGATATAATTTTATCAATAATGAATGGTGAAATTATAAAACCAGAGTGGAATGACGACTATTATGTTGGAGTAGTTATGGCATCTAAAGGATACCCTAACGCTTACTCTAAAGGGTATCAAATAAATGGTTTAGATACCATTAACGACATAGTGTTTCATATGGGAACAAAAGAAGAAAATGGCTTAATTAAAACAAATGGTGGTCGTGTCTTACTAGTTACAGGTTCAGGACCAACGTTAACAGAAGCAATCAACAAAACATATCAAAATGTTAGTAAAATAGAATGTGATAACTTAATATATCGAACTGATATAGGAAGTAAATCATTGTGAGGTAAATTATGGATAAAATATTAGTACTCGATTTTGGTTCACAATACAACCAATTAATCGCAAGAAGAGTTAGGGAGTTAGGAGTGTATTCTGAAATAGTGCCATATAATGTAGATATTAAGAAACTACAAGATAAAAACATTAAAGGGATTATTCTTTCTGGGGGACCAAATAGTGTATATGATGACAATGCACCTCATATAACTAAAGATTTATATGATTTAGGGATACCAGTATTAGGTATTTGCTATGGGATGCAAATAACTCAATACTTATTTGAAGGGAAAATAAGTCCAGCATTAAAAAGGGAATACGGTAAGAGCACACTAACAATCACAAAGGACTCAAAACTTACTAAAGGACTTCCTGAATCATCGGTTGTATGGATGAGTCACGGGGATCATGTTGATGAACTATCAAATGATTTTGAACTATATGGTACAACACCATCTTGTATGGCTATTGCCAAACACAAAACACTTGATATATATAATCTTCAGTTTCATCCAGAAGTAACTCATACCGAGTATGGAAAACAAATAATCGAAAACTTCACAATGGATATATGTAAAGCATCACCTTCATGGAACCTAGAAGACTACATTGAAAGTACAATACAATCAATCAAAGAAACAGTGGGAAAAGAACAAGTTATCTTAGCTTTAAGTGGTGGAGTAGATAGCAGTGTAGCTGCTATGTTAATTCATAAAGCAATTGGAGATCAACTAACATGTGTCTTTGTAGATACCGGACTTCTTCGTAAAGACGAAGGAGATAAAGTAATGGATCTATACGCTAATAATTTCCACATCAATGTTATTAGAGCCAATGCTCAAGAACAGTTTCTAACAAATCTTAAAGGTATTAAAGATCCTGAACATAAGCGTAAAGTTATCGGGAACGAGTTTATAAGAGTTTTTGAATCATTTAAAGAAGAACATAAAGACGCTAAATTTTTAGCACAAGGGACAATATACCCAGACGTAATCGAATCAGAAAGTATTAAAGGACCAAGTGAAACAATAAAATCTCACCACAACGTAGGAGGATTACCAGAAGAATTAGATTTTAAGCTACTAGAGCCACTTCGTGAACTATTCAAAGACGAAGTAAGAAAAGTAGGTTTAAAACTTGGTATACCAAAACACATGATCATGAGACATCCATTCCCCGGACCAGGTTTAGGGATTAGAATTTTAGGAGAAGTATCTCCTGAAAAAGTAACGATTCTTCAGGAAGCAGACGATATTTTCATTGAAGAACTATACAATGAGAATTTATATGATTTAGTATCACAAGCATTTGTTGTATTACTTCCAGTTAAATCAGTAGGAGTAATGGGAGACAAAAGAACATATGAATATGTAGCAGCAGTAAGAAGTGCCGATACTATTGATTTTATGACTGCTACATTTAGTCGACTTTCATTTGAATTCCTTGACAAAGTAGCATCAAGAATAATCAACGAGGTAAAAGGGATAAACAGAGTTGTTTACGACATTACATCAAAGCCTCCAGGAACAATTGAGTGGGAGTAAAAAACAATGATTATCGATGGTAAAGAACTAAGTCATAAAATAAGAACTAATATTAAAACAAAAATCACAAGTATCCAATCACAATATAACGAAATCCCTCACCTTGTAGTAGTTCTTATAGGTGAAGACCCAGCTTCGCAAAGTTACGTAAAAGCTAAAGCTAGAGCTTGTAAAGAAGTAGGGATTAAATCAACACTAATTAAATTACCAGATACAATATCTGAAAACGACCTCTTAAAAGAACTTGATATCCTAAATAAAGACAACTCAGTTCATGGTATATTAGTCCAATTACCACTTCCTAAACATATTTCACAAGATGTAATTATTGATTATTTGGAAGTAAGTAAAGATGTAGATGGTCTAACACCCACAAACATCTCAAGATTACACACACTAAGATACTCAATCTTACCTTGTACACCAAAAGGTATTATCACAATGATTAAGAGTAAAGGAATTGATATCCAAGGTAAACACGCTGTAGTTATCGGTAGAAGTAACCTTGTAGGAAAACCAATCTCACAATTACTATTAAAAGAAAATGCAAGTGTAACAACAACTCATCGCTATACCGAAGATTTATCATCAATTACAAAACAAGCTGATATTTTAGTTTCAGCAGTAGGTAAAGCCAAATTTGTCACAAAAGATATGGTGAAAAAGGGAGCAGTTTGTATTGATGTAGGGTTATCAAAAGTTGATGGAAAACTATATGGAGACTTTGATTTTAACAATCTATTAGATCATGTATCATACATCTCAAAAGCACCAGGCGGTGTTGGTCCAATGACTATAACTTCATTATTAGAAAACACAGTAGAATGTTTTATCAATCAAAAAAACAACATCGTAATTTGATGTTGTTTTCTTTTTACAAAATATCTATCATTTATAACTACATATGTTAAAATATTAAGGTATACGAAAGTGAGTGATATATATATGATTTTTTTATTAACAAATGATGATGGAATCCAATCTCCTAAATTACAATATACAAAAAACGTTCTAGAGAAATTTGGAACAGTATATACAGTTGCACCATCAACTGAGCAATCAGCAAAAGGAATGAGTCTAACAATTGGTGGTTTTAACTTTGAAAAAATAGATGACTATAACTACGCTGTAGAGGGTACTCCTGTAGATTGTGTTAACTTTGCATTTGGAGGATTAAAACTAAATCCCGACATAACCTTCTCAGGAACCAACCATGGGTATAACTTAGGGATAGATACAAAGTATTCAGGTACAGTTGGAGCTTGCTTACAAGCACAATACTTTGGATTTCCTAGCGTAGCCTTATCGGCAGATAGAAGAGGAGATTCAATCCTAGAGCAAGAACTTGAAAAAACAGTAAAACACATTATTGATAGTAAACTATACTCGATAGATTACACTTTGAATGTTAACTTCCCAAGAGAGAAGTTTGGAAAATCTGAAGGTATTTTAATGACTGATATTCACTATCATCAGTTCCAATATTATCCAGAAATTGAGGGAAAAAAATTCAAACCAAATAGAACATACATTCACGAGGGAAATCTACCTGAAGGAACCGATACATGGGCCTATGCTAAGGGCTTTACATCGATATCTAAGATAAAAATATAAGCACGATTAATCGTGCTTTTTCTATACATATATGATATTATTTAAGTAGAAGAAAAGTGGTGAATAGAATGCCAACAAAGTACTTTATTATTAGTGATATACATTCACATTATGATTCAATGATAAAAGCACTCAGCGAAAAACAATACGATGAACATAACACAAAACATCATCTAATTGTTATTGGTGATTTATTTGATAGGGGAAAACAATCTGTAAAAGTATTAGAGTGCTTATACAGATTGAATACAGAGAAAAAAGCGACAATTATTTTAGGTAATCATGATGCATTTCTCCTTGATTTTTTAGATAAAGACTTCAAAAAAGTTGGATTCAATATCCAATATAATGGTTTTGGGAAAACATTAGAACAATTATCAAATAATGAAATTGATGTTGATAACCTTGAAAAAACATATAATTTAATAAATAACAGATTTCCATATCTTCATAAATGGATAAAATCATTTCCCTATTTTCTAGAACTTGGGGATTACATATTTGTGCACGGGGGAATAGATGGCGGTAAACTAGATTGGAAGGAATTTAGTTCAAGAAGAGATTTTGTATGGAGCAGAGAAATCAATCTCCCGAGAGTTTCAGGAAAAACAGTAGTCGCAGGACACCACCGAGTGGCAACAATCCGAAAGAAAACAACCGATTATGAATTACTATTTTTACATAGCCCAGAACTCTTTGATATTATGTATGAAGATGGGAAGATTTTGATAGATCGTTTTGTGGAAGTATCGAATGAAATTAACGTATTAGTGTTAGAGATTTAAGGCCTTTGTTAAGGCCTTTTTTATATAGCACTTTAATACTTTAACACAGTAAAGTGTTAGCGTTTTCATAAAATTATTTCGAAGGTATTGAGAGTCAAAAAATATTTTGCTATAATGTGAGTGTAAAGATAGAGAAAACGCTTACTTTAGGAGTGAAATTAATGAAAAAAGTTATGACAGGAAATGAAGCTATTGCTCGTGGAGCATATGAAGCTGGAGTACATTTTGCTAGTGCATATCCAGGTACACCAAGTACCGAAATACTAGAAAATGTTGGGAGATATAAGGAGATAATTGCTGAATGGGCACCAAATGAAAAAGTTGCCTTAGAAACAGTAATTGGGGCAAGTATTGCTGGTGGGAGAAGTTTAGCAGCAATGAAACATGTTGGAGTTAATGTGGCTGCAGATCCATTATTTACATTTACATATACAGGAGTTCATGGTGGAAGTGTATTAATAAGTGCCGATGAACCAGGAATGCATTCAAGCCAGAACGAACAAGACAATAGAAACTATGCTAAATTCGCAAAGATACCTATGATGGAACCATCTAATAGCCAAGAAGCTAAAGACATGATGGTTTATGCTTATGAATTAAGTGAAAAATATGACAGTGTAATTATGTTAAGGGTAACAACTCGTGTTTGTCACTCAAAAAGCATTGTTGAATTAGGTGAGAGACAAGAAGTAGCACCAAAACATTATGAGAAAAATTTCAATAAATATGTAGCTGTACCTGCTATTGGTAGAGCTTTAAGACATACAGTTGAAGATAGAATGAATAAATTAAAAGAATATTCAGAAACATCAAAATGGAACTACGCAGTAAACAATAACTCAAAAATTGGAGTTATTGCAAGTGGTATGAGTTATGAGTTTGCATGGGAAGCATTAGGAGATAAAGTAGATTATTTGAAGTTAGGTTTTACTAATCCATTACCTAAAAATTTAATTACTGATTTCTGTGATAAATACGACAAAGTATACATTATCGAAGAAAACGATCCATATATTGAAGAGTTTGCTAAAACACATTGTAAAAATGTTATTGGTAAAGATTTATTCCCTTATACTGGAGAAATGACTCCTGATGTTATAAAACGATGTGTCCTAAGTGAAAATGTACAAGGTGTAGAAACTAATCCTGAGCTTTTTGTAGGAAGACCTCCTACATTCTGTAGTGGTTGTCCTCATCGTGGATTCTTCTATGAACTTGGGAAAAAACGTAAAAAGTTAATTGTTGCTGGTGATATTGGTTGTTACAGTTTAGCTGTAGGTGAACCATATAATATGATGGAATGGTTAGTTTGTATGGGTGCTGCATATTCAACTGCTCATGGAGCACAACGTATTACAGATTTAAAAGAAGATGACGACCGTAGAGTAGTTGCAATTATGGGAGATAGTACTTTCTTCCATACAGGTATTCAATCACTATTAAACACAGTATATAACGGTGGAAATACAATTAATGTTATCTTAGACAATAGAATTACTGGAATGACAGGACAACAAGATAATCCTGGTAGTGGATTTAAACTTCAAGAGGATAACGCAACAATCGGAGATATCGAAACAATCGTTCGTGCTTTAGGAATTAAACATGTTAGAAAAGTAAATCCAAATGATCTAAAACTAGTAAAAGAAACTATAAACTGGGCAATGGAACTAAAAGAGGCATCAGTAATTATTACAGATTGGCCATGTGTCCTTAAGAAGAAATATAAAGAAGAAGACTTTGATTTATATAAAGATATGTGGCAAACAAAAGACTTCGTTATTGAGGACAAGTGTACAGGATGTAAAGCTTGTTTAAGAAGTGGATGTCCATCATTAATCTTTGACGCAGATACTAAAAAAACAAGTATCGATCCTAATACTTGTGTTGGTTGTGATGTATGTCTTCAAATCTGTCCTTTTGATGCAATTGTTAAGGAGGGAGACCATGAGTAAGAATATTAAATTAGTTGGTGTAGGTGGGCAAGGTACTATCTTAGCAGCAAAAGTATTATGTTCAGCCTTAATCGATGCAGGATATGACGTTAAGATGTCAGAAATCCATGGAATGAGCCAACGTGGTGGAAGTGTTTCATCAGAAATTAGATATGGTGACAAAGTATATTCTCCTGTAATTGAAAAAGGTCATGCAGATGTATTAGTGTCATTCGAGCAAATGGAAGCAGCACGCGCAGTTGATTACTTAAAGAAAGATGGAATCCTAATTGTTAATGACTTTAAAATTAACTCAATGGTTACATTGAACGGTAAAGTTAAATACCCTGAAAATATTATTGAAATACTATCTGATAAAGTCAAAACGATTTCATTAAAAGCTTCTGATGAAGCAGTGAAATTAGGAAACTCAAAAGCAATGAATATAATCATGTTAGGAGCTTTAGTAAAAGCAATGAACTTAACAGAATTAGATTTCGAAAAAGCAATAAAAGAGAACGTAAAACCTAAGTTTATAGAACTGAACTTAAAAGCATTTAACTTAGGTGTCAAAAAATCTATATAATAAACACCTCCTATTAAAAAAGCGGACAATAATTGTCCGCTTTTTTTACTTGTTCGAAATTCTAAATATATCTCTAATTAAATTTAATGATATAAAAAGACTAAAAGATAAAAATATTATATTTGAATTCACATAGAAACTATCTGATACATCAACATACTTATTAAACAATGTTATAACAATCATTCCTGCAACAACACTATAAATAAAATCAAATGGTAACTTCTTCATAAATCGATTCATTAAGTATTTAGCTAAGAAATATAATACATTCAATGCAATAACTAATAACAATATATTAAATATCTGCATTTCAATTGAAACATATCCAATATATAAATCTCTTCCAACAAACGAGAAATAAGCTCCAAATAAAACAAAATTAATAATCAACTCACTTGTTTGTCTATCTCTTTTCTTTACATCAAATAAGAAACGATCAACTATAGGTCTTAAAAAGTAAATTGCAACACTAGAGGCAATTACCCAAAAACCAAAGACAAAGATTAATCCACCCATCAAGGTATCTACAAATTGGGTTAATCCGAGGATAACACCAATTACCCCAATAATGGCTACTACATATAATGGGAACTTATAAAACGAGTCTCTTTTAGTAAGAAATTTTAAAATAATGGATGAGGAAAACAGTAAAACGAATGAGTAATACATAAATTCTAGATAAGTAAAATACTCTTCTCTAAAAAAGAAAGCTAATACCATGAAAAATATATATCCAACAAATAATACTTTTTTTGTGTTTGTATCCATAAAAAAACCTCCGATTCCTATCAATTATAAATCAAAATTTATAATTAAGCAACCAGAGGATTTTCTTAGTAATAATACTTGTCATCATCAACAGTATAATCGTCTTTTGGATCAACATAAGGAATAACTACTTCCTCTTTGTTTGGTAAAACTAAATAAAGAATTAAATAAATAATTAATGGTGCTCCAACGACAAAGAATGTTATTAATACATATAAGATTCTTACAGTGTTAACATCCATCCCGTATACTTCGCTAAATCCTTTACAAACACCTCCAAATACTGAACCTTCACTCGTTTTATATAATTTTTTTGATTGTTCCATACAAACCTCCTCTTAAAAAAATAAATAATTTATTAATAACCCAATACCAAATGAAGTGGTATTAAGTAATAATGATATAAAGAATAATTTTGATATTGAATACATTTTGTTAAATACATAAAACAATATCCCAAACTCAACAAATATAACCGCTACTTCTAAAAATAACACAATATTATAGTACTCAGTAACATCGTTTGCTAAATATCCAATCCCCACTAAAATAAGATTTAATGTAGTATTAGTTATGATGTTCATATATATTACAATCTTAAGTTCATCTTTGCCTTTAAAGCCTATCAAATAACATATCGCAAGTTCAATAAGTATCGTTAAAACAAGAGCGTAAAACAGAGTTGAATAGATATTACCTATCATAATTATCGCGATCAGCTTTTATTTTGCAAATAGCTTTAATACTAAAGAATACTAATCCAGAAACCAGAATAATAATCCCAAAGAAGATTAGGCCAACAACTAAAAGAGTAGGACCAACAGCTACATCAAGTAAATTAAACATTTAAACCCCTCCATTATAAATTCTTAGAGCTCTATTTAATAAATAGACTCCAATTACAACAAATATAATTATGAACCCATAATATAATAAACCTAAATCAAATTCTAGACCAAATGCACTAGGTAAATAAGATATTAGTAAAGATAATGTCGTTAATCCAAAGGCAAATCCTTTAAACATACCTAAACTATCAATAATAACGAAAAGAGTAATAGCCATAGTTAAATTGAAGAACAACGCACCTAATATCCCTAATACAGGAAATGTACATCCTAAAATCAAGAATGGAATTGACACCAATAATCCACCAATACCTATTTTTTTGTATCCATATTTATCACCTAGAATTCCACCAAGAAATTTACCTAAAAATACTGATACCACAAGTATTATCGCAAGAGTTAAATCACTCTTCCATGTGAATAATAATGTTGTCCCTATTAATCCTCTAACAAAAACAACACCCATAATTAATAATACTATTTCAATAAATCTATCACTAATCTTACTTCTCCGATTTTCGGGGAGATTGTCTTTAAACACAAAGAATGTTCCAACGATAACACCTATCACCATCAAAGCAATGTATATTCTTAAATCACTTGCAGCCTTTGATAACATAACTCCTAAAAAAACACCAATTGCTCCAGGAGCTACAAACACCCCTGCAGGCATCGCCTTTTTAGGATATAAGTTAATACTTACAACTCCACCACCTACATGGTACATGGCATTTCCTAATGTTGAAATTATAACAGCAATTATTCCAATATTCATTGTTAATAAACCAACTAAAGGTAAAAATAATCCCAAAATAATATATAAAAAGTACAAATTCTTTTTATCTGCAATATAACCAACCACGGGTTGAAATCCAAAAGCAATAATATTGTAGATCAAAAAGAATAAGGCAATATACTCAAAATCAAGTTCTTGATATTGTCTGTTTACTAAATAAATTCCTTGTAAATCAACAAGAAGGTGTCCCAAACCTAGCAGTGCTATTTTTAGATGTTTACTCATTTCGTGACTTGTCTCTTAATCTTTCTAAGATGTAGTACAGAGTAAATAACTAACCCAATTACTAAAACGATAAGAAAACCATATGATATATAGTCTCCTGTTGTAAGATTATTATCTTCAACAACAAGAGTTACTTCTTCACCATCATCTGGGGTTATAGGGAAATATATAACATCTAAATTATCTTCAAACATCCAATCACTTCCTTTTTCTATCCTTATTATATCACGAACTAATCTTGTATTTAATTTTATTAGCTAAATTACGTAAATCCGCTTGTATCATACATTATCCAATGATTTTCAACCAGGGAAAATAGAAAGAACCTTTAAAAACAAGGCTCTTTATTTACTTAAATGAGGATAATTAGTTACAAGATATAATAGGATTTCTCCTAGAGGTACATCATAAATACCTGTGCAAAGAGTAATCTTTCTATCTGAATTATCATATATCCCTTTTAACATAGAATCATTATCTACCAAAGATAGATTTGATAATTTATCAATTTCATATTCTTTTGTTTTAAAAGGCGATTTTACCTTTAGTAAATTACCTTCAATAATAATTGCATCTTTTCTTCTAATATAACCTAGTAAAAAATATATTAGTAAGTATAACGCTCCTCCAGTAATTACAAAAGTTAAAATACCAATATCAATAATTGCAAAAAAGGCCGCAACAATAATAATGATAATGGGAAACCATACTGGTAACTTAATATTAGCTTTCAAACTACTCACCTTCTTCTATAACAATCTTTTCATTATTTAGATACTTAATTAAACTATTATTTATTTTACTAAATGGTAGAACAAGTACTTCTTCAAACTCATAAATACTCATTAATCTCTCAATGAACTCCATACCTAGATAATAACCACTATCACTTATACCAAAGACATTCCACCAATCACCAAAGAAGTCCTTACATGTTTGTTTACTATCTTGTAATCTTAATAAATATTCTTTCTTTAACTTCAATATACTATCTTTACAGTTTTTAATCCAATCCTCTCCACGAGAATAATATATCTGCTTAGCTAGCTTATTCTGATAATACATCGCAAAACCTTCAACATATATCATCATTACATCTCTTTGATATGGATCTTTTATCTCTTCATAAAAATCTTCACGATATTCACCATGGATAATATGAGACAGTTCATGAGAAATCAACTCTTTAATAGCTTTACGGTTGTCCCAACCGAGTTCAATAATCTTTTCAATCCCTAATAAAACTGTTCTTTTTCCATCAATAGAAGTAGCCCAACCAGCTGCATTCCATAATCCATGATATACAACAACATCAACTTTTATTGGTTTTATAAATGAGTTCCTTTTAATTGTGTTTAGAAACTCAGATACTACTTTCTCGACCATATCTGCGATGTACATATAATGAACTCTTCTTTTATAACTATCAATAAATGTCTTTTCTGTTTCTGTTATCCAGTTATAACCATTTATAGCATAATCCTTAACACATAGTGAACTTATCTTCTCATATTGTTTCATATGATTAATCCAGTTTTTTTGAAGATCAGTAGCTGTTGGAGATGATTTTATACCATCATAAAATCCATTTGTTAGATTTAAAATGACAGCATTATTCTCTTCCTTATCATAAACATAGAAATTATTATTTCCTGAACCCAAAATATTGATCACTCTACTATGATTTTTATTCTTATATATATTATAGAATATCTCAATACTACAAGTAATAACTAAAGGTGTAATAACACCTACAAGCAAGATTTGGACCATATATAGTTCAAAAATAATATCAACTATAGTAGTAGCATATAAATAAGCAACCATCAACAAAATAGTGTAAATTAACCAAGCAGAACTTTGTAAAAAGGAAGCCAACGTTATCCCAATAATTTCTTCTGTTGTTCGCGTTTTATCATCAACTTCATATGTTACTGATTTATAACTCTTAGAACCAATCAATCCATAAAATCTAAACTTTTCTAACTTCTCTATAGAGATGATAATTGCCTGATTAGGCTTTTTTATCAAGTGTCCTCTATCACTTATTGCGAAAGAGAAAAAAATACACTCAGTAATAATAAGTAAGGTACCAAATAGAAAATGAACTTCACTTGTACTGTTTCCACTATGGATAAAAATAACAATAATACTTATCATCACAATACCCTGAAAAACAAGAAACATATATGGAAATTTCTTCATGTGAGTACCCTCCTTAAATAGTAATTATTTAGCTTTGCTTTCGTTATATATTTTTGTCAAAAACTCCACAATGTTTTCTGGAGTATCATCAAATTTATTAATTTTGATACTTTGTGGTGCAAATTCATTACTTTGGATAAGTAAAAATCTTATTAATAAAGCTTGTTTTAGTTCAATTTTAGTTATTGTATTCCATGTTAAGAACTTTATTCCTGTAGGACTTAAATATTCAATCCCTTCATCAGTAACAGATAATACTGGAATGTTTAAATAATACAACTTAAAGAAATACCAAAACAAGTAGATAAAGAATCCCATAATTACGGTATATATAATCATATAACCAAATGAACTTTCAGTAATAAATACAAACATTGCTGTAATATATACATAAGTCACAAGACCCATCCAAAATACAGGAAAAATTTTCATGAAAATATTAGTTCGATATCGATATTCTTTTAACATAGTTTCACCTCACAGTAATTATAACATAAATGATATCACTCCATTCTTTTTTTTATTAAACATCTTACATGCTTAAAGGGTGACATTATTTCCTCTTTTTGTTTATTTTACCTACTTTAATTTTTTGATATAATATAAAAAAGGAGTGGTTGCCATGAACAGAGAAATATTTATCAAAAGATATAAAAACTTCAACATCGATTTACCAAAAATCGAGGAGTATATGAAAACTATTACTAACTTTGAGGAATACGTAAAAAAAGATATAAAAGAAACTACAATAGAAGATATCAAAACCTATTTTGATCATCTAATAAAAACTAATCAAAACAACTACAATAACGTAGTTCATTTTGCCAGATATTACAACTATATAGATAAGAAAACAGAATATATCCACATGACAAAGTATTTTAACTCGTTAGGTGTTTTGGAGAATATTCTTGATAGAATTACTCTATATGAATCAAAAGAGAAACAGGACCAAATTATGAAGGAATTTAAACTACCTGCATTTGGAACAAGTTCTGAAGAATTACCGAAATATACAAAGGATTTTATGGATAAATTAAATAAATATTTACCTAGAGTTTCCTGTAATAAGATTCTTGCAGGTAATAATCATAAAATCCCTAAAGAATCTTTCAATAAAGAGAAAGAATATTATGAACAAGCAGATTCACTTGAACAATATCTTCAACAACGACATTCAAGAAAAGTCGAAGAACTACAAGATCATCTAGATAAAAACATAATATGGTTTGAACAAATTATCACTCCTGAAGCGATTGAATTTGTCAAAAACAATCAAGAAGTATTAAGTGGTGTAATTGAAAATAATAAACTATATATAACTAAAATCCCCTACGACCTAAAAAACTATTTAGAAACATCTGATGATAAACTAAAAAGATACTATGCTTGTCATTGTAGTTTTGTCAGAGAAAATATCCTCCAAGAAACAGAAGATATTCCAAAAGAGTGGTGTTACTGTAGTGCCGGATTTGCCAAGTTTCCATTTGAAACAATCTTAGAACAAGAACTTGATATCAAACTACTAAAAACACCGATTGATGGCGACCATGTATGTCGATTTGAAATTGATTTAGATAATGTTAAGTATAAATAAAAAAGATGTGAAGTTAAGCTTCACATCTTTTAGTAACTTGGTATAATTTTTTTGAGAATACGATAAAATATAAAGTATATAATAATCATAAATGCTTCATACTGTATCATGTGCCATGGCCAATCCCACGCAAAATCTATTGGTTTATTACCAGCACCTATGAATAAAAAATCAGTGGTTAATATGACATTAAGTATTAGACTGAATACTATTAAGATTTGTAAAAAAACAAACGAGTTAATTAACTCTTTTTTATTTGGATAAAATCCATGTACTTTGTACATATAAATCAAAGTTATCATTAGTAATGAATGACTAAAGTATAACTGGTAGTATCTAAATGAGTTAAGCCCATGATTTAAATTCGGGAAGAATAATGCTAAAACACTAACTACGCCAAACATATAGATATATGTATAGACAGTTTTATTTTTAGTGAACATCACAAATGCCATACCCCAAATTGCATATGAGCAAAGTTGTAGAGGAAGGGTTGTAATAAATCTAACATCACCACTAAGTGAGTGAGTATAATTCCAAATAATGAACGCAAATTCTCCAATCATCATTAAAGTACCTATTAGGTATCTTAAATACTTCTCATTATCCCAAGTAACTAGTTTACCTTTATAACGATAAATTAGGTATATGATTCCTATCAATATGACTAAAGGAAAAATCCTCTCTAATAAAGTTAAGCCATGAGGAATTGCGTCTTCTAATGAAGTATAATCAAAAAAGTTCATAGTAACCTCCAAAATGTATGTTATTTTGATTATACCAAAGTTTGATGCAAAATAAAAAGGGTAGAAAATCTACCCGTTAAAATTTTATAAAATTGAGGATTTGGTTTATTACAATATTTTGTTGTTCCAAAGTAGTAATTGTTGCTTCTCCATCACCTTTTTGAGGTCCATACCAACCAAACTGAGCATGATTCCCCTCTTCAATATTGTATATTGTTGCATTATCAACATAACTTAAACTAGCATCAAATTTCTCTGAATCCATTCCATCATCATGTTCAGCAGTAATAAATAGAACATCTTTGTCTTTTAAATCTTTTATGGGATAACTACCCATTAAAATGATTTTATCAACTGAGTCGTTTTCTGATGAAAACATACTACTAGTTACTCCCCCAAGAGAGTGCCCAATTACAATGTTTTCTAGATCTTCATCTAAAAATTTAGCAGCATAATTTGGAGTTAGAATTGACAGGTTATAGTATGCTTTAAAGATTGTTACTTTATATCCCTCAATAGCCAAAGAAGCAGCAATATACTCATAACTTTCTGGTTCCACTAAACCTCCAGGAACAAAAACAATGTTTTTTAAAGGATTGTCGGGGGTATAAGAAATATACCTATTTTCATCCTTAACATCGATACCCGTTAAATTTAATGTATTAATTGCCTCATACATTTCAGGTTTAACTGTATATGATGTACTTGCATAAATCGTAAGTGTGGCAAATAATAACCCAGATATTATAAGTATCCCAATTAATAACCTTTTAAGAATCTTCATAAATATCACCTAAACTATAAAATCAATGTTCATTACTTCTTCAGAAAATGTCCATAGTTGTTTTTGCATTTTTGGATTGTGTGATTTTTTATTTGATTTAGCTTTATGTGGTACACCACGCATTCCCATAAATCCTTTTGGTCCATAGAACTCACCACTTTTAGCATTCTCATCTAAACATGCTCTAACTAGTGACAAAGCTCCATCAGCAGCTGTATGAGAAAAAATCTTTTGGAATCGTTTGATTGATTTCTCAATAGTTTTATTGCTTTTAATATGTCTACCTAGATTTGTACTAGCAACACCAGGATGAGCAACTAACACCTTTACATCTAAGTTTTTCTCTTGTACACGTCTATCAAGTTCATATGTGAATAATAAGTTTTGTAGTTTACTTCTAGAATAAGCTCCTACTTTTGAGTACTTTTTACCATCACTATAGAACATATTATCAAAGTTTAAATTCCCACCTCTATGTGCAATACTACTTACACTAACCACACGAGAGTTTGGGGTGTTTTTTATCATTTTGAATAATAAAGCAGTTAGATAAAAATGACCAAAATGGTTAACACCTTGTTGTTGTTCTAACCCATCTGCTGTAAGTCCATATGGCGTTGTCATTATTCCTGCATTATTTAGTAAAACATCAATTTTTTGATACTTTTTTTGGTATTCAGAAACAAAATTCTTAATTGATTTTTTACTTGCTAAATCTAGTTGTAAAACATCAATGTCAGCATTTGGATATGTCTCTTTTATTTTTTTAACTGATGCTTCACCTCGTTCAATTGAGCGAGATGCCATTATTACTTTTGCATCTTTTTTAACTAACATTTTTACAGCTTCATAGCCTAATCCACTATTCCCACCAGTTATAATTATATTTTTTCCTTTTAATGATTTAACTTCTTCTAAAGTCCAGCTCATTTATATCACCTCGAGTTTTCCTAAATATTATACCATTTAATGGTGATTTATATTATTTTTATGCAAAAAAGAAGACTTTGATTACTCAAAATCTTCAACTTCTTTTTCAAATACTAGGTCTAATTTATCAATTTGATTTAAGTTATAGTGTAGATGGGGGACAGCGTAAACAAATCTCCATCCTTTTTTTGCATATTCGTTTATTATTTCTTTATAGTTCTCTTGTCTTAATAGTACTCCTTGTGTTGTTGCTTCAACAAATTCATATTTATACATAATAACCCTCCTCTTTTAGTAAATTATACTATATCATAATAATAAAAAAAAGAAGAGTAAAAATTACTCTTCTAATAGTTTATATACGCCATATTCTTCCTGTTTTTGTAAGATAAAGAACTTGATGTTGTATTTGTAAATTAATCTACCTAATACACCATTTGGTTGTTCCTTTTGTAAATCTAAATGTTCCTGAGACCCTTCAAATATCATGATTGCAGGTCTGAAATCATCTTTGGTATGAGCATACTTAAACTTGTTAAGTGTTGCGCTTGTATAGTCTTGTAAAAATTTTCTTCTTGAGATCATATCAAATTTAGTAATAATTTCATAAACTGCACGGTCCAATGATCCTTTTGAATCCATTGGTTTTGCCGCGATTAAATATATTTTGTCCATTGTTTCAGATACTAAATTAATACTTCCAACATCAATATCTGAAGATATACCATCTGGTAATCTTTTAATTGGTACATCGTAGTCTAAAATTCTACCGATTGAATAATCAACTTCTCCTTCACAGTCTAAACGATCGACACAATAAATTTGCTTCGAGTATTTCCCATCTTCTAAAACAACATTATCTTTACCATCATGTGATTCTAAAGCATATCCAACATGTTGTTTTGCTAAAACGTCACGATATTCTTTAAAGGTGATTCTTGAAAAATTAATACGTTGTTTAATAATTTCCTGTTCTAATTCAACTTTGTTTTCTTTGGTTGCTAGTTTTTTATAAACTTCATAAAGTTTATACTCTTGTCCCTGGAACTTCATTTTTATCACTCTTTTCTCAAAAATTTGGATGGTTCAGTATGAAATGGCTTTCATACTTGTTAATACTATTTTACCATAGATTGCTAAAGTTTAATGAAGATTTGATGAAATATCTATAAATTGAAAATAAGTTCCAATCTGATTAAAATAGTAAGAATATATTTTATCTCTTTATTAGACTCTTTTAATCTATTTATAAGGTAATTTAGTGGTTTTTAGGAAAAAAAAGATTAATTTCATCATATTGATTATTTATTGTATAATTGTATTGTTGATTATTTAATGGAGGGGTTATATGTTTAATGAATTTAATCGTAGGAAAAAGAGTTTAGAAAAAGGAATTATATCTGGTTATATTGTTGTAGGTATATCATTTGTTTTGTTTATACCGAGTGCTTTTATTAACTTTGGTATGCCTTTCGTTATGATGTTTTTCTTTGCAATGGGTGGAGTTGTTTCTGTGTACTTTAATGGACAATTAAAAGCTCTAAGCAATGAGTTTAAGCAACGATATGTAGCTAAAGAACTGGAAAAGATATTCCCAAATAGTAAATACTATTATGACTATGGATTTTCTGAAGAGGAAATGATCTACTCAAGATTATTAAAGAACCAAGATCGTTTTTATAGTGAAGATATGGTTGAAGGTGAATTTGATGGTGTTAAGTTCCGTTGTAGCGATGTTAAGCAACAAGATGTTAGAGGTACAGGAAAAGACCGACGTACAGTTACAGTATTCGGGGGGAGAGTATATGAGTTTGATTTCTTTAAGAACTTCAGATACAATCTGCTAATTTTACAACCAGGACAATTTAGACCTTTCGAGGGATACAACAAGATTAAAATGGAATCAATCAATTTTAATAGTGAATTAAAAGTATATGCTAAAGATGATCATGAAGCATTTTATATAATAACACCACAGTTTATGGAGAAACTGTTAGTTTTAGATAGAAAATATCAAGATAAGATTTCATTTTCATTTAAAAATAGTAAACTATATATCGGTATTGATAATAGGGAAGATAGCTTTGACATAAAACCATTCGTTCCTGTTAGTAATCACTTACTAGATTCTTATATTAGTGAGTTTGATGATATGAAGGAATTTATTCATCTATTAACATTGAATTCAAAACTATTCAAAGATTAATGATTTCAGACAATAATGGAGGGGAATAATGTTTGATCAGATAAATAAAAAGAAAAAGATGTATGAGGCAATAATGGTTTGGGGTTGGATATTTGCTGTTGTGTTATTTATAGTTATAATGGGCAATATATCCAATTATGGTGAAGCAGCCATTAAACTTTCAATATATGGTTGTGCAGGTGTGGGTACTATTGGAACCCTTATTGGTAAAGGTGGAATTAAAAAACTAAGTGTTGATTTTAAGAAAAAATATGTACCTGGAGAATTGACAAAAATATTCCCAAATGGGGAATACTTTTGTGACAAAGGTTTTACAGAAAATGAGGTTGTTAACTCAAAACTTTTAAAGAAGGAAGATCGTTTTAATAGTGAAGACATGATTACTGGTGATTTTAATGATGTTAGGTTTAGATGTTCTGATGTCCATATTCAAGATGTTAGAAGAAGTGGAAAAACAACAACAGTAGTTACGACTTTCCAAGGTAGATTTTACGAATTTGATTTCTTTAAGAATTTTAAACATAACTTAGTATTGCTTCAATCAGGAAGATTTAGAAGTATGTCAGGATTTAATAAAATTAAGTTAGAATCAGTTGAATTTAACAATGAGTTTAAGATATATGCAAAGAATGATCATGAGGCATTTTATATTCTTACACCTCATTTTATGGAGAAACTATTAAAATTAGATGAAAAATATCACGATAAAATATCTTTTTCATTTCTAAATAATAAGTTATTTATTGCAATAGATGATCGAAAAGATAGCTTTGATTTTAAAGCGTTTGGCAGTGATGTAAATCAAAAACTAATCGATTCATATGTTTATGAATTTGAAGCTATAAAGGACTTCATTGAGTACTTAAGACTTGATTCAAGATTATTTAAATAAGAGCAAAGACTACACAATTTATTGTGTAGTCTTTTTTAATATATAACAAAAAGACGCTAGTGATATGGATGCGAACTATAACAGGTGTTATTATTTGTTCAACCAGCAGTTGATTGTAAATGAATATAATGACAGTTAATATAAAATTGTGCATTATGTAATTATGCTATTTAGGTTTATAATTAATATAAGCAAGAGGGGTGATTTGATGCTTAGATTAGAGAACGTAAGTAAGTATTACTATTCAGGTTATAACATTGTATTAGCCTTGAGAAAAATTAATTTAGAGTTTAAGTTAGGTGAGTTTATCGCAATCACTGGAGAAAGTGGTAGTGGTAAGTCTACCCTTCTAAATGTTCTTAGTGGTCTCGATACCTATGAAGATGGGAAAGTATTTATCAATGATAAAGATATTTCTCATTACACTGTTGATGAATTGGAACATTATCGTAAGGATTATATTGGATTTGTTTTCCAAGATTACAATATAATTGATAGCTACACAGTATATCAAAATATTGAAATGGCTTTAACGGTTCAAGGGAAATCAAAAGAGGAAAGGCATCAAAGAGTACTTGATTTAATTGAGAAAGTTGGTTTAACAAAACAAAAAAACCAAAAGGCTATTAAATTATCTGGAGGAGAAAAGCAACGTACAGTTATCGCTAGAACACTTGCGAAAAACTGTCAAATTTTAGTTTGTGATGAACCTACCGGTAATCTAGATAGTGAGTCTAGTGATCAAGTTTTAAGCCTACTAGCTGAAATTAGTAAAGATAAGTTAGTAATCATTGTTACTCATGATTTTGAGACAATGAGAAAATATGCTTCACGAAAAATTAGGTTATATGATGGTGAAGTTATTGAAGATAACATCTATAAAAAAGCATATAATATTTCGGAAACAGAAGTTCCGAGTAAAACATATTATACAAGATTTATAGATACGTTAAATATAGCAGTTAAGAATGTATTTAGTGTTCCAAAAAAATCATTTTTTACAATGATTATTTTGATGTTTCTAATTATAGTTACATTCTTCACATATGGTAACGGGATTATTGAAAGGAACAAACCTTACTCAGATAACACTCCATATTTTGATAACGCCGATAAATCAAGAATCATTGTTACAAAATATGATAATACCAAGTTTACAGAAGATGAGTTAACGGAGATAGATAATGTTGAGTACGTTAGAACAGTATTTAACAATGATCCAGTATTTGATGTAGTTTTGATTACATCAATCTTTAATCAAGCATATCAAAGAGATGAGTTTTTCTATTATAAGGTTCTAAGCTCTGATGCTTTAAACAGTTTAGATTTAATAGCTGGGGAACTACCAACTAAGGCTACAGAAATAGTTATTGGTGACAATGACTTTTACGAAATAGGAGACTACATTGCTTTTTCTAATAGCTTTAGGGTACAGGAGTTTCAAGGATTAGAAACTTCGCAGTTTGTTTTCAAAGTAGTTGGAATAACTGAAGAACAGTTATCTTTTGATTCACCATTACATTCAGTATATCTTCATAAAGATGGTCTTACTGAATTATCACCAACTGCTATCTTTTCAAGATCACAAATGTCATTACATATATCTGGTACTGAAGATTATATTACCGCAAATGAAGAATGGGTGACAGATGGAACAGAAGAAATAAAAGAAGATACATATATGTTAATAAATAATATATGGGTTGATAACTCATTAGACGATTTCGAGTTAAAAACTTTCGATATGATGTTTTTCGATATGTGTCGTGATTTTGGATATAAAAAAGAAATAAGAGATGATGTTGATGCTGGCCTTTGTGATTCAGGAGATTTTATTGACTCACATGAGTTCACTATAAAATCATTAACAACATTTGAAAATGAAAAAGAGTTTATCGATATAGAGATATCAAGTGTCGCAGTTGCGACGCAAATAGGTCGAATTATGTATATGAACGAAACAACTTATAATTATTTCTTTGGGGAAACAAATTATCAAGTAACTGCTGTTGTATATGACGGTTATGAAGGTAAAATAGTAGTCGAAGAACTACGAGAGTTAGGCTACAAAGCATACTACCCAAGCCAAATAATTGAAGACGAAGATGCTTGGACTATCATTGTTAATAATGTAAGAATTACTGTTTTAATTTTAGCTGTTATCGCAATGACATTCTTTGTAGGATACTTCGTTTTACGTAATATTATTATGAGTAAAAGAAAAGATTATTTAATCTATCGTAGTTTAGGAACATCCAAGAAAACAATTAATATAATGTTATACGCAGAAATATTGTTTTTAACTTTCATTTCTGCGATTATTGTTCTTGTACTTTTATTAGTACTAGAACGATATAAAACACCAATACCACAAATACTAAGATACTTAACATGGATTGATTATTTAGTTATTTATACAGGAACTGTCTTTATTCTAGGTTTAATGATTCGCAATTTCAGTAAGAGGATATTCGATGTTAGTGTCATATCTTCTCTAAAGGGGATTGAACAATGATTAGGTTAAATAAGATAAACAAGTTCTTCAACAAGAACAAAGTAAATCAAAATCATGTATCTAAAGACATAAACATAGAATTTAAAGATAATGGATTAGTAGTATTATTAGGAAATAGTGGTAGCGGTAAAACAACATTACTTAACATCATTAGTGGTATGGATAAGTACGACTCAGGGTCACTTGAGTTTGCAGACGAAACTTTCACGAAATATAGTAGTAAAAAATGGGATAATATCCGTAAAAACAAAATTGGATATATTTATCAGAATTATCATTTATTAAAAGAGTTAACAGTGTATGAAAATATTGAGTTAGTTCTAAAAATGTACGGTGTTAAAGATGATGAAGTCATTCGTGAACGTATTGAATATTTACTTGAATCAGTAGGATTATCTGGTTATGACGATCGTTTAAGCAAACAACTTAGTGGTGGACAACAACAACGAGTTGCCTTTGCAAGAGCATTGTCAACTAACCCTGAAGTAATTTTAGCTGATGAACCAACAGGAAATCTTGATAGTAAAACAACAATTGAATTAATGAATATCTTAAAATCTATTTCTCAAGATAAACTAGTTATCATGGTAACTCATGAACAAGCTTTAGCTGATTATTATGCGGATAGAATTATTGAAATTGAAAATGGTAAAATCGTTAAAGATTATCCAAATGAAAAAAACGGTAATCTCTCAATTATTCAAGAACAGATTATCTACTTAAAAGACTATAATAAACATATGATTGAAGATAAAGATACTGATGTATCTAGATATATTGATACATCAATTAAAAAACCAGAAAAACTTAAAGTAGATTTAATTGAAAGAAAAGATACACTATATGTTAAAGTTGATTCAAAAAAAGCACGAAGAATTGCCTATATTGATAATGACAGTGAAATTGAATTATTGAATGAATCAAGCGAAGAAAACATTAAAAAAACAAAAGAGAAGTTTGTTTTAGAACCAATCAAAAGAGATCCAAACATAAAAAACAAATCGACAATAACCATCAAAGATTCTTTAATCTATGCATTAAGAAAAATTGATGTATTATCTTATGGTGGTAAGATGTTGTACATAGTATTAGGTCTAGTAGGTGTAATAACTAGTTTAAGTGTAGGACTGCTAGGAGAAACATTTAGAATGGAAGAATCTTACGCTGATATGCATCGTAACTATATTGTTGTAGATACAGATAATTTTCAATATAATGAAATGATGGCATATGAAGACATCGAAGGTGTCGAACAAATCATGTATATTACAGAGGAAGCTAGATTCTATTTAGAATCAAATAAGTATTATGAGGTTTCAAATTCTGTTTATGTTGAATCAATTCCAGTTGATATTAAATTCTTTGATGAGGATTTATTAATTTATGGATCAATGCCAGATGGCTACGGGATAATCATTGATCAATCGATTGCGGATGAGATTATCAAAGAAAATGTAATTAGAGGTATTGAATCATATGAAGATATCATTAATTGCTCATTTAAACTTCAAACGAGCGGAACAGATTTTGATTATGAGTATGATGCAAAACTTAACTTCCCAATAACAGGGATAGCACAAGATAATTCACGTACAGTATGGATGGACGAGTATTTATTATACACACTAGTAACTCCTGTTTTAGTAAATTATGAACTACTAGGAGATAATTTTTCGATCATACAAGGACAATTGCCAACGACATACCGTGAAGTAATGATTAATTCAAACAGTATCTTTTATGACAATGGAACAACACCATACAGTATCGGAATCGCAACTGGTGAATATCACATTAGTGGTGTATATGATTATACAGTAGATGGTGAAACATATGACTTTGGAAATACAGTAGTAACAACTCAGGAATACATCAAACGTGAATACTACGTTAGTAGATATACATATGGTACAGACTTTGAAGTATTCCTATATTCAAACGATGTTGAAAACACATTAAGAAGATTAAACGAACTTGGATATGACGCAAGCAATATTTATTTAGAACTAGATGACACAAACATGGAAATTAAACTATCAGAAAACACCAATATCTACTTACTAAGTATTACAGGATTTATCGTTAGTGCAATTTCAATCTACTTCATTATGCGTTCTAGTTTAATATCCAGAGTATATGAAGTAAGTGTCTATAGATCACTAGGAGCTTCTAAACATGAACTAAGGAAAATGTTCTTTGTTGAGATCCTCTTAATAACATCTTTAAGTACTATACTAGGTTATATAATAATGACACTATTACTCATCCAAGCAGAAGCCAACAGTGGAGACACAATTAACTTATTCCACTTCACAGTAGGACCATTCTTCCTAGGAATTTTAGGACTATATATTATTAATATTATCTTTGGTTTATTACCGATCAATGTCTTACTAAGAAAAACACCATCAGATATTATCAAAAAATATGATTTATAATATATAAGCCCAACATCAAGTTGGGCTTATTCGATAAAGGAGTTGTTTAAATGTATAACTTTTTAGAACTAAACAAAAAAATTAAAGAACTAAATTTTAACGGAGCACTCACAATAACTAAAAATCATTCTCCTATATTTGCGGAAGGTTTTGGTTACTCAGACATTAAATCATTGCGTAAAAACACACCAGATACTCCAATGAGAATTGCCTCTATAACCAAAACCATTACCGCAGTAGCAATATTGAAACTATACGAGGATGGCAAAATCCACATTCATGATAAAGTAAACAAATACATTGATGACTTTCTTTATGATGAAATAACAATTCACCATCTACTATCAAATAGTAGTGGTATCGCAAACTTTCCATTAGACTATGATTTTTCTGATATATTAAATAGTTCAAATATATTAAAATCACTAATAGATATGTTTAAAAATAATCCTCTACAATTTAAACCTGGTTCAAGATTTGGCTACTCAGTTTCTGGATATTTAATCTTACAATATATTTTAGAAAAAGTATCAGGACTTACTTATTATGACTATCTAAAAAAGAACATTTTTGACGTCTTAGATATGTCTAACACGTACTTTGAACATCCCGATTTAGTTATTGAAAATAGGGCTAAACCTTATAACTACGCTGATAACACATTGAAGGAAGTGGATTTCTTTGATATGAGAATTGCGGGAGCTGGTGGTGGACTAATTTCATCTTCAAATGACCTTTCTAAATTCGCAAAAGCGCTTATGAGTAACCAAATAATTTCCAAGGAATCTGTAAGTAAATTATTTGATAAACATGTAAAGGTAACTGAATATGACTATTACTGTTATGGGATGATTTTAAGTATCAATTCTGACTACGGTAAAGAAAGAAGAATTTATTATCACCCAGGTGGTGGACTTGGTGTAAGAAGTATTCATACGTTTTTCCCTGATGATGATTTATATTTATCACTAATCGCAAACAGTGGTGACAAAGATACATTTAAAGGTGTAAGAGAAATACTTTATAAGTTTCTACTAGATATATAAATAAAATAAAAAACGGCATAAGCCGTTTTTCTTTTTATAATATGGTGCGGTTGATGGGATTTGAACCCACACATCCGAAGGATACTACCCCCTCAAGGTAGCGCGTCTGCCATTCCGCCACAACCGCATCATATGTATTATACATTAATTATACGGTTGCGTAAAGACAGATTATTTAGTTAATAAAACAAGTAATGACGTACATCCATCATATCCATGTTCATTGATGTATTTTTTGATTTCTTCTTTTTCTTTTTCTAGTTCTTCTTTATGTTCTTCGGGTACTCTTGCCATTACTCTATCCATAATGTTGTTTAAGTAATCCATCTCTTCTTCTGAGTTTTCCTCTCTTCTAGGTACATCTAGTTCCCAAATATCAAAAACGTTTAACCCGGTACCATCTTGAATCTTTTCTAAAACTTCATCTTTACTATATGTCTCATTGTGGATATCTCCACTTAAACGATCAATTTTAGCGGAGAAGTGATGTAATTTTAAATGTGATAATTGCATCTCATCTAAATCATTATTCAACATTTCATTGATGATAATATAACCATCTTTTTTTAAGACTCTTCGCATCTCATTTAAGATAAGTGGAATATCTTCTAAATGATGTAAGCTATTTGATAAACATACAACGTCAAATGAATTGTCTTCATATTTCATTTTTGATGCATCCATGATTTCAAAAGATACTTTTTCATTTTCATTTCTTTTTTTAGCAGCTTCGATTCCTCTTTCCCATAAATCAATACCGATTATTTTATCATAACCTTTATATAATTCATCGATAAAACCAACGAAGTTTCCTGCTCCAGTTCCAATATCAAGGAAGGTTTTTTTATTTGTGTCTTCTAAAAATTTCTTAAGTTGTTCCATTTTAAATCACCCTTT
The DNA here is from genome assembly GCA_965601565.1 of uncultured bacterium. Classification (GTDB taxonomy): domain Bacteria; phylum Bacillota_I; class Bacilli_A; order Izemoplasmatales; family Izemoplasmataceae; genus Xianfuyuplasma. The sequence continues at coordinate 14,917 of CBFCWG010000010.1, read as the reverse complement.
CATAATTATATTTTACTGTAAATAAAATACGCTAATCAATGTACAAATGAATGAGTTATGTCATATATTTATTGCTTAAATCTAGCGCAAAAGTCCTCCAAATCTTTTTTTTTCATAAATAGCATGAAAAGTAGTATAATAATAGTGTAAATAAAAGGGGGAATCACAATGTATACGAACTTTAAAGGTGATTTTTATCAAACATTATCCATTCTTTTACAAATCTTTTTTTACTTGTTTGCAATTTTTGGATTTATCGCATTATATATTCCTGATGAAACAACAAGAACAATGCAGTTGATGGAAGAAGCAAAAGTACCATTAGTTTTGAGTATTTATTTCTTAATAACACTTCCAATTGGTGTTGCAGGAACGATATATGTACTTGTAAAAAGAGAAACTTTCGATTGGGAAGAATATAAAAAATATATCAGAATTTATAGTGTTATCACACTACCATTTTCAGTAATTACTTTGGCGTTTACTTTCTTTGTTGCTGAAATTAAATTTAAAATTAGAGGATACTTTGGAAAAGAGTATCGCCAGTTTTTAGGAATGAACTTAGGTTTTACTGTGTTATTACTATTTTTATCTATTGTGTATGTTGGATTTATAAATATAATGCCAATATATGATACATTCACAAATGAGTATAGTGCGGTAAAACATAAATTTGAATATGTTTCTAAGCCGACTGCTGTTGATTTTGGTCAAGCTGTGTTTAACGGTGATATCATAATTATTGAAACTGAGGAAAGTGGAGTTACAAAAATTGAGATAGATATAACTTTCTATAGTGACACAACACAAGATGTAACAGATGGTGGAAAATTATATATTGACGATGTAGAGGTATGTGATGTTACAATGGGGAATGTCCATCATAATATAAAATGTACAATAACAGATTCAGAGATTCTATCTCAGATTGAGGATGTTGGAGATATTGAGTACTTTAATAGTGGATATTATCCATTAAACCTTTCAGACTTAACTACAAGTACATTTTATAAAGATAAAAGTGTATTTACTGGTCTAAAAGTTTATGAGGAGTTAATATTTACAGCTAGTAGATAATACAAAAGGAATCCATTTGGATTCCTTTTTTTAATGGTGTCTAATAACTTCAAAACGATGTAACTTATAATCTTCATAATCATTGATTCCCGCCTTTTGTTTAGCGATATTAATTTGCTCATCAACAGTATCTATACCATCAAGGTTAGGGAGTAGTAGACCTGTTTTATGCCCGGAACTAACAATTACACCATATTTCTTAACATCTAGTTTATCCTTTGATTCAATTCTCTCAGGAGGCATTAATACATCAACACTATACTCAATTTTATTGAGTTCTTTTTTCTTCACAGGATTAAATCGATAGTCTCTAGTTCCTGCGCTTATAGCATTGTCAATAATCTCCTCAGCGATACTTCCCTTTGTGGGAATTACTGTTCCAATACATCCTCGTAGTTTATCGTTTAGGTGAAGTGATACAAATACACCTGCTTTTGTTTTTAATAGTTCGTCTTTTAAATTTGATGGGGGATCTAGTTTTCTTTTATTTTTAACGTAGTATTCTAAAGACGCTCTTGCTAAAGTAACATATGGATCTTCATTTTGTCTAAGTTCATTTATACTACTATCCATAATAGATTGATAAATTACATCAAAATGTCTACTGGTACTAAACTCTAAATCAGTATATTTAACAACTGCGTATCCTACTCCAAATGGACCTTCATATGATAAAAGTTCTGGTTTCACTTGATAACCGTCAAGTGCACCAGCCATCATTGTAAATGAACCAATACCACATTCCGCAACTTTGCGACAATGTTTAGAACTTAGTGAAAGTAGTTCAAGGAAGTTACCCTCACTCAAAGCTTTAGATATTTCTTTATCAAAGTTTGGTGCTTGAGGTTCGAAACCATATGGTCCACTATCTAATAGTTTATGTGATAGGTCTCCACTAGCTATCCAAACTACCTTTTTGTCTCTTGGGATAACTGCTTGGATAACTTTTCCAGCATGATAATGGTTTATACTGCTTAATCCCGAAGGACCTAATACGATTAGTTTATAAGAATCAAAATATTTATTGACAAAGTATAATGGAACGGTAACTCCATGATCAAGTTTTTGATTAATGGTACCCAACGTACCCATTGGAAAATCAATTGCCTTTGCCTTCTTCTCAATTTGATAAACTAAATCTGTATCACATTTAGGATACATCTCAACATCTTCAATACCAAAGTGACTAAAGTCTCCTTGCATATTGATAATTGGCGATATATGGAAATAGTCTTTATACGATACTGCGTGTGGAGAAGATATAATTATTGTATCTGGTTTTATTTCATTAATCTCTTTGGCAATTTTATGATAGGCATCAATTGTTTTTTGAATTTTCTTTTCGTCACCACGCCCAATATCTGGAATGATTAATGGGGGATGAGGAACGATATATGTTGCGACGATAGACATTAAATCAACTCCTTTTTATATATTTCCTAGATAAATATATTTGAATCCTAATTTTTTAGCTACCTCTTTAGCTTTGTACATTGTTTCTTTTGGGGTTGGATTTACATGTGTCATTTTAAAGCTTGGGAAGAATCTACTTATATGCCAAGGAGTATCAACTCCTGCATATAATAATAAATCGTTTGCTATTTCAATAATACTATCAGTATTTATACCAGGGATTAATAATGTAGTAATTTCAATATGAATATTATGTTCTTTAAGTATCTTGATATTTTCCAGTACTGGTTTAGAACTTCCTGTACAATAACTTTGGTAGGTGTTTTCGTTTCCTTTATAATCAATATTTAGTGCATCGATATAAGGTATGATTAATTCTAAACATTCTTTGGACATAAATCCATTAGTAACCCATATATTCTTTAAACCTGCTTCTTTAGCTAATTTCATTACTTCTAATGCATATTCTAGGTATATTGTTGGTTCTGAGTAGGTATAAGATATCGAAGGGCAGTTAAACTTTAATGCATTTTCTATATGTGTTTTTGGTTTTATTTCTACACCTGCGATTTTGTTATGTTGCTTCGGACTTTGGCTGATGGTGTGATTTTGACACCACGGGCAGTCCATATTACACCCTACACTTGCAAAAGAATATGTCCATGTATTTGGTAAAAAGTGATACAGTGGTTTTTTTTCGATTGGATCAATACTTGTTGAGATACTTAAACCATAGTTAAGAGAATAAAGAGTTCCATCTTTATTTTCTCTAACTGCACAAATACCTTTTTTGCCTTTGCTTATTAGGCAAAAGTGGTTACAAAGTTTACATCTTACTATGTTATTTTTAAGTTTCTCATAAAGTAATGCTTCCATCAAATCACCACCTTACACTTTTATTATACAACTATTGACACATAATAAAAAATGCATTTTACTGATTGATTATTGAAGCTTATTTAAAAAGGGTGCATTTATTTTTATTTTGTTTTAGAATAAAATTGACGAGGAATATTATACTCTGGAAGAAATTAAAGGAGGTATTTTAAATGAAAAAATTCTTAATCTTATTTCTTAGTATCATCTTTTTGACAGGCTGTGGATCAGCTTTGGAAAATGATGGTTGTAGTAATGGATTTCACTTAGAAGGTGAAGTTTGTGTGGAAGACTTTGATGGGGATAGCACTTTTACATCTAGTGATGATGTAGTAAGTTTATTTTATACTTTTAGAGAGAAACAAAACTTATTAGATAATTTTGGATGGGGTATGAGAGCATTTAATGATGTAGCTATGGAAATGGATGGGGCTGAAGTGGCAACATCAAATAATGATGCTGGTAGTGATGACTATAGTGAAACTAATAATCAAGTTGAAGGTGTCGATGAAATGGATAATGTACTTACTGATGGTAAGTATATCTATGTTCAAAATTATAATAAGATTCAGATTATCTTAGCATATACAATGACTGATGAATATGAAGTACTTGAGTTAGTTAAAGAGATTACTTTTGATAGTTTAGCTGAAGATAGAAGTTACTTCTATTTCAATGGCATGTATGTTGATGAAGATCGATTATTAGTTGTTGGAACTTCTTATTACAATAATTGTTTAGTTTATGATGAAGATAAAGAAGATGGTGCTAGTGAAGAACCAGATGAAGATGGTAATACTGATGATGTAAATATTTATGAGTATTGTTCTTATTATGAATCACATTCAGTTACTCATATCTTAGAGTATTCAAAAGATGATTTTGAACTTATTGAAGAGTATGAATTAAGCGGATATTTCACTGGTAGTAGAAAAATTGGTGATGATTTATACTTTGTAACTAATCAATATATTCCTTTTTACTATATGGATTATGAAAATATCGAGTTTAATTTAGATAGTTATTTACCTTATTATGAGATTGGTGAAAATAAGGTAACTGCTACTTATGAGGATATATATTATGAAGTAGGAATGGAACCAGTTAACTATACTTCATTCTTTGGAATTAACTTAGAAACAGATGAAATATCAACAGAATATGTTTTAGGTGAAGGTGGATATAATTTATATGTATCAACTGATAATATTTATTTAACTGGAACTAAGTGGAACTGGAATGACGCAGTGATGTTAGAACTAGAAGAAGCAGATACAGAAGAGGAAGTTGAGTTAGAAGAAGATCCATATGAAATCACTACTTCAATTTTACGCATCGCAATCGATGATGGTGTTGTTGAATTTGGTGCGAGTGGAGAAGTACCTGGTGTGGCGCTTGATCAGTTCGCAATGGACGAGAAAGGTGAGTACATTAGAATCGTTACTACTACAAGTAATTGGTGGTGGTGGGGAATGGAATCTGAAATCAATAACCGTTTAATGGTATTAGATATGGATTTAGAAATTGTTTCTACTTTAGAACATTTAGGACATGAAGGCGAAACAGTACAATCAACCAGATTTGTTGGTGATTATGCATATGTTGTTACATTCTTAAGAACTGATCCATTTTATGTAATTGATTTAAGTGATCCTTTAAACCCTACTAAATTGAGTGAACTTGAGATTCCTGGATTTAGTGATTACCTACAACCAATTGGTGAAGATTATATTTTAGGTATTGGATATGGAGATTTAGAAGGCGGAACAAACGGATTAAAAATCTCATTATATGATGTATCAGATAAATCAAACGCAGTAGTAGCTAGTGAAATTATTTATCCATATGCTGACAATAGTTATATGTGGACATCTACTGTTTATAACCATAAAGATTTATTAGTGTCAATTGATAAAGGAATCATTGCCTTACCATATACAGAATATGATTGGGGTAATGAAACTGAAGGATATAACTGGACATATCATAATGGTATCTTAGTATTAAACTTAGATATCGAAAATGGTGAAATCAGTGAAAGAGGACGAGTTGAACATAGTGAAGCTAATACTTATGATATTTATGTATACAAATCTAAGTTTATTAGTAATTACTTATATACTATTTCAAGTAAATATATTAAAGTTTCAACAATCTTAGACCCTGATACTGTTTTAGAAGAACTACAAATTGGTGAATCTAGAGAAATCTATTATCCTGAAGAACCAACTGAAACAAGTTCAGATCAAGTAGAGGATTAATAAAACAAAAGACGGAAAATTTCCGTCTTTTTTTATGGTAATAGTTCAATTATAGATGTTTAGTCTTAGCTTTGCATTTACGCTTTGGGTGGTCTGCTAAGTAAACTTTTTTTGTCATCTTTAATGAAGACTATATTAAAAAGTATTTAAAAAGACACTTTGAAAGTGTCTTTTATTTTTGTGTTATTCAGAACTTTGTTTGATTGATTCAACTTCAGTAACAACTTCAGCTTCTTCATCAACTTCAACTTCTTCTTTAGGTGTTGAGATTGATACTACTACATCGTCCATTTTGTCTAAGATTTTGACTCCCTTAGGAGCTACAATATCTTTTACTTTTAATGTGTCGTTCTCGTTTAATTCTGCAACGTCAAGTTCTAATCTTGATATCCCTGAACCTACAGCATATTCAATTTCAATTGAGTTATATACTGCGTTAACAATTAAACCACGTTTTTCAACTAGTTCATGATTAACAAATACTAGATTAACTTTTGAAGTCATTGTATCATCTTTAGCTACTTTGACTAAGTCAAAGTGAGTTTTAACATTATGGTTTTCATAAAAAGATTGAGTGTCTTTAATATAAACAATATGTTTTTTACCTTCTAATTCAACTTCGAATGTTTTTGAAGTACCTTTCTTACTGTACATTTTATGAAATTCTATTGAGTTAACTTGGATTGGTTGTGCTTCAATTCCTTTACCGTATAGAACTCCAGGTGTTAATTTTGTGCTTCTAATCTTGTGACCTTTTTCTGTTCTTAAATGAATCTTCATCTTGCACCATCCTTACTTTATTTGTATTTCTCTTATCTATTATATCACGTATGTAATATAAAACAAATTATCAGTAGTTTGTAAAATCAAATGTGTTGATGTAATTGATTATGTCCTGTAAAGACATTGGTCTTCCAAAGTAATATCCTTGAAGAACTTTACATCCTGCATCAACTGATATTTTTAGTTGTTCTTTGGTTTCAACACCTTCAACACAAACCATACTGCCAGTTGAGTTAACTGCTTTTACGATTGTGTTAAAACCATTAAGTCTTTTAACATCTTTTAAATCTTTTGGTATCATAGATTTATCAGTTTTTATTGCGAATAATTTACCACTTAAGACATCTGATAATTTTGAGATACCTGACCCAAAATCATCAATTACTAAACGGTAACCTTTACTCTTAATATAGTCTAACGTTTCATTTGAAATGATTCCTAGGTTAATATCTTCAGAAATCTCAAAGATAGTTTTACTTGGTGGTAATGTTGCCTGACTTACATAACTATCAAATTTACTAAAATCTCTTTCAAATACTTTTAGTATTTCTGCTGACAGATTGATTGTGAAATTAATATTATCTATATCAATACATTGATCTTTGATCAGTTGGTATTCTTTTTGGAGATTACTAAATAAATTGTGATCAACTTTTTCAATATACTTTATCTTTTTGATAATATCGATAAATCTACTTGCTGGAATTAAGTTACCATTATATTTCCATCTAGATAATACTTCTAGTGAATCTATTTTTTTATTTTCTATGTCAATTATTGGCTGGTAGTAAGTTAAGAAATTATTGCTTTTGATGTCGTCAATTAGTAAGTCTTCAATAATTTTTTGTTCGTTGTATCTAGCCATTAACTTATCATTAACTAATGTGTAAGTTAAACCTTGTTTTTTTGCATCATACATTGCGTAGTCTAAATACATTAACATTGTCTCAAGTTTTAAATCGATTGATACGTCTTCAATAACTCCTACAGACAATGTGATTTCAACATCTTGTCTAAGTTCTTCGTTATAATATGATTGGTTAAATTGATCAGTGTATTTTAAAAACTCCTCTTCTTTCATTGGTTCATTAGATACTAAGAAGAACTCGTCACCGCTACTACGGTATGTTCTAAATTTACCAGTTGATCTAAACTCGCTTGAGATTTTAATTAATCCCCAATCACCATAGTGATGACCTAAAGTATCATTTAATAATTTAAATTTATTGATATCAGTAAAGGCAATAAGTTTACCTACAAATCGACCATTTTGATAATCATCAACAAACTTCGCACGGTTATAGTTTTTTGTTAATGAATCATGGTTAGCTTTATATCTAACTTCTTCAATTAAAGAACTGTTCTTGTATACGTAATAACATACTATTGATGTTACAAATATACCGATGATTCTTAATCCCATACTCATAAGGAAATAAGATTCAGTATCTGATAAGTCATAAACTGTTAGTTCAAGATCTACGTATTTATTCGAGAAATCACTTTTGACACTTTGGGCATCAAAGTCTTCTCCAACAGATATAATACTATCTGCATTTGGGTAACTGATTTCCAGTTCAACATTGAATCTGTCCGCTTCATGATTTAGTAAAGTAATAAATTCTTCAGCGTCTATAACTGTTGCGATTTGTCCTTGATAAACTCCATCGGTAATAACTGGAGTTCTTAAGATAAATGCAGTACCACCTTGAACTAGTTCAACTGGACCAATAAACATTGGTTCGTGATAGTTTTTAACAAATAAAATATCCTCACTTTGTCCAGGGATTAAAGCTAAATCAACACCAATTGAGTCACTGTTTTCCTCGTATGGATAGTTGTATTTAATTGTTGTATCTTCAATATAAGCAATATTATTCACAAAATGTTCTTCATAAAACAATAAATGATGTAAAAATGTTTCTGATTCTTCTTGAGAGAAATCAGGTGAGTCGGATATATAGGATAAATAGGCATCATTAATTGTGAAAACACTAGAAAAAACTCTCTCAATTTCAGTCTGAATAGAATATGATTTACGATATAATTCATTTTCTTCAGTTTGAGAAATAAATGCGTTTGAAACGAAAATAACTAATTCAAAAATAATTAATAATAAAATCCCAACAATTAAAACTTTAAGATTGGTTCTGTTTTTTATCATTTCCATTAAATTACCTCGTGTGTGTGTTTGTATATTATTATAGCATACTAACTATGTTCAAATGAATAATATATAAAAAAAACCAGTGATATTTACTGATTTTTTTCATTATTTTGATATGAGAGAGACTTTGAAAAATTATTAGTTTATGTTGTATTGTATTCACAAAACCTTAAAACAAGTAATTAAAGTACTATAGAGTAGACAGTTCCATTAAGCAACTTTTCTCTTCTTCTTTTATTACTTTATATCCAAGAGACGTATAAAGATTTTTTGCATAATTATTATTTCTGACATTCAGTTGTATTTTAGTGAATCCTTCATCTTTCATTTTTGATTGAGCCTTCTTTAAGGCAATACGACCGATACCTTTTGATCTGTGTTGATCACTTATTATGATATCAATTAGAAATATCGAGTTGTGATTTTCTTTATCAAGTAATGTAAACCAGATAAATCCAACATTTGATTGATTGTCAATATCGACACAAAAGAAGTAGTTGTTTTTACTGTTAAGTCCCTCGGGTAATATATGGGGCAACATACGATCTAGTTTCTCTAATTCTGCTTCTTTATTTGTAGAATTTACATATGCACGATCATCTGCTTGAATATTAATTGAAAGCTCTAACCAATTATTGTATTCCTCATGTTTCATATTTCTTAAATATACATTCATATTAGTACCTCCTAGTTTTATAGTAAGGAACTATAGCATATAGGTAAATATGCAAAGTTGATTAATTTGTCATAGTGTAAATAATAATTATGGGAATTACTTCTTTAAATGGATATTGTTTGATACAATTGAAGTAGATAGACATACATATATGACAACGGCATTTGTGTATGTTTTTATCATAAGGAGGCTATCATATGGCTAAAAAAATGTTTGTTTCTGTGGGGGATACTGAACTTTATATTGTGGTTAAGGGAACAGGATTCCCAATCTTCTTATTACATGGTGGACCAGGATTGGAACATCAATTTTTGGGAAACTATTTTGATGATTTGACTGATAGATTTCAGTTGATTTTTGTAGATCAAAGGGGACAAGGGAAATCAAAAGATGTACCGTTTGAAACAATAACAACTAAACAATCTGCGCAAGATATTAATAGTTTAGCTAAAGAATTGAAAATTGACAGTTATGCCATATTAGGTCATTCCTATGGTGCTTTTGTAGCTCTAGAACATGCTGTTAGATATCCTGGTGTTGCGGAGAATATTATTTTACTTAATGGTTTAGATACATATAAAAGACAACATGAAACACCAAGAGTTAGTATTGAGATTCCTAAAGGATTTAGAGAAGCTCAGGAAGAGTATTATAGGCTTATCAATATAGCTGAAAATGAGAGGGAAGCTTCTAAAGCACTAGATGTTCTTTTACCTTATTATTTTGGTGATCCAACTGATGTTGAGTTAATTAATGATTTTAGAGAACAAACCAAAGAAGGAGTATTTAAACATAAGTTATTATATAGTTGTTTTGATAATAATTATGGTGGTTTTGATTTAAGGGATAAATTAGACAGAGTAGAAAATAGGGTTCTAATAATTTCGGGAGATAGTGATTTGTTCTGTCGTTCATTTATATCTGAAGAAATGTATAAAAAAATAAAAGAGGCTGAACTTGTTATCTACTATAAAACTGGACATATGACTTTTGTTGAGAAGAATACAGAAGTGTTAAATGAAATAAGGAACTTTATACGAAAATAAAACAACTATCAATCGATAGTTGTTTTTTATTTAATGTCTATTTACCTTAAATTCTGTTAAATGGATCTGATTCAAAAGGATCTTCTTCAACTGGTTTATTATCATAGTTTCTTCCTGTTGAATCTCCATTCTCTTCTTTAATTTCTAAGTATAAGTTCATTGCAGATATTGTATGATAAGGTATTACATAGAATAGTAAAATTCCGCATGTGAACATTGATAAAAAATACCACCCAAAGAAAAAGAAATACATTCCAATGATTCTTCCGAAGTTTCCTTTAGTGTATTGAAATGATTTGTTAACAGCTTCTGATAAACTTAATCCCTGATCAATAAGGATTTGTGGCACATAAATAATTTTATATGTAATAAATAGTAGTAATATTGCTGCTAGAGATATTGTACCAATGTAACCATAAAGTAATCCTAATGCAGCCGACGGATCAATTGAACTGGAAAAATCACTAATTGTTGATTCACTTAAAATCCATGAATCAAAGAATAATTTATTGAGCGGTAATGTAATTAAAACAGATAAGAATTGGACAGCAATTACATATATTGCCACTTTTCCTAATCTATCACTTGGTGATAAACAATCGTCAAAACCTGCACTTCTTGATCCGCTTGCTATGTTTAAAGACATCTTTGTTACCATAAATGTTGTTAGAATCGCTAAACCAATTGAAACTATGTTACTAATAATAAATGATCCTCCAGTGATTAATCCTAAAATCATCGAAATTACCCAAACGATTAATCCAGGGACAATTGTTGCTACTATTCCTTGTCCATAGTTACCACTTAGTTGATTCTTTGTAAAATTTCTAATACTGTCATTACTTTTCTGCATACTTTATCTCCCTTTAGTTAGTTTTGAAGTAGTGATTCATAGGTTCAATATTTGGATAATATATAATCATTCTTGAAATATATACCCCTATAAACAAAACAATAATAAATCCCCAGAATAATTTAGAGTGAAATAATTTCTTGAAAACTCCATATCCATTTGCTAATAAAACCAATGTTATTACTGGCATTATAAAAACTAGTGGATGATAGAAGAACGCTTTTCTAACTTGTAAAGTCAAAAGGTAATATGTTGCCCTTGTCATTCCGCATCCTGGACAAGGGAACCCTATAGTTCTTTTTATTAAGCAATTAGGGCCATGAGGATCGATAATTTGAAAAGTTATTAGATACAAAAGGATTATAAAAATGAATACTTTGTATTTAATAATATTTTTAATGATCTCTTTGAACATTGTCTTTATATGAAAAGGTATTGTTTTAATAATAATCACTCCAATAAAAAAAGCCAACCGAAGTTGACTAAACTTATCACTTCTTCACATAATTATACCATATAATTTATATAATAAACTATAAAATGTGATATTTTATCTTGCTATTTTAAGGTTGTAATGCACCTACTAGCACTAACCATGCAAGTACTGTTTTTGCTACTAGACTAAGTACGATATATCCTCTTTCTCCATATAAGTAATTTGCGAATTTGCCTTTTTGTAAATACTGCATAACCATATTTATTGGGAAAGTATTGAATGCGATGAAGTAAGATCCGACAATTGCCCATACAAACCATGGAGTTTGTGCAGTTGCCTCAGCAGTTGCACCTGTCATATACAAAATGATTGCGATCCATGGTGCTAAACCAGCAATTGTTCCCCAAATGAATGGACCCCAATTAACATTTTCTTTTGTTTTTCCAGAGTTTAGCTGTTCCATAACTAAACCAAATAAATTCATTGATGCATTTACTATGAAGATTAAGATTAATGAAGCAATATCCCAAATCCCAAATAAATATGAGATTAAGACAATCATAATAGAAGAGCTTAATGTATACTCGAACCATCTTAGTTTATTGATTCCCTTTTCTAAATCTCTATTATACATATCGTTAATCTTTTTAGGTAAAGATATTAATGCATGAGCTAAAGCACTAATTAATAAAAATGATGCGACTAATACAAAGAATGGTAATGTGAATATCTCTGTTCTTGCGAAGTCTAAGTATCCCTCTCCTGGGGCTGTTTCTACAAATCTTAGATAGTGCTGATATACTTGAAGTTTAAAACTTCCTAAATCAGTAATTATTATCCCTAATATAATCATTAATATCCCTTGAAATAGATGAAGTCCACCCATGATGATATTGAATCTTTTTAAGCTTTGAAAGCTAACTTGTTTTTCCATAATTATCTCCTTTATAATTTCTTTTATACTATAAGCAATAATAGAAGAGTAAGATTAATGAGCATTGATGTGGTTACTCCCATAATTGCTGCTTTTTTTATTGATTTTGTTGAAAATATATTTATTTTTGAGAAATCTATATTTTTAACTTCATTAATAAGTTCTTCTTCATTTTGTAATTGGCTATATGCTCCAGGACTATCTGATAAGAAGTGCTGGGCATAGGGGAAACATAAGATTACTGTAGGTTGTTCGTTGAATAAACCTGGGAACCATGAGTTTAACTCAATAGCTAAATCATTATTGTCGATTAATAATGCTTGTTCAAATTCTTTAGGATCAAATTTCAATGAGAAGACACTTGGGTTGTTCTCAGACATATCTCTACCATATCCGATTGACAGATTTCCTTCTATCCATAATCTTTTATCAAGTTTCTTCATTACGCCATTTTTGATGTTGCTTTGTAATACTAAACTGTGACTATTGTCATGACGTCTAACATCAATATGGACAGTTCCATTGTAATCTATGGTGAAAATTCCACCTTCAGCATTTGGACTTGATAGCCCGTTTTTTGGATCATAACTTATTGTGTTTGTATCATAATCAATGATTATCCAACTTAGAAGACCTGTGTTTATATTTTCTGCGATTATATAAAACTCTACCCTTAATCCAAAGAAACCACTTGTATGTGCATTGAAGATTCCAAAGATTCCATAATATCTTGGTGTATCTCTTTCAAAGATACTTGTTTTAGTCATTTTGAAACCATCAGGTAGTAATCTTTGAGCCCAAGCTAAGTCTTTTATTTCGTAACTTAGGAAGTAACTATATGGTTCTACTACAAAACCCATATATGGTGTTTTTTTAGCTGATGATTTAATCATTTTATCTTGAATGTTTTTTGGTAATGAACCTGTGAAATTTTGGACAAAATGTAATGTACCTACATCTACAGGATTTACTAATTTCTCAACCCCTACTGTAAATTCATTTTTTACCATTTGTTACACCTCTATCTATTTAGTAATTCTAATAGAGCTTTTATATCACTTAGTATACGAATATTTTTATGTTTTTGAAGGTTTTCTTTATCTAATCCCTGCCCACCAACACCAATGATAAATTTAGAGTTAAATTTGTCATTTAGATAGTCGATTAAGTGAACTAAACTATTCATTGAATCATTCATTGTGATTGAAATGAAGACGTATTCAGGTTGTTGCTCATTTATTATCTTCTCTAGTGACTTAATTGGAACATTATTACCTAAATATAATGTATCTATTCCTTCAGATTCTAAACATGTATTAACCATTTCAATCCCTAATGTATGTTTTTCAGAGCCTACTGTAAATGATATTGCCTTTTGATCTTTTATAGAACTACTATTCTTTATGTTTATATAGTTAATTACTTTACGTACAACATTAGTTGCATAGTGTTCATCAGCTTCTGTGATTACACCTTGTTCCCATAAATCACCAATTTTATACATAACTCTTTTTAATACATTGTCGATTAGTGATTTAATTTCGTATGTTGGATAAACACTTTCTTCAAAGGTTTTAATGAATTGGTCTTCATTTTTGGATACTAATAAGTTTACTAAAGACTCAACTAGGTTATCCTTGTTGATGTTTATTTTTGTCGCTACTTTAATGACTGAGTTTCCTACTAAATCATCGATAGGTTTATTGAATAGTTGTGATAGTTCAATAAGTGTTTCAATTGTAGGTTGTCTTGTGCCTTTTTCGTAATGAGCTATTGAAGTTTGTGAAACTCCTAGTTTCTCAGCTAACTCAATTTGGCTATACTTCTTAGTCTTTCTTAAATGTTTTATATTTCTTCCTAGATTATTCATCTAATCACCTCTGTAATTACAATTTAGCATAATTATACTTCATAATCAAATAATATGCTTTTATGTAATATTAGTGAATAAAAAAAGAGAATTACTCATATAGAATAATTTCCTTCAAATTTAGCCAAATATATCAAGAAACCTCCCATCTTCAAGGATATACAATGTATGTCATAAGTGGGGGATGAATTGATACGAATTTCCCGAGTGAACCATGTATTTTGGTTCACTTTTCTGATCATTTTTTCAACATGATATCATTGAAAAAAGCGATGAAAAATGGTATAATAAAGTATATCAGTTAACCATAAAAGAAAGGCTAAAACAAATGGAATTAGACAGTAATAACCATTCAGTGTTTAAGTTGTATTATCATTTGATTATGACAACTAAATATCGAAGAAAAGTGATCAATGATGAGATTGGTGTTTTTCTTGAAGATAAGTTTATCCAGATATGTGGTAAATATAATATAGAGAAGACACTAACTAAAATCAAGAAATATCAAAGAAAGATGTCAAAACA
>CBFCWG010000009.1:0-63489 GCA_965601565.1 uncultured bacterium | reverse complement strand
GTGATGATATTGTCAAAATGCACGGTGGTATCCGTGGTTTTAGTAAGTGGGATGGTGCCCTTTTAACGGATAGCGGTGGATTCCAAGTATTTAGTTTAAGCGATATTCGTAAAATTAAAGAAGAAGGTGTAGAATTTAGACACCATAAAAGTGGGGCAAGACTATTTATGTCTCCAGAGGACTCAATCAGAGTTCAAAACAACTTAGGTGCGGATATTATTATGTCTTTTGATGAATGTCCTCCTTTTAACTCAAGTTACGAATACATGAAAAACAGTGTTGAAAGAACATTAAGGTGGGCTAAAAGAGGAAAAGAAGCACATCTAAATCCTGATACACAAGCTTTATTTGGGATTGTTCAAGGTGGACCTTATCCAGATTTAAGGAAAATGTGTGCCGAAGAACTGATAAAAATGGACTTTCCAGGATATAGTATTGGGGGTCTAAGTGTTGGTGAAAGTAAAACAGAAATGTACAAAGTATTAGATGAATTAAGAGATATTATGCCTAAAAACAAACCAAGATATCTTATGGGAGTAGGTACTCCTGACGATATTATTGAAGGTGTAATTCGAGGTATGGATATGTTTGACTGTGTTAATCCAACAAGACTCGCTAGACATGGTTCAGCAATGACAAGTAGTGGAAGAGTCACTATCAAAAATAAAAAATATGAAAAAGATTTAACTCCTTTAGATGAATTTTGTGAATGTAAAGTCTGTAAGACATATACAAAGAGTTATATTAGACATCTATTCAAAGCTGAGGAGTATTTAGGGCCAAGATTAGTAAGTTATCATAATCTTTTCTTTCTAAAGAATTTAACGAAAAATATTAGAAATGCAATAAAAAATGACAGTTTAGGTGATTTTAGAGAGAAATTTTTCTCAAAATACTATAAATAAGCCATTATCTAAAAAATTGTATTTATATTTATATAAAAATTGTGATATAATGAATTAACAAGTTAATTGGAGGTAATAATATGTTTGAGTCAATGGATAATTTTAATCAAAAACCTACAATTAAAGTAATCGGTGTTGGTGGCGGTGGTGGAAACGCAGTGAACCGTATGATCGAAAACGAAGTTCAAGGTGTTGAATTTGTTGCCATTAATACAGACGCACAAGTATTAAGACTTTCTAAAGCTGATTCTCGTCTACAAATTGGTAAAATGTTAACTAGAGGATTAGGTGCCGGTGCAGATCCAGAAATTGGAAGACGTGCTGCGATAGAAAGCGAAGACGAATTACGAGAAATGTTAAACGAAACAGACATGGTATTTATAACAGCTGGTATGGGTGGAGGAACTGGTACAGGAGCTGCACCAGTAATTGCACGTATTGCTCGTGAAAGTGGATGTTTAACAATTGGTATCGTAACAAAGCCATTTAGCTTTGAAGGAAGAAGAAGGGTAGCTACTGCACTAGAAGGTTTAGATGCATTAAAACCTTATGTAGATACACTAATCGTCGTGCCAAACGATCGTTTACTTTATATTGTTGATCGCTCTACATCTATGTTAGAAGCGTTTAGAGAAGCAGATAAAGTTCTACGTCAAGGGGTTCAAGGTATTGCTGAAATTATTACAGTACCCGGACTAATAAACGTAGATTTTGCTGACGTTAAAACCGTTATGAAAGATAAAGGTACAGCTTTAATGGGTATCGGAATAGCCAGTGGTGACAACCGCGCAATTGAAGCCACAAAAAAAGCAATTCATTCACCATTATTAGATGCCAATATCGATGGGGCAACTGATGCAGTGGTTAATATAGCCAGTGGTGTTGACATTGCTTTATGGGAAGTAAATGAAGCAGTTGAAGCAATTCAAAACGCTAGTTCTACTGAAATAAACATCATTTATGGTGCAACCGTTAATACAGATATAAAAGAAGAAATCATCGTAACAGTAATTGCCACTGGATTTGATGAAAATAAAAGTGTTGACTTAAGTGATCTAGGTACTTCTAATTATGTTGAACAAGAAGATACAGATGCTCCAGAACCTGTTAAAGTAGAAGAATCTACAAAAAAAGGTAAAAAACGCCGTAAGAAAGAAGTTGTTGAAGAGGAAGAACCTTCAAAAACAACAATTCCTTCATGGCTAAAATCAAGATTTAAATAAGCGCTCTATGCGCTTTTTTAATAAGTATCGAGGTGGTAGTAATGAATAAAAAAACAATCTTCAATATTGTTTATGTAACAATCCTAGTTATGGTTTTGATCGTTCTTTTAGTATTCCCTAACCTTGACGATACATTGACGTTAATACTAGCATCAATTGCTATTGTACTAACTAGTATTTTTACTTATTCAAATAGGAGAAGAAAATGAAATTTTATACAGATGAGATAATCAAAGAAATTCCAAGTAATGTAACAATCGTTGCAGCTACAAAATACTTCAATTCTGAAGAAATGATCGAACTTTATAATACTGGAATTACTCATTTTGGTGAAAACCGTACTGAAAGTTTAGAACAGAAGTATGAAGAATTAAATAATTATGACATTACCTGGCACTTTATCGGTACATTACAAACTAAAAAAGTAAAAAAGATAATTAATAAAATAGGTTTTCTTCATTCACTTAATACAATAAAACTTGCTGAAGAGATTAACAAGAGAAGAACATCTCCATTAAAATGTTTTATCCAAGTTAACATAAGTAGCGAAGAATCAAAACATGGTTTTAAACCTCAGGAAGTTATTCCTTTTATCAAAGAAATATCACACCTAGAAAATATCAGAATTATAGGTCTAATGGGAATGGCAGAACTAACTAAAGATGAATCAGTAATAAGCAAAGAATTTCAAGTCTTAAATGATTTGCAAATCAAAATAAACAATGAACTACAAACTGAAATAAACGAGTTATCAATTGGAATGAGTAATGATTACTTAATCGCCCTAAAGCATAATGCTACATATTTACGACTAGGTAGTGTATTATTCAAGAAAGAGGTGTCGTAATGGCTAAAAACAAAAAAGCATTTGATCGTATTGAATTTGTTATGATGGAAAAAGACTTAGATGTTTTTAAGTTGGCAAATAAACTGCTAAAAGGAACACCAATTATCCTAAACTTTGAGGAGTTCAATATCATCGAATCAAATAAAGTTATCACTTTCTTAAGTGGAGTAACTTATGCAATTGATGGAGAGATTGAAGTAATCAAAGAAAAAATCTATTTATTTGCAACAAAAAAAGATTTTAAAGATGGCTCTTTACGAAAATTTGTAAATGAATATAAGGAGTAATATTTTATGTTAATTTTTCTTACACTACTAGGATACGCACTACAAGCTTACTATTATATTTTAATAGCTTACGTATTAATGAGTTGGATACCAGAATTACGAGGATCTAAACTACACAAAGCAATTCACAGTATCGCAAGTCCTTATATGCGCATTTTTAGAGGATTATTAGTCTTCGGAATGATGGACTTCACCCCAATTATTGGTTTCATCCTGTATCAAGTAGGAATGAACTATTACTGGGAAATGATTGGTATCATGGCAGGATAATGATATCTTTTAAAGATAAAATCAAAAACATAATCGACAATAAAAAAAGCGTATCTTTACGCTTTTTGTCATTACAAGAACAAAATCATCTAAAAAATATGCCTGAAGTAAGATTATATGGTGGTTACAAAGATGCAGAACTTAAAAGAGCATATTTCTATACAGATAAACTAGATGATATTGTGTGTTATAAAATAAACTATAATGACAAATATTTAACCCTGACACATCAAAATATATTAGGTACACTATTATCTCTATCTATCACAAGAGACTCAATTGGTGATATATTACCTAAACAAGGTGTTTTCTTTACAACCAAAGAGATAAAAGATGAGATTATAAACTCTTTCACAAAAATTAATAATGTTAGTATTGAACTAGAAGTAATTAGTAGTGATAAAATTACTAGTGAAAAAGAGTTTGAAGAATATCGAACTACTGTAGATTCTTTAAGACTTGATTTGGTTGTTAGTAAAATCTGTCATATTAGTCGTAAATCGGCAAATGATTTGTTGAACAAGGAACTAATTAAAGTAAATCAACAAGTTATTACAAAAGCAACGTATTTATTGAAAGATAATGACATATTATCAATTAGAAAATATGGTCGATTTTTGATAGGTAATACCGCAAAAAGGTCAAAAAAAGGTAAAATTGTTCTAATATACTTAAAATATATCTAAAAAAGGTTGTATTTTGGATTATATTTGTTAAAATATTTAATGTTAATACTGTGACGAGGACAAGTGTTAGATAATCAGTCGTTTTTAACAGAGACCAAGGATGCTGAGATCTTGGAAAAACTATTATTTAATATATCACCTCTGAGTTAAAATCTGAAATAAGTAAGATTTTAGGTATCTCTGCCTTAAAGAGTTAAGAGCTTAGTGAAAACTAAGAATCAAGGTGGTACCGCGGATTATTATAGTTCGTCCTTATTTAAGGATGAGCTTTTTTATATTAAAAGGAGTGAAATATTATGAGTAAAGAATACAAGCAAACTTTGCACATGCCAAAAACAGCGTTTCCTATGCGTGGGAATTTAGGAAACAATGAACCTAAAATGCAGGAAACATGGGAGGAACTAGATCTTTACAACAAAAGACTAGAACTAAACAAAGATAATACTGAATATGTATTACATGATGGTCCTCCATATGCTAATGGGGATATCCATATTGGACATGCTATGAATAAAACTTTGAAGGATTTTGTGGTTAGATACAAAAGTATGAAAGGTTTTTATACTAGATATGTACCAGGATGGGATACACATGGTTTACCAATTGAGACTGCTTTAGTAAAGACTAAAAAAGTTAATCGTAATTTGATTGATAAAGTAGACTTTAGAGTTATGTGTGAAAAATATGCTCTTGAACAAGTTGAAAAACAAAAGGAACAATTTAAACGTTTAGGAATTTTAGGTGAATGGGATAACCCTTATATCACTTTAAAACCTAAATACGAAGCATCACAAATTAGAGTGTTTGCAGATATGGTTGAAAAAGGATTAATCTTTAAAGGATTAAAGCCTATTTTCTGGAGTCCTTCAAGTGAAACAGCTTTAGCAGAGGCAGAAATTGAATATCATGATAAAAAATCTCCTTCTATTTATGTAGCAATGGATTGTGTAGATAAATTAGGAAAAGTTGATTTTGATTTTAAATTCTTAATCTGGACAACTACACCTTGGACAATCCCAGCAAACTTAGCAATCGCTGTAGGAGATCAAATTCTCTATACATTTGTAAGAGTGAATGATAAAGAAATCTATTTAGTATCTACTGAACTAATCGAGGAATTAACTAATTTATTAGGTTGGGAAAAAGTAGAATCACTAAAAGACGTTAAAGGTTATGAGTTAGAAAACATGACATATAAACATCCTCTATATGACCGTGTAAGTCCTGTAGTACTAGGACATCACGTAAGTACTGAAGGAGGAACAGGTTTAGTACATACAGCCCCAGGTCATGGTGAAGATGACTTTATGATTGGACAAAAATATGGTTTAGAAACATTATGTCCAGTTGATTCAAAAGGTTATATGACTGCAGAAGCAGTTCAATACGAAGGACAATTTATTGAAGATTGTAATAAATCAGTTGTCCAAGATTTAGATGAAATGGGATACCTACTTAAAATGGTATGGATTAAACATAGTTACCCTCATGACTGGCGTACAAAAAAACCTGTTATCTTTAGAGCAACTGCACAATGGTTTGCAAGTATCGAATCATTAAAAGATGATATGATTAAAGAAATCAAAAATATCGAATGGTACCCTAAGTGGGGAGAAGTTCGTATGGAAAACATGGTTAAAGATCGTCAAGCTTGGTGTATTAGTCGTCAACGTACTTGGGGTGTTCCAATTCCAGTATTCTATAATGAAGACGGTTCAGAAATCTTAGATAAAGACATCATCAATCATGTAGCTGACATCTTTGAAGTTGAAGGTACAAACGCATGGTATACAAAAACAGCAAAAGAATTATTACCAGAAGGTTACATGAACGCAGCTAGCCCTAATGGTGAGTTTACTAAAGAAACAGACATTTTAGATGTATGGTTCGACAGTGGAACTTCACACCAAGGTGGAATGACAGATTTTGGTTTACCTTATCCTAGTGATTTATACTTAGAAGGTAGTGATCAATATCGTGGTTGGTTTAACAGTAGTTTATCAACAGGTGTTGCCCACATGGGTAAAAGCCCTTATAAAACATGTTTAACACATGGTTTTGTATTAGATGGTGAAGGCCGTAAAATGTCTAAATCAGTTGGTAATGTTGTAGATCCTTTAAAAGTAATGAAGCAAATGGGTGCTGATATCTTACGTTTATGGGTAGCAAGTGTGGATTATCAAAGCGACGTTAGAATCAGTAATGATATGATGAAACAAGTAAGTGAATCATACCGTAAAATCCGTAACACTATCCGTTTCATGTTAGGAAACTTAGCTGATTTCAACCCTGATACTGACACAGTACCATTTGAAAAACGCCCAGAAGTAGATAAATATGTAAGTCTTAAACTAAACAACTTAGTAAAAGAATGCATCTATAGATATGATCATTTTGAATTTGATACAGTTTACCGTGAAATCACAAACTTCGTAACAAGAGAACTAAGTGCATTCTATTTAGATTTCACAAAAGATGTATTATATATCGTAAGAGCTGATGATTTATCAAGAAGATCAATCCAAACAGTTTTATATGAAACAACTTTAACATTATTACAGTTATTAACTCCATTCCTACCACATACTGCGAATGAAGCATATTTAAACTTACCTTATCATAAATTAGATAACGTATATTTAGAAAATATGCCAGAAGCACAAGATCTTGGTAGTGAAGGATTACTTACTAAATATGAAAAATTCATGAATGTAAGAGACAATGTCTTAAAAGCATTAGAAGAAGCTCGTAATAAACAAGTAATTGGTAAATCATTTAACGCTAAACTAACACTTTACCCTGAAGGTGAAACCAAAGAATTACTAAATAGCTTAAACGCTAACTTAGGACAAATCTTCATTGTTTCACAATTTGAAATGGCAGAAGGAAAAGGTGAATACGAGTTCAACGAACTTAGTATTGATGTAGTTAAAGCTAATGGAGATACTTGTGACAGATGTTGGCAAGTTGTTGAGGAAACTAATGAAGGTTTATGCCCTCGTTGTGAAGAAGTACTAAAATAATCTTTAAAAAGGTCTATTTTCTAGACCTTTTTTATTGATTTTTCCAAAATATTTTGTACAATTAATATTGTCGTATAATCCTATAATATGGTTAGGAGTGCAGAAGTCCCCTGAAATTGACTTTAGAACGATGATTTCTGGAGGAATATATATGAAAAATGGCAATATAAAAATTAACTTTAAAAACTGCTTCTATTATTTACTTGGATTTGTATTGGTAGGATTAGGTGTAAACTTAATGAACTCAAGTACTCTGGGTATGGGGGCATGGGACACTGTGACTTATAATATCTTTAGCTTCATTACAGAAAAACTGAACCATGAATCTATCTCTTTTTGGTTTGGAGATATTATATTGAAACCTGGACATATATCAATGTTAGTAAGTTTAACTATTTTGGTGATAGTAATAACATACCGTCGTAGGCTATCGCTACTATTCATGCTAGTTCCAATTTTCTTTGTAGGAAACTTTATTAATATGTGGTATTTGATTTTTGACAATTATCAGGCAAATAATATAATGTTGCAAATAATATTATTTACATCAGGTATGTTTACCATTCCATTAGGACTTGTCCTAGTAGTGAAATCTACTTTCCCAGCATTTGTTTTCGAAGAATGGACGTTTATGATGTCAGATGTTTTCAAAACAAGCAATTTTGCCAGAGTGAGATTAGGTATCGAAATAACTGGTATCTCTTTGGGATCATTATTTGGTGCATTAACATTCTTAAGTGAAGGTCATTTAGGAGAAGTAAGTATGGGGTCACTTGTTATGGCTGTTTTCTTTGGGAAAATAATGGCTTTAGAGATGAAAATACTTGGCGTTAACAAGATAAAGGAACTTGGTGACAACAATGGATAGAGTGAAAAGTCTGGGTATGTCATTTGTCAGTGAATTAAAGTGGCAACGTATAGTAAAATATATATTAGGTATGTTATTTATTGCAATTGGTGTATCATTAATGTTGAAAAGTGATTTGGGTAACAGTAGTTGGGATACACTTCATTATAGTATGGAACATTTATTTAATATAACTTTTGGTACAGCTATGATTATAGTTGCATTTACGTGTACAGTAATGGTAATAATATTAAATAAAGATATGAAATACATCTTAATGGCTATACCAACTATAATAGTTGGTCCGTTAGTTGACTTATCAAATTATGTTGTCCAAGTGAATGTAATACCAGATATGTTACTATTACAAATACTTTTTTTCACATTAGGAGTATCTTTACTACCACTTGGAGGAGCATTTCTTCTTATATCAACTTATCCTGCTGGGGTCTTTGATGAATTTAACCTGGCAATTGTAAGAAAGTTAAAATTAAAAAGTTTAGTTCAAACTCGTGTTATAATGGAGTTGACTGTTGTTATAACCGCTGCATTTTTAGGTTATTTATCAGGTTTCAACTTCAATGATGACTTAAAATTTGGTAAAATTGGAGTTGGTACTATTATATTTGCATTCTTAGTAGGTGCATTCTTAAAAACATACTTAAAACTATTTGAAAGGATTGGTTTAAATGAAAATCAACAAGCTAATTGATCACACTTATTTAAAAGCATTTGGTACAGACGTAGAAATTAATAAATTACTAGAAGAAGCAAAAGAATATGACTTTAAAAGTGTATGTGTTAACCCAACTTGGGTGGCAAAATCTGCCAAAGAGTTAAAAGATTCAGACGTACTTGTATGTACTGTTATTGGATTTCCTCTAGGAGCGAATACTAAAGAAGTAAAAGTATTTGAAACATTAGATGCAATCAAAAATGGTGCAAATGAAATTGACATGGTGTTAAATGTTGGTAAAGTAAAAGCTGGAGACTTCAACTACACTTACGAAGAAGTTAAAGCTGTAAAAGAAGCATGTGGAGATTTAACATTAAAAGTTATTTTAGAGACGTGTTATTTAACAAAAGAAGAGATCAAACTAGCAAGTGAAGCATGTATGAAAGCTAACGCTGACTTTGTAAAAACTAGTACTGGATTTGGAACTGGTGGAGCATTAGTAGAAGATGTAAAAATCATGAAAGAAGTTGCTAAGGATAAAGAAGTAAAAGCATCAGGTGGAGTAAGAAGCCTAGATGACGTTAAAAAAATGGTAGAAGCAGGAGCTACAAGAATTGGTACTAGTAGTGGTATTAAACTAGTACAAGGTTTAGTTTCTGATTCGGATTATTAGGAGGAAATTATGGCTACACCACATATATCAGCAAAAGATGGCGTAATCGCTAAAACAGTATTGATGCCTGGAGATCCTTTACGTGCTCAATACATCGCAGAAAACTACTTGGAAAACGTAGTTAAATTTAACAATGTAAGAAACATGTTTGGATTCACAGGAACATACAAAGGTAAAACAATCAGTGTAATGGGTAGTGGTATGGGAATGCCAAGTATTGGAATTTACTCATACGAATTATACAAATTCTATGATGTTGAAAATATCGTAAGAATCGGTAGTTGTGGAGCTTACACTGCAGATTTAGAATTATATGATGTATTACTAGTAGATAGAGCATGGAGTGAATCAACATTCCCTCAAACACAGTTATCTCAAGAAGAAAGAATTGAATATACTTATCCAAACAAAGAGTTAAACAACAAATTAGAAAAGATCGCAAAAGATTTAGATATTCATATCACTAAAGGAACTATCCATTCAAGTGATGTATTCTACAGAGAAGATTTCACTGTATATAATAAAATCAGAGATGAAAAAGAATGTATTGCCGTTGAAATGGAATCATTTGCACTATTCCATAACGCTCAAGTATTAGGAAAAAAAGCAGCTTGTTTATTAACAGTATCTGATAACTTAGTAACAAAAGAAGAAACAACAGCAGAAGAAAGACAAAATGCCTTCACACACATGATGGATATTGCCTTAGGATTAGCTGAATAACCAAAAATAAAAAAAAGTGCTTCTAGCACTTTTTTAGGATGATAAATATGAACATAAAACACTATAAACAAGATAATTACAACTTAAACATCTTACAAACAAAGAAATTCAAAACAACAAGAGTTCAAATTACTTTCGCTAACGATTTAGCAAAAGAAACTTCAACAAAAAGAGCACTACTACCATATCTAATGAAATCAGTCACCACTAAATATCCTAACCGTGCTGACTTGCAAATTCATTTAGATGATATGTATAGTGCCAATTTTGGTGCTGGAATCAAAAAAGTAGGATTATCACAAATCATAGTATTTGATTTATCAATAATTAATAATAAATATACGTTTGATAATGAAAATCTTTTAATTAAAGGAATGAATTTCTTAAAAGAAGTAATCTTTAACCCCCTATTCACAGAAAATATCTTCAATGAAGAAAAACGTTTATTAAATGAATACTTCCAAGGTATTTATGCCAATAAAATGCGTTATGCCATCAAACAAACATTTACTAACATGTACAAAAATGAAACATTTGGTGTCGAGGCATTTGGGAACGAAGAAGATCTACAAAAATTAACTATACATGATTGTGAAATAGCCTACAAAGATATGCTTCAAAATGATTTAATCAATATCAATGTTGTTGGAGATGTTGAATTAGAAGAAGTAAAAGAAGTAATAGCTAGCTCATTACCATTTCATCAACGAAAAAAATCGTTAGTTTTAATTGATGACTCATCTAAACCCAAAAGAAATCCACTTGAAATATTCGAAAGTCAAAACGTAAACCAAGGTAAAGTAGTTTTTGGATATCAATATCCAGTGTACTACCAAACAGATGAGTACTATAAGGCAATTGTATTAAATGCCTTAATCGGTGGAGGACCTGAGAGTCTATTATTTAAAAGAATCCGTGAAGAACTTAGTTTAGTGTACTTCATAGGTAGTGTTTATGATCATTATAAAGGATCATTTGTAATATACGCAGGTATCAATCAGTTTGATTACCACAATGTCTTAAAAGAAGTCAATAACACTTTTAAACAAATAATTAATCAAAAATATGAGGATAAAGCCCTAATCATTGCTAAAAAATCAATTATAAGTGGTTTAATTCAAAGTCTTGATTCAAATAGTTCATTAATAACACGTATTAATAACTTATCGTTATTTAATCGTGAATTTGATCAAGAAAAACTTGTATCAAGAATTAACTCTGTAACAAAAGATGATTTAAGCCAAACAGTAAAACTAGTAAAAGAAGACATTCGTTTTCTATTAAGGAATGATAATCTTGAAAACAATTAATTATAAGGATATCAATGAAAAACTATATTTTGAAGAACTAGAGAACGGCTTAAAAATATACTTCTTACCAAAAGCAGGATTTAATAAAACATATGTAACAATATCAACACCTTTAGGTTCAAATGTAACTAAATACGTAGTTGATGGAAAAGTTAAGAAAATACCATTAGGAGTAGCACACTTCCTAGAACATAAATTGTTTGATAAAGACGGTAAGGATGTTAGTGAGGAATTTGCCTTAAACGATGCCCAAGTTAATGCATATACAATGAACAACCGTACAACATATTTATTTAGTTCAAGTGACAATGTAAACACCAATATAAAAACACTTCTTGATTTAGTCTTTAAACCAATATTTACAGAAGAGGGAATCAAAAAGGAAATTGGGGTTATATCACAAGAAATAAAAATGTATGAAGATGATCCAAATACTGTAATTTATATGGGTGCACTAAGAAATATGTATAAAAACCACCCAGTTAGAAATGATATATTAGGTTCAATAGAATCAATAAACACAATCACAAAAGAACTTCTAGATGATGTTCACAATACATTTTATAGTCCCTCTAACATGATTATGTTTATTACAGGAAACATCAATATAGAAGATGTTTTAAGCGTTATAAAAGATAATGTCCCTAATACAGAAAAGACAATAATCATTAATAATATTAAAAAAGAAGATTCTAAGGTAGTAGAATCGCACAATGAAAAAACACATGACATTTTGATTCCTAACAGTCTTCTTGCTATTAAAACATTATCTACTAACTTTACAAAAGAAAATATCATTAAAAAAGAATTAACATACTCAATTCTTTTTGATATATTAATCGGTAAAAGTTCAAAAAACTTTTTAAGTTTATTAGAAAGTGAACTAGTTAACGATACATTTGGTCTTGATATAACATTTGAGGAAACATATGGTTATATAATGATGGGTGGAAGTACTAATTATCCAGACGAGTTTTTCAAAAGAATGAAAGAAATCCTTAAAGACTCAATTAACCATAAAGTTGATATTGATCACTTTAATCGTACTAAAAAGCAAATTGTTGGTGGCTTTATCACTGCGTTAAACAGTCTCGAGTATATCGCTAACCAATTTACTAAGTTCCATTATCAAGAAGCTTCATTGTTTGATATATTGCATGAGGCTAAGTCAATTACAATTGAAGATATTGAAGAGGCAAAACAAATCTTACTTGATGATGAAAGTTATACAACATTCGCTGTTTATCCAGAAATAAAACGATGAGAAATCATCGTTTTATTTTGCATTTCTAATCATCCAGTCTCCAAGTAACTTGTAATGAGCTACTTTATCAACTGCATTAATAACTTCATGTCTTGTATTATTTAAGATTGTATATTTAACATTAGAATAACCACAATCATTATATATATTATATAACTTTTTAGCAGCTCCTCCGTACTGTCCTAAACCATCCAGTTCACCACTAACAAAGTAAATAGCAGTAGCACTAGCACTAGCTTTAATACGTCTTTTATCTTGTATTTCGGGGATAAATCCTAAAATATCTTTCTGTGCGCCAATCGTAAATGGCATTCCACAATATTCATCTTCTAAAACTTCTCTTTGAACTTGAGGTACTTGACTAATCCATTCAATTCTTTTGTTAATGATACCATTTTTCTGCATGTTTCTAATATGCCCATCCATTACTCTTGTATTAAAAAACTCACTAACATGTTTGTCGCCTTTCAATCTGATAATTAAATTAGATAACACTTTCCCAACAACTATTTTGAAAGATGAAAATAAACCAGTACCGGTAAATACAGCTTGATTATAACGTTTATGATCATATAATATTGCATATCTACCAATAAATGAACCCATCGAATGAGCAAACATTACTACTGGTAAATCAGGATAATTATCTTGAATATAATCACGAATTGTTTTTACACCTTCATAAACTTTATGGAAACCAATAGAACTATCAAAATATACATAATCTAAATTCTCACTAGTTTTTCCATGTCCAAGATGATCATTTCCAACAACGTGGAAACCGATAGAGTTTAAGTACTTGGCAAAATCATCATATCGATGCATATACTCACTTGCACCATGAATAATTTGAACAACACCTTTAGGATTTTTATCATTTGTCTCCCATAAATAAGTATGTAGTTCATGTTCATAAGGATCGACAACTTTAAATTCTTTTCTCATATAACCGCCCCCTAGTCAATATTATATCACAATTTTTTTATTTAGTTTATTTCTTTGCTAAAATTTGGTAAAATATATACTAATAGAGGTGATATTTTTGAAAAAATATGTAATAGCAATCGACCAAGGAACGACGTCTTCACGAACAATAGTGTTTAATAAATTGGGAGAGATAGTTAGCCAGAGTCAACGCGAAATAGAAATGATATATGATCAAGAAAACTATGTTGAGCAAAATGCATATGATATTTGGAGTACTGTCCTAAGTACACTTGCTGAAAGTTTATTAGCTGCAGAAATCCTCCCTGAAGAAGTAGCAAGTATTGGAATAACTAACCAACGTGAAACAACAATTCTATGGGATAGAAGAACGGGTAAACCCATCTACAAGGCAATCGTATGGCAATCTAAGCAAAGTAATGATATTTGTGATGACTTAAAAAGCAAAGGATATAACCAACTATTTAAAGAAAAAACAGGATTATTAATTGATCCATATTTCAGTGGAACTAAAATCAAATGGGTACTTGATAATGTAAAAGGTGCCAAAGAATTAATGAACGATGGTAATTTAATGTTTGGTACTGTTGATACATGGTTATTATATAAGTTAAGTGGTAACAAAGTTCATAAAACTGATTATACTAACGCCTCAAGAACTTTGTTATTTAATATTTTTGAAAAGAAATGGGATACTGAAATCCTCAATATATTAGGAATAGACTCAAGTATTCTTCCAGAAGTATGTGATTCTAATAGCATATTTGGGCAAACAGCTAGACAGACATTCTTTGGTGCTGAAATCCCAATTGCCGGGATATTAGGTGACCAACAGTCAGCTTTATTTGGACAACTTTGCCTAGAAGAAGGAAGTATTAAAAACACATATGGTACTGGTTGTTTTATGCTAATGAATACAGGTAAAACGCCAACAATATCAAATAAAGGTTTACTTACTACAATCGCTTATAGTTTAGATGGGGAAGTTACTTATGCCCTTGAAGGAAGTGTATTTGTTGCAGGTAGTGCTATCCAGTGGCTTAGAGATCAACTTGATTTCTTTATTGATTCCAGTGAATCAGAAGCACTAGCTGAAAGTGTATCCGATAATTATGGTGTTTACGTTGTACCAGCATTTGCGGGACTGGGGACACCATACTGGGATGCTGAAGCAAAGGGTGCTATTTTCGGTTTAACAAGAGGTACAACAAAAGCACATATCACAAGAGCTACTCTAGAAAGTTTAGCATATCAAACAAAAGATATAATAAATGTTATGGCTGAGGAATCAAAAATTACTCCAACCTTTTTAAAAGTAGATGGAGGAGCTTCAAAAAATAATTTTTTAATGCAATTTCAAAGTGATATTTTAAATATAGATATCATCAGACCTAAGATTAGTGAATCTACTGCCTTAGGTGCTGCTTATATAAGTGGACTTGCCAGTAACTTCTTTTCAAGTATTGAAGAAATAAAGGCAATGTCAAAAACAGATAAAACATTTAACTCTAAAATGAATCATGAAAAAAGAGATGATTTATATAATCACTGGTTAAAAGCGGTAACCGCTACCAGAAAATTTAAATAGGAAAAGTATGTTTTATGGTTTTAATTAAGCCATTTTTATTGTATAATAGTAATTAGTTTTATTTAGAAAACATCTATTGTATAATAGTAAAGGGTGAAAAAAATGAATAACAATTTTGATAAATACATCGCAACAAAAGCCAATGCTGAGAAGAAAGTTAAAATTGGTGGAGGAGTTGCCATCCTAGGAGCACTAGGATTACTAGCAGGTGGAGGACCAATCACATTTATAGGTATCGCAATCTTCATCGGTGGAGCAATCTTTGCCGCAGTTGGACTTAATGAGTTCCAAAAACTATCAAAATCATTTAAAAGTGAAGTCCTAACAGGACTGATTGATACTTTTGTTGAGAACGGGCATTTTAATCCTCACAGCGGATTATCACAAGCTCAAGTATATTCAACTGAATTCTTAAAAAGAGCCGATAGATTCCATACTGAGGACTTCCTAAGTGGAAGTATGGATGAAGTCCAATTCGTATCAAGTGATGTTAAACTTGAAGAAAGACATGTTGAACATACAAAAAATGGTACAAGAACTTACTATGAAACTTATTTCTTAGGAAGAGTATTCATCTTTGATTTTAATAAACCATTTGATGGGTATCTTCAAGTATTAGAAAGAGCTCGTCCTCAAAAAAATCGTGGTTACAAAAAAGTAAAATTAGAAAGTGTTCAGTTCAACAAAAAATTCAAAACGTATGCAACAAGCGAACATAGTGCCTTCTATGTATTAACACCGCACTTTATGGAAGCACTAATGAAATTTGAAAAAGAAAACAAAGGACAAATCTATTTTTCTTTCTTAGATAATATGCTTTATATTGGAATAAACAACTTTAAAGATACTTTTGAACTTAGAATGTTCAGAAAACTTGATGAAAGTGTATTTGAAGAGTTTAAAAGAGATCTTTTAGTAATAAAAGACGTAATTAAGGAATTAAAACTAAACAATAATATATTTAAAAAAGGAGTGTAACAAATGGACCCAATCGTAGTTATTTTATTAGTCATTGTAGGATTAATATTATTAGTAGCAGTATGGTATATCGGAACAATGAACAGTCTTCGCCAACTTGAAGTAAAGGTGAATGAAGCAGAAAGTGGTATCGATGTAGCATTAACAAAAAGATTTGACGTATTAACAAAACTTGTAGGAGCTGTTAAAGGTTATGCAAAACACGAAGCAGAAACATTTGAAAATGTAACTAAATGGCGTGCAGGATTACCTAAAAACTTATCTTTACAAGAAAAACAAGAATTTATGTCAAAAATGGATGCAGTTCAATCAGGGATTAACGTTCAAGTTGAAGCATACCCTGAATTAAAAGCAGAAAAGTCATTCTTAAACTTACAAAGAAATATCACTGATGTTGAAGAACATCTACAAGCAGCAAGAAGACTTTATAATTCAAACGTATCAACTATTAATTCACGTATTGTAACATTCCCAACAAGTTTTGTTGCGAATGCAATCAGTATGTCGAAAAAAGAATTCTTTGAAGCAGAGATTTCAAAAAGAGAAGACGTAGAAATTAGTTTCTAAATCTTTACCAAATTATTTATAGTTGAGAAAATCATTTCCAAACAAACAAGTATTAACAAATTAAATAAAGTAAAAACCAGATATTTGATAAAAATACTGGTTTTTCTTTTATATTAATGTAAAATCTCCATTCAACAAAATTTAGTGTTAAATAATATACTCCTAGTAAAGAAGGAGGTATTATGTTAAATCAAATAATTTTAGTTGGTCGTCTTGTTTATGACCCAGAGTTACGTACACTTGAGGATGGAAGAAACGTTACAACTATTACCCTGGCAATTCAAAGAGCATATAAAAACTCTGAAACAGGTGAATATGATACAGATTTTATTCGATGTACTTTATGGAGTGGAATAGCTGAAAACACAGTAAATTACTGTAAAAAAGGTAGTGTAGTAGGAGTTAAAGCACGCTTGGCACAAAGATACTTTGAGTACGGAGAGGGAAAATCATTTAGTTATCCTGAGGTTATCGCAGAGAAAATAACATTCATTAACACTAAAAATGATAAATAACCCCCCTATTATTTAGCTTAAGAAAAAAGTGTGAAAGCACTTTTTTTGCTATTATACTAATAAATTATTTAAATTAAGAGCTTAATTTGTTATAATATTTGTAGTTTGAAAGTAAATGGTGACTATTATGAAAAAATGGCTAAAAGAAAACATATTTGTTAAAGATATGTTTATATATATCATTATCGGAGCAATCATATTTTACATTCCTGTATGGCTCTTAAGTTTTTACGGAGTAGTAACTAGTGAAGAGTTGTATTTTGGTGGTGCAGCAGCCTATGTATTATTTTGGGCTGGACCATTTACACCAACAATTCCAATAATCTTTGCAATTGCTGTATTTTTAAAACAAATAGTTAAAAAAATTCGCGGAAAAAAGGACTGATATCATGAAGCAATATTTAGATCTGTTAAATCATATTATGGAACAAGGTACAAATAAAGAAGACCGCACAGGAACAGGGACAATCAGCACTTTTGGTTATCAAATGCGTTTTGATTTAAATGAAGGTTTTCCTCTATTAACAACAAAGAAAGTACATTTAAAATCTGTAGTACATGAACTATTATGGTTTGTTCAAGGAGATACAAACATTAAGTACTTAGTTGACAACAATGTTCGTATTTGGAATGAATGGCCTTATCAAATATTTAAAAAATCTCCTGACTATAATGGCGAAACAATGAAAGAATTTGTAATGAAGATAAAAGATAGTGATGATTTCGCAAAAAAACATGGTGAGTTAGGTCCTGTATATGGTCGTCAATGGCGTCATTTTGAAGGTCCTAATGGATTATTTATTGATCAATTATCACAAGTTATAGAAATGATAAAGACAAATCCTGGAAGTAGAAGGTTAATCGTAAATTCATGGAATCCACCTCTAATTCCTGAGATGGCTTTACCACCTTGCCACATGATGTTCCATTTTTATGTTAACAATGGAAAATTAAGTTGTCAGCTTTATCAACGTAGTGCTGATACATTCTTGGGAGTACCTTTTAACATCGCTAGTTACGCCTTATTAACAATGATGGTTGCTCAGGTTTGTGATTTAGAACTTGGTGACTTTGTTCATACTTTGGGTGATGCTCATATTTATAACGATCACTTTGAACAAGTAAAACTACAACTTACTAGAGAGCCAAAAAAATTACCAATAATGAAAATAAACAAAGATGTAAAATCGATTACTGAATTTACATATGAAGATTTTGAGTTAGTTGGATATGATCCTCATCCATTAATCAAGGCTAAGGTGAGTGTATAATGGTAAACTTAATCGTTGCAATAGGGAAAAACAACCTAATTGGTAAAGGGAATCTTTTACCTTGGCACTATAAAGAAGATATGAATTATTTTAAAAAAGTAACAACTAATCATACCGTAATTATGGGAGAAGCTACATTTAAATCAATTCTTTCATACATCAATAAACCATTACCCAAAAGAACTAGTATAATTGCCACACTTGACGATTATACATATCCTGGTGTTGAAACGACAAACGATATTATTAATTTCTTAAAAAATTGGCCAAAAGATAAGGAAATCTTTATTATTGGTGGTAAAATAATATATGACTTAACACTGGATATAGCTGATCGTTTATACATCACGCACGTAAATAAAGAATACGATGGTGATGTCTTCTTTAAAGAAATTGATTATTCTAAATACACCAAAATTAAAGAAAACATTAGCGGAGATTTAAACTTTTCAGTTTACGAAAGGAGATAATGTTATGTTTATCTTTAGTTATTATTTTTTCTTATTAATCTATACAACATTATTTGGGTTATTATTTAACCTAGATTTTACAAACCTAGCCAATCCTTGGTTATATGTTTTGTTAATTATCGCGATTTTATTAAGTATGGTCCTTAGTTTCTTTACGCAATTATTTATTTTACAATTTGTAGGGTTGTTCCGTAATAAAACAGAGTACAATAATAAATTTAACCATAATTTTGCGAACTCTTTATTAAGACTAGGATTACATTTAATGCGCGTAAAAGTTATTGTTACAGGAAAAGAAAATATTCCTAAAGGTAACTTTATTCTTGTAGGTAACCATCAAGAAAATTACGATATTATTATATTAAAACCTATTTTTAAAGATCATATTGTTAACTTCATTGCGAAGGCAACATTAACAACATTACCAATCTTTGGAAAATGGATAAAATTATTAGGAAATGTATTTATTAGTAGAAATGCAGATAGATCTGCTGCGGAATCTATCATAAAAGGAATTAGAAATTATAAGAATGGTATGTGTATGGGAATATTTCCTGAAGGGAAAAGAGATTTCGGTAACGAAATGATTGCCTTTAAACCAGGTGCATTTAAACTTGCAATGAAGCCAAAAGCTGATATTCTGATTGCTACACAATATGATACTTGTACTATATTTAAAAAAATCCCATGGCGTAGATACAAAGTATATGTTCATATACACCCGTTATTACCCTATAGTGAATATGAGGGAATGAAATCGCAGGAAATAAGTGTTATGGTTAAAGAACGAATTCAGAAACAACTGGATATCTTCAGTAAAGAATTAAATAGAAGTTAAAAACCTCTTTTTTACTGCCATATGACTTTTTATTTATGATTCATTTATGGTATAATATAGTGTTTTTGAGGAGTGATTAATATGAGAATGGTAGACTTAATCGAGAAAAAAAGAAATGGTGAAGTTTTATCAAATGAAGAAATTAGTTTCATTATAAATGGTTATACTAATAAAGAAATTCCTGATTATCAAGTGAGTGCTTTATTAATGGCAATCTATTTTAAAGGAATGACAAATGCTGAATCAACTGCTTTAACAATGGCAATGTTAAACAGTGGAGACAAAATTGATTTATCAAAAGTTGATGGAATCAAAGTAGATAAACATTCAACTGGTGGTGTTGGAGATAAAACTACATTAGTTTTAGGTCCTTTGGTTGCTAGTACTGGAGCTAAAGTTGCCAAACTATCAGGTAGAGGTTTAGGACATACTGGTGGAACTTTAGATAAACTAGAAAGTATTCCTGGTTTATCAATTGATATTGAGATAGAAGATTTCATTGATCAAGTTAATGACCTTGGAATTGCAGTAGCAGGACAAACTGCTAACTTATGCCCTGCGGATAAACTTTTATATGCCTTAAGAGATGTTACTGCAACAGTACCTAGTATCCCTCTAATAGCTTCAAGTATTATGAGTAAGAAACTTGCTAGTGGTAGTGATGTCATTGTTTTGGATGTAAAAATTGGTGATGGTGCTTTCATGAAAACTATTGAAGAAGCACGAGAACTAAGTAAAGTAATGGTTGGAATTGGAACTAGTGTTGGTAAAAAGGTAGTTGCCTTTATTACTGATATGGGACAACCTTTAGGTTACACAATAGGAAACAAATTAGAAGTAGTTGAAGCATTACAAACATTAGAAGGTAATGGACCAGAAGATTTAACTCGTTTATGTACTGAAATTGGGGCATACATGGTTCATTCAGCTGGAATTACTGAAACATTGAAGCAAGCTAAATCACTAGTTAATGAAAAAATTATTTCA
Source organism: uncultured bacterium (assembly GCA_965601565.1). Classification (GTDB taxonomy): domain Bacteria; phylum Bacillota_I; class Bacilli_A; order Izemoplasmatales; family Izemoplasmataceae; genus Xianfuyuplasma. Next base: position 42,596 of record CBFCWG010000009.1, on the reverse strand, counting down.
GGTGAAGCCCACCAAAAACAATTAGATTTTATTAAAAGACAAGGTGGAATATTACCTGCTCTTGATGATTTCATCAATGTTAAAGAAGTAATAGAAGTTAAATCGGAAAAAGAAGGATATGTAAAAGATATAAATGCTCTAACAGTGGGCGTTGCTGCTATGAAACTAGGTGCAGGACGCGCTACTAAAGAAGATGATATTGATCCTGACGTAGGTATTGTTATTCGTAAAAAAGTAGGGGACTTTGTTGAAAAAGGTGAAACTTTAGCATTCCTGTATAATAACAAAGACGAAATATCAGAAATCATCAATGAAGTAAAAGAAGCATATATATTAACAAAAGATGTAGTAAAGAAAAAAGATATAATCTTTGAAATAATTACTTAGAAAGACCAATTAGGTCTTTTTTTTGCATATTGATATAGTTTATTTCATAAATTAATTATAATTATATAAAAGAGGTGATAATATGCATGAAAAAATTAAGAAATTTAATAAGTTCGAAAAGATATTTTTCAGGATTCATCTTGTAGTGTCTGGTATTGGTTTATTTGTTCTTGGATCAATGTACTTATTATTGAACTCAATAGAAGAAATTGCAAAATCAGCACTCAATGTGATATTATTTGGCTTTTATGTAATTATTATCAATTTTTTTATTAGTGTTATTCGTATCTTAAAAGCAGTATTTGGCTTTAGAGACATCGAGGAGAGACCGAGTATTAAAAGAAGTTTAGGTATTATGTTAACATCACCTATTGCGTTTGGTGTTTACCTTATAATTATATTGGCTATGTCATTATCGATGGCATCTTGTGTATATTAAAAAGAAAAGAGCTAAAATTTAGCTCTTTTATAATACTCCGAGTACAACAGTAACTGCGATTAATCCTAAATAAACTAATATTACTCTGTTTAATCGTTTTTTCTCTAAAACTTCATCAGTTTTTGGTAAATTCCAATCAATCGCTGTTGTTTGTTTTTTTATCTCTTTGGCATAGACTCCTAATTCAATATATAAGTAATATGCTAACATCCCAAAGATTGCGATAAATCCCATAAATGGAAGTTGTGGCATATCCAGGTACCCTCCAATAAACGAAACAGCAAACATGTGAACGATTATTATTCCAAACATCCTTGGAATGAAGTAGTAACTTCTACGCCATGAATCATCTGAATATCCTGCGGTCTTATAAAACTTAAATATCTCGTGTTCATAATACTTATCACTTTGTCCTAATTCGTCAAACTTGTTTTTTAATGTAAGTACTAGATCAGCAACATCAGCTAACACTACAGTTATTTTAAGTGGTTTACCTTGTTTAGGTATTATATTTAACCATCCACCAGTATAACTAATAACTTTTGGTTCTAATCGTGCAATCTCATCATAAGTAAACTTCATATTATGTTTATTGTTCTTATAATGGATATACTCATCTGTTACAGTCAAAGTTAAACTTGATAGTCTTTTTACAAAAGTACCAAGTAAAACTCCATATAATGCAAAGAATACCCCAAAACCAACCAAAAATGTGTCAATAAAGAAACCTAATACCGCAATACCTACACCGATTATAGAAATACCTATCATCACTTTTGGCATAAACCTTAAATGTTTTCTGTAAACATACGTCTTATTCATATACATCGCCTCCAAGTATTATTTTACCATAAAAAAAGAGCTTCTCAGCTCTTTATTTTTTTAGAAAACTAACATTATCATTATATATAGATAATTGGCAACTATACCACTAACTAAACCACCAATAGTATGAGCAATAATTGCCTTAGTAGTTAACTGTCTAGAATGCAGTGCATCCATCATACCAACATGAGTACTCAAATAACCGCTCCATGTTGTTCCAATTGCTGTAAAAACTGCAATATCCTTTACATCAACATATCCATTTGCCAAAAACTCATCTACAAATCCAACAGCAGCTCCAGCACTACCTAAAGAAGTTAAAGGGAAGGCAATTGCCTCAGGAGAAGTAAATCCAAATAATGGGGTAAAGATAAACATTAAATGTTTACCAAATCTAGGTAAGTATCCAACACCTTCTAATGCAGCTCCAGTAAAGCCATCAACAGGTGGTTGATTCGTCAACATGATGATGAATGTAGATATTATTAAGATTCCAGGTATTATTTGCAAACCGATATCTACCCCGTTTTTACCCCCATCAAGCGCACTTTCTAATAATCTATTAATAAAAGTACCCTCTCTTGTTTCACGCATGAACTCATCACCTGAAACTTTTTTAATTGGGTTATCGTCTTTTGGAACATTAAAATGTTTCTTACTAAAGTATGTTAACATTCTAACACTAACAATACTACCAATAATACTCGCAAATACTCCTAGTCCTACTGCTAAGAAGAAGTTACCTTCATAATTTTGTCCCAAACTTAGGAAAGTAATAGCGATAACTAATCCCATCCCAAAACTAGTCCCTAAGTTAACAAGCACCGGTATTTGATACCTTTTAAATTGCTTTCTAAACTCTTTTTCTTTATATAAACTAATAACTGCAGGGTTGTCAGATAAATAAGCACTAACAGCACCTATACCTGCTACACCAGGTAATTTATAGATCCATCTAACAAGAGGACCAAATAAAAAGTTAAATAAGGCAATAATCCCAAATTCACTAAAAATCCCAGCCATTGCCCCTGTTAATACAGCAACACCCATTATCCAAAAGGCAATATTCACTAATAAATAATAACCAGTATTAATCATTGTTCCTAAAAAATTAGCGACTCCCATTTCATATGAGAATATCGCGAAAGCTAATATAAATGCACCTAACACTAAGTAGGTTTCTAAAGTTACAGGTTTCTTTTGCATAAAACATTCCTCCAAAAACAAATTCCACAAAAATTATAGTACTTTTCATATACAAAAACAACCTTTTTTTTCACTTTTTTCAAAGCGCTTTCAAAACACATATTACTTGCATTGAAATTGATTGTGATATATAATAAAAATGCCATAAAGTCAGGGAGCTTAGAGAACTAGGCTGAGAGTATTCTTGTAACTAGAATAGACCTTAAAAAACTGATCGAGATAATGCTCGCGTAGGATAACTTTATAAAAGTAAATTTGTCCTAGGTTTTATGGACAAATTTTTTAATATAAAGGAGAGTTTTATGGAAACAAGAAAAATGACAGAAATAGCAATCCTATTAGCTGTCGCAGCAGTACTAGAGGCAATCTCTACATTTATTCCATTCTTACACATGCCAAATGGTGGTAGTGTTAGTTTAGGGATGTTACCAATCTTTATCATCGCATATCGTCATGGTTTAAGAAGTGGTTTACTAGCAGGATTTATCTTTAGTTTAGTAAACTTCATGCTTGGTGGATTATATATTCACTGGGGAAGCATCATCTTTGATTACACTTTAGCATTCACTGTTATTGGGTTTGCTGGCTTATTCAAAAAGAATGCTTGGGACAGTTCAGTTCAATTTGGATTAGGTATTTTCGTTGGTGGCTTCCTACGTTACATTATGCATGGTATCGCTGGAGTATTATTCTGGGGTGAATATGCACCAGAAGGTATGGGTGTGTATTACTATTCATTCATTTGGTACAACTTACCATATATGGCAGCAAGTATTGTGCTATGTATTATTGTTGGTTTAGTTATTAAAGATCGAGTACCATATTTTAAAAGCGCATAAATTTGCGCTTTTTTTTTAATCATTTGTGCAAAATTAGCTTATGAAAATCTTTACATTCTTTTTCTCTTTTTAAAGTAAGATATCTATATTATAATATTTATTGTATGAGGAGGAGATACTATTGAAGATACTATTAGTAGGAAGTGAAGCAACTCCTTTCAGTAAAACTGGAGGATTAGCTGACGTTTTAGGAGCTTTACCCAAGGAATTAAACAGTTTAGGGGCAGACGCACGTGTTGTTCTACCTAAACATATGTGGACAAAAGAAAAATTTAATGACAAATTATTACCTGTATGTAATTTTCGTGTATCCGTAGGACCAAAAGAAGAATATGCTGGAGTAGAAATGACTGAATTAGAGGGAGTAACATTCTACTTTATTGATAATGAGTATTATTTTGGATATCGTAATACCTTATATGGGCATTATGATGATGGTGAACGTTATGGTTATTATGACAACGCAGTACTTCAAATGTTGGAAGAGATTAATTTTTATCCAGACATCATTCATACTCATGATTGGCAAGCTGGATTAATCCCTTATTTATATAAGAAGAAGTTTGCCATGAAAGAAAAATATAAGGGAATTAAAACAATCCACACTATTCACAACATCGCTTATCAAGGTCGTTTTAGTAAAGATTTAATGCCTTATTTAGATGTTGAATATGGAAGTGAACTGGAATTTGATAACTTAATCAACTTCTTAAAAACAGCATTAGTAACTGCTGATTATGTTACAACTGTAAGTGAAAATTATGCAAATGAAATCCTATTTGATTATTTCGGATTTGGCATGCAAAATGTATTAAAAGATAGAAAAGAAACTCTATTTGGAATTGTAAATGGTATTGATTATACCAACTTCAATCCAAAATTAGATCAAAAAATAAGTTATAACTTCAGTCCACATAATTATTTAAAGGGTAAAACTCTTAACAAAGAAGCTTTACGTAATTACTTTGGACTAGAAAATAATAATAAACCAATGATTGGAATGGTGTCGCGTTTAACCGAGGCAAAAGGATTTGATTTGGTTGAAGAAGTAATTGAAGGTTTGATTGCCAAAGGTGATATTCAGTTCGTATTACTTGGTAGTGGTGATGGTGACATCGAAAGTTTCTATAACCAACTACAAAATAAATATCCTAAAGATGTTGGTGTCTATATTGGCTATAATGATGAAATGGCACGCAAAATATACGCGGGTGTTGATATCTTCTTGATGCCTTCAAGGTTTGAACCATGTGGACTTGCACAATTAATCAGTTTAAAATATGGAACTGTCCCTGTAGTTAGGAAAACAGGTGGATTAAGAGATACAATTGATATTTATAATAAGTATACTGGTGAAGGAACTGGTTTTGGCTTTGAAAACTATGATAGTGGAGACATGTTATATGCAATTAACAACGCACTAGAAGTTTATGGAGATCAAAAAAGTTGGAAAACACTAGTAAAAAGAGGAATGCAACAAGATTTTAGTTGGCTTGAATCAGCTAAAAAATACATTTCCTTATATAAAAAACTAATGGAGGAATAATATGGAAACTTTAGCACTTATATTAGCCGGTGGACGTGGAAGTAGATTAGATATTTTAAGCGAAAACCGCGTAAAACCAGCAGTACCTTTTGCTGGTAAATTTCGTATCATTGATTTTGCATTAAGTAATTGTACTAATTCAGGTATTTATGATATTTGCATCCTAACGCAATATTTACCATTATCATTAAATGAACATATTGGTGTAGGTAAACCATGGGATTTAGATAGAAGAGACTCAAGTTTAACATTATTACAACCACATAAAGAGTGGTATAGTGGTACTGCTGATGCAGTTCTACAAAACATTGAATTTATTAAAAGAAAGAATCCTAAATATACTTTAATTCTTAGTGGTGACCATATTTATAAAATGGATTATCAAAAAATGATTGATTTCCATGAAGAAAATAATTCAAAATTGACAATCGCTGTTCAACCAGTACCTTGGGAAGACGCACATCGTTTTGGTATTCTTACTTCAAATAAAAATAATAAGATTACAAAATTCAGTGAAAAACCAGCAGAACCAGATAGTAATTTAGCATCAATGGGTATTTACGTATTTAATACAGATGTATTATTAGATGCTATTACAAGAATCAAGGATCCTAATCTGGACTTTGGTAAACACATCATTCCTGCACTATTAGAAGAAACAGACTTATATACATATGTTTTTGATGATTATTGGAAAGATGTTGGTACATATGATGCATATTTAGAAACTAATATTGAATTAACTGGAACAGTAGATAAGATTCCGCTAGACATGTATGATAGAGATTGGCGTATCTACACTAAAAGTGAAGACTTACCTAGTGTTAAAGTTGGCAGTAAAGCAACTATTTCACAGGCATTATTATCTAATGGTTGTATTGTTGCAGGTACAGTAAAAAAATCAGTACTATCTCCAGGGGTAATTGTTCATCCTGGTGCAACAGTAATTAATAGTGTTATCTTAAATGATACTGAAATCTTACCCAACGCTTATATTGAAAACGCAATAATTGACAAACATTGTATTATTAAAGAGAATGTAGTAATTGGTGATGGTGATGATTTAACTCCAAATAAAGACAATCCTTCTTTACTAAGCAGTGGTATTAACGCAATTGGTAGACGAGTTACTGTTCCTGCAGGAACAGTCATTAAAAGAAACTGCCGTATCTTTAGTTCAGCTAGTTTTAATGAGAAAGTTGTTAAGTCTGGAAGCACGCTAAAATAATAAAAAGGCTCTAAGAGCCTTTTTTATTGATTAAGAAATCTACTATCTTCAAAAAATCTATTCTTGGGGCAAATCCTTCTGGGATTAAATGTCCTTTTTCTTTTATCTCTTCAAAAGTTATTGATTTTCTACCTTCTTTGGCACGATTATGATAACTAACTAAATCACTTGATTCTAAAAGGTATATCTCATCTAACACTTTAATAAAAATCAATAGGAAACTGATTCCACCATGATCATGAGTTTGCTTGAGGTGTTCAATTTGGTGTGAGTGAATATTTGATAACGGGAAACTTGATTTATTCATAGTTTCTTTTGCTTCAAAATCGATATAATGACTCTTATAAACTCCATTGTAATCAGTTGTACTAGGTACTTTGTAATACGCTTCCTTAATAACGGCAGCACTACGACTAGGATAATCAACTTTTACTATTTGGATTGGAATTGGCTTTTTGTGAATAACAGCAATATTGTTTGCACAATAATAATCATTAGATTCATTAATCATTTTTTCGAAAGTCATACCACGGTTTTTATGTGTTTGTTTTTGTCTTTGAAAATTTCCTTTTTTATTTGGATAATTAACCATATAACCACCTCATTATAGATAGTATAACATAGCTTATATATAAATGAGTAGGCTTTGAAGTTGAAAAAAATGAAAATATATTACACTATCTAATATATTGGACAATGTTGTGATATAATAAGTAAAGAGAGTAAAAGGAGGTGTTTTTATGGCTCGAGTAAAAATTTTCGCCCTAGGTGGATTAGGAGAAAATGGTAAAAACATGTACTGCGTTGAAGTTGATCAAAGTTTATTTATTTTGGATGCAGGATTAAAGTATCCGACAACTGAGTTATTAGGAGTAGATAGCATTATTCCTGATTTTTCTTATTTAGAAAAAAATAAAAACCGTATCGTTGGTCTATTTTTAAGTCATGGCCATGAAGATCACATAGGAGCAGTACCAAAATTATTAAAAACATTAAATATACCAATATATGGTTCATACTTTACCTTGGCTATTTTAAAGGATTCTTTAGAAGATCAAGGTTTAGATGTTAATGAATATACGTTTAATATCGTTTCTGGTAAAAAATCACTATCTTTTAATGGTGTTACCGTTGATTTTTATAATGTAACTCATAGTATTCCTGAAAGTTTTGGAATAGCTTTAAATACAAAAGATGGTGTCGTTGTTTATGCACCTGATTATAATTTTGATCAAAATGTTCATAAAAGTTATAAAACAGATTTTGAGAAACTAAGTAAAATAGCAGGAAAACGAGTATTAGCTTTACTTACTGAATCACTTGGAGCTGAACGTAAAGGTTATACCCATAGTAGTTCAAGTTTAGATTATACATTGAATCAGGCATTTTATCATGCAAAAAGTAGAGTAATAGTTACTGCGTTTAGTACTGATTTAGTCCGTATTCAAAAAATTATAGATACTGCCTTGAAATATGATAGGAAAATAGCAATCATTGGTCGTAAAACACAGAGAACAGTAGATATCGCAGTTAATTTAGGATATTTGAAAATCCCTGATGGTTGTTTAATTAACCTACGATTTATTGATGACAAAAATAAAAATGAGTTAAAAGATGCAGTTGTTTTAGTAACTGGAGATCGTCATGAACCATTTTATATGTTACAAAGAATGGTTAAGAAGTTAGATAGATTAATTCATACTAACAAAGAAGATACAATCATTCTGATGACTCCACCTGTCCCAGGAACTGAAAAAATTGCTGCTAGAACATTAGATATTTTATATCGTAATGATTTAAATATTGTTAAAATTAGTAAAAAAATCTTACCACCATCTCACGCAAGTAGTGAAGATGTAAAACTTTTAATTAATATCTTAAATCCGAAATTTATTGTCCCTGTTATTGGCGAATATCGACATCAATATGCATTACAACATTTATGTATGGATTTAGGTTATAGCAAAAAGAATATTCTTATGTTAGATAACGGTCAAATTGCTGAAATTAACAATAAATCAATAGTTAACATAAACGAAAGAATAAGTAGTGGTGACATTCTTGTAGATGGTATTTTGGACAATGATGTATCAAATGTTGTATTAAGAGATCGTGAAATGTTGGCCCAAGATGGTGTGTTATTAATTATTGCCAATGTCGATGCTAGAAAGAAAGAAGTTATTAGTACTCCAGAAGTTGTAAGTCGAGGATTCGTTTATATGAAAGAAAACGAAGATTTGATTAAAGGCGTAACTGATATTTTCTACTATGTTAGTGCAAATGAGTTCCAAAATAAGTATATAAATTGGCGAAATTTCAAAAATAATGTCAAAGAAAATATTAATAAGTACTTATATAAGGAAACAAAAAGAAGTCCAATAATTATCCCTGTAATTATCGATACTCAAACCTAAAAACGGCTTATTAAGTTGTTTTTGTATGTATAGAAACAAATGAGTCAATATTCACATAAATTTAATTAATAAAGTTAAAGTACTTTACAATTGCCAAATAATTAACTATAATATATGTAAAGATTTTATAAAAAATCGAAAAAAATAGGAGGATTTTAATGAAAAAGTTATTATTATTAGTTGCTTCATTAGTTTTAGTTTTCGGACTTGCTGCATGTGGACCTGAAAAAGAAACTTATGAAATCGCAATGATTACTGACTCTGGAGGAATTGATGACGAGTCTTTCAACCAAGGAACTTGGGAAGGAATCACAGAATTCTGTGACGAAAATGAACTTACTTATAAGTACTACAAACCTTTAGAAGTTTCAGATGATGCATATTTAGACGCAATCGAATTAGCAGTAGAAGGTGGAGCTAAAGTTGTAGTTACTCCTGGATTCTTATTCGAAACTAGTGTATATGCTGCACAAACTGAATATCCTGATGTTAAGTTCATCTTAATTGATGGTACTCCTCATAATGGAGATTGGGCAAATGGTCCAATTTGGAACACAGAAGATAACGTATTACCTATCTTATTCAACGAACACGAAAGTGGATTCTTAGCTGGATACGCTGCAGTTATGGACGGATATAGAAACTTAGGATTTACTGGTGGAATGGCTGTTCCTGCAGTAGTTAAGTTTGGTATTGGATACATTGCTGGTGCTTATTATGCAGCACAAGAATTAGGTGTTTCTGACGATATGGTATTTACTGATGCTACTTACCAATACTTTGGAAACTTCGACGAAAGTGACACTAACAAAGCAGTAGCTTCTTCATGGTATGCTACTGGTACTGAAATTATCTTTAGTGCTGCTGGTGGTGCAGGTAAATCAGTAATGAGTGCTGCAGACGACGCTGACAAATTGATGATTGGTGTAGATATCGATCAAGGTAACCAAAGTGATACTGTATTAACTAGTGCTATGAAGCAATTAGGAAATGCTGTACAACAAGCTCTTCAAGCTTACGTTGATGATACATTCGTTGGTGGAGCTACAATCTTCAAAGGTGTAGAAAATGACGGTGTTGCATTACCAATGGATAACTCTGATTTCACTACATTTGATCAAGCTGCTTATGACGCAATTTATGCTGACTTAGTAGACGGAACTGTTGTTGTTCCTACAGACTGGGCTACATTAGCTACATTCTTAGGAGACGATGCTGACAACTTCACAGAAGCAGTAGTTGCTCCTGAATAATAGTTGACATTAAAAATTAAAGGAAAGAGAAATCTTTCCTTTTTTTTATATTCAAAAAGCTGTCATTTGTCATTTTAAATATTTAGACAAACGTTTACAATTAGCAAGAAGATAATTAATTAACAACTAATTTAAATATATCTATTGATTATAATGACAAATGACAGTATCCTATATATAGGAGTGTGATTTGATGAACATCCTTGAATATGAGAAATATCGACAAACTGTACCAAAAAAAGCAAGTCATAACTTTATATCAAACGTTATTTCATTAATGCCTTTATACATCAAACAACATGGGGAATTCTTAACATTGGAAAAGAATTCCATTTTATTAGGTAAAAGTGAAGAAGTATCTTATGCAATAATCATTGTATATGGTGAATTAACAGTTGTTAATGAATTTGAAAGTGGTAAGATTTATGAACCTGTTATTATGAATCATTCCGAATTTACAGGTGTAGTGGAAATAATTAGTAACCAAAAGGAAATTATCTCAACTAATTTAACTGTAAATGAAGTTGGATATATTAGAATTCCTAAGAAGTACTTTCTTAAGTGGTTGGATGAGAATCATGAAATAACCAAATTGGTTCTTGACTCTGTATGTGCAAACTTTTCAAAAGATATGCATAAATCAGGAGAAAACATCTTACTTGATTCAATGTACTTACTAGTAAATCATCTTCTTAAGAAGGCAGCATTAAATACTCGTATGGATATGTACATTTTAAATGAAACAAGAGAAAGAACCTCAAATCGTACAGGAATAAACTTAAGAACTTTGTATCGCCATATCAAAAAGTTAAAACAAGCAGGATTTGTAACAGTATACAAAAGGAAAATTGTCTTTTCTGAAGAGCAAAAAATAATTTTATATGATTACTATTTAGAGTTAAGAAACAAATAGCATTAAAGGAGTTGCATCATGGAGTTTACAGTAGAAACACTTGGATTTATCGCATCATTCATTGTATTAATCTCATTACTAATGAGTTCAATAAAACTATTAAGATGGATCAATTTAGTTGGAGCAATACTATTCGCTTGTTATGGAATATTAATTAGCAGTGTCCCAACAATTTTTATGAATTTTGGAATTGTATTTATCAATATTTTTTACTTATCAAAGATTTATAGTACAAAAAAAGCTTAAATATTTTTTAAAAAATATCTTTAATTTTTATATCACTTGAAAGCGTTATTATTACTAATTAGATAATTCTAGTTAGTTTAATATATTACATATTTATATGTAAATATAACTGTTTCTATTTGTTTTTAAAGACGAATATGATAAAATTTTTTATATGAGAGGTGAATAGACATGGAATATATTATTGAAATGCTCAACATTACCAAGGAGTTCCCTGGTATCAAAGCAAATGATAATGTAACTCTTCAGTTAAAAAAAGGAGAGATTCACGCCCTATTAGGAGAAAACGGGGCTGGAAAGTCTACTTTAATGAGTGTCTTATTTGGGTTATATCAACCTGAAGAAGGTCGTATTAAAGTACGCGGGGAAGAAGTAAAAATCACTAATCCAAATGATGCGAATGCATTAGGTATTGGGATGGTACATCAACACTTTAAGTTAGTACATAACTTTACCGTAGCTGAGAACATTGTTTTAGGTTATGAAGATACTAAAAAAGGGATGTTATACCTAGATGATGCTAAGGCAAAGATAAATGAATTAAGTGATCGTTATAAACTAAAAGTAGATGTAAACTCAATTATCTCAAATATTTCTGTTGGGATGCAGCAACGTGTTGAAATCTTAAAAATGTTATATCGAGATGCTGAAATTCTAATTTTTGATGAACCTACTGCAGTATTAACTCCTCAAGAAATTGAGGAATTAATGAATGTAATGAAAGGTTTAGCAGCTGAGGGTAAATCAATCATCTTGATTACACATAAACTTAACGAAATCAAACAAGTTGCAGACAGATGTAGTGTATTGCGTAAGGGTAAATACATTGGAACTGTTGATGTTAAAAAAACATCAGTTGAAAAAATGGCTGAAATGATGGTTGGTCGTGAAGTTAGTTTTGTTGTTGATAAAAAAACAGCTAAACCAAAAGAAGTTGTTTTAGAAGTTAATGATCTATCAGTATTTAATCATGTACTTCAAAAAAATGATGTTACAGATGTTTCATTCAATGTCAAGCGTGGAGAAATTCTGTGTATTGCGGGTATTGAAGGAAATGGACAAACACAACTTATTGAAGCAATAACTGGATTAACAAATACAAGTAATGGTTCAGTCTTATTAAATGGACACGATATTTCTAATTTATCTATTAGGGATAGAAATAATTCGGGAGTATCCCATATTCCAGAAGATAGACATAAACATGGTCTTGTATTAGAGTATTCATTAGAAAATAATTTAGTACTACAGTCATATTTTGAAGAAACTTATCAATCTAAAGGGTTCTTAAAATTTGACAGTATAAGAGAAAATGCAATTAATCTAATTCATAACTTCGATATCAGAAGTGGTAAAGGTGCAGAAACATCTGCTAGAAGTATGAGTGGTGGTAACCAGCAAAAAGCTATCGTTGCTCGTGAAATTAGCCGTGATACAGATTTATTAATCGCTGTTCAACCAACTCGTGGTTTAGATGTTGGTGCGATTGAATATATTCATAAGCAATTAATTGAACAAAGAGACAAAGGAAAAGCAGTTTTATTAGTTTCTTTGGAATTAGAAGAAGTTATGAACGTTTCCGATCGTATTATTGTTATGTATGAAGGAGAAAACGTAGGAGAATTTGATCCTAAACAAGTTACTGAGAATGAACTTGGATTATACATGGCTGGTTCGAAAAGGAGTGATCAATAGTGGAAAAATTTACTAAATACTTAAAAGAGAATTACGTTGGTTTAACTGTTGGTTTCTTATTATTTATGTTAGTTTTCTTTATTCCAAAAATGGTAGGATCAGAAAACGCTGGTACAGTATTAATGGTTATTACATTAATCGGTGTAGGATATTTATCATTTAAAGGAGTAATGTTTAGAAAAAACAATCCTAACTTTAAAGCATCAGAAAGTAAACTGCTTGTTGATATTTTAGGTAGTATTATAGCAGTAATTACTGGTTTAGTATTTGGATTTATCTTAATGTTAATCGTTAATGCAGGACAATCAGGACAAGGTATATTTACAATTGTCCAAGGTGGATTCAGAAATATAAAATCAATGGGTAATATGATTTACTTCTCAGTACCGTTAATCCTTACAGGGTTAAGTGTTGCCTTTGCCTTTAAAACTGGCTTGTTCAATATTGGGGCAACTGGACAATTAACAATTGGTGCATTTGTCGCAGTATTCATTGGTGTTAAATGGGGATTCTTAGGTGAAATTCATCCTTTACTACACTGGGGAACTGCAGCATTAGGTGCAACAGTTGCTGGGGGGATATGGGGTTCTATCCCAGGATTCTTAAAAGCATATCGTAACGTAAATGAAGTAGTAGCTTCAATTATGTTAAACTATGTTGCGATGTACTTAAATACAATTTTAATCAAAGCGTATATTTATAATCCAGACTTCGCAAGAGCAATGGATATTCAAGATACAGCAGCAACTCCAACATTTAACTTAGACTTCTTATTCCCTACTTCAAGTATTGATGCCGGAATAGTAGTAGCTGTAATTGTTGTAATTATCTTACATATTATTTTAAATAAAACAACGTTTGGATATGAGTTAAAAGCAGTTGGATTCAACCGTGACGCTGCAAAATACGCTGGGATGAATTCAAAAAGAAATATTGTATTATCAATGACTATCAGTGGTGCAGTAGCTGGTTTAGCTGGTGCAATGATGTTCTTAGTAATGGGTAAATACTTACAACCTATTAACTCATTATTAACTGAAGGATTCACTGGTATCGCAATTAGTTTACTTGGATTAAGTGAACCAATTGGTGTATTAATTGCTGGTTTATTCTACGGTTCATTACAACAAGGTGGATATTACTTACAATTATTAGATTATAAACCTGAAATTATTGATATTATTATCGCAGTAATCATTTACGCTAGTGCGTTAGGATTATTCTTACAAAAATATGTATTAAAAGGTTTAAAAGCTAGAGAAATGCAAATTGCTTCGGGAGTTGCTGAAGAGGTAGAAATAATCCCAGAAGAAGATGCAGCTGAAGGGAGTGATGAATAATGACTAACCTTTCATTCTTAGAAATTTTATACTTTATTATTCCACTTATGATTGCATCAACAGTACCACTTACTTTAGTGGCAATCGGTGCATTATACAGTGAACGAAGCGGTGTAGTAAACATCGCATTAGAAGGTATCATGTTAATGGGTGCATTTGTTGGAGCAGTTGTAATGAAGCAACTAGAACCATCAGCTATGTCAACACAAATGATTGCCTTTGTCGGATTATTAGTAGGTGCCTCAACAGGTATTGCCTTCTCATTACTACATGCGTTTGCCTCAATCAATATGAAATCAAATCAAATAATTAGTGCAACAGCACTTAATATGTTCGCACCTGCATTTGCAATCTTTATGAATAGAACATTTAGTGAACAAGGTACACAAAGAGTATTACTTTCAAGAAACTACCGTATCGCAAGTGTTGAGTTCTTTGGGGATATTCCATTTATTGGAGACTTATTCTTCAAAGGTGCTTACTTATCAACATACATCGGTATCGTAATCTTTGTGGTAGCAACTGTGTTTATGTACAAAACTAAATGGGGACTTAGACTACGTGCCTGTGGTGAAAACCCACATGCAGCAGATAGTTTAGGTATTAACATTTATAAAACTAGATATTTAGGTGTATTAGTATCAGGTGCATTAGCTGGTATGGGTGGAGTTATCTTCGTAATGTCATTCGCAACTGCATTTAACGCTTCTGTAGCTGGATTTGGATTCTTAGCACTTGCCGTTCTAATCTTCGGTAACTGGAACCCAAAACGAATTGTATTAGCAGCATCATTCTTCGCATTTATGAGGATTATCTCAAATACAACAGCAGTTATACCATTCTTACGTGATTTAGGATTACAACCAGAAATTTATCAAATGTTACCATACTTAGCAACATTAGTAGTATTAGCATTTGTATCTAAAAATAGCGCATCACCTCGTGCTTCTGGGGAACCATACGATCCAGGTAAGAGATAATAAATATAAAAGACGATTCTTAAATCGTCTTTTTTTTGTTATAATAGGGTAATCAAGGGGGGATTTTTTTATGAAAAAATATCATTCACTAGCAAAAAGAATCTTTAGTAAACTATCATATCCCGATAAATATCAACATATCAGAGAAGTATATGACAGGTTGCTTAACTACGCAAAAGAAAAAGGGGATCCAACGGAGTTTGATCCTTATGATATTTATTTAGAAATCGGTGGAGATGATTACATTATTGAAAAATATAAGTTCTTTCCTCCAAGAAATTTACAATCAAAAGATGCAAAAGCTTTGTACATAATATCTTTAGTAATATGTGCTGTAGTAGCTTTAATCTATCCAGCAGTATTTGGAGTATTTAATCTCATTGGCACATCATGGAGCGGAGATGTTTATTATAATCATACAATATTAGGGGTAAACTTAGATGGTAGTATATGGATATTCTATTTTAGAGTTTATAGGATACTTCTCGTTATTGTAGCTTCAATATTACTAATTATCATAAGTAGAGAAGGTAATGAGAAATTGACAAAAACTTTAACATTAGGTGCCGGTTTCATGGCTGGACTTTGGGGATCGTTACTAATCCTTTCAGGAATTATTAATTTCTTTAATGGTAAGAGGCAACTACGAAAACTAGGGATTATTTTATCTGTATCTGGTTTAGCTTTATATGCTATACCACAAATATATATATCATTAAATATTAGTAAAATATCATTCCATGACTTTGCTGCTGAATACAATAATGAAATTAGTAAAGATATGAAAGTAAGAATGCTTCTTGATGATCTTGATGCTGAAACATCTAACTTAATTGATTTAAACGAAGAAGATTCAAACATACTTTATATGAATATTAGAGATGACGCTGTTCATCGAATCGAAATTATTAATCCTGTAATCGATTTTTCAACATACGAAGGAGTTTTCCAAGATAACTCAGTTATCTATGTCTCATTTCTTATTAATGATATCCCTATCTGTGATGATTTGGAATATAAGGCAACCGAATCAAACCAAGGAGCAATTCCTACAGGTGGTGTCAATAATACAGGATATTATAGCTGTGATAACTCAAATAGAGCATTTAATCCATTTACTATCCGTGAAGAATTATTTGACTCTTGGATTCTAGAAATGAAATTAGACTATACGACAAAAGACAATTTAGAAATATCTGAAACATTACATTTAAAAACAATAGAAGATCCATTTCAATATATTATTTCACAAAGATATAATTTATCTGAAGTGTGGGATCAAGAAACAGATGCATATGGTTCTCTTGGCGAAATAGCACTCTTCTCTAGAGGACAATACATTTCATACATAGAATTTAGCAAAACAGACTTAACATTTCCAAGTGATTTAGAGATTAAAGATAGCTCAAATGTTAAATTCACAATTGAGATTAACAATACTATTTTAGATGACTGTTCTTTAGTCATCCCAATAGAAGACCTGTTAGACCATAGTTCTATGGAAAACCTAACTTGTCGTTTACCATATGAGAACTCAGTATATATCGGAGAATCATACAATGAAGAAAGTATCCAGTTACTGCTTCATGTAGAATATTTAGATAATAGTGATGAAGAAACAGTATATATCTTCCAATATGGTGTTTGGGATGAACTCAATCAATATATGTGGGTAATATTTTAAGCAGATAAATAAATCTGCTTTTTTATTTGACATATTTAGGTAACAGGTATATTATATTAATGTGCATATGCACATAGGAGTGATATGATGAATAATTCAAGAAAAAAAAGATACGCCCGTAGATTAGATACTTCAAGGTTATATAAACCAATAGGTATCCCTAAAAGTAACTTACAAGTTAATGTATTAAACCTTGATGAGTTTGAAGCATTAAGACTTGTGGACTTAGAAGGGATGAGTCAAATTGAAGCAGCTAGTGATATGCAAGTATCAAGAGCAACAATTCAAAGATTACTTCTTTCTGGTCGTAAGAAAATAACTGATGCGATATTAACAAATAAGGCATTTGAGATTCGTAACGACATAAATAATATTAAACTTAAGGGAGAAAACAAGATGAATATTGAAGACAAAACAGTAAAAGTAGTTGCCTTTCCAACAAGTGATCGAGCAACAATTGATGGACATTTCGGACATACCAAAGAGTTTGCCATCTACAAAGTAAAAGAACTAGATGTGATTGAAGTTAATTACTTAACTCCACCACCTCATGAACCAGGAGTATTACCAAGATTTTTGGGAGAAAACGGTATTGACGTTATTATTACAGGTGGAATGGGGCAAATGGCAGTAAATTTATTTAATCAACAGCAAATAGATGTAATATTAGGAGCTAATGGTCGTATTGATGTTAACCTAAATGAATACTTGGGAGGATTCCTAACTTCAAAAGGAAGTAGCTGTGACCATAAACACGGTGAAAATCATGGACACTAATTTCAAAATTGCTGTATGTGCAGATGAGCAAAACACAGAAAGCATCGTTAGTGATAGATTTGCCAGATGCAATTATTACTGTGTTTATGATCATGAAATATTAGATTTTTCATTTATAGAAAACCTAGCTAAAGAAGAGATGAGTGGAGCTGGTGTAAAAGCCGCGAAAATGATTAGTGCCTTAGGAGTAAAGGCAATTTTAGTTCCTGAAGTAGGTCCAAAAGCATGGGATGCTTTGGAAGCATTTGAAATCGAAGTTTATAAGTACAATAATAAAGAATATACAGTAAGGGATGCTGTATATGAGTATTATGAAAAGAGACTTCCTAAATTATTTTCTTCTTCAAGACGTGGTAAACACGCTTGAAAATAGCAGTTCTTTCAGGAAAAGGGGGGACAGGAAAGACCACTCTTTCTGTCAACCTTTTTTCATATCTAAAAAATGCAACATTAATCGATACGGATACAGAAGAACCAAACTCACATATTTTTATAAAACAGGAAAACCAAGTAACATCAAATGTGTATAAAAATCACCCGATAGTTGACTTAAGTAGGTGTGATTTTTGTGGAGTATGTGGTGTACATTGTAACTTCAATGCAATAATTCCTACAAAGAAAAAAGTCCTAGTTTTTCAAGATTTATGTCATGATTGTGGTTTATGTCAAATGGTATGTCCTAATGATGCTATTACATACAAAGCGAAAACTATTGGTAAAATTTATACAAGTTCATTTAATAATAAATCTTTTCATTACGGAAAATTAAATATTGGTGAAGTATCTGGAGTTCGTCTTATCGAACAAGTAAAAAAAATAACTATAAATGATGATTTAGTAATTATAGACTGTCCCCCAGGAGTTAGCTGTTCAACAGTAGCAGCTCTTAAAGATAGTGATTATGCAATCATATGTGCCGAACCAACCCCCTTTGGTGTTAGCGACATGAAAATGGTAGTAGAATTACTAAATTCAGAAAAGATTCCCTATGGTGTAGTAGTTAATAAAAGTGGGCTAGGTAACAATGAGATATATGATTACTTACAAGAAGAAAAAATCCCACTTATTGAAAGTATCCCTTGGACAACAACAAGAGCTAAACTATATAGTGAGGGAAAAATTATTATTAACAATGACGATAAATTTAAGACGAAAATAATAAATATAATTAATAGTACAATGGGTGATCAATATGTTTAAAGAAATTGCGATTATCAGTGGTAAAGGTGGTACAGGAAAAACTACATTAGCACTATCAATGATTCCCTATTTTGATAAACTGGTAATCGCTGATTGTGATGTTGATGCTCCTGACATAAAAATACTTCTCAGTAGAGAAATCACAAATCAACAAAAATTCATTGGTTTTAAAAGACCAACTATTGATTACAATCTATGTACTACTTGTGGCCTATGTTATGAAAGATGTAACTTCAATGCAATATCAGAAGACATAACAGTTAAACAGGGAATTTGTGAAGGCTGTGGTGTTTGCAACTATGTTTGTCCTAGTGGAGCTATTTCTATGGAAGATTATGCTATAGGTGATGTATATACTAGAAACACCCCTTTTGGGACAATGATTGATGCTAGGTTAACACCAGGTGAGGAATCAAGTGGTAAACTCGTTAGCGAGGTTAGGAAACTCAGTAAAGAAGCGGCTTTTGAAGAAAATGCAAACACGATAATTATTGATGGGTCACCCGGAATTGCCTGTAATGTAATCAGTACAATAAGTGGTGTCTCCACAGCTCTAATTGTCACAGAACCAACCCAAAGTGGCTTACATGATTTAAAACGTGTCTTAAGCCTATCAAACATGTTTAGTGTTGAAGCATTTGTCATAATTAATAAGTATGATCTAAACACTAAAAAGACTAAAGAGATAGTAGAATATTGTGATTTAAATAATACTCAAGTTATTCTAAAAATACCATTTGATAAGAATATAGTAAGTAGCATTTCTAGACTTAAGATACCTTCAACTACTTCAATTCCATTTTTTAGTTCTAGTGAATGGCTAACGTTTATCAATAGGATTCAAAAAAAAGTGAAAATCTGAATTTTCACTTTTTTAATACCTTCTTAATAATTTTGTTTCTCTCATTTAATGCTCTTTCGTATTTACCTGTTTCTTTTGCGAAGTAATAAATCTTATCTTTTATCTCATCAGGTAAGTACTGTTGGTATACAAGAGCATCTTGATAATTATGAGGGTATTTATACTTTTTCTTATCTTCAAAATTAGCCACATTAATAATATGATTAGGAACTTTTGGAGTCATACCCTCCATTACTTCTTTTAATGCTTGGTTCAATGCCTCATGAGCACTGTTTGATTTTGGACTCAAAGCCATATCAACACACATCATAGCTAAAGGTATTTTAGCTTCAGGGAACCCCACTCTTTCACAAGCAGAAGCACAAGCATCCATTCTTGTTACAATTGCTGGATTAGCCAACCCTATATCCTCCCAGGCAATAACCGTCATTCTTCTTAGAATACTTGTTAGATCTTCCATAGCTACTAATCTAGCTAAATAATGTAAACTAGCGTCAACATCACTTCCTCTTATTGATTTTTGGAAGGCACTTAATATATTAAAATAATTATCTTCATTCTTATCAAGTGATAAGCTTGGTGATAATAATACTTTCTTAGCCTTATCAATATCAATCTTCTCACCTGGATAACTCATATTAAGAATTTCTAAACTATTTATAGCAGTTCTAATTTCATTATTTGCACTAATTGCGATATATTCATACACATTATCTTCTAAAGTACAACTTAGTTCATCTTTAAACTCTTTTTCAACTTGCCTTAGTCTTTTGATTATGTCATCTTTTTTTATAGGACTTAATTTCAATACATGAGTTCTCGATCTAACAGCAGGATTAACACTGTGATATGGATTATTAGTCGTAAGCCCAAGAATTTTTACTGGGAACTCTTCTATAACTGGAAGCAAGTAGTCTTGCACGTCTTTGTTAAGCCGATGTATCTCATCAATAATTATTACAGCACCGTAATTTTTACAGTGTTTTACGATTTCTCTTAATTGTGCTTTTGTGTCAGTAGAAGCGTTAAACTTATACGTACTTAAC
This sequence comes from uncultured bacterium, assembly GCA_965601565.1. GTDB lineage: Bacteria > Bacillota_I > Bacilli_A > Izemoplasmatales > Izemoplasmataceae > Xianfuyuplasma. Next base: position 21,716 of record CBFCWG010000009.1, on the reverse strand, counting down.
CCTACTATTTCTCCAATTGCTTCAGCAATTGTAGTTTTACCAACACCTGGTGGTCCATATAGAATCAAGCTAAATAACTTCTTATTATCAAGCATTTTTCTTATTACACCATTATTTCCAAGCAAATGATCTTGTCCAACTATCTCATTCAAGTTCTTTGGTCTAGCTCTGTAGGCTAGCGTTTTAGTAAATTCCATATTATCACCTATTAAAATTTTATCATATTCAAGATAAAAAATGGTATAATAAAATAAAAAACGAGGAGGATATATGTATGGGTAAAGAGGATTTTAAAGAGTTCACACAAGAAATAATTGATGAGTTAAATAAAAGGTTCTCAAAAAAGAAGATTCTTAAATTCTTTAGAGATTGGGACATTGTTATCAAAGTTATAATTGCTGTGTTAGGTATTTGGGGTGGAAGCCAAGTTGTAAACAATTATATAGAAACTGAAATTGAGGCATATATAACATCCATAAATACTAATATTGCCACTTTGGAGACAAATGTTGAAACTAATACTTCAAATATAACCGATATCACAACTGATATTGACACAATTAACACGAATATTATAGATATTGATACAAACGTCGAGACAAACGCTACAAACATAACAGATATTACTACTGATATTGATACTATAAATACTAATATTATTGACATTGATACAATTGTTGAGACAAATGCCACAAACATTACTGAAATTACTACTGATATTGATACTATAAACACGAATATTATAAGCATTGATTCTAATGTAGAAGCAAATGCTACAAACATTAATGATATTGATACTAACCTCACTACAATATCAACAAATGTTACTGACATAGAGAATGATATAGAGAATGTTAACACAAATATTGGCGATGTAGAGACGTCACTGGTTAGCGAAATCACTAATTTAACGGAAATTGTTGTAAGTAACAACAATGTTAATGAGTTTAATCCAACTATTACAGTTGGTGGTGGAACTGATACTCCGTTATTAACTACCTCCGACGTTACAACTGGTTCAACTTTGTTTGAAACGCAGTACCAAAATTGTGAGAATGGTGATCCAAGTGAATTTATTGGTACACCTGGACCTGAGTGTTTTGGTTATACTTTCACATCAATATCACTTGATTCACAAGTAATTTTTGATTTACAACAAGGGATTGCCTCAATAGAATATCTGATAAGAGTATATGATGAAAATGACGATTTAATAAACATTGGGACTGAAACAAATTTAACTGGTTTCATTGATAAGTATAATCCCACTATCTATATAAACGAATTTACACATTATTTTGATACGGATATTGATAGAATAGAAATAGATATCATTATGAGCTATTATACGAATGAAGAAGGACAACTTTATAGTGATACAATTACTGTTACAGATATAAAAGTAAACCAAGATTACGCACCATTGTGGGATCCAGCTATAGAATTTGATGATAGATAAGTGTAAAAAAAAGACAAATATCTGATATTTGTCTTTTATATTTATTATAAATGCTCTTGTTTAGCCATATCTTAACAGTAGCATTGTTCAAGGCTCGCTGTAGTTAATCCAACCATAATTACATTTCCTTCTTCAACATGAGGTAACAAAAAGTCCTGAATATCTTTATTCATACGGTGAATCTCATCAACTATCAACAATGCACCATAGTTTATGCTAACTTTGATTATTTCGCTTAATTGAGACTTCCTATCAGTTGATGCATTGAATTTATATGTTCTTAAACCAAATATTTCTCCAATTGCCTCTGCAATTGTCGTTTTACCTATGCCAGGAGGACCATATAAAATAAGACTGAACATTTTACCGTTATCAATCATTCTTTTTATTACACCATTTTTACCTAAAATATGTTCTTGTCCTACAATTTCATCTAACTTCTTTGGCCTAGCTCTATATGCTAAAGGTCTCTTTATTTCCATCATCAATCACCTATCTATATTTTACCATAAAACATAGTAATTTTTGTGTTCTAATTATGATTAAGAAACACGAAGAAGTGAGAAACATCGCATCAAGTCCCCTGAAATTCAAGAGCATTATAATTTTAATGGTGGAATAAGGCAAATTGAAATAAACAGCACTTTTGATGAATACTTGAACCTTATTCTAAATCACTTGAGAAGTAATAGAACTCTTTTTTATGACTTAAAATTAAACAGATTTCAAAAACGGAAAACATTCCATTTGGTAATTCGTAACTTCTTCATAATTATCAATATTATCTCAGTAGTTTTATGTTTAATCATATTATTATAAACCAAGTAAAAACTTGGTTTTTTTAATACATTAAAATTGAAAGAATTACGTATAAATGTTAAAATATGATTTAGAGGTGAGATAAATGAATAAAGAACAACTTTTTAAAGAGATTAAGCGCCTTAGAGAAGAAAAAAACGCGGTTATTTTAGCACATTACTATCAAGAAGGAAGTATCCAAGATGTAGCTGATTATACTGGTGATAGTTTATACCTTAGTCAAGTAGCTAGTGAAACTGACGCAGATATAATTGTATTTGCTGGTGTTCATTTTATGGCTGAAACAGCTAAAATACTAAGTCCATATAAAAAAGTGTTACTTCCAGTAGCTGAAGCAGGCTGCCCAATGGCAGAAATGGTTACAGAAGTACGCCTTGAATCATACAAGAAAAAACATCCTGAAAGAAAAGTAGTATGTTATGTTAATAGTACTGCTAAAGTAAAAGCTATGAGCGATATTTGTGTTACAAGTAGTAACGCCGAAAAAATTATTAAACATTATAAAGATGAAAAACTACTATATGTCCCTGATAAAAACTTAGGTATTTATATGAGAGAAAAATATAACCTAGATATGGAAGTATGGCCAGGGTTTTGCTGTATTCACAATGATTTAACTCCTGATCTGGTTAATGAAATGAAGGTAAAACACCCTAATGCTCAGTTTATAGTACATCCTGAGGCAAAGTTAGAGGTAGTTAAAATGGCAGATTTCATTGGAAGTACAAAAGGATTACTTAATTATGTTATTGAAAGTGATCATGATGAGTTTATTGTTGGTACAGAAGAGGGAATTATCCATACAATGGAGAAAAATGCTCCAAATAAAAAATTCCATATATTAACCGAAGATTTACGTTGTTATGATATGAAATTAACTACTTTGGAAGATGTTTACTTAGCATTAAAAGAAGAACAATATGAGATAATTGTTCCAGAAGAAATAAGTAAAAAAGCATTCATTGCTTTAGATAAGATGTTAAAACTAAGTTAGAAGGTGTTTTTATGAAGCAAATCAATACTGATATTGTTATTGTAGGTGCTGGATTAGCTGGGATATACACTGCATTGAATATCGATTCTACTAAAAGAGTCGATATTATTGTTAAAGAAGACCTAGTTGATACAAATAGTCGCCTAGCACAAGGGGGAATTGCTGGAGAACTTGAAATAAACCCAGAAAACCTTGAAGCCCATGTTAAAGATACCCTAAATGCAGGTAGTTACTTAAACGATGAAGCTGCTGTTAGAGTACTAGTTAATGAAGCAAGCATCAATATAAACCAATTAATTAACTTTAATGTCCCATTTGACAGAGATGAAGATGGAAAAGTCCTTCTAACAAAAGAAGGAGGACATTCAACAAGAAGAATCCTTCATGCCGGTGGAGATTCAACTGGGAAAGACATTATGCAAGCACTTAGAGATGAGTGTTTCAAACGAGAAAACATTCATATCCACGAAAATACAATGGCTTTAGACCTAATTCATTCAGATAATATCTGTTATGGGGTATCTTGTTTGAAGAACAATGAGGAAACCATTCATTTTATGAGTGAAAATACCGTTTTAGCAACTGGTGGTATTGGGAATATCTACGGAAGCACTACAAATTCTACAAGTGCTACAGCAGATGGAATCGGATTAGCGTATAGAGCTAATGTTGAAGTAGAAAAAATGGAATTTATACAGTTCCATCCAACCGCTTTCCATAATGAATACAGTAAACATAGACAAAAATTCTTAATCAGTGAAGCAGTGCGTGGTGAAGGGGCATATTTACTCAATAGTGAGAATGATCGTTTTATGACAAAATATGATGATCGTCTAGAACTAGCACCCCGTGACAAAGTATCACAATCAATATATAGAGAAATGTACGATACATGGACAGATCATGTCTATCTAGATGCTCGTCATTTAGGCACTGAGTTTCTTAAAAAAAGATTCCCTACAATCTATAACCATCTAAAAAATGAAGGTTATAATATGGGTAAAGACCTAATCCCTGTATCACCTGTACAACATTTCAATGTTGGTGGAGTTAAAACTGATGTATATGGTAAAACATCAATGCAAAACCTTTATGCAAATGGAGAAACTGCATCTAATGGAGTACATGGTGCAAATCGTTTAGCATCTAACAGCCTCCTAGAATGCATTGTATTTGGTAATCGAATTGCAATTAACATAAACCACAAAGAATTTAAAAAACAGTATACTGAAAAAGAAATCAAACAATACAAAACATATAACTATAACTACAAACCTATGAAAAAGAAACTAGGTATGGTTATGGATGAATATGTAGGTATCGTTCGTAAAGAAGAAGGATTAAAATTCGCCAAAGTACAAGTTACAGAAATGGAAAATGACTTAATTAATTATCCTAATAACTCAAAGTATTATTACGAAGCACTAAACATGGTTCAAACAGCATTAATCATCATTATGTCAGCACTAGAAAGAACAGAAAGCATCGGTTGTCACTACCGTATTGATTAATATGAAAACAAATTATCATACCCATCACCAACTTTGTGGACATGCAATAGGGAACTGCGAGGATTATGTCCAGTCAGCAATAAAAAACAACTTAGTAGAACTAGGATTTAGTGATCATGCACCCAATTCACGAGTAGATGATTTTGGTGTTAGGATGAGGCCAAAAGACTTTGAATCATATTTAGAAGAGATAGAATTAGTAAAAAACAAATATTCTGAGTCATTGACCATCAAAAAAGGAATAGAAGTAGAATTTTTCTATGATCATGAAGAATATTATGACTTTTTGGTAAGTAAACTAGATTATTTAATACTAGGACAACACTATATTTCAAAGACAAAACGAATGGATGATCTAATTAGTGGATTTGCCTTAAGTACAAAAGAAGAAATTGATACATATGCAGAATATGTGTGTGAAGGAATGAAAACAGGACACTTCGATATCCTTGCTCATCCAGATTTATATATGTGTGGTTATCAAGATTGGAACGAACATGCAATCAAAGTAGCACATAAAATTATCAAATGTGCAGAGGAAACAAATACTATCTTAGAATTTAATGGTAATGGATTTAGAAGAGGAAAAAGAAATACACCTCAGGGAAAAACACAACCATATCCAAGAATCGAGTTTTGGAATCTTGTAAAGCAATCAAAAGTAAAAACAATCTTCGGAGTAGATTGTCATACCCCTGAACAAATATGTGATACAACAATAAAAGAAGCAGAAGAGGTTTACAAAAATTTAGAGACCAATTCAGTTGAGTTTTTACATCAAAAATAGTTAAAAAGAGGTATAAATTTATACCCCTTTTTTTATGCCTAATTTTGCCTCTAACAGATTTTATACATAAGACCTCAGAATGTATGAAATTACAATAAAATGCTAAATAATCAAAAATTCACTACCCATTATTTTAGTGGCGAAAAGAAGAGGTTTTCTTATAAATTAAATATAGTCATCGAATATAAATGAATATGTTAACTGTATGAGAGAGGTTGATTTTTAGTATATTTTTATAATAAAACACTCTATATACATATTAAAATAACAGAAGAGAGGCGAAATTGCTATATTAATTTTACTTCCTATAATATATATTATGTTAACTATAATAGATGACTTAACAAGGCTGTTATGTCTATTTATGGGGATAATGTGGGAAAAGTTTTTTGTATCCTCTCTTCACCTCTTTCACCTATTTTCTAAAATCAAATAAAACACTGACAATGAAGTTATTTTTAAATTCTCTTATTTTATATGTTTTAGTAAATCAAATTTTGCGTATTAATTTCATCTCATAATTATGGTCATTTTGTCTTTATTTTATAACTCCTAAATTTCACTGATTATGTTTACTCCATACATTTGGATACTCAAATCGTCTGAGACATCACTTTTTAAATAATTTGGTATTCATTCTACTTTCTATATGTTATGATATGTGTGAGGTGATGACATGAAGAAAGTTGCTTTAGTTTTTACAGGTGGAACAATCGGGATGAAAGTTGACAAAGAATTGCATGGTGCAATACCATCTCTTAGTCCAAATGAGATTGTACAAACCTTATCAGGTATCGATGAATTTGATAATCTAATTATCCATGAGTTTTCAAGAAAACCATCTCCATCGATTACTACTCTTGATATGAAAAATTTAGCTGACGTTGTTTTAGATTATTTAAAACAGCCTGAAGTTGCTGGTGTTGTCGTAGTTCATGGTACTGATGTTCTTGAGGAAACTGCATTCTATTTAAACTGTGTTATTAATTCTGAAAAACCAATCGTATTAACTGGCTCTATGAAGAATGCTAGTGAGTTAGGTTATGATGGATTAACAAACTTAGTTTCTAGTATCAAAGTTGTAATGTCTCCTGAAAGTATCGATAAAGGAACTTTGGTAGTTATGAATGATGCGATAAACAGTGCCGTTGAAGTAACTAAGACGCATACGATGCGTTTGGACACATTTAAATCTGTTGCTTTTGGACCACTTGGTATTATTGACCACCATGAAGTTATTTACTATCGAGATATAACACATAACAAAAAGCATAATTTACATAATAAAATTAATGATGCAACCTACCTTATAAAAGCATACGCTGGAATGAATGGTGAGTTAATTGATTATCTTATTGAACAAGAAGCTCAAGGTATTGTAATTGAAGCACTTGGTCGAGGTAATTTACCTCCAACAATGTTAGATGCTATCGAACGTGCTATTAATGTTGGTGTATTTGTAATCATCGTATCAAGATGTTATTCAGGTAGAGTTCTTGATACATACGCCTATGAAGGTGGCGGAAAAGATTTAACTAATAAAGGTTGTATATTAGGAGGAAGTTTAAACGGACAAAAAGCTCGTATTCTTCTTATGTTGGCAATCGCCAATGACTATGATCATGATGATATAGTTAATCTCTTCACACAATAAAAAAAAATCGAAGATTATTCTTCGATTTTTATTTTTTTCTCTATTTTATGATAGAACATAAATGGTAAGAACCAAATAAATATAACAATGAATGATAACGATATAACTCCTAATAAATAAACGATATATCCATAACCTTCAAAGATTTCAAATGGTGTTCCATCACTTCTCAACATATACATTAAATTATAACCTGTTGTATTACTCGCGATAATCAATATCACAACCACTATAGATAAGGTTATACAACTCTTGCACCAATCTTTCCATGTTGGGTACCATTTATAGACTAAGATCATATAAATAAACATAAAGAAGAAATTCATATGTCCGAACATAAACTGGTAAAATCTAAACCGATCAACACTGAACAATATATCAGGGAATAAAACACTTGCCACTGCACCCCATGTCCAGAAATATCCAATTGCAAATAATTTGTAGTTTTTGAAATACAACGAAAAGATTCCTATATATAAGGTAAATGCACAAAGTCCAATTGGAACTATATGTTCCCAATCATTATGGCCATTAGCTATATGCCATACATATAATGCAATTTCCCAAACAAATGCTATCACTGCTATAATCTTAGCGAACTTCCTTTCATGTTCCCAGTTACGAAACTTCTCTCTAAATACATAAATAAGAACTATTCCAACAAAAAGTAATAAAAACATCATCATATGTACAAGATTAAATGCACTAAATTCTATTCCAACTTCATCAGAAAAAAACTTCATATAATTTCCTCCAAATATTTATTATTTCAACATCTGTCCCAAAGCATCTTTTAACAATTGATTTGTTGGTTTACTACCATCTAAGTTTTTAATTGCCTTTTTAATTTCTTTAGATTTGTATCCCAAAGAATTTAAAGCTTCTTCAACTTCACTAATATTATCATTTATAATAATACGGTCTACTTCTAAATTAAGTTTTCCTTTTAAGTCCAAAATAATCTGTTGCGATGCTTTTGGTCCAATACCAGGAAACTTACTTAAAAATTTAACATTTCCAATTTCAATAGCTGCAACAACATCATCTACATTTCCTGTAGCTAATATTGCAACTGCACTTTTAGGTCCAATTCCCTTTACACTTAATAATTTAATAAATAACTCTTTTGCTGGTTTAGTTTTAAAACCATATAAATGAATTGCATCTTCTCTAACATAATGAAATATAAATACTTTCACAATTTCTGTTAATTTAAATTCATAAGGGTTTGGTGTAAATACACTATACCCAACATTGTTAACTTCCAAAGAAATATTATTTGGGTTTATTTCAGTAATTTCTCCAATTAAGTAACTATACATAATATCACACTCCATTAATATTATATCATAAAGATAATATATTAATTCAGCGTTTTATAGTTCGTTGTATAAACTATAATATAAAAAGCATCCGAAGATGCTTTTTATTTATTCTTTTCTAACCACTTAATCGCAGCATTTGCATAAACTGCAGTTCCTACAGGTAATGCTTTTTCATCAAACATTACTTTAGGATGATGTTGTCCATAACTTTTACCATCAGCATGTGGTAAGTTAGCAGCAAGTCCAAACAAAGTTGCAGGTACTAATTCACTTACAAATGCAAAGTCTTCACTACCACCCATTCGTCCACCACCAGCTTCGGGGATTAATGATGCATCAATTACAGCTTGAGGTCCAACGATTTCTCTAGCAGCTTCTGCACAAATATCTCTAACTGCTTTATCGTTAATCATACTTGGGCATCCTCTATATAATTTAACATCAATTTCACAACGGTATGTTTTACCAATACCTTCCGCAATTTCTTTAACTCGTTTTTTTGCCATTTCTCTAACTTCTTTATCAAAGGTTCTAATTGTACCTTGAATAAATGCAGTATCTGGGATAACATTTCCCACTGTTCCACCTTTAACAACACAAGGTGTAATAACTAAGAATTTTTCAGGATCAACTTCTCGAGAGTTAATTTCTCCTAGTCCTAAATGGATTTTACTCATCGCTACTAATGGATCAATACTTCGATTAGGTTGGGCCCCATGTCCTCCTTTACCTTGAATAGTAATATCAAACCAATCACTTGAGGCACTTGCTGGACCATCACTTAAATAAAATACTAAACCTGTTGGTGCAGGTATCCCTGCAAAAACATGTATCATCATCGCAGCATCAACTTTAGGATTTTCTAATAACCCTTCATTAATCATCGCTTTTGCTCCAATAAGTGTTTCTTCAGCTTCTTGGAACATCAGTTTAACAGTTCCATTAATTTTATCTTTATTCTCCACTAATAATTTAGCGGCACCTAACAACATTGTTGTATGCAGATCGTGTCCACATGCATGATTAGTCCCTGTTGTACATTTAAAATCTAAATCATTATCCTCAGGCATTGGCAATGCATCCATATCAGCTCTAAGCATAAACACTTTCCCTGGATTATCTCCTTCAATATTTACAACCAAACTTGATTTAGATAACTCAATAGGTTTTAATCCTAATTTCTCTAGTTCATTTTTTACATAAGCTTTAGTTTTTGGTAACTCATCAGATATCTCTGCAAAATTGTGAATTGTTCGACGGTGTTTAATTAGTTCGGGTGCAAACTTAATTGCCTTCTCTAACAAACTCATTCTGTTCCCTCCTTATTTTCTTTTACTATTATTTTTATTTGTCCTATTTTAAATAATACATAAGCACAAAGTATTGTAAATGGAATTGTGATAATCAATAATACTCCAGAAATGAGCTCTGTTTTATATATGAATAAATTGATAATCAGTAAAATAAAGAATGGTAAAACACCCGCTTTCATTTTTCCTTTCACTTGAATATCTCCACTCGATTTCATTAATCCAATAATAAGTGCCCCAAACAAAGCAGGTAATATATATCCAGATGCAGTAACTGCTACATCACTTGTCATCAATGATTCTAACGGTACCAGTAACAATACCCCAACCGCTATCATAATAATTGTAACCATAGAACTAACACCGATAGCCAAAGTAGTTATAACGTCAGATTTCTCAGTTCCCTTTGTAGTACTTGCCAGTTCCTGTGCATTTGTAGCAATAGGTATCTTTAAATTCATAATATTTCCAGTAATAAAGGTTATATATGAAGCACTACCTAAAATTGGTGAGTATGATAATACTTCAATAATTCCTATTGGGATATATAATATCAGAACCCCCGATCCCGCTTTAAAGAAATCTGCAATTGTAGGCATGGCATTATGATATAAACCAAAAATTAATGGTACTGCAAATAACAGAATCAAAGTAGTTAATACACCAAAACGTCCTAAACGATTCATTTCTCTTAAATATTGCTCTTTAGTTTTCATATATTTCACCTACCCCAACAAACTCGTCCAAAGAATACTCGATGCCATTCCACCTAATAAAGCGAATGCCAATATGAAATCTTTGATCCATCCAAATTTTGGTTTTTTGGTAACCAATAACCCAAATGATACAGTGATGATTATACTTGTTAAGAACGTTAATACAGCTATCAACCCAGATGCTAAAAAACCTGGAAGAAATGTTGCAACTAGTGCAATCATAAAACTTTCTAAAGCTACGATTCCAAAAGAGTTTTTGCCAGAACTTAATTTCCCAACTCCTTTTTGAATTTTTTCACCAAAGAATAATAATACAAGCATTCCAGAACTTATACCTGCAGTCATAACAAACATTATCGTTACAAACGAATCAATTCCCGCTTCAGATAATGCAACATCATTAAGTAAATCTCCACGTGCCATATTTGCAGCCATTGATTCATATGTTACACTACCAATAACACTTAACCTCAACCATGGCCAAGCATTTCCTAGCAAAGTAGCAAGAACAAATAACCCTAATACGATAGCAAAAGATGGCACAATTGTTGCAACAATTGTTGATTTAATTACTTTTAATAATTGTGACTTAGTAAAACCTAATTCTACAGCTCTTTTCCAAGCTTTTTGTGCAAAAAAGAATGCTAATAAAAAAACATATAAAATTACAAAACCTACTAATACGTAAAGCAATCTTGAATTAACAACCTCAAAATAGTCCATAAACATCTCCTTTTAGTAAAATATTATACTCATATTTCAATTATAGCATAATGAATATAGTTATCTTATAAACAATTTTAAGTAAACAAAAAGACGATATTAAATATCGTCTTAATCAATAAATTCAAATTCAAAACTAAATACTCTTACAGTGTCTCCGTTTTTAACACCTAAATCTCTTAGTCTAGCATCTACACCCAAACTTCTTAAGATTCTACTAAACCTTTTAACCGATTGATCTTTAGAAAAATCTGTCATATCAAAGATTTTTTGTAGTGGTCCTCCAACAACTTCATAAACACCATCGTCAGCACGTTGAATTCTAAATACTTCTTCATCAGCTTCAAAGTTGTACTCAACAATTTCATCAAAGTCACCTTCATCATATAAATCAAATGCTTTAGTGTTTTCTAATAAGTCCATTGTTTTATAAACCAACTCATCAATATTTTCTTTAGTAGCTGCACTGATTGGAATAATTGGGTAATCATCTTCAAGTTCCATCTTGAACATTTCAAGATTGTCTTCAGCACCAGGTATATCCATTTTATTAGCTACGATTATCTGCGGTCTTCTCATTAAATCATATTTGTATGATTCTAACTCATTATTAATTACTTTGTAATCAGTGTATGGATCTCGTCCCTCACTACCACTCATATCAATAACATGTAAGATTACTCTCGTTCTTTCAATATGTCTTAAAAACTGAAGTCCTAATCCCTGTCCTAAACTTGCACCTTCGATTAACCCTGGTAAATCAGCCATAACAAAACTACGACCATCCTCAACACGGACAACCCCTAAATTAGGGTTTAATGTAGTAAAGTGATAACTAGCGATTTTAGGTCTTGAGTTAGATACAATGCTTATAATTGTACTTTTACCAACACTTGGTAATCCAACTAACCCAACATCTGCTAAAACTTTAAGCTCACATCTAATCACTCTTGTATAAGAAGGTTCCCCTTTTTCACAAATCTCAGGAGCAGTGTTTCTTGAGGATGTAAATTTAACATTTCCTCGTCCACCTCGTCCACCTTTACAAATAACTACTTGTTGATTGTTTTCAGTAACATCACCGATAACTTTACCTGATTCATCATCATAAATAGTTGTCCCAACAGGAACTCTTACAATAAGATCTTTACCATTTGCACCATTCATTTTTTTAGGTTTACCATTTTCTCCTTCAGGAGCTCTTAATACTTTATTGTATTTTAAATCAATAAGTGTTGAAAGTCCTTCATTACCTACAAAGATAATGTCGCCACCTTTTCCACCATCTCCACCAGCAGGTCCACCCATTGGTACAAACTTTTCTCTACGAAAAGCGACGATTCCATCGCCACCTTTTCCTGATGATACTTTTATTTTTACTAAATCAACGAACATGTTAATTCCTCCTATAGGGAATTATACCAATTATATAACTCTTCTCTATTTTTAAATACTATGACTTGCTTTTTATGTGAGTATTCTTTAATAACTGCTTTTAAATACTTGGCTCTGAATTTATAGTATCCAGCTACATATTTTAAAAACACTTGATCAATCCCCTCAACACAACCTTCAGCCATGTCACTACGAACACGATGTTTCCATTTTTCAGCGCGTTCATGTATTCCTTGAAGTGCTTTTTGTGTACCAAAATCTAAAAAGATAATAGTATCCGCTAAATCAAGGCGATATTTAAAATGTTTATTGTTGGTATAATTACCATCAATAACCCATTTCTTATTTTTTGTTAAAAATTTCCTCATCCATAAATCAAAATCTTGTTTGCTAATATTTTCCCAGTCTTTTTTCCAGTATACGCTGTCGAGATGTAAACTAGTAAAATCTAGTTTCTCTCCTAGTTTTCGACAAATTGTTGTTTTCCCAGAACCACTTGGTCCCATTATTACAATTCGTTTCATTATAAAGTTATTACTTCCCATTCATCATCTTGTAATTTCTCACTTAAATAAACACCAGTATACATAACTGTAACTCCAAGACTTTCTAATACTTCAGTTGCACCAGTATCATCAGCACACATTTTACAAGCATAAACATTAACACCATTATGAATCAATGTTTTTACATACTCTTGATAACTTGGATTAACCTTAACTTGAGCTTGTGAAGCACCCCATATTAAAAGTTCAACATCCATAAACCAATTTTGTGCTTTTGAATTATATGTAAATGGTACAACAAATTTTTCGATATCAATATTATTATCACTTTTCCATACAACTAGTAATTTTTTCATTATTACTCCTCCAATACTTTTTCATATGCTTGTCGGTCGATACATTCTAAGTAGCCAATTTCTTGAAAGTTGTTCTTTGTTAAAAAGTTTCTCATTTTGTAATTTTCTAGATGAGTATCAATCTTAATTGATTGAAAGTTTAAATCTCTGCCGATTTTTACTGCATAATCCAATAGTTTCTGAGCAATCCCCTTTTTCCTAGCAGTAGGATCAACTAGAACTCTATGAATAACAATACTTTTTTCTTTTAACCATCCTTTAATAGTTTGATAAGGAGGATCATTTTCAGGTAGTATTGTCATAACCCCTAAAATTTTGCCTTCTTCCTTATATATATATAAAGATTGGCTTACAACATCTTTAAAGTAGTGTTTACTTCTCGGGTAATCTAATGTCCACTGGGGAATATTTGATTTAGACATATCGCTAATTACGGAAATTGCCAGTTCATCAATTTCCTCTAAATCTTTTAACTGTGCTAAACTAATCATTAAATCACCACCTTTTCGATAATTTTATTATAGCTTGATTGAATTAAAATGGCAAACCACTTTGTGATTTGCCATATGTTAATTATTCTGGGTAAACTGAAGCTTGTTTTCTATCTTTACCTATACGTTCAAATTTAACGATTCCATCTACTTTAGCAAATAATGTGTCATCTCCACCGATTCCCACGTTATTTCCTGGATGAACTTTAGTTCCTCTTTGACGATAAATGATAGATCCAGCTGTACAGAATTGACCGTCAGATAATTTTGCTCCTAATCTTTTTGATTCGCTGTCACGACCATTTTTCGTTGATCCAACACCTTTTTTAGAAGCCATACATTTAAGAATATTAATTTCTAATAACATTAGTAGTCACCTCCATAAGAATTTTTCTATGCATTTATTTTTGTTACTGTTAATTTTGTATACGGTTGTCTATGTCCTTGTTTACGACGATATTTTTTCTTAGGTTTCATTTTGAAAACGATAATTTTCTTTTGTTTACCTTGTTTGTCAACTGTTGCTTCAACAGTTACACCGTCTACATATGGATTACCAACTGATAAGTCTTCTCCACCAACCATTAATACTTTGTCAAAAGTATAAGTAGCTCCTGCTTCAACGTCTAATTTCTCAACGTAGATAACACTACCTTCTGATACTTTTACTTGTTTTCCACCTGTTTCGATTACTGCGTACATAAAGCACCTCCTCATTTTATTTGTTAAGACGCGCCATTAAGGTAGCTAAAGCTTTAAAACCTTCTCTGTGCGGTATGCCTTTATTCAGCGTAAAAATAATACCAAATTACCCTCTATTTGTCAATAGATTTTACTCGGTATTCCTGATAGCCAAATAAATTATACATTAATAAATAATTAATGCAAGTAAAATTTACACTTTTCGGCTAAAAATAAGTATAATTCAAAGTTTTTTTTAATATACTATTTTTCAAGTCAATTATGTTATAATGTTCACTGAGGTGATAATGTTGAAAAGTAAAAAAAATCAATCAATAATCTTGCCCGTTACCATTTATATTATAGCATTAATATGTTTGGTAATTGTTGTCATTTCAGGGTTAAGTTTTATCAATAGAGACATAACAAAAATGGATACTTCAGGACAAATTACAATTGATATTGCATCAAAGAGAACATACTATGTGATGTTAGATACTAATAACATTCCTTATGACTTCAATGTTGTTGAATTAGGGAATTATGCAAGAATTGAAGTTGATGAAGATGAGAGTAATACAAACTTACCATATGTCTTCAATTTTGAAGCTTACGATAAAACTACCAATTTAAGATATAAATTGGAACCTTTACCTGAAGGTGAAACTAAGACGATTAATGGCTACGATGTATTTGGTACAATTACTTTGCCTGCCGGAACATATTCAATTAACACTACATATGTTCAAGGTGAAGATAATTTTGGTGGTGTTGGATTAACTAATCAAAGTTTAGTGAGTAACATTTTAATTTTTAGTTTCAGTTTAATATTAGCTGGAGTATGTAGTTTTTATGGAACTAAGTTAATACGACGTAGACCCAAAAAGCAGATTTCAAAATATATGCAAAAACATATAAAAAAATGAAACATCACATTTGTTGGGAGTGATTGGGATGAGTAAAAAAAATAAGTATTCGAATAAATTAGCAATTACAGGAATTATAACTTTCATTTTATTGATAGTAGTACTTTTAAAGGCAACAGGCCTTAACTATATTAATGAAGTAGTTGTGACTCCATATGATCAAAAAATAATAACTGTTACTGAAGCAGATTATTACTCTCTAGAGATGGAACTGTTCGACGAAGAGTTAAAATACGATTTATCTTATAGTGGTTACTACAACTATATTGATGTTTATCATACTGAGTTTCAAGGTACACGCCATGATATTGGTGAATATAAAATACGTCTCAAAAATCTAGATACAGAACAAGTTTACCAATTTGGAGAATATGCTGGTTTGGATGATCCTGAAGACTTCTATTACACTAGAGTTGGACAAGTTTATCTTAAACAAGGCGAATACGAAGTTTATTATGATGTCGAAATAGGTGTTCACCTTAGTTTTAAACTATCGTCCCAAAGTGAAGTCACTGGAGATATAGGCACATTAACTATATTTATTATACTTTTCGTGATATCATTTAGTTTATCTGTTTACTTCTACTTGAAAATGAAGGGGAAGTTAAATAATACTCCTGAAAAAAAAGAAGCTAAAGAAAGAATAAGAACTGATAGAAAACTAATAAAACAAGATGGTTATGATACAGTTGGAGATAATGGTCGTAAGAATTATGGTATTAGATACTTATTTGCATTCATAATAATTGGTGTAAGTATCCTTGGATACTACCTAGTATCAACGCCCCATGAAGAAATCATTATCAAAGATGAGTATTATTGGAAT
The DNA here is from genome assembly GCA_965601565.1 of uncultured bacterium. Lineage (GTDB taxonomy): Bacteria > Bacillota_I > Bacilli_A > Izemoplasmatales > Izemoplasmataceae > Xianfuyuplasma. The sequence continues at coordinate 5,237 of CBFCWG010000009.1, read as the reverse complement.
CATGAAGATGGTATATATGGTGACTTCTCAGATGAGGAGCTTAATATATACGTTGGTGATCCTCGAGTAGATAGTTATATACTCTACAATAGTAATGAGATAAGATTTACTGATGATGAGGCAAACCCACTATATATATTGTCCTTTGATAATCTGACAGATGATGCGGTATTTCCAACTTTCAGATATATACCTTTAAATACTAGTCCTAGGTATGAAGACTTTAGAAAAATGTTTGAAGTAGATTTACCAGAAGGAACATATAAAATTGATTTAGTTGCTCTAAATTATGATTTTGAGCAGCCACCATTATTAACTATGAATAGTGAACCCGAAATAATTACTTATGATTATACAGAATATATGATTATCCCAATTATTTGTGGAATGTTAGGTTTCTTCTTCCTAATCATTACATTCTTTGCTGGAAGAGACAATTATGGCAAAGATCCTTATAGTAATGATCATCATGAAAAGAAACGTAGAAAAAAAAGAGAACGATATTAAAATAAACACCTCCAAAATTTGGAGGTGTTTTTATATTATCCCTTTTTCCTTAAAAGAAAAGTACTTATTCCTTCCAATAACAATATGATCAACTAACTTAATATCCATCATTAAACTATTTTGATGAATAACTCTTGTTACTTCAATATCATTTTTTGAGGGTGTTGGATCACCACTTGGATGATTGTGGACAATTATAATTGATGCTGCACTATTAATTACTGCATGTTTAAATATTTCACGGGGATGTACTAAACTAGAGTTTAAACTTCCCACAAATAATGTCTCCTTTTTAATTAGTTCTGCTTTTGTATTTAAATATAACGCAATAAAATGTTCCTGAGTTTTCATTTCTAACTGATCTTTTAGATATAAATAAATACTTTCAGGTGATGTTAGCTTTACTCCTTCACTAAATGTTTCATTATAAGCTCTTTTACCTAATTCGAAAGCAGCTTTTAATTCAATAGCCTTACTTTTCCCAATCCCCTTGATTTTTAATAAATCACTTACATTAGAGTTTGCAAGATCTTTTAGATTAGTAAACTTATACATTACTCTTTTTGATAAATCTAGAACACTTTCATTTTTTGAACCTGTCCTGAGAATTATTGCGATTAGTTCATGCGACTGAATTGATTCCGTCTCATATTTTAAAAATCTTTCTCTTGGTCTTTCTTCAGGTGGTATTTCTTTTATCATAAACAAAATTATCACTCCTCAAATAGATTATACTTGCAATGATAGAATTTTACTCAAATAAAAAAGAGATACGACATTGTCATATCTCTTTACGAATGTAACTAATAAAGTAAAGTGAACCTGTAATCAATAGTATTTCATTTTTCTTTAAGTCTCTTAGTTCATTTAATGCCTTAATAGCATCTTTATGAATAAACTTATTTTTATGGGTTGAAACATTATATAAGTTTTCTGCGGTTTCACATCTTGGATATTCAAATTCAGTGAAATGAATTTCGTCAGCGAATGTTTCAATGATTTGAATATTATCAAAATATTCCTTATCTGCCATAGATGTGAATAAGACTTTAATATATTTATCTTTAAATAAAGTTTCCATTGAATCTTTTAAAGCATTTACTCCACCAACATTGTGGGCTCCATCAATGATGATATCACCAAATGTTTCCATGCGTCCAGGCCAATATGTTTGATATAAACCTTGAACAATATTTGCGTTATCTATTTTTAATAACTCGTTTTCAACAAGTTTATTAATTATTTCTATAGCTAAGCAAGCGTTGTATACTTGATGGTTTCCTAACATTTGAATTTGATAGGAGTTAGTTTTGTATACGAACTTTGTTGTTTTCCCATACTCAATGTTTGTAATATCTTTTTTATTAAGATATGTAAGTTCGCTATTTTTTCTTATCGTGTATTTTTTAAACACTGGGAATAATTCTTCTTGATTGATTGCTGTAATTAGGGGGATGTTTTCCTTAACTATTCCTAGTTTATTTAAGGCAATTTCTTCAAGAGTATTTCCTAAAACACCCATATGATCATAACTGATAGAAGTTATCGCAGTGATGATTGGTGATACTATGTTTGTTGCATCTAATTTGCCACCAAGTCCAACTTCATAAATAACATAATCTGGTTGTTTATCTCTAAAGTATAAGAATGAAATCAGTGTAACTAATTCAAAGAAAGTTATAACTTCATTAAACTTGTCAAATACTTCGTTATGCAAACTATATACTTTATTGATGTAATATAACAATTCATCGTTTGATATATCGTTGTAGTTAAAAGTGATTCGTTCATTAAACCTAACTATATATGGACTAGTAAATGTTCCAACATTGTATCCTTGTTCTAGTAAGATATGTTTTAAGTATGATACAGTTGAACCCTTTCCATTTGTTCCTGCTATGTGAATAACATTTAAATCTTTTTCTGGATGTCCTAAGATTGTTGATGCTAATTCCATTCGTGATAGATCTAGTTTGTCTCCAAACTTTTTAACTGATTCAATCCAGTTAACAGCTTCTGTAATAGTTTGGAACATTATTTTTTCAGGGCATCCAATCGTAGCTTTACAGTTTGGAATTGCTCCTTATAATTTTCTAGTTTTGCCTTTTCTGAATCAACTTTTGCCTGAGGAGCTTTGTTAACGAAGTTAGGATTACTTAGCATTCCCTCACCACGTTTTATTTCCCCATTAAGTTTCTTTAATTCTTTTTCTAATCGTTCAATTTCCAGATTTAAATCGACTAAACTGCCAAGTGGTAAGAACATTTCTAAGTCATTTAATACAATTGAAACAACTTCGGTATCCGAACTAAATTCTGTAATAAATTCTAAGTTTTCAGGATTTAAGAAACGGTTCAATATTGCCATATTTTCTTGTAACAATAATTGAATTTTTATAGTACTTGGTTTTACAAGTATTGAGATTGGCTTACTTGGTGCTACGTTATATTCAGCACGAACGTTACGAATTGATTTAATCATTTCTTGGATGATTTCAAAATCTTTAATCGCTTGATCATTTTTAAATTCCTCGATAGCTTCAGGCCATGAGGAAACCATGATTGATTCTTCAAGATGTGGTATTTGTTGATAGATTTCTTCAGTAACGAAAGGCATAAATGGGTGTAATAATTTCATAATATCTAGTAATACATATGATAAAATTGATTTTGTTCTTTTTACTGTAATTTCATCATCACTATTTAATGCTATTTTAGCGATTTCAACATACCATGCTGCAAAATCTTCCCAACTAAAGTTATGAATACTACGAGCAGCTTCTCCAAATTCGAATTTTTCATAATTATAATCCATGTCAGATATTGTGTTATGTAGTTTAGCTAAAATCCATTTATCAACTAATGATAGTTCATCAGTATCTATTTCAACATCTTCAATTGTGAATTCTCCCAGGTTCATCAATGTGAATCTTGAGATATTCCATAATTTATTAATAAAGTTCCAACTAGATTCCACTTTTTCAATTTCGAATCTTAAGTCCATACCTGGTGCACTGTTTGTTGTTAAGAAGTAACGTAATGTATCAATTCCATATTTTTTCTTAATTTCTAAAGGATCAACACCATTTCCAAGAGATTTAGACATCTTTTTACCATCTTTATCTCTAATTAATCCGTGTATTAAACATTTCTTAAACGGGCTTTCTCCTGTGAATTCTAATCCTTGGAAAATCATTCTAGCTACCCAGAAGAAGATAATATCATATCCAGTTACCATAGTATCAGTTGGGTAGTATCTTTCTAAGTCAGCAGTCTTATTTGGCCAACCTAATGTACTAAATGGCCATAAAGCACTACTAAACCAAGTATCAAGTACGTCAATATCTTGTGTCCATCCTGCACCTTCAGGTGCTTCTTTACCTACGTATACTTCGTCACCTTTATACCATGCTGGAATACGATGTCCCCACCATAATTGGCGACTTATACACCAATCAAATGTTCCATCCATCCATCTTAAGAATGTTTTTTCAAATCTTTTTGGTACGAACTCTACTTCAGATAACGCTGTTGCCTGTTTACTTAGTGGTTCCATTTTAACAAACCATTGTTTACTTAAACGAGGTTCAACAATTACCCCAGTCCTTTCTGAATGACCTACATTATGTAGTAATTTTTCTATTTTTGTGCATAAACCAGATTCTTGCAAATCTTTTACACAAGCTTTACGACATTCAAAGCGATCCATACCTTCATATTTATGAGCAAGACTATTCATTGTACCGTCTTCTTCCATACATAAAGGCATTTCTAAGTTATGTCGTTTACCTACTTCAAAGTCGTTTGGATCATGTGCTGGAGTTACTTTAACACATCCTGTCCCAAATTCCCTATCAACATAACTGTCTTCAATAATTGGAATTAAGCGATTTGTCCCTGGAATATATGCTTTTTTTCCAACAAATTCTCTAAATTTTTCATCTTCGGGATGTACCATTAAAGCAGTATCTCCATACATTGTTTCCGGTCTTGTAGTAGCGATTTCTAAATATCCACTACCATCCTCTAATATATATTTAAAGAAGTAAAATGCTCCTTCAAGTTCTTTGTGATCTACTTCAATATTACTTAATGCAGTCTTAGCTTGACAGTCCCAGTTAATGATTCTTTCTCCACGATAAATTAATCCTTTTTCATACAGTTTAACAAAAACTTCAGTAACTGCTTGATAAAGACCTTCATCTAAAGTGAATCTCTCTTTTGAGTAATCCACACTAACTCCTAAAGCTTCCCATTGCTCACGAATATGTCCAGCATACTCATGTTTCCAGTCCCATGCAACTTCTAAGAACTTTTCTCTTCCAATATCATATCTTGAAATCCCTTGTTCTTTTAGTTTTGCATCAACTTTGGCTTGAGTAGCAATACCAGCATGATCCATACCAGGTAAGTATAATGCATCATATCCTTGCATTCTTTTTCTTCTAATAATTATATCTTGTAATGTATTATCCCAAGCATGTCCTAAATGTAATTTTCCTGTGATATTGGGTGGAGGAATCACAATAGAATATGGTTTCTTACTTAAATCACCACTTTTAAAGTAGCCACCTTTAAGCCAAAAATCATATTTGCCTTTCTCAACTTCTAAATGATTATATTTCTTTTCTAGTTCTTTCATTTTCTTTCCTCCTTTTTATAATAAAAAAAGCCCATCCTAAAATAAGGACGAACTTATAAAATCCGTGGTACCACCTTTGTTTCTAGTTT
>CBFCWG010000008.1:0-75587 GCA_965601565.1 uncultured bacterium | reverse complement strand
TTAAAGAAAGGCAAGTATAGTTAATTTAATACAATTTAATTATACAAGGTGAAATTATGATTGACAAAAGTAAAACATATTTGGTAACGGGAGTCGCTGGTTTTATTGGATTCTTTGTTTGTAAAAAATTACTTGAAAATGGGTGTAAAGTAATAGGTATTGATAATCTAAATGATTATTATGAAGTTAATCTAAAGAAACATAGACTCGAAATACTTACTAGTTATTATGATTTTAAATTTCAAAAAATGAACATTGCCTCAAAAGTTGATGTTATAAATCTGTTTCACACAAATAGATTTCATTATGTGATTCATTTAGCTGCACAAGCTGGAGTAAGATACTCAATTGACTATCCAGATGCATATATTGAAAGTAATATTAATGGGTTTTACAATATTTTGGAAGCATGTAGACAATATCCGGTAGAACACCTGTTATACGCATCATCAAGCTCTGTATATGGTGCCAATAAGAAAGTTCCATTTGAGGAAACTGATTTTGCTGATACTCCTGTATCACTATATGCTGCAACCAAGAAGAGTAACGAGTTAATGGCACATGCATATAGTCATTTATACAATATTCCTGCATCAGGGCTAAGGTTCTTTACAGTTTATGGACCTATGGGGAGACCTGATATGGCCTACTTTAAGTTTACTAATATGTTCTTCAATAATAAGAACATAAAGATTTACAATAATGGTGATCATGAAAATGATATGTATAGAGATTTTACATATATCGACGACGTTGTTGAAGGGATTTTACGTTTGTTAGTTAAACCCCCTTTAGACATTGGAGCATTACATAAGATTTACAATATTGGAAACAATTCTCCTGAGAAACTAATGAACTTCATTACAACATTGGAGAAATGCCTTGGTAATTCACTCGGTAAAGAAGTGAGGTTTAAAAAGATATATGAACCTATAAAACCAGGAGACGTTCATAAAACTTACTCATCAACAAGTCTGTTAGAAAAAGAAGTGGGGTTTAAACCAATAACTAATATTGATGAAGGTTTACAGAAATTTACTGATTGGTACGTGAATTACTACAAGAAAGTTTAAAGGAGAGAAAATATGAAAGGTATTGTACTTGCAGCTGGAGCTGGAACCAGATTATATCCAATTACAAAGAGTGTAAATAAACAACTGTTACCAATTTATGACAAACCAATGATATATTATCCAATAAGTATACTAATGGAGATTGGTATCACTGATATTTTATTGATAACTAGTGATAAGGAACAATATAATTTTAAAAACCTCTTGGGAGATGGGTCTCAGTTTGGAATTAAAATGAACTATGAGATTCAATATGTACCTAGAGGAATAAGTGATGCGTTTATTATTGCAGAGGAGTTTATTGGTAACGATGATTCAGTGTTAATTCTAGGGGACAATATTTTTTATGGCGATTCATTAAAAGGAAATCTAGAAAGAGCATGTGAAAATCTGCGAAATGGATATTGTACTGTTTTTGGTTATGAGGTGAATAATCCAAAGAGATTTGGAGTAATTGAGTTTGATAAAGATAATCAAGTATTATCTATTGAAGAAAAACCCAATAATCCAAAATCTAATTTTGTTGCTACTGGATTGTACTTTTATACACCAGGAGCTACTAACTATGCAAAAACTTTGGAACCATCTGCTAGAGGAGAGTTAGAGATAACAGATTTAAATAAAATCTATTTGGAAAAAGGTAAACTTAAATCCGAATTATTAGGAAAAGATATTGAATGGATTGATACCGGGACATATGAAAGCATGTTACATGCTTCAGTTAAAATCAAAGAATATGAGGAGTTATCAAATAAAAAAGTGGCACAACTAGAAGAAATTGCATTGAGAAAGAAGTTTATATGTAGAGACACACTAAGAGATATTACAGACAATATGATTAAATCTGGATATCAAAGGCAATTAATAAAACTTATATAATAAACTAGTTAAAGAAGGTGGAATAATGAATATATTAGTAACAGGTGGAACTGGGTATATTGGATCACATACATTAATTGAGTTGGATAAAGAAGATACTATTGTTGTAGTTGATAATCTTTCGAATAGTAAGGTTGATGTATTAGATAGAATTAACTTAATAAGTAAAAGAAATATTAAGTTTTATCAGTATGATGTTAACGATATTGATAAAGTTGAAAATTTGTTTGAAAAGTATAAGTTTGATGCAGTAATTCATTTTGCAGGATTCAAAGCAGTTGGAGAATCAGTCGAAAAACCATTAGATTATTATTATAATAATGTGCTGAGCACCATCAATATTTCGAAATTATGCATTAAATATGAAGTTAATAAGTTCATCTTTAGTTCTTCAGCAACAGTATATGGTGAACAACAATCACCGTTGACTGAGGATATGGAACTTAAGAAGACTGCAAATCCATATGGCGAAACTAAGGCAATGTGTGAAAGAATTTTGATTGACACTGCAAATGCAAACTCTAATTTCTGTGTTACATTATTAAGATACTTCAATCCACTGGGAGCACATCGAAGTGGACTAATAGGTGAAAATCCAAAAGGTGTCCCAAATAATTTGATGCCTTATGTTACAAAGGTTGCTAAAGGTGAGTTGAAAGAACTAAATGTATTTGGAAATGATTATGACACACCAGATGGAACTGGAGTTAGAGACTATATACACGTAGTTGATTTGGCAAAAGGTCACGTGGCTGCTTTAAATAATATGAGAACTGGAATTAGTATTTATAATCTAGGTACAGGTAAAGGAACTAGCGTACTTGAACTTATAGAAACTTTTGAGAGAGTTAATAGCATAAAAATCCCCTATAGATTCAAAAGTAGACGTTCTGGAGATTTAGCAATAGTATATGCAGATTCATCAAAAGCAAATAATGAACTATTTTGGAGCGCTAATTTGTCTCTTGGAGATATGTGCAAGGATTCTTGGAATTTTGAGAAAAACAATAACTAATATAGATGAAAAAGGTAAATTTAATTGTGAAAGAGAAGTGATATTATTAACTTAGAATTGATACTCGAAGTATTGTATGAGTTTAAAAGTGATAACGAGGACTGTATAAGAAAAATAAAGGTAGTTCAGGAGAATATAGAATTCATGTTTTATGGAAACAATGCTAAAATAATTTATCACTCATATAAAGAGGAATGGATACTATACTGTGGTCTTACTAATACAGTAGATGGGTTAACTTCTATAATATCAATTGAACACTTACAAGATATCTTAGACGATATGCAAAAGAATTATATAAATAATATATTTAACTAATGGGAAGTTCGTAAAACGAACTTCTTTTTTTTATTACTTTTTACCTAATAAGTAGTATAATAAAAGTGGAGTAAAAGAAGGAGGTAATAATATGTTTGAAATCAAAGAAGTTCTATTAGAAGAAGAGAAAAACAAATTAATTTCCTTTCTACGCAAATATAATCTCGACTATGAGTTTGATATTAACTATTCTATATTAGTCTATGACAAGGAAAAACTAGTCGCTACAGCGTCACTTGCTAATAATGTAATGAAGTGTTTTTTAGTTCATGAAGACTATAAACATCAAAACATAACTAATTTGATGTTTAGTCATTTAGTAAATGAACTAAAAACAAATAACATCTATAATTACTTTGTATTTACTTCCCCAGAAAATGAAAAAGTATTTACATCTTTAAATATGAAAAAATTAGTTGAAACAATGAATACTGTTTTATTAGAAGGTGGAGACTACATAACTGAAGTGTTACACGAACTTAAACTAGAATATAAAATATCAAATAATAAAAAAGCAGCTGTAATAATAAACGCAAACCCTATGACAAACGGACATTTACATTTAATAGAAACAGCTTCAAAAGAAAATAAAGAAGTACTAGTTTTCGTTGTTAGTGAAGACTTAAGTAGTTTTCCTTTTAAAGATCGATTTAAAATCATCCAAAAAGTATGTTCCCAGTTTAAGAATGTTATCGTTCTACCTACACTAAGTTACTTAGTATCAAAAATAACATTCCCTAAATACTTCCTAAAAGAAGATCAACTAATCCAAAGTGAGCAAACATTAGTCGATGTACTAGTATACAAACAATACTATACAAAGATATTTAATATAAACAGAAGATACTTAGGAGAAGAACCATTTAGTTACAACACAAATAAATATAACCAAGTATTAAAAGACTATCTAGGTAACCATATTAAAATAATTAAAAGAAAAGAACACAATAACCAACCAATAAGTGCTTCACTAATAAGAAAACTAATTAAAACAAATAAAATAACAAAAATAAAGGAATATGTACCACTAGCTACATATGAATACCTAACCGGACCTAACGGTAAAAACATAATAGAGGATATCCAAACACGTAAACTAGGGAGACACTAATATAAAAACTAACGTCTAACAGTTATTGACAAACTGTTAGACGTTAGTTATAATAAAGGTGAGTTCACTTTTGTCTAACACAATAAGGAGAACTGTTAGACAAAAGTTGTGGAGGTGAAGTTATTATGAAAAATAAACTAATAACTACTAAAGAGGAGAGTAAGAATACATTATTTGAAAAATCAAAAAAAAATGAATATTTTCGAGTTGCTAGAGGTATTTACTCAGATAACATGTATTATGATATGTTAGAAGTGTATTCCCTAAGATTTCCGTACGGAATATTTACTATGAACACACTCTTTTCAATTTATGGTATGACTGATTATTTTATAGATGATTTTCATATTGCAACAAAGAGAGGATCACGTAAAATTAGTGATGATAAAGTTGTTCAACATTGGCAATCACGACATTTATTCAACATAGGAAGAACAAAAACAGTGTACAACGGAATAGAAATAAATGTATACGATAAAGAACGATTACTAATTGAATTATTTAGGAATTCAAATAATGTTTCAAGACGAGTATATAAACAAGTAATCAAGTATTATCGAGATTATCTTAATACAGGATTCAAGGTCTATCAATATCAGAAATATTGTGAGGAATTTATTAGAGATAAAGATATCCTAAAAGAAAGATTTAGGAAGGAGATACAATGACTAAAAACAACTTGAGTTTCATGTTTAAAAGAGTATTTAAACGTGATGACGATCCTGAAAAAGTAAGGCAAAAAGTTTGTCAGGATATATTTATATCATAACCTTCTACAAACAAGGAACTAATTTCAAAGGTTGTATTTAAAGGTGGAGTTGTAATGTATGAACTTACAGATGGTAAAAGGGGATATACTAAAGACATCGACTTAGATTTCATTAAGTATCCTATTACACCAGAGGGGATTACTTTCTTCATACAAGATTTAGGTAAAACTGAGATATATAATGATATAGGTATTGAAATCGTTTCAACAAAACCTTTAAACCAAGCTGATTATAGTGGTACAAGAGTAGAACTTGAATTCAATGATTCTAATGATAGTTTTTTCTTATTCATTGATGTAGGTGTACATCTACAAGGAACTTCTATCCCCAGTACTGTTGATTATGAACTTAAATTGTCAAATACAAGCGCAATTATTCCAATTGACTCCAACAATCTAAGTATTTATGAGAAGATATCAACATTTGCCAAATTTGGAACAGATAATGAGAGAATCCACGATATATTTGACTTATATTGGAGATTAAACTATATAGATTATGATATAAAGAAAGTACTCCAAATCTTAGATGAAAGACTTGTATACAGTGGAATATTTAAGAATAGAAATATAATCAAGAAAAGATTAATCAATACTTTCGAAAATGGTAAATATCGAAAAGAGATAAAATTAGAACATAACTGGACAGGTACTAATGTTGATGACATCTGTGAGTTATGTGTTAAATTTGTTAAAAATAATTTTTAATAAAACATGAGGTGATTGTATGAACACAATCTTACAGGCAAGAGAAACTAGAGCACAACACATTCAAGACTTAATGAATGAATATCCAAACAAAACAGTAATCATCTTAAAAACAAACGTAGTTGGACAAAATAAAAATCCAATCCATCTACGTTTTATGTGTGCATTTTTTAATGAAATTATCTTTGATACATTCAAAGATAAAATATTACTCAATGGACACCAATTCTCCGAAGATGGTAATTACTGTTATTTTGTTATAGATGAATTAGGTACTCTTGTAAAAGTAAGAACAATCGAAATCGAAGAAGCAACACCACTAGGCAGACTAATTGATATTGATGTTTATAATATAAAATCAATATCAAGACAAGATCTATCATGCGAAATGAGAAAATGTCTATTATGTAATAACTACGCTCACATCTGTGCTCGTAATAAAACACATACAGACGAAGAACTATTCGCTAAAATAAATGAAATTATTGAAAACTTCCTCACAGATCATATAACTAATATAACTATAAAAGCAATGTACAGTGAATTAGAGCAATATCCTAAGTTTGGATTAGTATCACACAGAGATAGTGGATGTCATACAGATATGGACTATGAAACATTCATTAAAAGTATTTTTTCAATCAAAAAATACATTAAAGAATACATTCAAGAAGGTTTTAAAAAAGAAATAGATCCAATAGCCTTACAAAAGATAGGTTTAAGAGCTGAAAAAAGAATGTTTAATGCAACAAATAATGTAAACACTCATAAAGGGTTAATCTTCTTACTAGGAATCTTCTTACCAGCACTAGCTAAAACAATCATGTTAAATGAATCAAAAAAATACATGCAAAATCTAATCATTAAAACTAGTGAAACTATCATTGGTGATTACTATGAAAGAATCAATGAAAAAGAAGAACTATCAAACAGTGATAAAATCTTCTTAGAACACAATATAAAAGGTATAAGAAATGAAGGATTAAAAGGATTAGATTTAATCTTTGATATCCCAGAATACCATAACCTAGACATTGATGTAACATACCACAATTATCTAATCCACTTAATGAGTGAATTAGATGATACAACAATAATCCACAAATGTGGATTAGATGTCTTAACCAAAGTAAAAAAAGACATGAAAGATGTTATCCACAATGGTGGATATGAAAATAACATTAACCATATTCAAAAACTATCTGATGAATATAAAAACCAACATATCTCACCAGGTGGTAGTGCTGACATGTTAGTTGTCAAAATTATTTTTGAGGAACTGAAGAAACTAATTAAGTAATATAAAGTTAGAACAATCTATTAGTTTCTTTAGAACAACAACAACCAGTCTTTCATTATAGTTAATGGTTGTATGGTATAATAATGATATGGTTTTTAAGAATGGAATAATATTTTGGGAGGTACATGATGTTCTTTAGTGATGAAATTGGTATCAATATGACTTTCTTTAGTTTTTGGCATGTCTTACAGATTTTAATTACTGCTTTGGTTATTTACTTAATCATTAGATATAAAGATCAAATTAGAGATTATAAACATGAAAAAGTAATGCGTTATGTTTTTGCTTTTGTTTTACTAACACTTGAAATTAGTTTGTATATATGGAAAGGACATAACGGGACTTTAGAATGGGTAAACTTTTTACCACTTGGAGTATGTAAGTTGAATATATGGATTTCTATATATTTAATTATATCTAAAAATGAAAAAGTCTTTTATTTAATTTATTTTTGGGGATTAGGAGCTATTCTTAGTATTTTCTTTCCTGATATTAGCTACGGTCCAGACCGTTATCGTTATTATCAGTTCTTCTATTCCCATATTATATTTTTATGGGTTTATATGTACTTAATATTTGTTCAAGGATATAGACCTACAATAAAACACTTTAAAATAAGTGCTTTGTTGCTTCTGATAGTAGCAGTAGCAATTGCGTTACCAGTAAGTCTTCTTTTAGATCATAATTTCATGTTCATGTTGCATTCAGGTGGTACACCACTAGAAATATTAGAACCTCTTGGGCATGTAATATACGTTATTGGTACAGTTGTTTCAATTTTTCTAGTAATGGTAATCTATTACTCACCAATTTATTTCTTCGTAATTAGGAAAGAGAAAAAGAAGGTAATATAAAAAATACACCCATAAAGTAGTATCTACTCTATGGGTTTTTTAATGTCCATTTTTCTTGATACAGTGTATTTCATATAAGGGCTTTTTTAATATAGTCTAATGTTGAGAACTCAACTTTTAGTTGCGTTTCTTTGTTGTGTATTGAATATTTTTTAGATTTATTTAAAATTACATTGTACGATAAAATGAAATTTAACAAACAAGAAAAATTTTATGGAGGATGTTTATGAAAACAATTATTAACAAAAATTATACGAAAGTTTTAATAGCTACTTTTATTACAAGATTTGGTGATTATATAGATTCTATTGCATTTAGTTGGATGGTATATGTTATGACTGGCAGTAGAGTTCTAATGGGAACAATATTTGCCATTAGCATTATTCCAAATATAATAATACTACCTTTTGCGGGTGTTATTGCTGATAAATATAATAAGAAAATAATAACAGTTTTAGGAGATTTACTGAGAAGTCTTGCTGTTGCAGTTTTGGCAGTACTTTATTTCTTAAATGTATTAGAAGTATGGCATATATTTTTATTTGTTTCTATCAACTCAACATTTGAATCCTTTGCTGATCCAGCTAGAGGATCTATATTACCCAATATCATAGAAGAGGACGATTATGTAAAAGGTTCATCATGGCTTGGTACTGCAAGAAATATAGGAGCTCTAGTAGGATTAAGTATTGCAGGAATACTAATTGCTGTGATTGGTATATGGGGTACCATTCTTGTTGATGCATTTACATTCCTATTCTCAGGATTATTAATTCTTTCTATGAACTTTAAAGATAAAAGAGAAGAGGTAACTCAAAAGCCTAAAATAAAGGACTACTTTATTCTAATCAGAGAAGGATTCGCGTATTTGAAAACAAAACAGATTTTAGTTGCATTATTACTACTAGCATCCTTCTTGAATTTTACTATGGTACCTTATAACGTATTACGACCAGTTTATGTAAATGAAGTTTTAAGCTTAGGTGTTGAAGGCTTAAGCTATTTAGGAGTATCTTTATTAGTAGGGATGATAATAGGAGGATACTTTATGGGTAAAAAAGGTAAAAACATTAATTCAATCACAGCCATAGGATGTGGGTTATCTTTACAGGGATTGATGTACATGTTGTTAGGTGTCCCAGCCTATACTAACTTCACTAATATGACTAATTTAATAATGATTATTATAGTATCGCTTTTATTTGGAGTGAGTGTCCCAATTGTAAGTGCTCCTATTAGCGCTACCATTATGAAAGTAACTGCACCAGAAATGCGCGGTAGATTGGGTTCAATAATTGGGATAGTAGTCCTTTGTACAATGCCATTAGGAGGATTTGTAGTTTCTTTAATTGGAGATAGTATTTCCGTTTCATTATTATTTATCATAATGGGTCTATCTGGATTTTTAGTATCACTTACATTTTGGGTGAAAAATAGAAACAATCAGTTTGTTTAATCAAATGATCTTATATTATAGAATACTTAACAAGTCCTTTGCAACTTGTAATCCAATGTGCTGATTGTATCGAGAAAAGTGACTTCGATGCACACTTCCTTATTGAGTTAGAACAAGGAAACGATGAAAGTCTTTACAAAAAATTCAGTATTGGTATAGGATATTGCAATAATGAGGACTCATTATCAGTACTTCTCTATGGAGTAAATAAACACGGAAGATTCCAATTTAGAATTTCTGAGGAATACAGTAATGAAGTAGTAGAACTTTACCATTACTTATATTACAACTACTATACGTAATGGACTAAAACGAAATACACCTAAACACTAAACGAATCAAAAGTATATTAAGTCGTATAGTTTAAAATTTCCCGTAAAAAAAAGCCCTTATTAAGGGCTTTTTGTTAGTTTAATAGACTTATATTGTCATCTTGATAAATTCTAAAAGTCATTAGTATCATTCCTACAAGCATTGCATACATAACTGTATATACGCTAATATAATCAATTACAAATCCTGCTGCCATAATACTTAAAGGCATCAAAATACCACCAAATGAATCCATAAGAGTTACAACTTTTCCCAATTTATTTGGGTCAACAAACTTACTAATTGCAGCATTTATTGGTGCGTTAATTAATGCACTAGTAAGACCAGCAATGAAGTTTGCCCCAATAAAGAAGTACAAGAATGTATCTTCATTGATTATTGCCTTATCATATGAACTAATCGTTAATACATAAAATATTGATATACCAACATATATCGTTCCGGCAATTTTAAGTAGTGTATGGATAGTTAATTTACTTCCAATATACACAGCAATTACAATACTCATAACAATTAAACCAATACTTGTAGCTGAACCACTAATTGCTAGTATATAATCAGGTAACATTTTCATAAATGTTAAGTATTCTTTTATTAGATAAGGAACTCCTACACTAAAGTAAGGTTCTACTAATAAAATACTTAATACAATGATAAAAATAATTGAAAGAATTGGTTTTCCTTTAGTAAATAAATATTTAACAGAGTCTTTTAAGTCATCAATAACTCTTTTAGAGTAATGTTTAAGCTTATTACCATTTTGAACTTCTTCTTGATGTTCATATGCAGTTTCATCTAATCGCTCTTGATTTATTGCCTTATCATAACGAATAAACATCTCACTAAGACCAGATAAAATAAAACTTGCTGCATTAATAATAATTAATATAACAATTCCAAATTCAACATATAAATATGCTCCAACAGCCATTCCTGCGATATTTTGCGCTGATCTAGTTAATTGAAATAAACTACTAGCACTTACTAGTTCATCTTCATGAACTAGTTGTGGTAATAAAGCACTACTTGCTGGACTAAAGAACGCAGTTTGTAATGCAATAAAGACTAATAAAACATATATAGTAGCTAGTACCATACTAGTATTTCCTATTTGATTAAAGTAATATACACCAAGACCAGATAGAAAATATACAATACCTCTACCAAAGTCAGTTACATATAAAACTTTTACTTTGTTTTTCCATCGATCTGTAAATGTTGCTGCAATTGGACTAATAGCAAATAAGACAAATGTCCATATCGATATGTATGTAGCCATTGAAGTAGCTAACCCCGTTAAATCTAATAAATACAATGATATACCAAAACCATACACTCTACTACCTAAACCAGAAACCAATGTACCGGTGAATAATAATAGAAAGTTTTTACTCCTAATATACTGATGTTTCATATCTTCATCTCCTTTATTGTGTATTACACACATATATCATAACACACTACCTGTGTATAACACAATAACTATTTTTAATATTTATGTCACATTGTATTTAAGTGTTTAACTAAGCGGTTTAATGATAGTGATTAGTACTGTAAATCATATATTTCTATTATTATTTTTGTGAATAATTAAATAAATTATTCAATATAAAAGCTGTTGATTTAAATAATTTATTACTAATAAGAACATTACTTTAAACGAATGACAAAGAGGTAATATGAGACATCTATTTAAATATAAAGCATAATTTGATATTATTAAAATAAGAAAGCATTATAACATTTTCAGATTCTTATAATAAATTAATATATTTGTTGGGAAATTAATATGACAAAAATCGAAAGGTGCTGGTGAAAATTGAGTAAAAAATGGGGTGCTGTCCTGTTGTTTATTTTATTGTTGATTTTTTGGATTGTTTTATCATTTAGATTGGATGTAACTACTATAATTATTGGTTTTCTAGTGTCTGGTATGGTAGTGTTTTACAATTATGATCTTATATTCAACAAACAAGAAGCTACTAGCTTAACACTTAGAATTATTTGGCGTTTTTTTATACTGTTTATTGTACTAATATATAATATAGTAAAGTCAAACATCGAAGTGGCAAGAATTGTATTAAGTAAAAAAATGCCGATTAATCCAGGTTTTGAAACGATTAGAAATCCTCTCAAAAAAGATTTAAATCAGGCTTTTTTTGCAAATGCTATTACTTTAACTCCAGGAACTTTAACAGTTGATATGGATCAAGATAACATTGTCGTTCATGGTCTTTTAAAAGAACATATCCATTCTCTTGATGATAGTAGACTTGAAAAAGCTTTTGTTGCATTAGAGGAGGTAAAAAAATGATTGAATCTGTTGTGTTAGTCGTAATTATTATACTTGTTTTACTTACTTTTGTGGGATTGTTTAGAGCGGTAATTGGACCAACACCTGAGGAACGCATTGTCGCTATCAATATTATTGCGACTAAAGTTACTGTGATTATTATTATGATAGCTCTTATTACAACTCAATTATTTTATGTGGATGTTGCATTTGTTTATGCATTGTTGGGATTTATTACAACGATAGGATTAGCTAAACTTTTAATGAAAGGAAAATTAGGATCATGATTTGGGATATGATATTAGATGTAGTAATTATATTTTGTTTAATAAGTGGCTTGTTTTTCTTTTTCGTTGGTGTAGTTGGTTTAATCAGAATGCCAGATGTGTTTACTAGAATGCATGCGACTACTAAGTGTGATACGATGGGTGCTGGTCTTATTGGACTGGGTTTAATTCTTTGGCAAGGATTTACTTTTGTATCTTTTAGTATATTATTAATTTTAATTTTCATTTGGATAACAACTCCAACAGCTGCTCATGCGATAGCTAAAACCGCATATTATCGAATGCAAAAAGAGAAAGAGGGTGAACAAAATGGTGATTCTTAATATTATTATCATTGTGTTTCTAGTTCTTTGCGCGATAGCTATTGGAAGAACAAAGGATTTAATCGGAGCAGTCATCCTCTTTTCAGCATATTCTCTATTAATGTCAGTTCTATGGCTTATTCTAAAGACACCAGATGTTGCGATTACAGAAGCAGCGATTGGTGCTGGAGTTACATCAATTTTGTTCTTTGCAGTTATTAAGAAGACTGAGAGGTATGAAAAATGAGAAAAATATTAGTCGAGATGTTGTTTGTTTTACTATTTGTTATGTTAGTCGTAGGAATATTAAACATGCCAACAGATGCTACAACAAACGCACCATCATATAATGAGGTTGTTAGACACTATTTAGATAATAGTGGAGAAGAGACGAATGTATCAAATATTGTCGCAGCTGTTTTAGCGGATTATCGAAGTTTTGATACACTTGGCGAAACTATTGTTCTATTCACAGCAGTTGTCGCTGTTGGTTCAGTTCTTCGATCAACTAAATATGATATGGAGATGAAAGACGATGAATGATATTATTATTAGAACTATTACTAGAATCGTTGTTCCATTTGCGCAAGTATATGGAATATATATCATCTTAAACGGACATATTTCTCCAGGTGGAGGATTTGCAGGTGGAGCTATTATTGGGACATCCTTAATTTTATATACTTTAGTTTTTGGTAGAGAAAAAGGCAACAAAAAGTTCTCACACACTATTTCAGATATAGCTGAAAGTGGGGGGATAATGATTTTTATTATTATCGGTTTAATTGGGCTTTTAATCGGCGGAAGTTTTCTAATGAATATTGAATCAGGATTCCCTACTGGTGAGTTAGGTAATATATTATCAGGGGGAATGATTCCATTATTAATGATTGTTATTGGGATTAAAGTTACGTCAACAATGATTAATCTATTTAACTTACTCATTGATGAGGGTGTATCATGAACATCCAGTTAATCATTGATAATATTAATTATATTGGAGCAATCGCTATCTTAGTTGTCGGACTAAGAATTGTTGTTATCCACAATAATTTAATAAAACGAATTATGGGAATCAACATTATGGGAACAGGGATATTTTTATTCTTTATCTCAATAGGAAATGTTACTGGAGGAGTTACGCCGTTACTTAATCCAGAACAAACAGATGTTACTTATATTAATCCTTTACCATCTGTGTTTATATTGACAGGTATTGTGGTCGTCGTATCTATTACGGTATATGCTTTGTCTTTAGTAATACGGATTTATGAATCATATGGGACAATTGATCAAAAAGAGTTGTCTTTATTGATTAATGAGGAAAATCATGATCATTAATCAATTGCCTATAATGAATTTGATTTTACTTATGGGTATGGCACTTGTCATTCCCCTATTAAAAAGACGACCGTTTAAATATATGGCAATTCTTGGTTTCATTGTTTTAGGTATCGTTTTTATCAGTTCAGTTTATATCCTATACTATGTAAATGAAGTAGAAGTAATTAGCTATACTTTCGGGGGCCATGAAGCTAGATTTGGGATTGAGTTATACATTGATTCTTTTTCTGCTTTATTTAGCACAATAATCGCAGGACTTGCCTCGATTATTTACTTGTATTCTGTAGGTGATAAAACAGAAGGAATTGAAAGAAATGAGTATGGAAGATATTATGTTTTAATCTTTATATTATTAATGTCTTTATTTGGTATTTTATATACAAACGATTTGTTTAATACATATGTGTTTATAGAAATTTTATCGATAACAACATGTGCTATTATTTCTATAAAAAGAAAAAAAGATACTTATAGATCAGCATTTAGATATGTAATGATGAATGAACTTGGATCTTTATCATACTTGTTTGGTGTAGCTTTGTTATATATGGTTACTGGATACACTAATATTACTTTAGTTGGTGAAGCATTACGAGATGCTTATACTTTATATCCATATAATATTGTAGTTGCTTTAGGATTTATGATAATTGGTTTAGGAATAAAAGCTGCGATTTTTCCTTTACATATATGGTTACCAGATGCACACTCGAGTGCTCCAAGCACATCGAGTGCATTGTTATCAGGAATTGTTATAAAAGTATATATTCTAGTATTTGTGAAGGTGCTCTTTAGAGTATTTGGACTAGAAATATTAAACGATCTTAACATCTCAACAATTCTAATTATCGTTGCGGGAATTGGTATGATTATGGGCTCAGTATTTGCTATTGCTCAAAAAGATGTTAAACGGATGCTTGGATATTCTTCTGTAGCTCAAATAGGATATATTCTTTTAGGAATAGGACTATTATCTTTTGAAGGATTACGGGCAGGATTTTATCATGTTTTATCACATGGGCTAATGAAGACAGCATTATTTTTATCTGTTGGAGAGATTATCTATTATAAGAAGACAAGATATGTAGATGACTTTGAAGGAATGGGATTTATTATGCCGATTTCGATGAGTGTATTTTCAATTGCTGCTTTAGGTATGATTGGGATACCTTTAACTAGTGGATTTATCTCTAAATTCTATTTGGGAACTGCAGTGCTAAGTAGTAATTATGTTATCTTTTTAGTTATATTGATAATTAGCTCATTACTTAATGCCTTTTATTACTTACCTATCATTATTTTAGCGTTTCTTAAAAATGAGAAATATCATTACCGGTTAACTTCAATTGAACATACCCCAAAAACGATGATAGCACCATTAATAATTCTAGGTATATTAATAATTGTGATTGGGGTTTCCCCTAATCTAGTAATGGGATTAATTGAATCCGCAGTTTCTACATTGATACCTTAAAGAAAGTGAGGGCTTGATATGCATCGATTTCCAAAAATGAAAGTTTTCGATAAAATGGTGAAATCAAACTCGATTTTAATTGGGTTTTCTATTCTACTTTTATTACTGTTTGTAGGATATGCTAGTAATTGGTTTGATGTAGCTAATAAGTTTTCACAGACAGTGTTTTTTAATACAATATTAAACGCTCCTTTAATCAAGTTTTTACCATTAATTATTGTGTTTATTCCTTTAGCAGGTTCTTTTATAGAAATCTTTTATGCTAAAGTATCATCTAAATCAAGAGATAGGGTTGTTATTAATACTGGATTTATTACTTTATTTATTATTGTAATTACTTATCCTTTGATACTTGTCCAACCGATTACTATTGAAATAGCTAACTTACTTGAATTAGGTGTTAGTTTTAGAATTGATATGTTGGCCTATATCGTTTTACTTTTATCTTCATTTATATGGTTTATAGTAATGGTATACTCACATACATATATGGAAAGAGAAGAACATTCTACTAGATTCTTTTTCTTCTTAGGAATTACCTACAGTTCAGTTATAGGAGCAGTAGCTTCAGGTGACTTATTAACGATGTTTATATTCTTTGAAATTATGACTTTTTCATCATATATGTTAGTTATACACGGCCAAGATGATGAGTGTTATAAGACAGGATATAATTACATAATTATGGGACTTATTGGTGGATTCTTAATTTTTTCTGCGATAATGCTTATTTATATCAATCTGGGTGATTTACGTTTTGAATCTGCAATTGTAAGATTGGGAGAGTTAGGTAGTTTACGTTACTGGATTATGGGACTAATAGTCTTTGGCTTTGGAATTAAAGCAGGTATGGCACCAGTCCATGTATGGTTACCTAGAGCACATCCGGTAGCACCATCTCCAGCAAGTGCAATTCTTTCTGGGGTAATGATTAAAGTTGGAGCATTCGGGATTATTAGAGTTGCATCTAGTTATTACTTCCCTACAAAAGAAATGATGGCTGGGTTAAATGATCCTGTTTGGTTAACAGCATCAAATATTGGAGCAATTATTATATGGTTTGGTATAATCACAATGGTGATTGGTGTACTTTTAGCCTTACAACAAGCAAACATCAAAAAAATGTTAGCATATCACTCTGTGAGTCAAATGGGATATATAATTATGGGGATTGGTGTCGCTCTATATTTAGGCTATAGAGGAGCAATGGGTTATACAGGGGCAATTTATCATATCATTAATCATTCATTATTTAAGTCCTTATTATTTATGGTAGCAGGTGTAGTTTATTACCACACAAAAGAGTTAGATATGTATAAACTAGGTGGTTTGTGGAGAAAACTCCCTTATACAACATTAGTGTTTATAATTGCTGCTTTAGGAATTAGTGGTATTCCCTTATTCAATGGTTATATTTCAAAAACAATCTTACATCATAGTATAGTAGAAGCTTATGAGTATGGTTCTCCAATGTTTAGATATGCAGAGTGGTTCTTTATTCTTGTAAGTGCTGGAACAGTATGTTCGTTTGTTAAAATGTTCTATTATGTATTTCTTAGGAAAACAGAAAACACATATCCAAATGCTTTATTCGATTTTTCAAGTTTTGATATTGCGTTATGGGCTTTAGCATTAGTTGTGTTAGTTGTTGGATTAAATCCTCGATTTGTTTTAGATAAACTGATTATTCCACAATTAAATGTAATGGCATATGATGCTGGATTTATAGATCACTACATTTCACATATGAATGTATTTAAATGGTCAGATTTAGGGATGACAGCTCTTATTATTGGACTAGGCTTTGTTATTTTCTTCTTAGGTAAGAAATTTAATCTATTTCATATCAAAATACCAAAATGGCTTAACATTGAATATTGGTTTTTCCTACCAGCTTATATACTTATGAGAAACTTATGCCACTTAATGTATGGTGATAAATGTCCAATTGATCAAAAAGAGTTTAGACTATTAGCTGAAACAGACACAAACAAGATAGGATTTATCGAACGATTTATTATGACAACAAACGTTCTAAATCGAAGGTATGAACAGAGTATTATTCGGAAAGATGCTTTAATATATAGTATCTTTGTAACTGGTTTATTAGCATATCTGATAATCTATCAGCTATGGTTTGTATAGAATGAAAATATATAAAGATACTTTGTTAGTTTGATAAATAAAAAAGTCCTTTATCGTCTAGATTGGACTTTTTTTAGTGGAAAAATTAATACACAACTTAATAGAAGTTTTAAGGCTCAACTATTAGTTGCTTGTTTATAAGGAAAACAGGTGATAATGTTAAATTGAACAAGATGCAACTATATAAATAAAATATGTTTAGTATTTAGTATAGGTAATATTAGAAAGAAGAGGAGAAATATGGAAAGTTATCGAAAAAATTCAATGATGGCTGGAATTCTTTATTTACTTGGAACAGTGTTTGGGATCTTAAGTGCAATTGTTGGTGGGGAAGTGATGTCATCATTGGTACAAGGGTCACCACTTACAGACGTAGATTTACTCGAGATTGTCTCAGAAAATACTTCTGGTTTAGTTTATGGAACATTCTTTATTCTACTAATGGGAATATCATTAGTAGCTATGACAGTCTTTTTATATCCTATTTTTAGAAAAGATAGTGAAGAACTAGCATTAGGAATGTTGTTATTTAGAGGTGCAATGGAAGGTACATGGTATTTTGTTACATCAATTGCGTTCTTAGGTTTAGTGGCTATAGGGTTTCAAGTTGGAAATATTAGTGACTCATCACATACATTAGAAATTATGGCAAATACACTATATAAGTTTCAAGATTTGATGGGACCCATCGGAAATATAATGTTTCTCATAGGTGCTAGCTGTTTATATGTCTCATTTTATAGAACAAAGTTAATTCCACAATGGTTATCTGTTTGGGGTTTAATTGGTGTAGTTCCTTATATGCTCTATGCTGTTTTACATTTATTTGGAAAAGACAGTGGTTTTGGATTTGCCTTACAGATGCCTCTAGCAATACAAGAGTTAGTGATGGCGTTTTGGTTAATCATAAAAGGGTTCAATAAAGATGCACTAAAAAAGTTGTTAAGAGTTAATAACTAAAAAGACACATAAAAAAATAATGGAAATAAAAATAACGTATTTTAACACGTGTAGAAAAACACCTTTATATTAGTTGATAATATGAAGGTGTTTTTCTACAAAAAGTAAGATATAAGTTTACTGTTGGGATATTAGAGAAGAAATCTTACAAAGTGATTTAGATATGTTATAATAATTATATTGAGTTACAGTATATGTATAGACCCAACAATATAATAGAAACATGTTAAAAAGGGGATATTTATTATGAGTAAAGCACAAGTACTGAATAAAGAACTAATGGATAAGTATTTTATCGAAGAGAACTTACTTTATGTTCATGAGGTAGGAGAAGTAAAGATATATTTCTATGATTACTTTGACAGTGAATTAATGAAATATTCAACAGCATTTCAGTCTGGGACATTTAAGTACAGCAAAAACTTCTATGTTTTGATACATAGAGGTTATTTTAATGAAACAATTAGAGATAATAACAATGCATTAAAAGAGATTTCTGAAATATTAATTGAAAGTAGAAACCCAGGATTATGTAACTTAATAATCCCTTTTCTTTTACTACTATTTGCTCCTATAAATATCACAATGTATATGTTTCGTTTTTCTAATATGTTTGTTCAAGTTCTAAGTATCATTTCATTCATCGTTTTACTCTTTGTTACCGGTTTTATTTACTACAAAAATAATGAGGAAAACATATTAATTAGAAGTATAAGAAATGGCTTATACCTAAATTACTTAACAGATATAACCCACATGAAAAAGAAAGATGAATATCTAAAAGGATTTTATAAGAAAGGATATACATATAACCTTTTACGAAAAAGATATAAACATAATAGATATCGTAAAAAAACTGTAAGGAACCGAAAAATAGTAGGATACAGTTTAGGAGTGTTTTTTATATTATTCATGATTACACCACCAATAATGCTCATTGAAAACAATTTTATAGAAACATATGATACTATGAATCATATTAGAAAAATTGATTCTCCTTATATTCCAATGATAAACCGCACAAGTTATGAACTGGTAGATATAAAAGAAAATCCAACACAAGAAGTACTAGTAAACTGTGGTAATTATTACTGTAGTGATTATTATGTTCATGATGATGTATTTACTACTGATTATGAAAAAATAGATTTAGATTTAATCACAGGATATGAAACAGTAATCATTTTTAGTGTAATTAATAATCATGCCCTTGTATTGTCGAAGAATCCTCTTGATGATGAGAATAGTTTATATCAGATAATTGATATTGAAAATGAAATAGTAACTTTCACAGTATCTGAAGATGATTTTACTGATTACAGTGGTGCATTAGAAGGTTATGTTACTGGAATGTTAGAAGTAAATGGAACTTATTATATATATGGTAATATTTATAATGATGATAATGATGATAATGATGATAATGATATAGTGGGGTATATATTGAATACTACAAAGTCCATAGAAACTGATCTTATAATATTTGATCAAATGCTTGGGTTAAATGCTGTACAATATCTAAATAATCACTACTATATATATTTAAATACTTATCAAGAAAAAGACCAAGTTTTTAAGTATAACAACGATTTTAACTTAGTTGATTCATTTTATATGGACAATGAAGACCATTACTCAATGTTATTTCTGGTAGATAATGAAATAATATTAAGTCAACACTCAACAGGATTATATAGTTACTTAAGTAATTTAACTGAGGAGTTTTCTAGTGAACCTGATTTAAACTACTCATGGTATGAATCAATTCAAATCACATCCAATGAGGAAACTTTTTTCATTGGTGCATATCTTCAAACCATAAAAGAATATGACAATGACTTTAATCAATTAAGTAATGGATTGAGATGTAAAGAATGTACAAAAGAAATGGAAGTAGATTATTACTATGCTTCTAGGGATGACGATTACTTGTATCTATCAAGTAAATCTAACATCTTAACTTTTGAACAAGTAACACCTTCTTATTACATTTATAGAAGCCAAGTTAGTACAGTTTGGTATGTATTATCATTGGTTATTATATGTGTTGTGAATCTTCATTATTTAAGACTAACAAAAATAAGAAACAACATAAAAAATTTGTTTGATAAACACAATCATTTTCATCAAATCGTTTCAAAATAAAGAATGATACATATTTCTGAGAAAAGGGAGATTAACATGAAAAAATGGATAATTGTAATATTAGTTTTAATAATGTCATATTTACTAGGGTACTATGTATACAATGAGGGATGGGGAAGACTTGCTAATTATATACAAGATACATTAGGATTATATTGGTATCAAGTTAACGACTTATACTTTATTGTTTCTGCTGTAATCTATACTACTGTACTACTGTTTTATCAATCATTTAACAACAAACAAAAAATGATACTTAGAGTTGTTGTTCCATTAACTGCAATACTATCATTCTTAATGATGCATTATGGGCATGGTTTAGATAGACATTTTCAATCAATGATTATGTATTCAAAAGATTTTCTATCAGTAATCAGTTTATATTTTGCATCAATACTTGTCTTGTTATACGGAAGTAAAGTATTGAAAAATAAAAATAAGTTTGCACATGTATTACCACTTATTATAGGTAATACGTTGATACTGTATTGCCTATATATATCACTATATGATTTCTTACAATCAGGGACTGTTTAGAAGAATATAAAAAAAAAGCGAAGTTTAGGAGACTTCGCTTTTCTTTTATTGAGGATATATTTAAATTATTATTAGTTCTTAGTTTTATGATTTTTTTAGATATTTTTTAGTATCTAAGGCAACAGCGATAACGATGATCAAACCTTTTACGATGTATTGGTATGCAGCTTCAATACCAAGGAATGTCATTGCGTATACCATGATTGTGAATAGTAGTACACCGGTGATCGCTCCACTGATTTTACCAATACCACCACTAAATGATATACCACCTACAACACAGGCCGCTATAGCGTCTAATTCGTAGCTTAATCCAGTTGATGCATCAACACTACTAATACGTGCAGTTTCTAAGAAACCACCTAGACCGTATAATAAACCAGCTAATAAGTAAACTAACATAGTTGTTTTGAATACACTAACACCTGATACTTCAGCAGCTTCAGGGTTACCACCAACAGCGTACATATTTTTACCAAATGTAGTTTTGTTCCAGAGTACCCATACAATAACAGTAGCTAGTAAGGCATATATAACTAACATCGGAATTTCAAAATCACCAACGATTGGTATTTTGTAGTTAATAAGTGTAGAATAATCACTTCTTAAACCACCAATTTTTACACCTTCTGTGTAAAGTAAGTTAACACCATAAATTACAACACTCATACCTAATGTAGCGATGAAAGGATGAATCTTAAATTTAGCAACTGCGTAACCATTAATCATACTTAATACAGCAGCAATAACCATTACAATTAATAAAGGTACAATAATTGGTAAGTCACCTAAGTTAGGGAAGAACTTATTAGCTGAACCGACAGTTTGTAGTAGCGTAGCTGCTACAACTGCACTTAAACCAGTAATTCTACCTAATGATAAGTCGGTACCTTGTAAAATGATAATTCCCCCAACACCTAATGCTAGGATTAATTTAACTGAAGATTGCGTTAATATATTTTTGAATACATTGATTTGTAGGAATCTAGGTTCTACAATGATTGCAGCTATAATCAATGTAATCATAACTAAGTAAATTGCATTATTAGTTAACCATTCACGCCAATCTTTATTTTTAAACCAGTTAGTAAATCTTTCTTTAATATTTAAGTTTTTTAGTTTTTCCATTATTTACACCTCTTATAAATGTTTAGTTGATAATTTCAGTATTTCTTCTTGAGAACAGTTTTTAGTATTAGTTATACCAGAAACATATCCATTACTCATAACCATAATACGATCAGTAATACCAATTAACTCAGGCATTTCTGATGAAACCATGATAATTGATTTACCTTGTTTAGCTAAATCAATTATTAACTGATAAATCTCATATTTAGCACCAACATCTATACCCCTTGTTGGTTCATCAAGCATTAAGATATCTGGATTACATAAAAGCCATTTACCAATGATTACTTTTTGTTGGTTCCCACCGCTTAATTCACGGATAGGTGCAAATTGTCCTCGACATCTAATATTCATCTTTTGGATTTGCAAATCAGTATCTTTTTGCATTTGTTTTTCATTTAGTAAGTTAAATCTGTTCGTATACGAGTGGATATTTGCAATTGTTGAATTAAATCTGATATTCGCAACTGGGAAGATACCTGTTGCTCTTCTTTCTTCAGTAAGTAAGGCGAAACGATTTGCCAATGATTTAACTGGTGTTGAATTATCAATTAATTCACCATCAATATATATTTCACCGGTTTCTAATGTTCTTACACCAAATAAAGCTTCAAGTAATTCTGTTCTTCTAGCTCCAACTAAACCATATATACCAAGGATTTCTCCTTTATGTAAATCGAAGTTAGCTTCCATTACTCTTGGTTTGTATTTTGTTTTTATGTTACGAACCTCCATATGAACCTCGTGAGGTACATTATCTTTTGGAGGGAATCTATGTTCTAAATCACGACCAACCATCATCGCAATTATTTTGTCCATGTCTAATTTTTCAATTGGCTCGGTACCGATATATTCTCCATCTCTTAAAACAGTAACATCGTCTGAGATTTCAAAAATCTCTTCCATCTTATGCGAGATATATACAATTCCACAACCTTTTGATTTTAAAGTGTTAATTATTTCAAATAGTTTATTTACTTCATTCTCTGTAAGAGAAGAAGTTGGTTCATCTAAAACTATTACACTAGCGTCATAAGAAACAGCTTTAGCTATTTCTACCATCTGTCTTTGTGATACAGATAAATCACTCATTTTTTTTGTTGGATCTAATTCAATGTTTAAAGATTTAAATAAATCAATAGTATCATTTAGCATTTTCTCTTCGTCAACAAAAAATCCTTTTTTAGGATATCTTCCTAACCAAACATTGTCGATAACAGATCTTTGTAGTACTTGGTTAAGTTCTTGATGTACCATCGATACACCACTTTCTAAAGCATGTTTAGGATCAGTAAAGTTAAACTCTTCACCGTTTAAATAAAAGTTACCATTATCTTGTTTATATATACCAAATAGGCATTTCATCATTGTTGATTTACCAGCACCATTTTCTCCCATTAATGAATGTACAGTTCCAGGTCTAACGTTTAGTTGGACACTTTTTAATACTGTAATTCCCGAAAATGATTTAACTAAACCATCTATTTGTAGTAAAAATTTCTCGTTCATCTTCTCACCTCAATAATTGGGAATAAGGAAGCATTCGCTTCCTTATTCTTATTAGTTTAAATAATTATTCGAATTCTGTGTAGTTTAATGGAGTTACTGCAACATAAGCAACACGTACTGCTTTAGTTCCGTCAGTTGAAAGAACCCAATCAGTTCCAGCTACTACATCTTCACCGTTAGCAGCGTTAATTGCTAAGTCGATTGTAGCTTTAGCTTGGTTTGCACCATCATTTAATACTGTACCGTTTAAAGTTCCAGCACCAATTGCAGTTAAAGCGTCAGGTAATGCGTCTACACCATAAATAGGAATTGATACACCAGCAGTTGCCATAGCAGCCATTGCTCCTAAAGCCATACCATCGTTATTAGCGATTACTAATTCAATACTATCACCAAAACTTGTAATCCAAGTTTCCATAGTAGTAGTACCAAATGCAGTAGACCAGTTGTTGTCAGCTAATAATGCTAATTCATTAACAGTGATTCCAGCGTCAGTAAATGCTTTAACAGATTCAGTAGTTCTAGCTTCAGCATCAGGATGTCCGATTTCACCTTTTAATAAAACATAATCAACGATTCCGTCGTCATTTTTGTCCCATTCTGGGTTAGCTTGCCAGTCATTAACCATCATTTCACCTTGGATAATTCCTGATTCTGCAGAAATAGTTCCAACGTACCATACTTTGTCGTATGAATCCATAACAGCTTTGTCAGCTTCTTTATTGAATAAGATTAGAGGGATATCTGCTGCTTTAGCTTTGTCAACGATAGCTTGAGCAGAAGTAGGGTTAACTAAGTTAATAGCTAATACATCTACACCTTTGTCAATAAATACATCAACTTGATTGTTTAATGTAGCTTGATCTCCAGCTGAATCTACTAAGTCTAAAGTTACACCTTGTTCTTCAGCGTAATCGATTAATGTTGATTTAACAACACTTCCCATAAAGTTATCTGCATAGTTATAAATGTTTGCTCCGATAACGATTGTGTCATCTGTTTCGCCACAAGCACTTAAACCGAATACAGAAAATAATGCAAGAGTTAATACTAATAATTTTTTCATTTCTTTCTCCTTCTATTGTTTTTGTTTTAGTTCGTTTTAATGTTATCATAGCGCTTACATCAAAAGAATGCGTTTTCTTACTATTTTTTTATACATTTTTACTATTTTATTTTTGCATAAAAAAAAGAAGGTTTTATAAACCTTCTAATTATTTCAGTTATTCATTTGTGTATTTTCGATAATTTATCCAAATGTAAGTTTCATCAACTAAAGGATACATTAAATCATCTAAACTTGTATTGTTTAAAATAGCATTTGCTAAATCAATCATTGCCTCAACCATCGCTTCAGAATCATTAATAACAGTACCATACATATGGCCACTTTCAATATACTCAATAGCCTCAGTTAAACCATCAACACCAATAACAGGAACCCATGATTCATCTAAATAATCAAGTTTTCCATCATCATTATCATCCAAGAAATAGTCGTTAGAAATTAAAGTTTCAATTGCTCCAATTGCCATTGCGTCATTATTAGATATGATAACTTCAAATTGATCAGCATACTCATCAATAATTTCTTGCATAGAAACTTTTGCGTTATCTTTATTCCAGTTAGCTACCTTGATTGTTAAAACTTCAACAGTAAATCCTTGGGCTTGAAACTCATCAATAACACTTTCAGTTCTAGCTTCGGCATCTTGATGTCCTTGTTCACCTTTAAGGATAGCTACTTGAATTACATTATCATCATTTGTATCTAAATCATTAAGATTATTTGGGTTGTTCCCAAATAACTCCATAATCATATCAGCTTGATATATACCAGGCTGTTCAGCTGGAGCACCTATATAATATACTTCTTCCCATAAATCTAAGTCTCTTCTTAACGGTTCACGGTTAAAGAAAATTACCGGAATATCCTCTGTTTCGAGTTTTTCAATAATTACATAAGCACTTAATCGATCAACTGGATTCACTATCATTAAGTCTGCACCAGCTTCAATTTGTGTAGTAACTTGTTGATTTTGAATTACCTGTGAGTTTTGTGAATAAAATATATCATATTTTTCATCAGATTTTTCATCGATTCTTTTTGCAAAATCATTTACATATGGATCATCATAATTATAGATAAATACAGATACATTGTCTTCTTCAACAGTACATGAACTTAATATAAATACAAGGATGAATAGTAGTATAAACTTAGTTTTCATTATTTCACCTCATCAACTGGAACAATCAATCTAATAATAGTTGATTCATCCAAGACACTTTCAATTATAATATCTGCTTTATCACCATAATATAGTTTTAATCTTTGGTATACATTTCTCATTCCAACACCTTTATTGATATCTTTGTTTTTAATAGTATCATATATTTCCTTTATCTCATCATCGGTTATCCCATAACCTGAATTTGAAACCTCAAAGATTAGAGAATTATCTTCTTTAAAACATCGAATACCAATTTCACCCTCTTCAACACTGATACCGTGGTAAATTGCATTTTCCACAATTGGTTGGAGAATTAGTTTCATACATGGATAATCATATAACTTTTTATCAACATCTAAGGTATAACTAAATCTATCAACATATCTTACTTGTTGGATAACAAGGTAGTTTTTAATGTGTTCTATTTCTTCTTTAACAGTTATAATATTTCTTCCTTTAGAAATACTTATTCTAAAGAATCTAGCTAAAGCAACAACAGTTCTTACAACGTCTTCATTACGATTGTTTTCTGCTAACCAAACAATTGAATCAAGAGTGTTATATAAGAAGTGTGGATTAATCTGATGTTGTAACGCAGCTAACTCATTTTTAATCTTTTGATTTTGCTCATCAACAACTGCTACCATCAGTTCCTTAATCTTACTTACCATATCACTAAATGAACTAGCAATTTCTTCAATTTCTCTTTGTCCGTAGATTTCAATTTTGCTATCAAAATCTCCCTCTTCAACCTTCTTCATTAATTTTTGCAGTTGGTTTAAAGGATTTCTAATTCTTGAGGATAATATTGATGCAATCATAATAGTTGCGATAACACTACCTACTGAAATTAGGATTAAAAATACAGTTGTATTTTGATTTGAAGCAGTTACTTCTTCAATATTCATAAATGTAATAATACGCCATCTTGTTTGTGTTAATGTATTGATGTTAACTTTCATATTTATTTCATCTATTTTTGTAGTAAAGTCACCTAAAATATATTCGTTTACTACTTCAATACTTTGACATTCACCATCAAGACATTCCCAATTAGATGAGTATATAACATTATCTTGATCTGTAAGGATTAAGATATGTCCATAATCACCTAGGTTAGTAGCTTCTGAAAGTTCTACAATGATATTAGAGTTTAAGTCAATTAAGATGATTCCATCTTTTTCAATACCATTATCAAAATATTTAACAGCTTTTGACACTGAGATAACACTAGTACTATCATTTAAGATAACACTTTGAATATGAGGAGCTGAAAAGTAGAAGATATCAGGATTATCTGTTGCTTCACTAAACCATTCACGAGTACTATAATTGATATCTCTATATTCATCATCACTACTAACAAGAATGTCACCAGATTCAGCAAAGAGACTTATTGAATTAATGTCACCTTGTGAATCAGATGTAAACCTATATAAATCAGTTAAATCGTTAATATCATCATTTACATCTTTTTCATATGTTTCCTTTTGAATATAGTTTGATGTAAATAAAGTTTGTGAGATGTAGTTTTCGTAATTTAATACGATTTGTTTACTAATTTCTTCAGATTGAAAGTCTACTAGAGAGTTTGTCGTTTGGGTAAATTTCTGATAGTAAAATAAACTGGTTGCAATAACAAAAATAAATACTACTGAAAATGTAGATATTACAATGTATTGCCCAATTGATAACCTATACGGATTTTGCATTTTTACGATACTCTTTTGGTGTCATCGACACCACTTTCTTAAAACTGTGTGAGAAGTAGTAAACTTCTTTATACCCGCACTCTCTTGATATCTCAATAATCTTTTTATCACTAGTTCTTAATAGATTTTTAGCTTTGTCCATTCGTAAACGGATTAACAATTTTGTGAATGTAGTATTTTTGTTTCTTTTGATTAACATACTTAAATAGGAAACACTAACATCTAAATAATCACAAACACCATCAAGACTAATATCGGGATCTTGATAGTTTGTTTCAATATATTTAATTGCCTGGTTTAGTAAAATATCAGATTTTTTCTGATTTTTATCTAAACTTATTTTTTTGATTTTAAAGACATTACTTCTAAAAAACTCAAATAATGAATGAACATCTTTAATGTTGTTAATAACAGTTAGGATATCTTCTTTATTGAACTCTTTAATATTAACATTATATGAATTTGCATAGTTGATTAAAATACTTATTAAAGTAATAGAATACTGATCAAAATCAATTAATTGATCACTATAGGAAATTACTTTATTATAGTATTCATCAATCATTGATTCAATTTCTTCAGTGGTTCTAAATTTAATACAGTATTCAAGGTTTTTAACCTCATTTTCAGTTAAACTTAGATACTTATATTTTGCAATCTCTACTTCGTTAATGTAGATAATTTTACCAACATTCATTAGCCCAGAAAACTCAATTGCCTTTCTTGCTTCTTGGTATGCTTGAGATAACATATTGTATCCCTCATATACACGACTAACACCGAGAATAATATCAGCTTCTAAAAACTTTTTAGTTGACTGTAATAATTCATAGAAGTAGTGATCAATATCTCTTATGAATCTAGCACCTTTTTCTTTTATTACAACAACTATTCCTGATTCATATAAAAATTGATAATACTCAAAACGATCATCTAATACCTTTTTAACTAAATGAGTTATTGTCATTTTTAATTGATTATATTTTAATGAGTTACTTAGTTTTTCAGAACTTTCAAATTCAATATATGTAACAAGGAAAGAACCTTCACTTAAATCAATACTATTGTTTTTTAGTAGGTCGATGTCTTGTTCTAATATACCATTACCAATTAATAATGTTCTAAAATAGTTTTCTACAACGATAGGAATATTTTTCTCATAATTATTTTTTAGATTATTGATATCATATTTTTCTTTATATTCTTTATCTAAATCTTCTTTTAACTGTCTTAAAAATTTACTAATTCTTCCTTGAGTTACTGGCTTAGTTAAATAACCAACAACATTTAAATTAATAGCTTCTCTAGCATATTCAAACTCATCGTGGCCAGTAATAAAAGCAACCTTAATAGTAGGGTGCTCATTTTTAATTATAGTTGCTAACTCAATACCATCAACAAAAGGCATTTTGATATCAGTTAATACTACGTTAGGTTGATGTTTTTCAATTAATTCAATTGCATCAAAACCATTACCAGCAGTACCAACTATTTCAAATCCCATCTCTTCAGAAATCTTAGAAGATATCCTTCCTCTAACTTCATCCTCATCATCTACCAAAATAATTTTATAAAGTTCACTCATGAAAAACACCTCGTTTTTATATCTAAAATCATTATAACATTATTTGCATTTTTGTAAAAAGGTATTAAATAAGTAGTAATGGTTGTGGTTGTTTATCATGATTTTTTGATATTAGAAATGTCATGATATAATATAGTCATACTATATATAAAAGTGTCTACTTTTCATCAATAACAATATCAGTAAAATAGGAGGATTATATATGATTGTCGCTATTATTGGAGGTATTCTTTTAGGATTAATATCAGTCTTATACTTACTACTTGGTTTAGGGGCACCACTTGGATATTTGGCTTGGGGTGGAAAACATAGGAAAACATTGCCAAAACAGTTAAGAGTACAATCACTACTAAGTATTCCTGCGCAATTATTTGCGATATATGTTTTGTTAAGATTAGGTAATGTTTTTTCTGAACCTACATCAATTTTTATTTTTATAGTCTTTGGGTATATATTCATGATTTTCTTTACGATAAACATTGTGATGAATTTAGTTTCAAGAAGTGTAATTGAAAAGGCTGTAATGACACCGATAACAATATATATTGTATTTGCCTTTATCTATGTGCTGTTTATTGGATAGAATACAGATTATAAAGGATATGATAATGCCATATAATGATATATTGGTTATGGCTTTGCAGTAACAGATATTTATGTTGTAGAATAATAAATAGAAACAATATTTACGTATAATGAAAGTAGGTGAGGATTATTGGTTTCTTAAATATATTGTCGTCATTTTGTGTTTTAGTTATTATTGGATACACACGCTTTCTTTTGTCCAAACCAAAAGAAGTTCAGTACAAAGTAATTAAAATCCAATTATTTTTTGTATTATTATATAATATTGTGATACATATAATCGTACCTACAAAAATACCAGTAGAACTCTCTACAATCTCTTATTTTATTGTTCCAATTATATTGTACTTCAATATAAAGAAACTTTATGTCTGGGCAGTCTACGCATCGTTCATCTCTGGTTTTTTTTATTACATATCAATGATTCTTGTGGGAGATGCAATGTATGGTGATTTTCCGATTTATAGTTATTCAACATCATTATTTAATCATGGAACTCTTATCGTATACTCGATTATAGTTTCAAAACACATTGCATTTAAAAATAAGGAGATACACATCATTCATTTTGGATTAATTCTTACGATTGTTTATGCATTGTTAATTAGACCAATAGTCACCCATCCAGGAAGAATTTTTATATACATGATACTTGATGCAACATTAGTTAAAGTATACTTCTTAGAAATAAAGAGTATTATATATCCTGTATACTATATCTTATTAGCTCTATTTTTGTATTTTTCAGGTTATTCAGTATTTCTATTGAATAAGATATTTAGACAGTAGAAAAAAACATTTATTTAATATAAAACAAAGATAATATTGTACAGTCATGTTGTCTTAGTTGACTCATTACGTAGTTTTTGGTCAATCTCTTTGGAAAACAGAGAAATAGATGTGTTGCTTTCAGTATATTACGTGTATAATAGCGACATACTTACTCATTGTAGTAATGATTATATTTTTTAAGAAGTGAGAGGATGAATTGACAATGAGAACAAACTATCATACCCATCATGGGATTTGTGGTCATGCTGAAGGAAGCGCAAGGGAATATATTGAAGAGGCAATTAATAAAGGAGTAAAAGTATTGGGATTTAGCGATCACAGTCCTAGTACTAGAACTGGTGATGTTGGATTCCGCATGACACCTGATGATTTAGAACTTTATATAAAAGATATTGAAGAAGCGAAACAATTGTTTGCGGATAAAATTGATGTATATACAGGGTTGGAAATCGAGTATATAAATAATTATAGTGAGGTCTATCAATCATGGCTTAACCAAGTTGATTATTTTATTTTAGGTGTACATTTTGTACCAAAAGATACAACTTCTGATGAACTATTTTCAACATATGATTTTTCAAAACCAAAAGATCTGGATCTTTACGCGGATACCATTGAAAGAGCTTTAGAGGAATTGCCTATCGCTTTTATTGCACATCCTGATTTGTATTTGATTAATTATCAAAAATGGGATCAAAAAGCTGAGGAAATTGCTCATAGAATTTGTCGTTTGGCAAAACAAAAAGGGACAATCTTAGAGTTTAATGCCAACGGATTAAGACGTGAAAAAATTTTGATTGATGGTGAAATGGTATCACCTTATCCAAGGAAAGAATTTTTTGAAATTGTTAAAAGTTATAATCTGCCAGTAGTTGTTAGTTCTGACTGCCATTCTCCACATCAAGTATATGACGAGTATATGGTTAATGGTTATAATTTGGCAATGGAGTGGGGATTGAACATTATTGATAAGCTTTCGCTAAAAAAGAATGATGTTTGAATTGAAACTTTAGCGAAAAAGATGAAATAACGAAATAAATTTTCTTTATAAAAATAAAAAAAACTAAAAATTATTCCAATGAAAAAGCATATAAAAACTCGTTGAAAGAGGATGTATTTCCTACCAATAATATAAAAGCGAAGCCTAGGCTTCGCTTTTGAATTTTATACCTTGATAACTTTGTTTTCTTCTTAGTTCTTTATCTATTTCATTCATTACTACAAACTTTTTTAAACTCCACTGTGGTTCAATTAATAAGTCTTTTGGACTATCACCTGTTATCCGGTGGATAATAATGTTTGGATTTAAGTTTTCGATTTGCTCAACTACGATATCTCTGTACTCCTCTAACGTAAGAACTTTGAAAGGTTCTTTTAAGTATAAATGACCCAATGCTGTTTTTTTCATGATATGAAGTAAATGAATTTTTATTCCCTGGATATCGATATTATTAAGATACATAAGTGTTTCTAACATATCTTCTTTTGTTTCTATATGGAATCCATTAATAATATGGACAACAACATTTATCTTTCTTTTTCGTAATTCTTTAACTGCTTTATTAAAACATTCTAAACTATGAGCACGATTGATGAACTTAGATGTTTTATCATGGATTGATTGAAGTCCTAATTCTATTTGTAAGAATGTTTTTTTGCTTAAGTCTTCTAATAAATCATATGTTTCGTCATTTAATGCATCGCATCTAGTAGCAATACTTAAACCGACAATGTTTGGATCTAAAGTAATTGCCTCATAAAATAATGATTTTAACTTATCAATTGGGCCATATGTGTTAGTGTTTGCCTGGAAGTAGGCAATATAATAAGCATCTTTCCATTTTAAACTCATCATCTCTTTTACTTTTATGAACTGATCCTCTAGTGATTCATTTTTATTTCCTGCGTAATCACCAGAACCACTCTCACTACAAAAGATACAACCACCAGTAGCTTTTGAACCATCCAAGTTAGGACAGGTGAAATTACCATTTAAAGATACTTTGAAAACCTTCTTACCAAACTTATGTCTGTAAAAGGCATTTAATGTATTATACGGTTTTTCTTTTGTCATTAAATTCATCTTTTTCACCTCTTCATTATTTTACCACATTTTTTATAAAAACTATGATATAATAACACAGGTGATTAAAATGTATACAAGATTTTATAATAGTATAATATCTCCTAAGAATATTGTGGAGTTTAGAAACGATTCACTTGTAAAAGTGTTTCTTTATATATTGTTTTTTGCGTTATTACTTAGTACTAGAGTTGCGATAGAAACAGTTACTTTTGATGGATTAACTCCAGCCTTAAAGGAATCAATTATGGATGAAGCACATATAATTGATGAAAGTTGCGTAATAAGTAATGCGATTTTAGAATGTGACGTTGAAGAAAACCAATTGTTATTAGAAACTACATTCATTAATTATTACATTGATTCAAGTGAAGATATTAGTTCAAGTGAATATGGAAGTACTTATAATATTGTGTTTAATGATGATAAATTATTGTTAGTGATGAGTAATACGGTTGTACATGAAATGTTAATAAGTGATTTACCATTTGCTTTTGAAAATATTGATTTTAGTTTACAAACAAGTGATCCTGATGTATTTTACAATGAATTATTTGAAGGAATAGATGATTTCTTTATGTCGCAGAAAGCGACATGGGGTACTATCATGGTTTTATTTGATTTTGTAAGTAACTTTATCATGTTTATGTTATTTGTAGTAATTAGTGCATGGATGTTACGTTTAAGATTTAAGCAAGTTAAGTTTAGACAGTTATTCACAATGACAGTATATTCATCAACTGCATTATATTTAATTCTTATATTGAATAGTTTATATAGTTTGAGTTTCTTTATCGTTTTGTTATTGATTATTGCAGCGTTTAGACAAAACTCACAATTAAGTATTGAATTATATAAGAGATTACATAAAAAGAACGATAAACCAGAATAGATAAAAACCCAAATCCCAATATACGAACGTTAAAAGATATTAATGTTCTAGGAGTACAAGATATCTACTTAGAACAATTAATATCTATCTTTGCAAATAAAAAGGCTTGATATAGGTAATAGCGTATGTTATGATACATTTATAAAATATGTTGAACTAGAAGTAGTAGTAAAATGGATTCTTACAGAGACCTAATGGTGGTGTGAATTAGGAGATGGATTTTATGAATTAGTCTAGGGAGTAGTGTAAGTGCAACTCGGGAGCTTACATCGTGATTCTTGCGTTAAAAGAAAGAGTGCTTAGTTTAGACTAAGAACAAAGGTGGTACCGCGGATTTTGATAAGTTCGTCCTTATTTTAGGACGGGCTTTTTTTATATTAAAAAAGGAGTGACTAGTTATGGAATACAATCACAAGATTATCGAGAAAAAATGGCAAGACCATTGGTTCGAAAACAAAAGATTTCAAGCGATTGATTTTGATAAAAAACCAAAATACTACAGTCTTGTAGAGTTCCCATACCCAAGTGGTGTAGGAATGCATGTTGGACATATCCGTGCTTATTCAAGTTTGGAAATTGTCTCACGTAAACGTAGAATGGAGGGCTACAATGTATTATTCCCAATCGGGTTTGATGCGTTTGGTTTACCGACAGAAAACTACGCAATTAAAACAAACACACATCCAAGAGTAGTTACAGATACAAATATCGAGACATTTTTAATGCAGTTAAAAATGGCTGGTTTTAGTTTTGATTATGATCGTACAGTTGATACAACTGACGAAAATTATTATAAATGGACACAATGGATCTTTATTCAACTATTTAAAAAGGGATTAGCGTTTAGAGATAAAACATATGTAAACTATTGTCCAAGTTGTAAAGTAGTTCTATCTAATGAAGATTCACAAGGTGGAAAGTGTGACCGTTGTGATACACCAGTAGTTCAAAAAGAAAAAGATGTATGGTTCTTAAAAATTACTGAATATGCTGAAAAGTTATTGCAAGGTTTAAATGAACTAGAAACATTGCCTCGTATTCGTATTGAACAAGAAAACTGGATAGGTAAATCAACGGGAGCACATGTTGATTTCCAAGTAAAAGACACAAAAGAAGTTCTTCAAGTATATACAACTCGTCCTGATACATTGTTTGGTGCAACATTTATGGTTATAGCTCCAGAACATGACATCTTAAAAAGACAAGAATCTAAAATCAAAAACATTGATGAAGTTAAAGTTTATCAAGAAGAAGCTAAAAAGAAAACTGAATTTGAACGTGTTGAGTTAGCTAAAGATAAAACAGGTGTAAGACTTAATGGACTTTCAGCAATCAATCCTGTAAATAATAAAGAGATTCCTATCTTTGTTGCGGATTATGTAATGATTGGTTATGGTACAGGTGCAATCATGGCAGTACCTGCTCATGACAAAAGAGACTATGAGTTCGCAACTAAATTTGGACTAGATATTATTGAAGTAATCAGTGGTGGAGACATCACTAAAGAAGCATATACAGATACATATGAAGGTATCTTAGTTAATAGTGGTTTAATCAATGGTCTAAATGTTCAAGACGCAAAAGTAAAAATCAATAACTTCTTAGAAGAAAAAGGAATTGGACATAAGGCAACAAACTACAAAATGAAAGATTGGGCGTTTAATCGCCAACGTTATTGGGGAGAACCAATTCCAATCATTCATTGTGATAAATGTGGAATGGTTCATATACCTGAAGAAGAATTACCATTAGTACTACCTAAAGTGGAAAACTTCGAACCAGGAGAGGATGGTGAAAGTCCTCTAGCTAATATTCCTGAATTCGTTAACACAACTTGTCCAAAATGTGGTGGTCCTGCAAAACGTGAAACAGATACAATGCCACAATGGGCTGGATCAAGTTGGTACTTCTTAAGATATACTGATCCTACGAATGATGAAGTATTGGCTGATCTAGATAAACTAAAATACTGGCTTCAAGTAGATTGGTATAATGGAGGGATGGAACACGTAACACGACACGTTATTTACTCACGTTTCTGGCATCATTTCCTATATGATATTGGTGTAGTTCCAACAAAAGAACCATATAAAAAACGTACTGCTCAAGGAATGATTCTTGGAGAAGATGGCGAAAAAATGTCAAAACGTACAGGAAACGTTGTTAACCCGTTAGAAATCATTGAAGAGTATGGGGCAGATACATTACGTCTATACATCTTATTTATTGGTGACTACGAACAATCAACACCATGGAACCCTAACGGTGTTAAAGGTTCACGTAGATTCCTAGATAAAATAGCACGTCTAGAAGAAAAAGTATCTGATAAACCAAACGACTCATACCAAGTATCACTTCATAAAACAATTAAAGCTGTTGATGAAGATATCGAAAATGTTAAGTTTAACACAGCTATCGCAAAACTAATGAGTCTAGTAAATGAATTAAGTAAGGCAACACATGTTTATAAAGAAGATTTCGAAACACTACTAAAAATAGTTAACCCATTTGCACCTCACTTAACTGAAGAACTTTGGGAAAGACTAGGACATAAAGAAGACATGGTATTTGCCAAATGGCCTAAACATGATCCAGCTAAACTTGTAGAAAGTTCAATCGAAATGGTAGTATCAATCAACGGTAAAGTACGTGACAAAATCACAGTATCAGTTGATATGCCTAAAGAAGAAGTACTTGCATTGGCTAAAAAAGCACCTAAGATT
Organism: uncultured bacterium; assembly: GCA_965601565.1. Lineage (GTDB taxonomy): Bacteria > Bacillota_I > Bacilli_A > Izemoplasmatales > Izemoplasmataceae > Xianfuyuplasma. Next base: position 39,038 of record CBFCWG010000008.1, on the reverse strand, counting down.
ATTCCATTAATCGAAGGTAAAACAATTAGAAAAGAAATTTTTGTACCTAAAAAATTAGTAAATCTAGTGGTAACTTAAAGAGACTTGAAAAAGTCTCTTTTTTATAATGATTTACGAAAAGAGTTTTACGAAACCATTTTAGTTATATATAATTAAGTTATAGGGGCAAACAAAAAAGGTCTCTGATGAGACTTTTTATATTATAAGGAGGAAAAAGTATGAAAAAACTAGTTTTCTTATTATTTACAATGGTACTATTAACAGCTTGTACACCAGCTGAATTACTTATTGATTTTGATACCAATGGGGGAAGTGATATTGAATCAGTAATTGTTTTAGAAGGTGAAACTCTGACAGAACCAGAACAACCAACAAGAGAGGGTTATGATTTTGATGGTTGGTATGTGGACGAGGACTTTGAAGTTGTCTATGATTATACTAATATAGTAGAGGATGAGTTTATCTTATATGCGAAGTGGGATGCATTAAGTTATGAAATAACATATCATAACGAACATCTAGAAACGGATGTAGTTGAACAGTATGATTATACTGATACTATTACTCTAATAGAACCGGTAGTAATTGGCTATGACTTTATTGGATGGTATACAGATGAAACATTAGAAACTTTGTACACAGGAACATTTATGCCAAATAATGATTTAGATTTATATGGTAAGTTTAACGTTCAAACTTATACTATTACTTTAAATGATACTTTGGAAGATACTGTAACAACAATTGATTTTGATTATGGTGAAGAAGTAAATCTGTCTGAATTATATGAATGGGGATATACATTTAACGGTTGGTTTATTGATGCATTATTAGAAACAATGTTTACTGAAACTACAATGCCAGCTATGGATATCGAACTATTCACATACTGGCAAGTTAAACTTTGTGGAGAAGGACAAATACTAAACGATGATAACTTCTGTATAACTGAAGTAGATGATATAGTTGGTCAAATTGATATAGCTGTATGGGGTGGATCAGGTGTTTATTATGAAGATTTTGGAAAATTAAACTTAACAAAATATGATCTAGTATCACAAGTAGAAGCAGCGTATTATTCAGTTGCTAAACTATATAATGAATCACATCCAAATGTGACGATAAACTTTATTGCATATCAAGGTGGACCAAATGATGGTGGAGCATCATGGGATCAAAAACTATACACTCATTCCCAAAACTTTGGAACATATCCAAGTTTATTTATGTCAAACGATTTAGTAGGAGACGTAACCAGAGGAACAGTTGCTGATTTGTCACAATTTAGTGAAGATCCTCGATATCAAACACTAAATCCATCAATAATGAGTATGATGAATTATTATGGATTCCAAGCAGGATTGCCTTCATATATTCTTCCTTGGGGTGTATATGTGAATAAAGAACTAGCAGACGATAATGACATTGATGTACCAGATCCAAACTGGACAATTGATGAATATACAACATTCGCAGCTAATCAAGAAGCCAATGTCTTCTATGGTGCAATGGATACACCAATATCATTCTTAGAAACAGGAACTACTACCGTCCATCAAATGTTATTTAACTATACCGGTGGAGACGTTTATGTTGATTTAAATAGTGATGAAGTAAGAGATTTAATTCCTTACTTAAGTACATGGAGTGAAAATACAGTGTGGGGTAATAACCCATCATCAGGATTTATGGATGAAAGTTGGTGGTGGAGTTACAAATTCTTTGCTGATAATAAACTACTAACCTTAGCAGGAGACCCATGGATGATGGGAGACTGTGCAGTAAGTGATCCTTCATATTCACTGGGGTGTGACTCTACAGACTGGGATATCTACCCAAGACCATCAACTGATTACCAACCAAACACAGTAGGAATCGTTTTAGATCCTATGGCAGTTTATAATCAATGTTTAAATGATGGAAACTTAGCCTGTGCAGAAGAAGAAATAACTGCAATTGAAGTATCATATGATTTCGCAATGTTTATGATTACAGATACCGGTGCTTGGCAAGCAAGAGCATCACAGGAATTTGTCGATCTAAGTTCAGGAGTTTCTTCAAGTGCTCTTGGTGATAGTTTTCCTGTAACAACAGGACAACTATTCGAAGATCAAATGAATATTTGGTATTCAGTACCAAAACATCAAAGATTTGATGATGCTACTTCAATGCCTGGTTTCCAAGAAGTATTAAGTATATATGAAAACGGCCAATTCTGGGACGTTTCTGATAAGGTATATCCATATCATCATATATCAGCAGGATACAAAAACTACAACCTTTATGAGTGGAAGAACTACTGGGATTCAACAGTTAATGGTGGTGTAACAGTTGGTGAAGCAACATACACAACCACAATATTAAATAATCTATCCACTTGGAATGTAAATTCAAACTTACACTTCGGTGAAGCTTTCAATGATTTACAATATGCACTAATGATGTACTACGGATTTGATTCATCAGATTTTGACGATGACTAAAGGATAAGATATCATGAAAAAAACTTGGAGTTTAATAATTGTAATTATTGGGACTATCGGGATACTATCTCACGTAATTTATGACATAGTAATCGAATATCCAGAAAACCCAATTATGTCAATCAACATCTTTAAATATTTCACAATTCAATCAAACATACTTGCAATAATCTATTTTTGGATTGTATTCTCACTTAAACTTGATGAAAAAAACAAGATATTCAAAAACATGATTGGTGCAGTAACAATTTATATCACAATAACATTCTTTGTCTTTATAATATTTTTAGAACCAATTTACTCACCAAAAGGATTAAACTTATTAGGTAGCATATGTTTACATTATATTAATCCTATACTCGTAATTGGTTTCTTAGGGTATAATCGTAAAGACTATGAGTTTAATAAAAGAGATGTAAAATATTGGGTGATTTATCCAGGTTTATACTTAATATTTGTGATAATTTGGGGTAGTATTATCAATGATTATCTCTATCCATTCTTCCAAGTTAGCGAGATTGGAGTATCTGGATTAATAATTAATATAGTCGGATTATTAGCCTTCTTCATCTTGTTGTCATTTTCATTAGTGAAAATTGTTTCAAAAAAATAGCGTGTATTTTCATAATTTTCATAAAATAAAACGGCTTAATTAAGCCGTTTTTCAAATAAGAAAAAAATGTAAAAAAATCCAGTGTGATTGTTGATTATGTAAAAATTAAGTGATATAATTATTTTGGTTAAAAACGCTTTCATTTTAAAGTGTAATGAGGAGGTAGAAGTTCCTAATAAGTTTTGTTAGGAATTTTCGTATGATATGAAACGAATAACAATTATTGCTGGACATTATGGAAGTGGGAAAAGTGAGATAAGTGTAAACTTAGCTTTAAAGCATAAAATTGATTATATTGTTGATCTTGATATTATCAATCCTTATTTTAGAAGTAGAGCATTAAATGATGTCTTTGAAGCAAACAATATCCGTTTAGTGGAATCAACAATAAGAGGAAAACTAAACAGTGATATGCCATATGTTTCCGGTGAAGCTGCAGTACCTTTTGTACAAACACAACATACTGCGATTTATGATTTAGGTGGGACTGAAAATGGTGGTAGAGTATTAATTCAATTTGTACACAGGATTGTTGATCTTGAAAATATTGATTTATTATATACAGTTAATATTTTTAGACCTGAAACTGCAAACGCTGATTTAATTATTAAAGCTATCGCAAAACTTGAAGGTGAGGCACAACTAAAAGTAACAGGATTAATCAACAACACTAACTTAATGCATCTAACAACATTAGAAGAGGTATTAGAGGGAGAAAAAGTTTTACAAGAAGTTAGTAAAAAACTTAATATCCCTATTATATATACAGTGGTAGAAGAAAGTCATGATTTCAAACACGAGTTTGAAGGAGAAAGAATTACATTATCAAGATTAGTTGCTAAAAAATGGCTATAGGAGGAATAAAATGGCTAAAGGTTATATTATTATTGATGTGGACGAGTGTAAAGGTTGTAACCTATGTACGCATTACTGTCCAGTAAAGATTTTACAACTAGACGATACTAGAACAAACAAAAGAGGTTATACACCTTTAATGGTTACAGAACCTGAAAAATGTATTGCTTGCGGTTTCTGCGCAACAATGTGTCCTGACTCTGTAATTACAGTTGAAAGATATATAAAGGAGGCTAAATAATGGCGAAAGTTCTTATGAAGGGTAACGAAGCTATGGCATTAGCTGCTATTAAAGCAGGATGCGATGCATTTTACGGATATCCAATAACTCCGCAAAATGAGTTACCAGAATATATGAGTAAACATATGCATGCTAATGGTCGCGTATTTGTACAAAGTGAATCAGAAGTTGCAGCTATTAATATGGTATATGGTGCAGCCGGAGCTGGTGCTAGAGTATTAACTAGTTCAAGTAGTCCTGGTATCGCCTTAAAACAAGAAGGTATTACTTATATCGCAGGTGCAGAACTACCTGCAGTTATTATTAACGTAATGCGTGGAGGACCTGGTTTAGGTGGAATCCAACCTTCTCAAGCAGATTACAAACAAATTACTCGCGGTGGAGGGAATGGGGATTACTACTTATATAGTTTAGCTCCTGAATCTTTACAAGAAGCAGTAGACTTAATTAAAGAATCATTTGACATTGCTGATTACTTCCGTAATCCTGTAATGATTGCCGTTGATGGTTTAATCGGACAAATGATGGAACCAGTTGATTTTGAAAACCCGGTACCTAAATGGGATTTAGAACCTAAAACATGGGCAGCTGACGGAAATAGAACTAATGGTAGAGAGAAAAATATCATAAATAGTTTATATTTAGATCCTGCAGTTTTAGAACAACATAACTTCAAACTGGAAAAGAAATATAATGAAATGAAAGAAAATCATCAAAGATATGAAATGATCAATATGGAAAATGCAGAAATAGCAATCGTTGCATTTGGTTCAACATCTCGTATCGCAAGAACAAGCATTGAATTATTAAAAGAAAAAGGAATTAATTGTGGAATTATTAGACCAATCACAATTTATCCTTTCCCTACAAAAGCATTTGATGAAATCCCTGCATCAGTTAAAGATTTATTAGTAGTTGAAATGAGTACTGGGCAAATGATCGATGACGTTAAAATTGCTAACAAATGTCGTTTACCAATTAGTTTCTATGGACGTGTTGGTGGTATGGTACCAGAAGCAGAGGAAATTGCAGAACAAGTTATGAAAATTGTTGGAGGTGTAAAATAATGCCAGCAAGCAAAACAGTATATAAAAAATCAGAAGGTTTATCAAATATAAGAACAACTTATTGCCCAGGATGTACTCATGGTATTATCCATAAATTAGTTGCAGAATGTTTAGTAGATTTAGACGTATTAGATCGTTCAATTGGAATCAGTAGTGTAGGATGTAGTGCCTTAAACTATGACTTCTTCAGTTGTGATATGCAACAGGCAGCTCACGGTAGAGCACCTGCAGTTGCTACAGGAATTAAAAGAGTAAGACCAGATAGTATTATCTTTACATATCAAGGTGATGGAGATTTAGCAAGTATCGGTATCGCAGAAGCAATCCATGCAGCTCACCGTGGTGAAAATATTACTATCGTATTCGTAAATAACGCTATTTACGGTATGACAGGTGGACAAATGGCTCCAACAACTTTGATTGGACAAAAGACTACAACTTCACCTGAAGGACGTGACGCAGTAAGTACAGGATTACCTTTAAGAATATCAGAAATGATGGCTACAATTCCTGGTGCTACATACATTGAACGTGTAAGTGTTCATAATCCACAACATGTAAACAAAGCTAAAAAAGCTCTTAAAAAAGCGTTCCAAATTCAAAAAGACAATAAAGGATTCACATTAATCGAATTTATCTCAACTTGTCCAGTAAACTGGGGTATGACTCCAAAAGACGCTGTTGACTGGGCAGTAGACAATATGATCCCTTATTACCCTCTAGGTGTTTATAAAGATAAAACTAAGGAGGAAAAATAATGATTAACGAAAAAGTAATTATCGCAGGTTTTGGTGGACAAGGTGTAATGTTAATGGGACAAATCTTGTCATACTGTGCAACTGCAAAAGATATTAACACATTATGGTTCCCTTCATACGGACCAGAAACTCGTGGTGGAACTGCAAACTGTAGTGTTACAATTAGTGAAAGATATGTAAACAGCCCAGTTATTAGTACACCAGATAGCATCATAATCATGAACAAACCATCGTTAGCTAAATTTATGCCAAAACTAAAAAAAGATGGAAACTTATTTGTTAACACTAGCTTAGTTAAAGGTTTAGAGTATCGTGAAGATGTAAAGGTTTATGAAATACCAGCTAATGATTTAGCGTTAAAAATTGGTAATTTAAAAGTTGCAAACATGGTAATGTTAGGTGCATACCTTGCTGTTACTAACATCTTCACAAATGAAGATGTAATCGCAATAATGAAAAAGAAATTTACCGGAAGTAAAGCTAACTTAATTGAAATCAATAAAGTTGCCTTAGAAACAGGAAGAAAAGCTGTATTAAAGTAAGGAGTTGAAATTATGTTTCGTAATTTCACACAAGTAGTTGACTACGCAAGAAAATTAGAAACAAAAGATCTTATCGTTGCTTCACCCGAAGATACGAACATCTTGATAGCTATAAACGATGCTTTTCAGATGGGTTTAATTAACCCTGTATTAGTAGGAGACAAGAAAAAGATATTAGATCTATTAATGGAACTAGGAATCAGTAAAAACGGTTATGAAATATATAACGCAGTAGAACCAAGAGACGCTGCATTAATGAGTGTAAAACTTGTTAGTAAACATGAAAATGCAATACTGATGAAAGGATTACTTCATACAAGTACAATCTTAGAAGAAGTAAACGATAAAGAACATGGTTTATTTACCGGTTCATTCTTATCACATATTGGTGTCTTAGAAATTCCTAACTACCATAAACTATTATTCATAAGTGATGCAATCTTAAATGTATTACCTAATGAAGAAGAAAAAGTAAAGATCATTAAAAACACATATAACTTTGTAACAAGCTTAGGAATCTTTAAACCTAAAATAGCACTTGTTAGTGCTATTGAAACAGTTGATGAACAAATTCCTTCAACTGTTGGTTCAAAACAAATTGTTGAAAAACTTAAGGACACTGATGAGTTTTATATTGGTGGACCAATGAGTATTGATATCGCAGTAAGTCATGAATCAGCAGAAACAAAAGGGATCAAACACGTTGTAGCTGGGGATGCAGATATTTTGATTTTCCCAAATATTGAAGCAGGAAATACTTTCTATAAATCAACAACATTCTTTGGAAATTCGAATGTCGCAGGATTAATCTTGGGTGCTAAAAACCCTATTGTTCTAACTAGTAGAAGCGATTCATATCGTTCTAAATTATACTCGATCGCATTAGCAGTGGTCAGTACGGATGTTTTATGATTAATTTAGTTATTAATCCCGGAAGTACATCCACAAAAATTGCGATATTTAACGACGAAGAATTAGTTGTAAAAGAAACAGTGAGACATGCTGCTAAAAAGTTACAAAAGTTTGATGATTTAAGTGCACAGGTTCCATTCAGAAAAAAAGTTATAACTGAGTTTTTAAAAAAGAACAAAATCAAATTACAAGATATTGATGGTTTCATTGGTCGTGGTGGATTAATGAAGGCTGTTAAATCTGGTATTTATAAAGTAAATGATAAAATGGCAAAGGATTTGACTAGTGGTAAATTTGGGGAACACGCTAGTAACTTAGGTGGATTGCTTGCTAAAGAACTTGCTGAAAAAGTTGGTAAGGACGCATATATTGCTGATCCTGTTGTTGTTGATGAAATGAGTAGCGTTGCGAAAATATCAGGATTAAACGGAATTAGTAGAAGACCTTTATGGCATGCTTTAAATCAAAAGGCAGTTGCTAGAAGATATGCAGAAAGCCAAAACAGAAAGTACGAACATTTAAATTTAATTGTTGCCCATTTAGGTGGCGGAATTAGTGTAGGGTTACATAAACGTGGTAGAGTTACTGATGTTAATAATGCGCTTGATGGTGATGGACCATTTAGTCCTGAACGAACTGGAGGGTTACCAGTAGCAGGTGTCTATGAATTAGCATTCAGTGGTCAGTACAGTTTAGAACAAGTAAAAAAACTGAATCATGGATTCGGTGGACTTGTTTCATACTTAAATACTAATGATGCTGAAGAGGTTAGTGAAATGATAAGTGAAGGTCATGTATTAGCTCGTAGAGTTATGAAAGCTATGGTTTATCAAATCGCTAAAGAAATTGGTTCACTTTATGCAGTGACAAGAGGCAATTTAGATGCTATAATAATTACTGGAGGCCTTGCTTATAATCAAGATGTTCTCCAACCATTACTTGATTACTTAGATCATTTAGGGGAAATTGTTGTTTACCCTGGAGAAGATGAACTTGAAGCATTAAACTATAATATGTTGTTATATCTTACCGGGAAGAGCAAAATAAGTGAATACTAGGGGTGCCGGAAAATGACATCCCTTTTTATTTTATAAAATATTATATTGGAGGAAATAATGGAAAACGGAATTTTGGAAATTTTTAGTCACTTACTTTTAACATTGGCAATGTTGTTAGTCGTTGTACTAATTGCAAGAAGTGTAGTAGCAGGTTCTAAATACTCACCGATTTTAATTATTGTAGTATTTGGATTAACATTAGGTATGGTACTAGAACTAAGTGGACTAGCATCAGCAGGATTAAAAGAATTTCCTGTTGTAGGGTTAACAGGAGGAACAACAATCATCGCTTTAATTGCAACGTTCTTTGTCGGGGGACAAAAACTACGTAATACGTTTTGGAATCCAAAACACCCAAAAGAGGACGATGTTGTTCTAAATGAAGAAGAAGTTATTTTAGGAACAAAAGGGACACAGTTAATTTTCTTAACTAGAGCATTCTTTATCTTAATTGGGATTATTTCAATTTTTAGAATTATTTACCCAGGAGAAAATGATGCATTACAAGACTTTTATCCTTTATTAGCATTCTTCGGAGTTGCGGTATCAATTATTCTTATTGATAGCAAAGCAAAAATTGTCAACAAAAGACATTATTTAGGTCGTGGTGTAGTTGAGTTATTAATCATATTAGCGATTTTATTATTAGGTAAATTTGTAGCTGATTTAATTAATCCATTAATTGCATTACCACAAATTTTCTTTGCTATGTTGTTATCAAGTGGTTTAGGTATGATCTTTAGTGATTGGCGCCCAGGACCAACAATGAGAGCATTATTATTTGGAGGTATTCCAATTGTATTAGCTGGTGTATTTATTGTTGGTGGTACAAGACTATTAGATGCATTCGCACTTGATGGTATGTTACAAGTTATGGCTTATGGATTCTTTGGACAGTTATTCTGGATGTTTGTCGGATTAGGACTATTAGTATTTGTAGGTAAATCAAATGATGTTGATATCTTAGCACCAGGTATGGCTGGAAGTTTATCACACAGTGGATTAACTGGAGCATGTACTGCAGGAGATATTGGAGAAGTAGCGAAAGAAAGAGCTCCTATTATGATCAATATCCCATTCTTTGGACATCTATTTGTATTTACAATCTTGGCAATCAGTGTAACTAGAGGAGCATTATTAGTTGTTCCAGCGTTAATTGTTGTTGTTTTAGGTGTAGTATTAACTTACCTAGCATTAACAACATTAGCTAAAGCAAAAGGAGAAGAAAAAGAAGAAATTAAAGGTCTTATTTTATTCTCATTAGGTTGGCAATTAGTCGCGGTATTTGGTGGATTTACATTACTTCACTTTGCAGGAATGGATCTGGAAAGTGCAGCAATGGCGAACAGTAGTGCAATCAGCCACTTTGGATTATTCTCAGCTGTTCAAGGACAAATGTTTGAAAGTGTAAACACAACATTCTTATCAGGTGGACCTGAAGGATATATTACATTTATCTTTGCAATGCCATTCTTAATTCATCCATTAGTATTTGGTATGTTTGGTAAAGCAATGAGTAATGGTGGAAAAATGCCAGAAAAAATCTTAGCTACACTAGCTATCATTGGTATTATCGGTGTTGCATTCTCATTATTATTCTTATAATAAACTAAAAAGTTACGAGCAATCGTAACTTTTTTTTATTTGGACTTGTAAGATATGTTAAAATAAAAATATAAATAAGGGGATGATAGACGTGATAAATATCAAAAACAAGGAAATAAAAATAGTATTAATAGTTTTGCTGATTGGCTATATTGTAATGGTTAGCTTACATTCAGAAACAGAATTTAGTTTGGGAGATTATTACTACAATAATTATTTAAGATTAAATCGAGTAGAGATTACTGAGAATTATATAGTAACCAATAGGTTACCATATGTTGATATCGGGTTTTACCTTTTACCAATTATATCATTGTCTTTTTTGGGGACATTGATGTTCAAGTCAATTAGGGAAATCATGTACTCAAAGAGTAAAGTAATATTTAGTGTATCAATTGTGCTGACATTGATAGCTATGTTTCAAATAATCAATCTTGATATTATAGAAAGAAGTACATCACCAGGAATTTTGAATATTTCATTAGGAGACTATAGGTCATTTTATTTAATTTCTTTCAATGTTCTAATTATGTTAGGGGCTATAGGATATTCAATAGTAAACAAAGATTATAACTTAATAGCATCATTTTTCATTGGTTTATTATATATTGTTACGATGTTTTATACTGAAACAAGATTAATCCATTGGTTTGGGGCAATGGTATACGGAGTTGGCATAATTGCTACGTCAGTAATGATTATTACAGATAATATAATTACAATCGAAACTCCATTAAATAATCAAAAACCACAGTCACCATGGGATCAAATAAAAACTTAGAGAAAATCTCTCTAAGTTTTTTTATTATACATAAGTTCTAAACCAACATTGTGATATTTATCACTGAGTATTAGTTCATTGTTTTCATAGAATTCAAGAGTACATGTTGAGTTAATACTTTCAAATACTTCAAGATTCATTTTACCTCTTTTACTAGGCCCTACTAGTTTAACAGGATGACTAGTCTTGGCCTTTAAGATTACTTTGTTTTTGCCTTTATAGATTGAGATTATTACATCTTTATCTTTTTGATCAACTTTGATTTTTGAAAAGTTATAAGATGAGAAACGATATTCTTTGTGATTGTATTGAAAGATCAAAAAGAAACCCTTTATTTTAAGGAATAAAACAGGAACTAATCCAACACTGAATGAGAAAATAGATTCTCTTCCAAAGTTAGATTGCATCCAGACCCATTTAGTTGGGAAGCTAGTTCCAAAGGTTTTTTCCATATATGAATTACCACTAAACTTATGTGTGATGCCTTTTTCATTGATTATAACATTGGCTGTTGCATTCATATATATAACTTCTTGGAAACATTCTAAAGGTGCTTTAGATAAATATCCCATTGCACTGTCTGAGTTTTTATAAGGGACTAGTGATATATGATCAGTAACTGTAGCATCGATTATGATATCTTTATCTTCGAAATGACATGATTTAGGTGAAAGAGTGTTTTTGCCGATATGAACTGTGTTTGTTAAAACATCATATTTCATATCACCTAATGGGAATGTGTAATATTTACTTGTATGTTTTGTTCCGTCATAAAACTGGATAAAACTATGTGGGTTATCTTTATCTTTTGTCATAGCAAAAATAAGCGCATAGTTTTCATTTGTAGTGTTGTTTGTAAAACGGAAGTACCAACCTTCAAAATAATTCTTTTTCTTTTTGTTTTCAAATCTAAATCTATTCATCTTCATCACCTATTAAATATTATATCATCTTCTTGTTAATTATCTTAAAAAAACCCTGTATATATGATAAAATAGAGCGAGGTGATTTGATGAAATATGTAGTATTTGATATTGAGACAACCGGCTTAAGTACAACTAGAGATAGAATTGTAGAAATTGGGGCAGTTAAAGTTGAAGATGGTATTGTTGTTGGTGAATTTGAGATGTTAATGAACCCTGGAGTTCCAATTCCACCACAAGTATCAGCGATAAATAATATTTATGATGATATGGTAGAAGAGGCAGATTTTCCAGGGGTAGTTTTATATAAGTTCCATGAGTTTATTAAAGATGTTGATTTTCTTGTAGGACACAATGCAAAGAGATTTGATTATCCATTTTTAGAAAGTGAATTTGATCGTTACTTTGTGAAATATAGTCCATTTGAAGTAAAGGATTCAATGTTAACAGCAAGACGTAAATTAAGAGGATTAAGATCATATAGTTTAGCTTCACTATGTCGTGTATTTAATATCAACAATGTAAATGCCCATAGAGCGATTAGTGATGTATATGCAACTCACCAAGTTTATTTAGAATTATTAAAAAGATAATTAATCACTTCACAAGTATTATATTTGTGAGGTGATTTTTTTTGTATTGTAGATTATGTGGTGAACACCTTTATAAACAAATAACATGGGTTAATTTATTTAAGTTCAATTATAATGTTCATTATGAATGTGAAGAGAAGATGAAAAGAAACGATGACTATATTACTTTTCCTTTGCTTGATAAATTAGTAATGATGGATTATTTATTTGAAGAGAGATATGAAAAAAGTGATGACGATTTTCTTAACGATAACTACTTTAAATTCTTATATGAAAGAATGTTGAAAAACAGAGAGTGGTCAATAGTTATTATTGTTGATACTAAGTTATCATCTGAAGATGTTATTTTGGTCACTAAATTAGCTAGTTCTAAAATATTATTTATTAGATTATTTAATGAAAATTTTATGTAATAGAAATGAAAAAAATGAGCGTATTTTCATTTGTGTTTTTGTAAATTATTATTTGAAATGTGGTATAATGAATTATAAACAAAGAAAAGGGAGTTGATATAATGAAAGTACAAGTTCGTGGAAAAAATGGATTTGAGGTTACAAATGCAATTGAAACTTACGCCGTTGGTAAGTTAGAAAAAGTTGAAAGATATTTTAAAGAAGAGTTAGATGCATTTGTGGTTTGTAAAATCTATAAAGATCATCATAAAGTGGAAGTTACGATCCCTACGAAGTACTACACAATGCGTGCAGAGGTTGGAAACCCAGATATGTATGCAGCTATCGATTTAACAGTTGATAAGTTAGAATCCCAAATAAGAAAACATAAAGCTAAAATCACAAGAAGTTTACAAAAGAAAGATCCTCTAAGTGACCTATTTGAAGAAGCCTTGGATTTAGAAGCTTTAGAACGAGAATTAGTAGCGAGTCCTGTTAGAAAGAAAAGTATTGTATTAGACGAAATGAGTATTGAAGAAGCAATTACAGCACTTGAAATGTTAGGACATGATTTTTACATTTTCAGAAATGATGAAACAAAAAATGTAAACGTGGCTTACTTAAGAAATGATGGTAAGTACGGAGTTATAGAAACAGAGTAACTAAAAATACGCCTCGGCGTATTTTTTTTGGTATTTTCACATATTTGTCACATATCTATTATAAATTATATTTATAATTTTAATAATCGCACTAATTGTGATATGATATTAATGACTAAAAAGAGGTGGTATTAAATGCTTAAACGATTATTTGATGTCAGCAGGAAAGAACTTAAACGTTTGGAAGGTGTTGCTGATAAAGTTATTAATTTGGAAGATGATTATAAGAAGTTTTCTGATGAAGAACTACAAAATAAAACAAATGAATTTAGAGAACGTCTAGCTAATGGTGAAACGTTAGATGACTTATTAGTAGAGGCCTTTGCAACTGTAAAAGAAGCATCAACCAGGGTGTTAGGAATGACACCTTTTAGAGTGCAAATTATGGGTGCATCTACAATTCACGAAGGTAATATCGCAGAAATGAAAACTGGTGAAGGGAAAACTTTGACTAGTGTTATGCCTGCATATTTAAATGCTCTTGGTGGTGACGGTGTTCATATCGTTACGGTAAATGAGTACTTAGCTGGTCGTGAAGCTGAAGGTGAAATTGGAGATTTATTCCGTTGGTTAGGTTTAACTGTTGGTTTTAACAGAAGAGATTTATCAAAAGAAGAAAAAAGAGAAGTGTATTTGAATGATATTTTATATTCAACAAACAATGAATTAGGATTTGATTACTTACGTGATCACATGGTTATTTATAAAGAGCAAATGGTTCAAAGACCTTTAAACTATGCAATTATCGATGAGATTGATAGTATTTTAATTGATGAGGCAAGAACACCATTAATCATTTCAGGTGGTGCTAAAAATACTTCAAGTTTATATTTACAAGCACAAGCATTTGCTCGTAACTTAAGTGAAGATGATTATGAAGTAGATATTAAAACAAAAACAGTTAACCTAAGTGAAGATGGGATAGCACGTGCAGAACGTTACTTCAGTTTAGATAACTTATATGATTTATCTCATGTTTCGATTTTACATAGTATAAATAATGCTATCAAAGCTAACTATACAATGGATTTAGATGTTGATTACGTTGTTCAAGATAACAAAGTAATCATTGTAGATAGCTTCACAGGACGTTTGATGCATGGACGTCAGTTTAGTGAAGGATTACATCAAGCCTTAGAAGCAAAAGAAGGCGTTGAAATCAAAAAAGAAACAACAACATTAGCAACAATTACATTCCAAAACTTCTTTAGAATGTACGATAAACTGTCAGGAATGACAGGTACAGCAAAAACCGAAGAAGAGGAATTTAGAAATATCTATAATATGTTAGTAATTGAAATTCCTACTAATATGCCAATAATCCGTGATGATGCAAATGATTTAATCTTCGCTACGATGGCAGCGAAATATAATGCAATTGCTGATGAAATTAAAGTTAGAAATGCTAAAGGACAACCAATATTAGTTGGTACAATTTCAATTGAAACATCAGAGTTATTAAGTAAATTATTAAAACGTCGTGGTGTACGCCATGATGTATTAAATGCGAAACAACATGAAAGAGAAGCAGACATTGTTGAAAACGCAGGACAAAAATATTCAGTAACAATCGCCACAAATATGGCTGGTCGTGGGACCGATATTAAACTTGGTGAAGGTGTTGTTGAATTAGGTGGATTAGCTGTACTTGGTACAGAACGTCATGAATCACGACGTATTGACAACCAGTTACGTGGTCGTTCTGGACGTCAAGGGGATCCTGGTTATTCACGTTTCTTCCTAAGCGCAGAAGATGATTTATTACGTCGTTTTGGTGGCGAAACATTTAAAGCTAGATTACAGGTTTTGACTAAAACTCGTGGTAGTAATGATGAATCACCAATTGATATGAAGTTCTTCAGTAGAGTTGTGGAAAGAGCACAAAACCAAATTGAAGGAAACAACTTCGACCGTCGTAAAACAGTTCTTCAATACGATGAAGTTAATCGTCGTCAAAGAGAAGTTATTTACGCACAAAGAAGAGACATCTTATTCAAAGATGAAATTAAAGATATCGCTCAGGGTATGGTTGAACGTTCAGTTAATAACATTGTTAATAATCATATTAACTATGAAGATAAAGATCAATTAGTTAATGCCGATGAACTATACAAAGTGTTATTGGGTCGTTATTTTGCACCTAATGTAATTTCAAAATCTAAATTAAAAGATACTCCTGAAAATGTATACAATTATTTAATGGGAATTATCAACGAAGATATCCAAGCTAAAGAAGAAAAAACACAAGATAAATTTAACGAATTCTTAAAAGCAGTTATTTTAAGAGTAGTAGATACATACTGGGTACAACATATTGATCAAATGAGCGAATTACGCCAAGGAATTGGTTTGCAACAGTATGCACAAATGAATCCATTACGCGAGTATCAAGATACTGGATTTAGAATGTTTAATGAAATGATTGTCTCAATTGAAGATGACGTAACAAGATATATTTTACGTGCTCAAATTAGAGATAATTTACAACGTGTTCAAGTCGCAAAACCAACACATACATCAAGCGGTAAAGAAGAAACAAAACGCCGTCCAAGAAAAGTAACTCAAAAAGTTGGTAGAAACGACCCGTGTCCATGTGGTAGTGGTAAGAAATATAAACACTGTCACGGCAGATAAAAAATCAAAAACTCAGGAGAAATCTTGAGTTTTTCAAATAGGTGATTTTATGCAATTAAATGAAATTAAACAAGAGTTTATCAAAATTGAGAAGAAGTATAAAGAGATTTTTACTATGATTGATTTTGCTAAACTAACAGAAGAAGTAACCACTCTTGATCAACAGACATATGATCAAGATTTTTGGAATGACTCCACCAAGGCTAATAAAATAATCAAACAACTTAAAACCTTAAAAACGAAACATGATAAACTTTCTAAATTCACTGAACTATATGAAGAACTTCAAGTTATTTATGAGTTTATTACTTCAGGTGAAGATATGGTTGAAGATTATGTAGAAGCATCAACAAAGTTTTTTACCGATTTCAAAGTACTCAGTGTTGAATTATTATTAACAGATGATAATGATAAGTTAAATGCGATATTGGAGATTCACCCAGGTGCTGGGGGAACAGAATCACAGGACTGGGCAGATATGTTATATCGGATGTATAAACGTCATGGTGAGATTAAAAACTATGATTTTGAGTTATTAGATTATTTAGCAGGTGAAGAAGCAGGGATTAAAAGTGTTACTATTGCTTTGAAAGGTCCCAATGCATATGGATATTTAAAGGCAGAAAATGGTGTACACCGTTTAGTTAGAATATCTCCATTTGATAGTGGTGGTAGACGTCATACTAGTTTCGCTAGTGTTACAGTTATTCCTGAAATTGATGAATCTATTGAAATAGAATTAAATGAAAAAGAAATTAAAATAGATACATATCGAAGTAGCGGTGCTGGAGGACAAAGTGTTAATACAACTGATAGTGCAGTACGTGTTACCCATCTACCTACTAATACGGTAGTAACAGTCCAAAATGAAAGATCACAAATTAAAAATAGAGAAACAGCAATCAATATATTAAAAGGGAAATTATATATTCTTGAACTCGAAAAGAAAAAAGCAGAGATATCAAGTTATCGTGCAACCGATGCGAATAGTTTTGGTTCACAAATAAGGAGTTATGTAATGCATCCATATTCGATGGTTAAAGATCATCGGACTAATCATGAAACAGGAAATGTTCAAAAAGTATTAGATGGGGACATTGAGGGATTTATTAACGACTATCTAAAAAAACTAGCAAAAGGTGAGTTATAATGTTTAATCGATCAAAAATTCGTCAAATTACAAAAATAGAACAATATATAATGATTTCCTTAGGAATCATTTTAATGGTAGCAGGTTTTTACTATTTCTTAATCCCTGCAGAAATAGTAGCTGGAGGAGTTACTGGGGTTGGGTTAGTATTAAATCATGTTTTTAACTTTTCAATCTCATTAACAGTTTTAATTTTAAATGGGTTCTTATTAGTACTAGGTTTATTATTCTTAGGAAAAAAAGTATTTTTAAGAAGTATATATGGAAGTTTGTTATTTCCCTTAGTATTATTCTTATTTGAAGAATTTGTTCCACCAATTGATATTCAAAATGATTTAGTAATCGCTGTTGTATTTGGTGGTGTATTACTAGGTTTAGGTTTTGGAGTAGTAATTAAATATGGTGGTACAAGTGGGGGAACTGATATTCCTGTAAAAATCTTAAATAAAAAACTGAAAATGCCAATATCTTTCAGTATATATTTAATAGATGGAATGATTGTTGGTTTAGGGATTATTGCCTTTTATTCAACAAATGGTATTGTTAGTGGTTTATACGCTCTAATATCTATTTATATTAGTGGTCGGATTGCCGACTTAGTAATAGTTGGTTCTAATAGTAAAAAAGCAATGCAGATTATTACTGATTATCCAGATGAAATTAAATCAGGAATTTATGAATCAATTTTACGTGGTGTAACTGAGATAAGCATTAAAGGTGGTTATACTAAGAATAAAAAAACAATGTTAGTAACGGTAATTACAAAACAAGAATATTATGTCATTAGAAACATTATTGCAAAAATAGATGAAAATGCATTTGTTTATGTGACACCAGCAACTGAAATCCATGGTGATTTCTTCGAAAGAGAGAGTGATTAATATGCAAAAAAGAATTGTTAACTTAATAGCGTTTATTATCGTAATTGGATCTAGTTTTTATTTAGGTACTTTTATGGGTACAAACCAGACAGTAACTGAGGATAATGAATCAGCAGCCTTTTTGGAAGTAATGAATGAACTAATAGATAATCATTTTTCACAACCAGGTGAGGAAGCTTTATGGGAAGGTGCAATCGATGGAATGATAGATGCATTAGACGATCCTTATACTTCTTATTTTGATTATGAAGAATATAGCCAATACCAAAGTAATTTTGGTGAGACATATGTTGGAATTGGTATTAGTGTTACATACAACAATGGGTTAATTATTGTTGAAGAAGTTAAATCAGATGGTCCAGCTGATGGGGCTGGAATAGAACCTAATGATATTATCGCATACGTTGATGGTGAAAATGTTCAAGGTGAAAACTATTATGAAATAATAAGTAACATTATTGGTGATGAAGGTACCGATGTAACTATTGGAATTATTAGAGCAGGGATTGATGATGTTATCTATTTAACAATGACAAGAGCTGTCATTGATAATTCAAGTATTAACTATGAAACATTTACAAGTGGAGACAAAACAATTGGATATATTGAAGTAACTACATTTGGTGATGAAACATCACAAAAATTCCATGAGGCTATTATTGCATTAGAAGAAGTTGGAATTGACGGATTAGTTGTTGATTTGCGTAATAATGGTGGTGGACATTTATACACTGTATACAATATGTTAAATGAGTTTTTAATTGATAATGGAAAAGAAATGTTCTCAACAGAATATTATGTTGATGGTGAATTTTTTAGACAAGAATATGACGCAACTAATACTGTAAAAAAAGATTATAATATTGTAACTTTAGTTAATGGAAATAGTGCTTCAGCAAGTGAAGTATTTGCTTCAAGTATGCAAGAACATGGTGGTTATCCTGTTATTGGAACAACTACATTTGGTAAAGGTACAATGCAAACAGATGAACCAATTGATGCTACTGTAAGTGATTCAGTTCATATCACAATTGGTAAATGGATTACATGTAATGGTAACTGGATTCATTATGATGGTGGTACAGGTGGTGTAACACCTGATGTTGAAGTATTAGTAACTGATAATGAAAAAGCATATAAACTATTTCTCCAAGATGATGAAGTATTAGAATATGATACGGTAGATGATCGTATAGCTAATATGCAATTAATCTTAAATATAATGGGTTATTCAGTACGTACTGATGGGTATTATGATTTAGAAACAAAAGATGCAATTATGGATATTCAAACAAATAACAGTCTAACTGCTGATGGTGTTGTTGATAGTGATACACTAGGGATTTTAAACACAGCTTTAGATGCATTTAGAGATGATCCACTAGAAGATTCACAATTACAAGCATCAATAACTTATTTAGTAGAAAACCCACTAGATGAATAAAATAACTAACATCAAGAAACTTAAAAATGATCGTTATGTTATTGAAATATCCCATAAAGATACAGTAATACCACATATTATTAGTGAAAATACTGTAATAAAATATAACCTTTTTACTAAAAAGGAAATTACTGAAAAAGATTACAAAAAAATTATAAAAGACAATGAATATGAGATTTTGTATTTAAAAGCTATAAATTTCATCTCATACCAAATGAGAACAATATCTGAAGTAAAAAAACATTTACTTAAAGATACTAAAAACGAGACATTAATAGCCAAGATAATTAAAGAACTAAAAGAACATAAATATCTTAATGATAAAAACTTTGTTAAAGAGTATGTAACTCAAAAAATAGAGTTTGATTTAGTTGGTCCAAAATACATTAAAGATAAACTAATTCAAAAAGGGATTCATTTCGATTTAATCAGAGATGAATTACTAGTGTATAATGAAAATATACAATATGGTAAGGTTTACCAGTTGATTCAAAAAGAGATAAAGTATAAACTGAAAAAGCCCTATCAAAAGGTTTATATGTCTTTAAAACAGAAATTAGTAACTAAAGGCTTTGATTTAAACATTATTGAATCATCATTACTTTCTAGTAAAGATGATATCAAAGCACAGATTGATGAATTAGATTTATTAAGTAAAGACTTCATTAAACTAAAAGGGAAATTTGATTTAGATAATTATGAACAAAGAAATAAACTTATTAAAAAATTAATGGGAAAAGGACATAATTACGAATTAATCAAAAAATACATTAATGAGGAGTGAAATAAATGGTTGTAACTAAAGATGATTTATATTTCTTTAATCAAGGAAAACTATATGATGCCTATCGTATTTTTGGTGCACATTTAAAGAAAGACAAAGATGGTAATATTTTAGGTACATCATTTACTGTATACGCACCACACGCAAAAGAAGTTAGTGTGATGGGACAGTTTAATGATTTTCAAGCATGGGTTCATAATCTTAAAAAAGTAGATACTTCGGGTATTTGGAGTTTATTTATTGAAAATGCGAAAGAATGGCACGAGTATAAATATGAAATTAAAACATTTGATGGTCGTACGTTATATAAAGCAGATCCATATGCTTTCTTTAGTGCAGAAAGACCAGAACAGATGTCCAAAGTTTATGATTTAGAAGGTTATGAATGGAACGATAAGTCATACATGAATAAAAGGAACAACCAAAAACCATATAATACTCAAATGAGTATTTATGAACTTCATTTAGGTACATGGATGAATCAACCTGATGGAACACCACATAAGTATAATGAATTAGTTGATTTACTTATCCCTTATTTATTAGAAAATGGGTTTAGCCATCTAGAACTAATGCCGGTAACAGAACATCCACTAGATCAATCTTGGGGATATCAAGGAACTGGTTATTATAGCGCTACTTCACGTTACGGGGTACCAAAAGATTTAATGTATTTAGTTGATAAATGTCATCAAAATAACATTAAAGTAATTTTAGACTGGGTCCCAGGACATATTTGTCGTGATGATCATGGGCTATATATGTTTGATGGGGAACCTTTATATGAGTATAACGAAGAATGGAAAAGAGAAAATGTTGTGTGGGGAACTGCCAACTTCGACTTAGGAAAAGGAGAAGTTCAAAGTTTCTTAATATCTAATGCTTTGTACTGGATGAAATACTTCCACGTTGATGGATTTAGAATTGATGCAGTATCAAACATCATTTATTACTTAGGCGATTCTCGTCATGGTGTAAATGAAGGAGCAATTACATTTTTACGAAACCTTTCAACACAAGTATTTAAAGAGTATCCAGAAGCTTTATTAATTGCAGAAGACTCAACAGCTTTCCCTAAAGTAACACACCCTGTTGATCAAGGTGGCTTAGGGTTCAACTATAAATGGAATATGGGATGGATGAATGATACATTAGAGTATTTTGAAAAAGATCCAGTATATCGTAAATACCATCATCATAGTATTACATTTGGTTTAACATATGCATTTAGTGAAAACTATGTATTACCTTTATCACATGATGAAGTAGTTCATGGGAAAAAATCATTGGTAAATAAAATGCCAGGAGATTATTGGCAAAAGTTTGCCAATTATCGTGCATTAATGGGATTATTCTTTACGCACCCTGGTAAAACATTATTGTTTATGGGTGGAGAATTTGCTCAAATGCATGAATGGAAAGATCACACTGAACTTGATTGGAACTTACTAGAATATCCTCTTCATTCAAGTGCACAAAGATTTGTAAGAGATATGAATCAAGTAATTAAACATCATAAACCTTTATATGAGTTAGATCATCAACCTGAAGGGTTTAAATGGATTGATTCAAACAATTCAAATCAATCAGTATATAGTTTTGTAAGATATGCTGAGGATAAAAATGATTTTGTTATTATAGTTTTAAACTTAACACCACTTGTTCATCACAATTTCCGTATCGGTGTTCCTAAAAAAGGAAAATATACAGAAGTAATTAATAGTGATCGAGATGTTTATGGTGGAAGTAATATTTATAATGGGGCAGATATTTTCTCTGAAGATATCGAAATGCATGGATTTAATCAATCGATGCAAGTAGTTTTAAGTCCTTTATCAATCACAATATTGAAATGCGGTGACTAAGATGAAAAAGCAAGTTATAGCAATGGTAATGGTTGGTGGAAGAGGAACAAGATTAGAAAATATAACAAAAGAAACTGCAAAACCTGCGGTTTCTTTTGGTGGTAAATTTAAACTAATTGATTTTGTTTTATCTAACCTCTCAAATTCCAATATCTTAACTTGTGGAATCATTACACAATATGAACCTCATGAACTAATGAGTTATATTGGCCATGGTTCAACATGGGATTTAGATATAAATGAAGGAGGTATTTCTTTCCTAACACCATATACATCTAAAAACGGAGAACTATGGCAAAAAGGAACAGCAAATGCAATTTTACAACATTTTAAATATATCGAAAACTATAATCCTGAGTATGTGTTAATCCTTAGTGGAGACCATGTATATAAAATGAATTACAATGCGTTAATTACTGAACATATAAGAAAAGAAGCTGATATAACCATATCTACATTTACTGTAAACAAAAATGCATCAAGATATGGTATTTTACAATCAAACTCAAAACAAGAAGTAGTTTCCTTTGAAGAAAAACCAGAACATCCAAAATCTAACCAAGCTTCAATGGGGATTTACGTATTTAATAAAAAAGTTTTGAAGAACTTATTAGAAGAAGATTTATCTTCTAATTTCGACTTTGGAAAAGATATAATTCCTTTGGCCTTGGATCAAAAACTAAAAGTTATATCTCATCGTTTTAACGGATATTTTAGAGATGTTGGGACTGTCGGTAGTTTATATGATGCTAATATGGATTTAATTGATAATCCCCATTATTTGAAACTTCATGAGTATAAGGACTTTCCTATATTCACAAGATCTTCTAATTTACCACCCCATCACATTGCCGATAAATGTATTATTAATAATTCGTTAATAAGTGATGGTTGTTTAGTTTATGGCGATTTATATCATAGTATTTTAAGTAGTGGAGTTGTTGTTGAAAGAGGTAGTGTTATAAAAGATTCTATTTTACATAAAAATGTTAAAGTAGGAGCATCAAGTTATATAAAGAATGCAATTATTTTAGATGACTCAGTTATCTTACCTAACACACAACTAAACTTCAAAAAAGTTACTGTTGTAGACAATGAGTACTTATGGAAGTTGGGTGAAGATAATGAGTAATTTATTAGCTGTTATTGATGCCACTTTTAAAGACAACTTAGAACAACTTACTTTACATAGAATGCCCGGAGCTTTACCATTTGCTGGTAAGTTTAGATTAATTGATTTTACCCTATCAAATATGCGTAATAGTGATATTATCAATGTTGCGATTTTTCCATATGGTAATTATCGTTCTTTACAGGATCATGTTGGTAGTGGTAGACGATGGGATTTAGATCGTAGAAGAGATGGATTATTTATATTACCACCTAAGAACTTATATATTCTTCCTGGGAATATGATTACATTCCAAAGAATGTATGAACATATGGAGTATTTTAAACGTTCAAGACAAGAATATGCACTTATTACTGCCCCTAATATTGTCTGGAATATTGATTTTAATGAATTGTTATTTGAACATATTGAAAGTGGCGCAGATATTACCGAAGTGATGTATCAAAATATTAGATTAAAAACATTTATTTTATCAAAAAAATTATTGTTAGATTATATATTATCCTACGATAGTTTAGAATATAGAACTGTGTTGGATTTAGTAGAAAAAGCACCTAATCTAAATATTCATATTTATAAACATCAAGAGTACACAAGGACTATAACTGATACTTTTAACTATCTAAAATCAAATCTTGATATGTTAAGATTTGATATTGGTAGAAATATCTTTCGACCTGATAGACCAGTTTTCTCAAAAGAGAAAACAGCTCCACCAGCGAAGTATATGAATAATGCGCGAATCACAAACGCCATGATTTCAAGTGGTAGTATTATTGATGGGACTGTTATTAATAGTATTATTGGTCGTGATGTTGTTGTTAAAAAAGGTGCAATAATTAAAAATAGTTATGTTATGGCTGGTAGTTTTGTTGAGGAAAATGCTCATATTGAATATGGGATTATTGATAAGCAAACAGTAGTTAAAAAAGATACTTTGATTACGGGTACTTTACAAAATCCTTATATAACACAAAAAGAACAATTAGTAACCAATCTTGAATCAATGAGAGTACTGATGGTAGCTAGTGAATCATACCCATTTATTAAAACTGGTGGATTAGCTGACGTGATTGGGTCATTAAGTCGTAACTTAGCACGGATAGGTGTTGATGTTACAGTTGTGCTACCTTTATATAAAAAGATTAAAGATTCATTTAGTGAAAGTTTAAAACGTGGTGAGGCTAAAAAGATTGAATATGATGGTGAACTTCATCATGTTAGAATTTATACTCATACATATAAAAAAGTAAAATACTACTTTGTTGAAAGCCATGATTATTTCGATTATGAAAAAGTATATGGCTTCGAGAATGATATTGATCGCTTTGCCTTCTTTAATAAAGTTGTTGTTGAATTAATGTTAGATATTGATCCGTTTGATTTGGTTCACGTTCATGACTGGCACACATCATTATTGCCTTTATTATTAGATAATTCGCCGTTCAGAGGAATAAAAACATTGCTGACGATTCATAATATAGATTATCAGGGCGTTGGAGAAAATAAGGTTATTAAAAAACTAGGTATTGAGAACTTTATCTTTAAAGATGAACTTATAAATTGTTTAGAGATAGGAATTAATACCGCAACTAAATTATCGACAGTATCACCAACATATAAAGAAGAATTAAAGTATGAGTATTATGGTAAAAATCTGACTTACTCTTTATTAAAAAGAGAAAGAGATTTTTATGGAATATTAAATGGTATTTCTTCATCATTTAATCCCGAAACCGATAAATTAATATATTGTAATTACAATGCTGACAATCGTAATTGTAAGATCGATAATAAGCTTTACCTACAAGATATTATGGGACTTAAAAAAAGTGAAGGAACAATGGTTATCGGAATGGTAACAAGAATCGTTGAGCAAAAAGGTTTTGATTTAATTATTCATAGTTTTGAAGAGTTGTTTGCCAAATATGATCTTCAGTTTGTATTATTAGGAACTGGAGATGAAAAATATGAAAATGAACTGATTAAACTAGAAGAAAAATATCCTAGTAAAATTAAACTTAATTTAGGATATGATGCAACAGTTCCTAATTATATTTATGCTGGTTGTGATGCGTTTTTAATGCCTTCAAGATTTGAACCATGTGGTTTAGGACAAATGATTGCATTAAGATATGGTAGTTTACCAATTGTTAGAGATACTGGTGGATTAGCTGATACTGTAAGCAAATATGATCATGTAACTAAAAAAGGTAATGGGTTTAAATTCTTTAATTATGATGCAAATGAATTGAAAAACACTATTATTGAAGCTTATCATATATATAACTACGATAAAGAGGTTTGGGATATATTAGTCAAGAGAGCTATGAAATCAGACAACAGTCTCAAACGTTCTGCAAGAAGATATATTGAATTATATCGTGCAATAACGGAAAATTAAAAATAAGATAACGGTTTCAGTGATGAATACTGTTATCTTTTTGCTATAATGAACAAGAATAAGGAGTGATTTATATGAACGCTTATTTTAAAGATGAATATACATTCCTAAGCGAGTTTAAAACTCGTTTAGAAAATAGATATATTGTTGAATTAAAAGATGCTAGTACTAGACAAAAATATAACGTATTAGGTGAAATGGTTTCCGAAGTAATTGCTGGGAACTGGTTAAATACTAATAAAGATTTACAAGAAAATGACTTAAAAGAAGTTTATTATTTTTCAATGGAATTTTTGATGGGACGTTTAGTAACAAACAACATCATGAATTTAGGACTACGTAATGTAATTGAAAAAGGATTAGAAATTGAAAATATTGATTTAAATGAAATCGAGCATTACGAAAGTGATGCGGGATTAGGAAATGGTGGTTTAGGTAGACTTGCTGCTTGTTTCTTAGATTCAATTGCCTCACTTGGTTATCCAGGTTTTGGAAATGGTATTCGTTACCGTTATGGTTTATTCGAGCAAAAAATTGAAGATGGATTCCAAGTAGAAAAACCAGATGACTGGTTAAAAGATGGATATGTTTGGGAAGTTAGAAAAGAAGAAGAAAGCATTATGATTCCTTTTGGTGGATATGTTAACTTTGAAAATGAAGACGCAGTATATAATCCAGATGAAATGATTTTAGCAGTACCTTATGATGTGCCAGTAGTTGGTAATGAAAATGGTGTTGTAACTCATTTACGTTTATGGAATGCTGAACCAACAGATAAAAGACCATCTGATAAAGATGCATTTGAATATGACACAGAAATCAGAAAAATTAGTGGATTCTTATATCCAGATGACACAACAAAAGAAGGAAAAGTATTACGTTTAAAACAGCAGTACTTCTTTAGTGCAGCTGGAGTAAACAGTATTATCAAAAAACATTTAGAAAAGTATGGTGATTTAGCTACTTTACCTGAAAAAGTAACTATTCAAATTAATGATACTCATCCATCAATTGTTGTTGCTGAGTTAATGAGATTATTAGTTGATGACCATGATTTAGCTTGGGATAAAGCTTGGGAAATTACTAAAAGCACATGCGCATATACAAACCATACAATCTTAGCAGAAGCTTTAGAAAAGTGGCCAGTAAGTATCTTCCAACCTGTATTACCTCGTATTTACCAAATCGTAGAAGAAATTAACAGAAGATTCTGCAAAGAACTGTTAGATTTAAATTATGATCAAGAAACAGTTACTAAACTGGCAATCATTTCTCATGAAAGAGTACATATGGCTCATTTAGCTATCGTTGGTTCTTTCAGTGTAAATGGTGTTGCTGCCTTACATACAAATATCTTAAAAAATATTGAAATGAAAGCTTTCAATGAGTTATACCCAAATAAGTTTAACAACAAAACAAATGGTATTACTCATCGTCGTTGGTTATTACATTCAAATCCAGAATTAAGTGAAATTATGGATATGGTTTCAGATAACTGGGTAAATGATCCTAACGAGTTAGAAAAACTACTTAAAAAGGCAACAACTAAAAAATACCGTAAATTAGTTAAAGATATGAAAAAAGCTAAAAAAGTAACTTTAGCTAATCGTATTGAACAAGAACAAGGAATCAAATTAGATCCTAATAGTATATTTGATATTCAAGTAAAAAGACTTCATGAATACAAACGTCAGTTAATGAATGCATTACATATTATGTATGTATACAACAAATTAAAAAGTGATGAAAACTTTAAAGCAAACTATTATCCACATAGTTTCATCTTTGGTGCAAAAGCAGCAGCAGGATACCACTTTGCTAAAAAAGTTATTAAATTAATTAATACAATCGCAGAAAAAGTAAATAATGATCCTGAAACAAATGACTTACTGAAAGTAGTGTTTGTTGAAAACTATAATGTAACATACGCTGAGCAAATTATGCCTGCTTGTGACTTAAGCGAGCAAATCAGTACTGCTTCAAAAGAAGCTAGTGGTACAGGGAACATGAAGTTTATGATGAATGGTGCATTAACTATTGGTACATTAGATGGTGCCAATGTTGAAATCGCTGAACTAGTTGGGGAAGAAAACATTGTGTTATTCGGTTTAACAAGTGATGAAGTAAATGAGTTATACACTAAAGGAAGTTATAATCCTCAAGAAGTATATGAAACTCATACAGACTTACACTTAGTTATTGATCAATTAACTAATGGATTCTTTGAAAAAGAAGACAAAGAAGAATTTAGAGAAATAAGTGATCGATTATTAAATAAAGATCAATATTTAGTTCTATTAGACTTTGAAGGATACAGAAAAGCTCATGCTCGTGCAAATGATTTTTATAAAGATGAAGAAGCATGGTTTAAAGCAGCAATTATCAATATTGCCAAATCTGGTTACTTCTCTAGTGATCGAACAATTGAGCAATATGCAACTGAAATTTGGAATTTGCAAAAACTAAAATAAAACGGCTTAAATAAGCCGTTTTTCTTTTCTTTATAGTTATTTCAAAATGCATATTACAATATTAATTGACATAGTTTACAATTTAGACTATAATACAATTGAATTAATCTTCAGGGCAGGGTGAAATTCCCGACCGGCGGTGATAGTCCGCGAGCGTTTATAACGCATGATTTGGTGTAATTCCAATACCGATAGTACAGTCTAGATGGAAGAAGATGATTTAAATATGCATGTCATATTTTTATCTTTTTACTATTATGCCTAACGAAGATTTAGTTCGTTAGTTTTTTTATTTTAAAGGAGGTAATATTATGACTTATGAAACGTCAAACGCAACAAGAAGAATTACTACAATAGGAATTTTATCAGCTTTAGGTGCAGTATTAATGCTGATTGAAATCCCGTATCCTTTTGTACCATTTTTAACATTTGATTTAAGTGATGTAGTAGTGCTTGTAATTTTCTTTATCTACGGTTGGAAAGAAGCCGCAGTAGTAGGGATATTAAAAGCATTAGTTCATTTACTATTTAAAGGTGCTGTTGGACCATACGCAATTGGCCAAATCACTGCATTTTTAGCTAGTATGTCTTATGTATTAGGAATGTACATTTCAACTAACAGATTAAATCTAAACCGTTATGTATCAGCAGGTATCACAGTAGCAGTAGTAACAATACTACTTACAGTTGCTAATTACTTGTTTATTACACCAATTTGGTTTGGAGGATTGACATTCTTAGATGTTCAATCATGGGTAACACCAGAAGCATTTGGATTAAATTCTGGTGGTGGATACTTAGCAGCTATTATAATTGCATATGTCCCATTTAATCTATTAAAAGGTACGTTAATTACTTTGTCATTCTTGGGTGTCTATCAAGTTTTAAAGCAATATTTCGAAAAGAATTAAAACACTTCAATTGAAGTGTTTTTTTTGTTATAATATTTGCGAGGTGATTATATGTATAATAAAGCATTAGCAGCTAAAGAATACATTCAAAAGAAAATCAATACCAATCCTAAAACAGCGATTGTATTAGGAAGCGGATTAACAAGTATAATGGATGAGTTAACTGATAAAGTAGAGTTAGAATATAAGGATATTCCCAACTTCAAAACATCAACAGTTAAAGGACATACTTCAAAACTGATCGCAGGTAAACTAGAAGGTAAAGAAGTTCTATTAATGAGTGGTAGATTCCACTACTATGAAGGATATTCAATGAAAGATATTACTTTCCCAATTTACGTGTTTAAACTATTAGGAATCGAAAATTTAATCTTAACTAACTCATGTGGTGGGATAAATGAAGAAATAGTACAACCAGGTAGTATTATGGTAGTAAATGATTTCATTAACCTAATGCCATCTAATCCATTAATTGGAGAAAATGATGAAAGATTTGGACCGAGATTCCCAGATATGACAGAACCTTATAACTTGGAGTTAAGAAAATTAGCTGAAGAAAAAGCAGTTAAATTAAATCTAAAGTATGTTGAGGGTGTCTACACAGGATTTATGGGACCATACTATGAAACAAAAGCAGAAATTCAAATGATCAAAAGAATGGGTAGTGATGCTGTAGGTATGAGTACAGTTCCTGAAACTATCGTTTCTAATTATTTAGGAATAAAAACATTAGCCTTTGCGACTATAACTAATATGGCAACAGGTATTCAAAAGGTAAAACATTCACATGAGAATGTTGTCAAAATGGCAAATGAAGCTTCTAAAAAACTTGCGTTATGGATTAAAGAAGTAGTAAAAGAACTATAATTTCTATTCGAATAACTGTATTGACCACAATGGATTATTAATGTATTCATAATTGTGGTCTTTTTATTATATTTGACGGTAATTTACACTTTTCAGTATTTTATTAAATATATATACATAAAAATACTCTTTTTTATAATATAAAGAATAACTGACTACTTATGTAAAAAAACTTTGTTTGAAAAGTAAAACAAATTGTAAGTCATATTGTTTGTAATAATTCTAAAAGTCTTGTAAAATTTTAATGTAAAATACAATTATTTTTAGGAGGAAATTTAAATGAATTATGACAATGATTTTTATGTAACTGGTGCAAAAGTAGGGAAACCAGCACCTAAATTTGAAATGGATGCAGTATTACCTGAAGGGACTTATACTGATCGTTTTGGTAAAGTAAACTTAGATGAATTATTAGAAGTTGGAAAATGGGTTATTCTATATTTCTACCCATTAGATTTCACATTCGTATGTCCGACAGAAATTCAAAGATTTAATGCATTAAATGCAAAATTTGAAGAAGCTGGTGCAGTATTAATCGCAACATCAACTGACAGTGTATTTAGCCATTTAGCATGGCAAGATAGAAAAGACTTAGGAAGATTAAATCATATCCATGCATCAGACAACAACCATGTTGTTTCTGAAGCTTACGGTGTTTTAGATGACGAAAAAGGTGTTTCATGGAGAGGTACATTCTTTATCGCTCCTGACGGAACTTTAAAAGCAGCTCATGTTAACCATGGTGAAGGTGGGCGTAATGTTGACGAAGTATTTAGAACTTTAGAAGTATTCAAAAATGAATACGAAGGTAAAATGGTACCTTGTGGATGGACACCAGGAGAAGAATTCTTATAAAAACAAATTGAAGAGGAGAAATCCTCTTTTTTTTACGATATAACTAAACCATTGGTTGAGTTATACTAAAAAGATATGTTATTGTTTTTATAGATGCTTTGTTTAACAATAAAGTGAGGAGATGATTTTATGGAAGTAGGAAAAAGAATTAAAGAGTTAAGGAAACAAGAAGGATTAACTCAAGAGAAATTAGCTGATTATTTAAACATTTCATATCAGGCAATAAGTAAGTGGGAAAATGGGACAGCGTATCCTGATATAAAACTATTAGGACCTATTGCTACTTTTTTTGGAGTAACAATAGACGAACTATTTAAACCAATAGATTATAACGAAAATGAAGAAATTAAGAATATAAACAATCAACTAAGAAAAAACGCCAATGCTGGTAAGGTACAAGATAATATTGTACTACTCAGAAAATCTTTAGCCAAATATATCAAGAAACTTCCCATCTTCAAGGATATACAATGTATGTCATAAGTGGGGGAGTGTTCACAGAAATTTCCTAAGAACTATAGATTTATGGATGCATTAGTTAACTCATTGGCCATTTTACCTAAAGAGTTAAAAGCTAATAATAAAGAGGAATATTTACGAGAAATTATTTCGTTATCTAAAAAAGTTATTAATGATTCATATAACTCAACGTTAATTAGTAATCAAAAGTTTTGTTTAATGAGTGCATATGCGGAACTTGGTGAAATTGAAAAAGCAAAGGAAATTGTGAATAATCAACCCCATATTTTTTCATGTAAAGAGTCACTTATGAGAAGACTAGTAACAGGTGACGAAGGGCAAGAACATCTCCAAAGTTTTTTGACAAGATTAGTCGATTTAACTGCACAAGTTATGAGGGAGATGACATACCCTAAATATGCTGGAGATAAATACTCCTTAGATGAACGAATTTACATACTAGAAAAGATTGTTTTGTTCTTTGATTTAATATTTGATGGAGAAGATCCTTTGTTCTATAATAATCGTTATACTCAGGTCTATTCATTTCTCGGTAAGTTCTATGCTAGAAAACAAGATGAGAAAAATATGTATAGATGCCTAGAAAAGGCTAAACAACACAGCTTAAATGTTGATGGTTTATCTGAAGATGTTGTTTATTATGAGAATATACTCTTTAATAAATTACGTCATAGTTCACTGTGGAATAGTAAGAATGTAGAAGAGACTGCTGTGGAAGAATTTAAGGATTTTTTACGTAAAAATGAGTTTGATTTTGTTAGAGATAAAACTAGGTTTAAAAAACTTGTTCTTTAGGACAGTTTTAATTCATTAAATATAGTGCGGAAAACAAGAAAATATATCGAATACGAACTAATTTCTAAAAAAGAAAACAGTTTAATTATAAAAGGCTATTTTACATTGTAAAATATGTCTTTTTTTGTTATAATATATCAGGTGTTTTTTGAAGAGAGGAGAATGAGTATGTATCGTAAAGAATATGAAAATTGGAAAAACTTTAGAAGGCTTGATGGAGAGCTTAGAGAAGAACTTCTTAGTATGGATGAAGAAACTAAGAAAGATGCTTTCTACAAAACATTAGAATTTGGTACTGGTGGTATGAGAGGTATTATTGGTGCTGGAATCAACAGAATGAATAAATACACTATTAGAAAAGCTAATTATGGTTTTGGTAAATATTTAAGTCAGAAATATCCTGATGGGTTATCAAGAGGAGTTGTTATTGCCTATGATAATCGTAATAAATCTGTTGAATTTGCAAGAGAAAGTGCAAGTGTTTTAGCAAGTTTTGGAATTAAAACTTATTTGTTTGAAAGTTTAAGACCAACACCAGAATTAAGTTTTGCTGTTAGATATTTAAATGCAATTGGTGGGATTGTTGTTACAGCAAGTCATAATCCACCAAAATATAATGGATATAAAATCTATGATGAAGACGGTTGTCAATTAGTACCTAGATATGCTGATAAAGTTATTAAGCATGTTAATAGTGTTGAAGATGTATTCCGTGTAAAATATGTTCCGTATGTTGATGCATTAGAACAAGGTTTAGTGGAAATTATTGGTGAAGAAATTGATCGTGAGTATTTAGATAAAGTAGACACTGTTCAATTACAACCTGACAAAGATAAAGATGTTAAAATCGTCTTTACGCCATTACATGGGACAAGTGCAAAAATTGGTGTTATTGCTTTAGAAAGAAATGACTATAATGTTATTCCTGTTAAAGAGCAATTAGTTGCAGATCCTAATTTTAGTACTGTTAAAAGTCCAAATCCTGAGAACAAAGAATCATTTGAAATGGCAATTAAATATGGTAAGAAACATAATGCTGATATTTTAATTGCAACAGATCCAGATGCAGATAGATTAGGTGTTGCAGTATTACATGATGGTGAATATATCTTGTTAACTGGTAATCAAACTGGGGCAATTATGGTTGATTACATTTTAAGAACAAGACAAGAAAAAGGAACTTTACCTAAAAAAGGTATGGTATATAACACAATAGTAACTAGTGAATTAGGTGCAGAAATTGCAAAGAAATTTGGTATGGAAGTAGAAAGTACTTTAACTGGATTTAAATTTATTGGTGAAAAAGCTAAGGAAATTGAGAATTCTGAATATGAATTTATGTTTGGATATGAAGAAAGTTATGGTTATGTAGTAAAAGACTTTGTTCGTGATAAAGATAGTATCCAGGCTTTACTGTTAATTAGTGAAATTGCTAATATTGGTAAACGTGGTGGCCAAACATTATATGATTATTTAATGTTTATTTATGAAGAATATGGTTTCTACAAAGAAGATTTAGTAAACATTGCTCTTGAAGGTGCAAGTGGGGAAGCAAAAATCAAGGAAATAATTAGTTATTTCCGCGAGAATAAACCAACAAGTATGTTAGGACTAAGAGTATTCAAAGTAGAAGATTATTTAACTAGAAAAAGATATTTTGATAAACATACAGATGATATCAATTTACCAATCTCAAATGTACTTAAATTTGTTTTAGAAGATGGAAGCTGGTTTGTATTAAGACCTAGTGGAACAGAACCTAAATTAAAAATTTATATTGGAGTACAAGGTGATTCTTTGGCAGACTCAGAAGCTAAAAACAAAGCATTGAAAGAAGCTGTAACCAAAATTATTGACAAAATTTAATAATACTTAGAGGACGTGAAGAAATGATTAAAAAGTCAAGAAAGGTACGGGATTATAAAGAGCTTACTAAGGCACTACCTACATTGCGTTATGTAGAACCTGAAGCTGTTTTTATCCATCTTCAAAACGGTAGATGTAAAACATATGATCTATACGTTAAAGAAGGCGACAAAGTAAAACTCGGTGAAGTAATTGGGATGCGTCACGGTGGTTTCTTTGAACAACCAATCCATTCGACTGTAAGTGGGACAATCGGTAAAGTTAGTAAAAAACTGCATCGTACAGGACGAAAAGTTGATTGTGTTGAAATCCGTAATGATTTTAAGGAAACTTATCATGAATCAGTAACTGACAGACCTGACAGTGTAATTGAAAAATTATCACAAGACGAAATGGTAGAGATCATTAAAGAAAAATCATTAGTAGGTTTAGGTGGAAGTGGGTTCCCAACGTACATTAAACTAGGGACAAAAGAAAAGATTAATACTGTAGTAATTAACGCTGTTGAATGTGAACCATATTTAAGCAGTGATTACCGTTTAATCTTAGAACATCCGGGAAGAGTAATTGCTGGTATGAAATATATTATGCAAGCACTTGGATGTAGTAATGGTATTATCGCAATTAAAAGTGAAAAAGATCCATTATATCAAGTATTAACACAAGTAATAAATCATCGTTTTCCAGAATTAAACATTGAAGTTAAAAAACTAGGTAACCATTATCCACAAGGATGGGAAGTAGAAGTATTTAAATGGGCATTAGGGATTGAAGTTCCTCATGGTCATTTACCTATGGAATATGGAGTTATTGGTTTTAACGTATCAACTGCAGCTGGTGTATTTGATGCGATAAAACATAACTTGCCGGTTACAAAACGTTATTTTACTTTAACTGGAGATGCAATTAGATTTCCACAAAACTATCGAGTAAAAGTAGGTACTAGTGTAAAACAATTAATTGCGTTAAGTGATGGTTATAAAGAAGATTATGATGAAGTAATGGTAATTATGGGTGGTCCTATGATGGGAACAAGTACAACTAGTGATGATGTAATTGTTTCTAAAACAACCACATCAGTAATTGTCTTACAAAATCTAGATTATAAAGAAGAACCATGTGTTCGTTGTGGTAGTTGTGTATATAGTTGTCCAACTCATATCGAACCTGTTCAAATAATGAATGCAGTAAAAAGAGATGATAAAGAAGCAATGAAAGGACTTGAGGCTTATAAATGTATTGAGTGTGGATTATGTGCTTATGTATGTACATCAAAAATCCATGTAACTGATTATGTTCGTAAAGCTAAAAGGTTAATAGGGTGATTTCAATGTTAGAATATACACCAAAAATAATTAGAAAAACATCACCTTATTTACGTCGACCACAAGCAAGTGTTTCTCGTATGATGCGTGATGTTGTTATCGCATTAATTCCTGTTACAATCTTTGCGATTTATTCATTTGGTTTAGATGCAGTAACAGTATTATTAGCAAGTATTTTATCAATGGTTTTAACAGAATACTTGTATTATCAAATCACAGATTTAATTAGTGGTGAAAAGTTTAAGTTCAAAAATAAAAGTTTTACTTTGTATAATTATAGTGCATTAGTTAGTGGGTTAATTTATGGTTTAACACTACCTGCTTCAACTTCAATATATGTCACTGTAGTATGTGGAGCATTAGGGATCTTATTAGCTAAACTGTTCTTTGGTGGAACAGGACAAAACATCTTTAATCCTGCTGCAGTAGCTAGAGTATTAGTAGTAGTTAACTTTGCAGTTGCTTATGGAACACATGCTTTAGATATTACTGTTGTTGGTGGTGAAGTAGATTCAATTGCTGGAGCTACTGCATTAACATTTACTAACTACACAGATTCATTAACTACAAATATTTTTAATCCAGCTATATTAGATAATTTTAGTTTACTAGACTTATTCACTGGAATGGGTATTCCTGGGAGTATGGGTGAAGTTAGTGCAATTTTATTAATAGTTGGTGGGATATATCTAGCTTTAAGAACAAGTTTTGAAGTAAGAATTCCGATTACATATGTTTTAACAGTCTTTGTTTTAGCAGGTGTAGTTGCGATTCAAAAAGGTTTAGGTATCTGGTATCCTGTTTATCATGTTGTAAGTGGTGGATTATTATTTGGGGCAATCTTTATGGCAACAGATCCAATTACATCACCTATTACTAAACCGGGTAGAATATACTTTGGATTTGGTTTAGGGGTTATAACATTCTTTATCAGAATCTTTGGTGCTTTACCTGAGGGTGTAATCTTTAGTATTTTAATTATGAACATGTTTGTTCCTACATTTGATTATTTCAAATGGACAAAATCTAGTTTCTCAAATAAGAGTAATCTTATCTTTGGGGCAGTAATTGTTGTAACAATTGTTGTAACGTTAGTAGGTGCATATTATGTTGGATAAATTAAAAGTAGCTGTTGTATTACTTGTTATTGGTGCAGTTAGTGGTTTCTTAATTTGGGGAACTAATGAACTGACATTTGACGGAATTATGGATAATCGTGAAGCAAGAGAACAAAGTTTTTATAAAGAAATCTTTGGATTAGAAGATGAATTTAAAATTACTTTTACTAAATCTGATGTTACAGATTTATTAGAAGAAGTTGTTTTATTAGATAGTAATGATGAGGTTATTGGTTATATTTATAAATCAACTGATAATAACTCATATGGAGAAGTTGTTGTATTAGTTGGAGTTAATTTAGATGGAACAATATCTAATGTAATTATCTCGAGTACAACAAATACTCCAACGTATGTAAAAGGGATTACAGATGATTTCTTAAGCCCGTTTGTTGGACAAGAGGCAAATGATGTTCAATTTGATTCAAGTACAGGAGCTAGTTTTACTTATGGTAGCGTTAAGAAATTAGTAGAACGTAGTGTTGAATATTATAACGAGAATCGAGGTGACGAATAATGAGTAAGAAAGAAAACTTTTTGAAGGGATTTATTAAAGAAAATCCGATATTCGTCTTCTTATTAGGAATGTGTCCAGCGTTAGCTGTAACTAGTACATTTGAAACTAGTTTAGGGATGGGATTATTAGTTATCTTTGTATTAACTAGTAG
The DNA here is from genome assembly GCA_965601565.1 of uncultured bacterium. Lineage (GTDB taxonomy): Bacteria > Bacillota_I > Bacilli_A > Izemoplasmatales > Izemoplasmataceae > Xianfuyuplasma. The sequence goes on along the minus strand of CBFCWG010000008.1, from coordinate 1,903 downwards.
TAATGTTGTTATTAGTTTGATTAGAAACTTTATTCCAAGTGATATTAGAACACCTGCTTATATCGTAGTTATTGCAACTTTCGTTACAATCGTTAAGATGTTAACTGAATGGCAAGCATATGAATTATATATCGCGTTAGGTGTATTTATTCCATTGATCGTTGTAAACTGTTTAATTTTAGGTAGAGCAGAAGCTTTCGCATCTAAAAATAAAGTTATTGATAGTGCAATTGATGGTTTAGGAATGGGATTAGGATTTACTTTTGCCTTAATCGTTATTGGTGTTATGCGTGAGTTTTTAGGTACTGGTAGTATTATGTATGGTAACTATTTACCATTCTTTGTTGAAGAGCCAATTTACTTATTTACATTGGACTGGTTCATTGCCGGAAGTGCTAGTATTGAAGACTTTATGTTACCGATGTTTAGTGTTGCACCTGGAGCTTTTATTGCTTTAGGTATTATCCTAGCAGTAATGCAGTTTAAACAAGTTAAAAAAGAAGAGAAAAAAGAAGCAGAAAGAAAAGCACTAATTGCTGAGAAAAAGCGTATTGCTTTAGAAAAGAAAAAACAAGCTGCTTTAAAGAAAGCAGGTGCTAATTAATGAGTTGGACTTTATTTGTATCGGCTATTATTAGTTCGATGTTAATCAATAATGTTATTTTAATGAGATTCTTAGGAATCTGTCCGTTTTTAGGAGTAAGTAAAAAATCAAGTAGTGCAATTGGGATGAGTGCTGCAGTGTTGTTTGTAATGGTTATTGCAAGTGCAGTTACTTATACGATTTATGATCTTATTTTATTCCCTTATGATATTCCATATATTTCAACAATTGCGTTTATTTTAGTTATTGCTAGTTTAGTACAATTGGTTGAAATGATTATTAAAAAATACTCAAAATCCTTATATAAATCTTTAGGAATATATTTACCGCTTATTACTACTAACTGTGCAATTTTAGGTGTTAGTGAAGGAAATATTACTGGGATATGGACAGAAACAATGCCGTATCTTGATGGTTTATTATTAGCACTTAGTGGTGCGATTGGTACTGGGCTAGGATTTGGATTAATTATGTTTGCATTTTCAAGTGTAAGAGAAAGATTAGATTCTGCTAATGTTCCTAAAGCTTGGAAAGGTATTCCAATTAGTTTAGTTGTAGCAGGAATTATGAGTTTAGCATTTGCTGGATTGGTAGGTGTTATTTAATGAGTGAGTTTGTACCATTTATTATGATTGGTGGATTAGTTTTAGTTTATGTTTTATCATATGCTTTAAATAAAAAAACACCAATCCCAGAAGAATGTAGAGATATCTTCAAAGAAGCTGCATGTACAACATGTAATAACTTTTCATGTAGTCATCATGGAGGTGAAGAATAATGGCCGCGACAATTGTTTTAGCTGTTATGGGTCTTTTACTAGGATTGGGTCTTGCTTACGCTGCTGAGGTGTTTAAAGTAGAAGTGGATGAAAGACTAACTAAAGTAGAAGAAATGCTTCCTGGATATAACTGTGGTGCTTGTGGGTACCCTGGATGTAGTGGTTTTGCTGAAGGAATTATTGAAGGTGAAGTTGATAAGTTATCAGCGTGTAAACCTGGTAAAGATGAACACTATAATCCAATTATGGAATACTTGAAAGATCATCCTAATAAAGATGGTAGTTTAATCAAAATTGCAAAGTAGACTTCGGTCTACTTTTTTTGTGGTCATTTTTCTTGAAAATAAGTTATGTATACATTGAAAGCGTTATCATAATAAAAACGGTTTCATAAGTGTTTTTTATTGTCCTTTTTGTTGAATTTGAAAATTTTAAATGATATAATCATTACGGACTTTTTTAGAAAATATATAAGATATAGAAAGGATAGTCAAAGTGAAAAGAATTTATATGTTTGGTGA
>CBFCWG010000007.1:0-86331 GCA_965601565.1 uncultured bacterium | reverse complement strand
ATATTTAACAATAAAAGAAGACTATAACGATGCTATAGTCTTTTTTAGACTTGGTGACTTTTATGAAATGTTTTTTACTGATGCTTTTATCGCTTCAAGAGAGCTAGAAATTCAATTAACTGCAAGAGATGCAGGTGCTAAAGAACGAGTACCTATGTGTGGTGTACCACATCACGCTGCTGAAAGCTATATTGAAAGATTAATTAACAAAGGCTACCGTGTAGCCATTTGTGAACAAGTCCAAAACCCAAAAGAAGCCAAAGGAATAGTGAAAAGAGATGTTGTTAGATTAATTACTCCTGGAACATATATTGAAAATAAAAGTGAAGATATAAGTTATCTTGCAGCTATTGGTATAAACGCTGATAACTATACAATAAGTTATTTAGACTTATCTACAGGTGATACATATTCAATTCTTTTACCTAAAGACTTAAATATATTAATTAATGAATTACTTCAAATAAATCCAAAAGAGATTGTTATCTCAAATTTCTTTGAAGAATCTCATTTAGAAAAGTATATAAAAGCAGAAGGTGTACTTGTATCAATTAACAATGAATATGAGGTGCCCAACGTATTCAATAACTTATACAATGAATTACCTAGTAAAGAAGAAAAAAAGACTTTTAAAAGACTGTTAAATTACATAATAAAAACCCAAAAAAGAGAACTAATGCATCTAAAAAAAGTAGTAATTTTAGAGGCTAGTTCATACTTGAGAATGGACTCTAACACAGTTAGAAACCTAGAACTAACAGAAACAATGAGACAAAATAATCGTATAGGTAGTTTGTTCTGGCTTATTGATAAATGTGAAACAGCAATGGGTTCAAGATATTTAAAAAAACAAATCCTCAGACCACTGGTAAACAAAGATGTCTTAGAAACTAGATATGATACAATCGATGTTTTAAACAAAGAATTTATCATTAAAGAAGAAGTAAAAGATCTATTGAAAAATGTTTATGATTTAGAACGTATTGTTGGTCGTATTAGTTACGGTAATACCAATGCTAAAGATTTAGTTCAATTACGCAGAAGTATAGGAATTATCCCAGAACTAAAAGACAAATTATTATCACTAGATAATCCACATACAACGTTTTTATCTACTTCTTTAGATTCTCTAACTAATTTCTACAACCTACTTGATGTCGCAATTGCTGATGATCCGCCTTTAACTATCAAAGAAGGTAAAATCATTAAAGAAGGATATAATAAAGAGTTAGATGAAATTAAAAACGCGGCTTTAAACATAAAAGAATGGCTCAAAGAACTCGCAGAGCAAGAACGTGAGAGAACGGGAATAAAGAAACTAAAAATCGGTTACAACCGCGTTTTTGGTTATTACATTGAAATTCCTAAAGGTCAAGTAGCTAATGTTTTAGATGAGTACGGATATACTAGAAAACAAACACTAAGTAATAGTGAAAGATATATCACTGAAGAACTAAAACAAAAAGAAACAATCATCTTAACTAGTGAAGAAAAAAGTGTTGGCTTAGAATATGACTTATTCATTGAAGTGAGAGATATCGCTCGTGAGCAAATAAGTATTATTCAAAAAAATGCCAATATAATAAGTGAAATCGATATGTTAATAAGTTTATCTATTATTAGTGAAGATCTTAACCTAATAAGACCAACACTAGTAAATGATAATACAATAAAAATTACTGATTCAAGACATCCTGTAGTAGAAAGGGTACTAACAGATGATGTCTTTGTACCTAATGATATAATTTTAGATAAACATACCGACATCTTATTAATTACAGGACCTAATATGAGTGGGAAATCAACATATATGCGACAAATGGCTTTAACTGCTATATTAGCTCAAATAGGTAGTTTTGTCCCTGCAAAAGAAGCTAACATACCTGTATTTGATGCTATTTTCACAAGAATTGGTGCAGCTGATGATTTAGTAAGTGGAAAATCAACATTTATGGTTGAAATGTTAGATGCAAATAACGCTATTAAAAACGCCTCTGAAAAATCACTAATCCTATTTGATGAAATAGGAAGAGGAACTGCAACTTATGATGGTATGGCGTTAGCCCAAGCAATCATTGAATACATCCATGAAAAAATAAAGTGTAAAACATTCTTTAGTACCCATTATCATGAACTTACTGATTTAGATAGATCACTCACAAAACTTAGAAACGTTCATGTAAGTGCTAAAGATAACGAAGGTAAAATAATATTCTTACACAAAGTAAAAGAAGGACCTACCGATAAATCGTACGGTATCAATGTTGCATCTTTAGCTGATTTACCAAAAGGTTTAATCGAAAGATCTAAGTTAATTTTAAAAGATCTAGAGAAATCACATTCACAATTATCCGATAATACTTCGATTAATCTTTTTAACTTTGACGATTATGAAGTAGAAGAAGAAAAACAGGAAAATAACGAAATAGTTGAGTTGCTAAAAGACGTTGATATTGACGAATTAACACCACTTGATGCACTAAATTTATTAAGTAAAATCATAAATAAAATATAGCCTTTCACAGGCTATATTTTTTATTTTACTGTATACTTTAACTGAGGTGATAACATGAATAAATATCAAGAAAACATAAAAAAATTGACTACCATACAATATAAAGTTACTCAGGAAAATGCCACAGAAAGACCATTTCAAAACGAGTACGATCAAGAGTTTAGAGAAGGTATCTACATTGACATAGTATCTAAAGAAGTACTCTTCTCATCAAAAGACAAATTTGATTCTCATTGTGGATGGCCATCATTCACAAAGCCGGTAAAAGAAGAAGTTGTTAAAGAGAAAAAAGACTTCTCTCATGGAATGCTAAGAATCGAGATAAGAAGTAGTGAGGCAAACTCACACTTAGGACATGTCTTTGATGACGGACCTAATGGTAATTTGAGATACTGTATTAACTCAGCAAGTCTTGAGTTTATCCCTAAAGAAGACATCAAGGAAAGAGGATATGAGGAGTATTTGAAATTGTTTTATTAAAAAAACATACCTGAAGTTAAAGTAAGGTATGTTTTTTATTTGTCTTTATAAGAAGATATGCAATTTTTTAGACATTCAACTGCTGATTCAATATCCATTTTTATTGCATCACTTAAAAATGGGTCTTGCTCTTATTTGCTGTAATTAAGAATTAACTTCATTATGTAGTAACTATCTCCAGGAGGATAATCTGTGATTTCCCCAACAACACTAAATCCAAACTTGTAGAAGAAATCTTTTGCTTGGAAACTATAAGTTCTTATTAATATATAATTCAGTTTCTTTTGATGAGCTATATCAATAGCCTTGAATAATAAATCTCTACCAAATCCCTGATCACGATGAGACTGACTGATGTAAAAATCTTCAATCTCCATTAGGTTCCAGTAAATACATCCCACTAAACCGCCTTTTTTCTCTTCAGGTAAACGTATATCGAAATATGAGAAGTACCCTTCTTTACGAGACTTAACGTGGTATGGTGAGAACACATCGTTAAAGGAATTAAGTTTGAACTTGATGTAAGAACGATATTCTTGATCTTCTTTGTAATTAACAACATAATCCATATAATCACTCCTTTATATTTTTATTATAGCAAATATTTATCTTAAATATTATTTTTACGCTTGTCTATATAATTTTTCTAATATTGGATTAAATATTATTGACATGAAAATTATTTTAACGTTTATGTTGACAACTTGTAGAATTCCCTATAAAATAAATTTAACGATAAAATAAATTTAACGGAGGAATGAATAATGATTATAAATAGATCATATACAAAATTATTAGTTGCAACATTCATTACTAGATTTGGAGATTCATTAGATACAATTGCCTTTAGTTGGTTAGTATGGATAATGACAGGAAGTAGAGCATTAATGGGGGGGATTTTTGTGATGAGTGTTCTGCCCAATTTAATAGTTTTACCTTTTGCAGGAGTCCTCGCAGATATCTTTAATAAAAAAACTCTAGTAATATTTAGTGATTTATTTAGAGGATTGTTTGTTTTACTATTAGCGATATTTTATATGAATGACATATTACAAGTTTGGCACTTGTTTGCATTTGTATTTGTTAATAATATATTTGAGTCATTTGCAAGTCCAGCTAGATCTGGTATGTTGCAATCAATCATTAAACCAGAAGAGTATATTAAAGGAAATAGTTATTTGCAAAGTTCAAGAAGTTTTGGGAGTTTGGCTGGTCTAGGTGCTGCAGGATTCATTATTGGGGTTCTGGGTATATCAGGGGCAATTGCAATTGATGCCATTACATTTTTTGTAGCAGTTATTATTATTTTCTCACTTGCATTCGTTGATAATAACGGTAAGAGCAAAGAAAAGAAACAATCAATGAAAATGTACCTTGGTATGATTAAAGAAGGTTTTAGTTATATTAAAGGAAAAGGTGTATTATTAACATTACTAATTCTTGGAGCATTTATTAATTTTGCCTTTGTTCCATTTAATGTATTAGAACCTGTCTATGTTGCAGAAGTTATGAATCTTGGTGTTGAAGGATTAACATATCTTGGTATAGCAATTACTTTAGGAATTATAGTTGGTGGAATTGTAATGGGTAAAATGGCAGAGAAAGTAAAACCGATAAATGCCATAGGCTTTGGTTTATTTATGATAGGGGCAATGTATGGGCTATTAGGGGCAATTGATTATTTCAACTTGCCACATATTCCTAATATTATCGTAATAATAATTCTTACATTTATATATACTTTTTTCCTTCCAGTAATCCAAGCGCCAGTAACCGGGACATTAATGAAAAAAATACCTTCAGAACTCATTGGAAGAGTAATGTCTATCTTTAGCTTATTTGTATTAAGTGCAATGCCACTAGGTGGTTTATTAGTAAGTTTGATTGGGGATAGTATTAGTGTACAAGTGTTATTTATTACAATGGGGATAACAATATCATTAATCGGAATAGGATATTGGAGTTTAAATAGGAAGTTAGAATTCTAGAAATATATAGTATAATGTCAATAAGGAGTGATACTATGGCAAATAAAGTCAAAATAATTAAAACTAATGAAGAGTTTAAAGTGTTTGCAGATCCATACCGAATGAGTATCATTGATGTATATGTAGAACAAGCTAAACCATTAACAGTAAAACAAGTTGCCGATATTTTAGGTGAAGTTCCAGCTAAAGTTCATTATCATATAAAAAAAATGATATCAATTGACATTTTAGAACTCGATCATATTGAAGTGATTAATGGAATAAATGCCAAATACTACCATTTAGTTTATGATAGTTTTACAATTGATTTAGAAGAAACAAATAACCAAGTAAAAGCACTCCAAGTGGATAGCGTAGCCAAAGTGTTAATCAAAAAAGTTGATGACTTTAAAGATGCAATTGTCAAGAGAGCTCAAAAAGTTAAAACTGAACCAAGAGATAAAGACGCAGATGGTTTCCTATCAGTTACAAACGTATACTTAAGTAATGAGGAGCAAACGGAACTAAGAAATCTTATTACAGACTATATTAGAAATCATTCAAAGAAAGATGATAAGAAAAGCAAATTTTCTATAATCGCAGGTTTAGTTGGGAAAGAATAAGTTCAAAGACATATAATTCTACATAAATTATATGTCTTTTTTAATATTTGACTCATTATTGTATAATAAAAATAGAAAGATACATTTAGGAGGATAATATGGGTCATAATACATCAAGAAGTGGTTATGAGAAGTTAGTTGAAAGATTAAATAAGTTTCCACAAGGTGTACCACCTTCTGGTACACTATACGAGATATTGAAATTACTATTTTCAGAAGAAGAAGCTAAATTAGTATCATTATTGCCAATAAAACCTTTTACAACAAAAACAGCTGCCAATGCATGGAAAAAGACTGAAGAAGAGGCAAGTCTAGTTTTGAATGAACTTGCATCAAGAGCTTTATTAGTAGATGTTGAGCGAGATGGTAATCAGACATTTTCACTACCTCCCCCAATGGCAGGTTTTTTTGAATTTTCCATGATGAGAATTGGTGGTAACTTTGATCAGAAATTACTTGGTGAGTTGTTTTATCAGTACATGAACATCGAGGATGATTTTGTGACAGCATTAATGTCATTACCAACACCAATTGGGAGAACTTTTGTTCAAGAAGAGGAAATAGAAAAACACATTGTTCATGTTCTAGATTATGAGAAGGCTACAGAAGTAATTAAAACAGCTACTCATATTGGAATAGGTACATGTTACTGCAGGCATAAAAAAGAACATGTTGGTGAAGCGTGTGATGCCCCTATGGAAATATGTATGACATTTAATGCCACAGCTGCATCATTAATTAAATATAATTATGCAAGACAAGTAGATGTAAAGGAATGTTTAGAATTACTAGAAGTAGCTAAACAACACAATCTTGTCCAGTTTGGTGATAATGTTCAAAATGAAGTTGCCTTCATTTGTAACTGTTGTAGTTGCTGCTGTGAAGCACTTGTAGGTGCTAGAAAAGTAGGACCTTCTTTGGCAATTAATTCATCCAATTTTATATGTAATATAATTGATGAACTATGTGTTGGATGTGGAAAGTGTATTGAAGTATGTCCAGTAGAAGCGTTGTCACTTGTATCGAAAAATACCCCAAACACAAAAGCTAAAATAGCTCAATTAGAAGCAGAAAACTGTATTGGATGTGGTGTTTGTTCTCGAGTGTGTAAAGTTGATGCGATAACAATGGATCCTCGAGATAACAAAGTGTTCACACCAGTTAATATGGCTCATCGTGTTGTTTTAGAGGCAATCGAGACTAACAAGTTGCAAAATCTAATATTTGATAATCAAGCACACTTTAAACATCGTGCATTAGCAGCGATACTTGGTGCAATATTAAAACTACCCCCAATCAAGCAAATTGTGGCTTCCAAACAAGTTAAATCAAAATATATTTTAAAACTGATCGAAAATAATAATCAAAAAATTGTAAATTCTCATATTTTAAATGACTAACTGAGAGGATGATTATATGAAATTAACCATTCCTATTCAATTTAGGGAAAATTTAGGAGTTGTTTCTGAGAACGATTTTTTAAAACTGAAAAAAATCAAAGTAATCATTGTTGGTTTAGGAGGTCTTGGTGGTAATTTAGTAAATAATTTAGTTAGATTAGGAGTACATAATTTACTATTGGTAGATGATGATGTGTATGAAGAATCAAATCTGAATAGACAATTATTTTCTAACTTAAATAACATTGGAAAAGCTAAAGTAGAAGTTGTCGAAGATGAACTTAAAAAGATTAACAAAGCTGTTAATGTAGATATATCAATTACAAGAATCCAAGAAATAGATATCGCAACACTAAAAAAATATGATTGTATCATCGATACTGTTGATAATCCTGACACAAAAATATATTTATCAAACATAAAAGACAAGTTAAATATTCCGTTATTACATGGAGCTTGTGCTGGTTGGTATGGACAGGTTGGTTGGTTTTTACCTGGTAGTGATATAGTTAACGAAGTATATATTAATAAGAACAAAGGTATGGAAAAAGACTTGATGAATCCTTCTTTTACTCCAAGTGTCGTAGCTTCAATAATGGCATCTGAGTTCTTAAAAATGATTCAAAACCTTGAAAATACAACTATAAATGAACTTCTACTTATTGATATTTATAATAATACAATGCTCAAGACAGGAAGATGTGATTAGATGGTAAAAGTTATATTTTACAATCTTTTAAGAAGTAAATATCGAATAAGTGAAATGTCAGTAAAAGAAGGATCAATAAATGAAATTATAAAAGAAATTTTATCTGTTCATCCAGAAATAAAAGTTGAGGAATTAGAAACAGCTGTTGTTTTTTATAAAGGGAAGCCAATCCATAAACATAGGTTTGATACAATTATATTAGACAATGAAGAAATAATTATTACTCATTTTGTTGGTGGAGGTTAATATTAAACTGTAAAAATTGTTCTCTATTTATAAATCTTATCACCTTTAGTTAAAAGTATTTACTTATCCTGTATAATTCTATTGTATTTGGAAAGTAGGTGAATATATGATTGAAGTTGATATTGATAGTACTGTTTATCAAATAGTCAAAGATTATCCAAAAGTAAAAGAAATAATGATGGAATTAGGTTTCAATGATATAGTAAAACCTAAAATGTTAATGACGGTTGGTAGACTTATGACAATCCCTAAAGGATGCCGTATGAAAAACGTTGATTTAGAGGAAGTAAAGACATTATTTCGAATAAATGGCATCGAATTAAAAGAATATTAAAGAACTGATATACCCTATTAAAGGGGAAAAACAGTTCTTTTTTTATGCAATGTACAATTCTTCTATAAATGTTTATTGTGTAATAAACAGTAAAGTCGTATTTTAATTACTTGAAAGAATAAAGAGTATGTTTAGGCAAAATTAAATAAAAGACAAAAACTTCCTATTATTGATCTTTGGAAACTTAGTTTCCGGAGTAGGAAGTAGAATTCATGGGTTTGGGATAACGTTATATTTATTAGATTTAACTGGAGAAGCATTTGCAGTTATTGAAATATTATACTTTGTAGTTATTTCTTCATACGATGAATCAAAAATTACTGAAAATATATTTATCATTTCGTTCTTAGGAATTAACTTTCTCGCAGGAATGGTAAATGCAAAGATTATTGCTCCTTTAAACGCTGCTATGCAGAAGTACATTGATCCAAATAAGATAGGTAAAGTTGTAATGATAATAGATTCATTTGGCGGACTTCTATTCCCGATTACTGCTTTACTAGAAGGATATCTTATTGATTATCATAGTATGTACTACCCTATGTATATGATGATCTCAGCAATGTTTATTATTAAGGAATGGCATTTAGTTCCAAAGAACTTAAAAAACTAGTATATGCATACGTAATTTGTTTGATTACAAAGTTTATGTATTATACAATTAAGTTAAGAACGGGTTTTGAGATAAGAACAAACAGAATCTAAAAGTTCTGTTTGTTCTTTTATTTAAGGAGGATAACATGAAATCACTACATAAACTTTTTTGGATATCAGTAGGTGTTGCAATTATTCTAACTTTTGCAATATATTTTATACCAACTAGTATCGAAGATTTTTATACCAATCCAGCATTAAATGATACTGGAGGAAGTTATTATTATTGGAAATTTTTACCTGAGGATAAGGATATTTTCGCGAGGATTACAGCATGGGTATTTTTTGTGCTTCATTTTCTTACTGTTGCCTATTTTCTCAAAAAATTAAAAGAAAATCCGAAGGAAAAGGGAAAAACATTTTCTAAATATAATGTATATTTATTATTAACTAATTTATTCTTCATTATTCTACATTTTATTCATACAACAATTTGGTACGATGCTTTAGCAACTGATACTCCAGTTTGGTCATCACAAGGTAGTGTTATTATTATGCTTATTTTGGTTTTAATTATGGAAAATAGAAGAAGAGGATTGTTTTTTGGTAAAAAGATACCATTTCCTAAAGAAAGTGTAAAAATCATTATAAAAACACACGGGATTTACAGTGCTCTTGCAACTATATTTACATTTTGGTTCCATCCTATGGAGTTTTTATGGGCTCATACAATAGGATTCTTATATATGTACTTATTATTTATTCAACTATCTTTGGCAAGAACGAAAATTCATCAAAATATATATTGGACATTCACATTAGAAATACTTGTGCTAGTTCACGGGACAGTCGTGGCAATTACAACTAAGAATGCGCCTTGGGCAATGTTCTTGTTTGGATTTGCCATTATCCTATTTGTAACACAAATTTATGGCTTGAAATTAAAAAAATGGGTTATCCATACATCACAGGCATTATTTCTAATTATTACTTTAATTACTTACACAGGATTAATTGGAAATAGATCATTTATAGATATAAACGAGATATTTAGAATACCAGTTATCGATTATGTGTTAGTGTTTGCTTTTGTCTATGGTATCTACCTTCCAATATTTATAAAAAAAAGAAAAAACAAACAAATTAAATAAGCACCGATTTGGTGCTTGTTTTTATGAAATATGTGGTAAAATATAGAAGATGAAAAATACTGAAAAGGGGATGATCTACCATGAAAAAAGAGATTTTGAAAGAGTTAAACGTTGAAAAATTAAATATTTGTGAACCAGATGGATCTGTGAAAATGACTTTATTTAATAGTCAAAACATTCCATCGTTGATATTAGAAAATGAAGATTTATTACCAGGACACAGAAGTAATGATGGTATATCGGGTGCTATGTTTTACAACAATGAAGGTGATGAATGTGGTGGATTAATCTACGGAAGTAATAAAGATGATGATGGTAATGTAACGATGGGTATGAGCTTAACTTTTGATAAGTATAAACAAGATCAAGTGTTACAATTACACCTTGATAAACAAGGAAATCAAGAAATCTATGGTATTTCGATTTATGATCGTCCTAGTTTTTCTATAAGAAAATCACTAGAAATGATGAAAGTTCTTCAAGAAGGTAAAGAAGAAAAAGAAAAACTTAAAGCAATATACAAAGAGTTTATGGCTAATAATCATAAAAGGATATTTGTTGGTAATGATCTTGATGGACAAACAAAAATTGCTTTATTCGATAAACTTGGTAAAGAGAAAATTAAGTTTTATATTGATAGTGATGATAATCCGCAAGTTCTTATTGATGGCAAAAATTTAGATTTAAGTAAATTATTATAAGTAGAGGTGTTTTTATGAGTAACATAGATAAAACAATTACTTTTCTTCAGAAATCATTTAATGATTGTGAATACTATAAAAAAAATCCTTTAGAGAAACAATATAGGTTAGATCATACATATCGTGTAGCCAATATTGGAAAAGAAATTGCTGAAAATGAAGATATAGATACAGAAGCATTAGTTATCGGGTGTTTGCTACATGATGTTGGTTATGTTAAAGACTTTGATACACCAGAAGAACATAGAAGTCATGGTCGATACGGAGCCGAGTTTTCAAGAAAGTTTGTTAATGGTTTAGACATTGATGAGAAACTCAAAAAAGATATTCTTTATGGAATTGCAATTCACGTTGATGATAAATCTGATTTTGAGGGTGAAAGAACAATATTAGTTGAATCAATAAGCGATTGTGATAATATTGATCGTTTTGATACTTATCGTTTATATGAAGCATTGAAGTATTCAAAATTAGATGAGATGACTACAGATGAGCAAGTTGACTTTGCAGCAAAAAGATTGGGTCGTTTAAACAAGTTAAAGGACTTTAAAATGAAGACGAAAACTGCAACAGAACTTTGGAATCAAAAACTTGATTATCAAATAGGATACTTCAGTAAATTATTAAAACAACTTGAAAAAACCGATTACAAAAATTTAGGTACTATTATTGAATAGTGCCTTTTATTTTTTTATATGGTAAAATAAAGTTACGAACCATGAAGAAGGAGTGAAGTATATGGATATTAAAATAAAACCAATAGATAGTTCATATGCAGTAACAATTTATAAGTGGAAAAATGATGAGTTAATCAAAGAAATGGCACTTGATTATAACTATCAAACAACTCTTGAGGAGCAAACTAATGATATTGAAAGAGCTATAAAAAGTGATTATAGTGAATACAATGTTATTGTTTTGAATGATGTTATTCCCATAGGCTACATAAGAATTGATTGGATGGATGATCAAAAAGAAATGGCTTGGTTAAGGTTTGCCTTGGGTGCTGAAAGAGGTAAAGGATACGCTAAAAAAGCATTGGCTATCTATCTCAAAAGATTATTCAAAAAGGGATGTAAACGAGTTGAAGGCGAAGTCTATGTTCATAACGTTGCGTCACAAAATCTAATGGAAAAACTAGGTTTTATAAAAGAAGGTTTAAAACGTAAAGCTCATTTTACAGGAAAAGAGTATGCAGATGTAATAGTTTATGGGTTATTAGAAGAAGATTTTAACAAGGAGTAAATCATGGTAAATGATATAAAACAAGAAATAAAAAACAACAGAAAGGCAATTAAACCTAACTGGAATAAATTAGGTGATTTTAAAACGGATCGAGCTTTGAACTTGCCAAGACCAAATAATTTTAAACAGGCGAAATCCGAATCAGTAATCATTGAATTGAAAAGTGAATTTCCTAACATAAAACAAAAAAATTTGACAGAATGTATCGAAAATAGGAAATCATTAAGATCATATAAAGATATAAGTCTAACATTTGAAGAAATATCATATATTCTTTACGAGACTGCACGAGTAAAAAGTTATAAACCAGGGATAGTTTTTAGAACAATTCCTACAGGTGGAGCAACAAATGCAATGGAAACATATGTTTACTTAGATAAAGTAAATGGAATCAAGCCAGGGCTTTATCACTATATACAAGATAAACATCAATTATCTTTGATTGATGAAGGTGAAAAACTTAGAAACAAAGTAAATAAGTCAATTTATAATCAATTAAGAGGTGCCGCTATGGTTCTGTTTTTAACCGCTGTACCATATCGTAGTGAATACAAGTATTCATTCACAGCTCATAAAATGATTGCAATGGAGGCAGGACATGCCTTTCAAAATGCATCATTAGCTAGTGAAGTAATTGATTGTGGAGGAGTTTGCATTGCTGCATACGATCAGGCATTAGTTGATGATTTATTACAAGTAGATGGTGTTGAAGAATTTAGTACATATGTCTACCCATTAGGTAAAAAATAACACTCAAATTTTGAGTGTTTTCTTTTAAAACATTAGGCTATACATAATATATATATTAATATATAATATTCATATGAGAAAGAAGGTATTAATATGGGAAAAATTATTCAATTAGACGACAAATTATCGAACTTAATAGCAGCTGGTGAAGTTGTTGAAAATATGGCTAGTGTTGTTAAAGAATTAGTTGAAAACAGCATTGATGCAAATAGTAAAAACATTCAAGTAGATTTAGAAGAAACAGGACTGAATGAAATCAAAGTTACTGATGACGGAGATGGAATGAGTTTATCTGATATGAAGATGTCAGTAAAAAGACATGCTACCTCAAAAATAAAAACTTCAAATGATCTATTTCATATAAATAGTTTAGGATTTAGAGGAGAAGCCTTACCAAGTATTGCCAGTGTTTCTCATTTAGAAATTATCAGTAGTGAAGGTGAAAAAGGAAATCGTATTTTCTACTTAAAAGGTGAGTTGAAAGAAGAAGGCGAATATGCTCCTCGTAAAGGAACTGTTATCGCAGTGAGATATTTATTCTATAATACACCTGCAAGATTAAAACATTTAAAAGCTACTAATACTGAACTAAGTTATATCGTTGATTACATAAACAAAATGGCCCTTTCTCATCCAGAAATAAGTTTTACATTAACTAACAATTCAAAACAATTGTTCAAATCAAATGGAACAAATGATTACTTACGAGTATTATCTAATATCTACAATATTGATATCATTAAAAATATGGTTCCATTCCAAAATAAAAATCAATACTTTAAAATATCTGGTTATATCACAAAACCAATCTTTTCTCGTTCGTCGAGAAATCACATAACTGTTATTGCGAATAACCGTATGATTAAAAATAATAAAGTTATTAACGCAGTAACTGAAGGGTATAAAACTTATTTGCCAATTGGGAAATATCCTATTGCGTTTCTAAACATTGAACTTGATCCATTACTAATTGATGTCAATGTTCACCCCCAAAAACTAGAAGTAAAGTTTACTGAAGAAAGAATGTTGTTAGGATTGATTAAAACAACTGTAAATGAAACATTAAGAACCTTATCTTTAATTCCAGAAATTAAAGAAGAGAAACCAGAAAAAGAATATAAATACGAAACATTAAATTTAAAAACAGATGAAGAAAAACCAAGTTTGGTAAAAGAGGATTTTGTCAACTATATAAATACTCTTGTTGAAAAGAAAAAAGAACGAAAAGAAAAGGTGGTTGAAAAACCAAAACAAGTAGTAGATGAACCAGTCCTTGAAATAAAAGAAACCAAAAAGTTACCACGATTAGAATATATTGGGCAGTATTTAGGAACATATTTGATTGCTCAAAACGAAGAAGGGTTATTTTTAATAGATCAACATGCCGCAGCTGAACGAGTTCGTTATGAAAAATACTATCAAAGAATGAGTAGTGTTGAAATCAGAACAACTGAACTATTAATCCCGATTACACTAAACCTTAGTAATCAAGAAGTACTAGCTCTAAGTGATAATCTTGAGATATTTGAACCACTTGGATTGAAACTAATCACAAATCAATATAATGGTGTAGATATTTTAAGTGTTCCGACATGGTTCCCTAAAGATTATGAACGAGTTTATACTGAAGAAATAGTGAAATACGTCTTAGATGGTAAAGACGTTACGATTGGTACAATTAGAGATTCGCTGGCTAAAAACTTATCTTGTAAACACAGTATCAAAGCTAATAAGTACATCAATAAAAGTGAAATTGAAAAATTACTTGCAGATTTGGCAAATTGTGAAAACCCCTATACTTGTCCTCATGGAAGACCAGTAACCATTAAGTTTACACAAACAGAAATAGAAAAAATGTTTAAAAGGATTATGTAATGATATACGTAATAGTTGGTCCCACAGGAATTGGTAAAACCAAATTATCAATTGCCCTTGCCAAACATTTTGATACCGAAGTAATTAGTGGAGATAGTGTACAAGTTTACAAAGAACTAACAATTGGTAGTGCCAAAGTACTACCATCTGAGATGGAAGGTATCAAACATCACCTAATTGATATTTTAGACCCTAAAGAAGAATTTAGTGTTGCCTTATTTCAAAAACTTGTTAGAGAGAAAATAACTGAGATTCAAACTAATAATAAAATACCTATTATTGCTGGGGGTACAGGATTATATATTAAAAGTGTTCTATATGATTACAACTTTGAAAACACAAAAAGAGATAATAATTTAGAAGAGAAATATCAAGACTTAACTAATGAAGAATTACATAAAATCTTAGAAGAAAAAGACTTTGAAGCATCACATAATATTCATCAAAATAATCGAAAAAGAGTTTTACAGGCAATAAGTAGAAGCAAGACAAATAAAGTATCTCAAAATAAAAACAAAGATAATAAATTATTTGATTTTAAAATCATTGGGTTAAAACTAAATCGAGAATTATTATATGAATTAATCAATAAGAGAGTTGATACAATGATTAAAAACGGTTTAATAGAAGAAGTAAAATCACTATATGACAAAGGAGTAAAGGGGAATAGTGTAAGTGCAATAGGATATAAAGAGTTATATCAATACTTTGAAGGAGAAATGAGCCTAGAAGAGAGTATAGATAAAATTAAACAACATAGTCGTAATTTAGCCAAAAAACAATTTACATTTTTTAACAATCAATTTGATATATCTTGGATTGATGTAGATTTAGAAGACTTCAATAATACAATAAACGAGGCAATACAAATCTTAGAAAAATAGAGGTGGCTATAATGAGAAAATCTTTACCTGATATTTTTAGTGACGTTGTAATATTTTTTATAAGACCAATCGTTACATTTTTAATGAAAAGAGAAATTAAAGTAGTTCATGAAGGGGGTATTATACCTAGAAAACATGAAAAGTTTATATTAATCTCAAATCATTTTAATACATGGGATAGTTTTGTAGTAATGGCTCATGTAAAAAAAGGGATAAGATTTGTAGCTACTGAAATAGCCTTTTTAGATTTTTCAAAAAAAATTGGAATGCAACATTTAGCTAGAGCTATAAAAAAACGTGTTGGTAAACACGATTATGTTGCTACAAAAAGAATCTTTAATTCTCTAAAACAAGGATATTCAATTGGGTTATTCCCTGAAGGTGACAATACTTTTTATGGTGAAACATTAGATATCTATAAATCAACAGGGAAACTGATCAAAAAAGCACAAGTAGATGTATTGTTAATTAAACAACAAGGTGGATATGTATCTCAACCAAGATGGGCTGATTACTTCTCAAAACACGGAGTTATTCATACAAAGACATCAGTATTAATTAAAAAAGAAGAACTTGATAATTTAACAGTTGAAGAAATAAATAACATTGTAGAAAAAGCAATTTATAACAATGATTATGATTTCCAAAGAGAAATGATGTACGACTTTGATCGTCAAGACAGAGCCGAAGGAATCGAACGTTTAGTATATCGTTGTAATAAATGCGGGAGTGTTCTATCTGTTTATGGTAAAGGACACGATATTATGTGTACAAAATGTGGTGTAATCGGAACAATCAATAATTATGAGTTTATTGAAGGAAATGAATTTGATAACTTAGTTGATTACAACCACGATCAGTATAAACATATTGCAGAAGTAATTAATTGTGAGTTTAGTTTTGAGGTTACAAAAAATATCGTTAACATAAAAAGATTAAAAAACATACCACAAGGGAAATACAAAGTATCGTATAAAGATAAAGTGCTAACAATAAGTAATAAAGATAACGAAGAGAAGTTTGAGTTGTCAAAAATAAAATACCCAGTTAATACAATGCGTCATAGTTTCAGTTTTGATTATGAAGGTGTTACTCATAATTTTACTGATATAAGACATCAATTTGTCTTATATGAAATGTGTCGCTACTTAAATGGAAGTTATAAGGAGTGATTAGATGAAATACAAAATGAAAACTGATTGGTGGGTACGTATAATATTATGGTTTTGTATCATTATGTTTGTTCCAATGTTTTTCTTTGTACCTGAAGATGAAATGTTTATCTTAGTTATTTCTACATTTTTTATGGCAATTATAATATTACCTTTATTTATGTCATATTATGAACTTGATTTGCATCACTTAGTTATCCACATTTACTTCTTTAAGATGAAGATTAAATATGAGAATATTAAATCTTTGAGAATGTGTGAAAATTGGTATTCATCGGCTGCAATGAGCCGTGAACGTATTGAAATAAAAGAACACAATAAATCTAAATTACGTGGTACTACATTTATATCACCTGAAGATAGAATGGGGTTTTATAGCGATCTAAAACAAAGATGCCGTAACCTTGATATGATTGAAGATACCAATATTTTTGATGATATGGAGAAAATTAAATATGAATAATGAAACTAAGAACAAAAGAGTAGCTCTAAAAGCTTTAGAGAAATACTCTTTTAATGTAAAGAACGTTGAGTTTTTAATAGAAGAAACTAATGTGTTTTTCTTAGTACATACAGATACAGAAAAGGTTGTTCTTAAAATATTCCAAGAAGAATCAAGTAAGATAGAAGACAATTTAGTTGAAGTTTACTTTATGGAACAGATTACTGATAACACAGATATCTTAATCCCAGAAGTGGTTGTTAATAATGATGGGGATAAGGTTTTCTTTGTATATAATGATGATTTCAAAATGCCGAAAAGAGTCGCAGTTTATAAGTTTTTAGAAGGTGAAGATTTTAATGAAATTGAAACTGATGAACTTTTTTATAAACTTGGTAAGGTTATTGCGAAACTTCATAATATGTCAAAAGAACTTGTTATACCTAAGGAATTAGAACCGAAAAAGTGGGATGATGTTTTTTACTATCGTGATGAATATGCGATGTACAATGAAACTAGATTCCACAAGTTCATTTGTAAAGAAGATAGAGAGTTATTAGATGAGTTTATTCCTTTTTTGAATAGAGAGTTAATGAAACTATATCAAGAACCAACATACTTAATTCATGCGGATTTAAATCCATGGAATATTAAAGTCCATAATAATGAAATAAGATTATTGGATTTTGAGGAAGGAATGGTTGGTAATATCATTCATGAAATGGCGATATTAATTTTTTATTATCGTTATGATAAAAACTATGATTATAAAAAGATTAAAAAGCAGGTTTTTGCAGGATACGAGGAAATAACAAAGTTACCAGAAATTAGTGATTTTGTAATTGATATGTTGATTATGGCAAGAACAGTTAATTTTGTGAATTATGTATTAATTTTGTATGATGATCCAACGGAATATATAAAGAATAGAATGATAAGAATTAGGGAGTTTTTAAGTAGTTATAAGGTAGCTTTATAAATGTACATAAATTATACACAACTTTAATGTAGAATATAAAGACAATGGAGGTACTTTATGAAAAGATTTTGGATAGTGTTACTTACACTTGTTACAGCTTTATTTATATTTTCAGGCACAAAGGATGTAAGTGCAGAAGGGAAAGAAACACCTGAAATTAAACAAAGTGTTGGCATTAATCAAGTCAACTCTTTTAACAATGTCGTAATTTTTATTAAATTTGCTGATGAAGTTAATTATGATGCTCCACATACTTATGAGTATTATGAGAATATGTTTAATGGTGTTGATCAAATAAGTTTACGAGATTACTTTTTAGAAGTTTCATATGATCAATTAACAATTGATTCAGTACTAGTTAATGATAATTCACAAATCCTGTTTTATGTAGATGAACATGATCGTAGTTATTATCAACCATATGATTCTTCAACTAATCCTAATGGATATATTGAATCAGAAAATGATGATCGCGAACACTCATTGTTAAAAAGCGCAATTGATTGGGTTGAAGCTAATAACTTAATTAGTGATTCAATTAATTTAGATCGTAATAATGATGGTGATATCGATAGTATAACATTTATGGTTAGTGGTGAAGATAATGGATGGATGAGTCTATTATGGCCACATAAGTGGAGTTTAAATAGTTATTATAATTACACAATGGGATCATATAAAAGTGATGCACCAATGATTAATGGATTATATGCATGGGATTATACTTTTGAGTTGTTAGGTAACTCTCAGGAGTATGACTACGCAGTAGATGTAGCGGTATTAGCTCATGAAACATTCCATTTAATTAGTGCACCTGATTTATATCATTATTATCGATATGACTGGATAGATGCTATTGGATATTGGGGATTAATGGAGGCAATCGACAGTGTTCCATCACATATGCTAGGTTATATGAAAATGCAATATGGTGATTGGATTGATAATGTAGAAGAAATAAATTCAATGGGCTCATATACTTTATATCCACTACAAGATGGTCCAAATAATCTATATCGGATCGATTTAGGTTATTCAAATGAATATATATATATTGAGTATCGTGATGATGATGGATTATATGAATCTACACTTCCTGATACGGGATTACTTGTATACAGAGTAGATGAAGATTATTACGACTGGGGAAATACAGAGGGTTATTACGATAATTCCGGAAATACAGCTGAAGAAGTATGGATGTTCCGTCCGGGAATGGATGATCTTATTCCGCCAATCGAGTTTAATTCAACTGATCCTGGTTATGACGTTGATGGTGACATCGATAATGCAGCTTTGTCACAAAACAACTTATATGATGAAGTGGGTTACGATACAGCAATTCCTATTTTTGATAGTAATGGACAACTAGTAGAACTAAAAATATATAATGTTGTTGAACATGATGGATATATAACGTTTGATGTTGCAATGGGTGAACCATATTTAAAACTTGAAAACGAGCTTTTATATATAGATCAAGATCCTATATATGTAAATTTACCAGGTACTTACTACAGTGTAAGTATATCTAATTTAGATGAAGTTATGGATGTTTACTACACATTAGATGGAACAACACCTACACTTTCATCAACGCCATATAATGGCTCAGAGATTGAATTTAATGCTGAAAACAATCAACTTGTAGTTGGAATATTTGTCGATGGAGAGCTAGTTAATACATTAGAAAAAGACTTTACTTTTGTTGATTCAATTGAAACTCCACATGATGGATATGGTAATTTTATTGATGATTATTACTACATTAACTTCGAAAAGCTGACAACATTTGAACTAGAATTTACAAGTCAGTTTGATCTAAGTTATCCTGGTGATACTTTGGAAATAATTGGATTTGATGCTGTTGGAAACACATATCATAGTGATTTACTAAAAGATACAACATTAACTTATACTGATTTTGGAGTTATTTTACATTTTGAAACAAATGATTATAATGATTGGAGTTACGGCTTTAGTCCAAACATAAATATTGTTAAAACATTTGATGGTGTAGGATATTATCTAAATGGTGATGAAGAAGTTGAACTAGACATTACTGATAGTTACTATGAACTAGGAGTAACTTTAGTTGGTGAAGGTAGTGATGATGCATACATAGTAATAACCAGCGACCTAGAAACTGGTGTTGTAGGAGATTATACAATTACTTATGAAATTTATGATGTTAATGATAATTTAGTGGATACATTGTTTAGATATATTTCAGTAAATGACTTTGAAGCTCCTGTAGTATTTCTTAATGGAGATGAATATATCTATTTAGAAGTAGGAGAAGAATATGTTGAGTTAGGTGCAACCTATACTGACAATGGAACAGTTTCAGAAGATATAAATATTTGGGGATATATAAATACAGACCAAGTAGCAACTTATCAAGTATACTATCAAATAACTGATGATGCAGGGAATGTTAGTATTGTCCAAATTAGACAAGTTGTAGTAAGTGATACAACAGCTCCAACAGGATCATTAAATCCGGGAATTGATACTATTTACCTGGGAGAAACTTGGGAAGATACTGGAATTATAGGTGAAGATAATTATAGCGACGTTACTATCACTGTGAAGTCAAATAATATAAATATCGATGAACCTGGTACTTATAAAATAGTTTATGAACTTAAAGATACATCTGCAAATAAATCTACAATCACAAGATATGTTACAGTATTAGAAGAAGTAATAAATGATAATTTGGATTTAGTTTGTGATGTTAATCGTTCAACTTATGGAATAGGAACAACACTATATCTACCTTATTGTGAGTTAGATGGTGTATAT
Organism: uncultured bacterium; assembly: GCA_965601565.1. Lineage (GTDB taxonomy): Bacteria > Bacillota_I > Bacilli_A > Izemoplasmatales > Izemoplasmataceae > Xianfuyuplasma. The sequence continues at coordinate 65,456 of CBFCWG010000007.1, read as the reverse complement.
ATAACAGAAATGGATTCGAATAATATTAATACTGAAACACCAGGGACATTTACAATCTATCTATCAAGAACTATTGATGGAGTTGAATATACATTTAGAACATATATTTTTGTCTTAAATGATTATGATAAAATAACAGATCTTACGTTTATAAATGATGATAAAAGGAGGTTATTCTAATGAAAAAAATATTAATATTAATTGTATTAGTATTAACCTTAACTAGTTGTGATACAACTGTTGAATATTCAACAGAATTAAATGATGGAAAAGATATTATAACCTTAAATGAAACATGGGTAGATGCAGGATGTTTAGTTACAATAGATGGTGAGGAATTTGAGATGGTACTTGATTCGTCAACAACACCTGATATAACAACTGATGGGGAATACACAGTATCATACACTTATCAGACAGATGATAACGAGTTTACTTGTAAACGTGTTGTCAAAGTAATTGAACAAGTATATCCAACTGTAACATTGAATCCTGGAGTGGACACCGTTATTAATGGTGAAGACTTTGTGGATGCTGGTGTAACAGCTACAGATGATCAAATTGAAGACTTAACAATCACCGTAAATAGTGATGTTGATACAACCCAAACCGGTTCATACTTAGTAGTATATACAGTTACCGATTTAGATGGCAATCAGACAATCATTACAAGAGTTGTTACGGTAATAAATTAAACAAAAAATCCATGAAAATGGATTTTTATGTGTATTATTATCACCTAAAAATCATAAATGTTATAATTAAATGAGGTGATATTATGAACAAAGTATTTACTGAATTTACATTTGGACATGGGGCTAAAATGAGAAATAGAGTTGCATTGGCACCCATGACAACATATTCAAGTAACGATGATTTAACATTGTCAGATGAAGAAGAAATTTATTATAACTCAAGAGCTAAAGAGATTGGGATGGTTATAACTGCGGCAACGGCTATAAGTAAAAACGCACAAGCTTTTGAAAATCAGATATCTATTAGAGATGAAAGGTATCTTGAATCAATGGCAAGATTAGCAGAGGCAATTAAAAAAGAAGGTGCAAAAGCAATCTTGCAAATTCATCATGGGGGAAGAATGAATCGCCCAGATTCTTATCCAAATCAAGATATAGTAAGTGCTTCAGCTGTAAAAGCTAATCGAGATTATGCAGTTACACCAAGAGCACTTCGAACAAGTGAGGTATATGATGTAATTGATGATTTTTGCAATGCAACAAAGTTGGCAATTAAAGCTGGTTTTGATGGAGTAGAAATTCATGGAGCTAATACTTATTTAGTACAACAGTTTTTCAGCCCACATTCTAATAAACGTACTGACGAGTTTGGTGGAAGTTTAGATAAAAGACTAAAGTTTCCATTATTATTAACAGACAGAGTTTTACGGGCTAAAAAATTATATGGTAAAAATGATTTTATTGTTGGGTATCGTTTTAGTCCAGAAGAACTAGAAAATCCTGGAATAAGAATAAAAGATACTTTGAGATTGGTCGATGAACTAGCATCAAAAGATATTGATTACTTACATGTTTCTATTGGGAAATATAATTCATCATCGATATATGATAAAACAGATAAAGAGCCAATTGTCACAAAATTAGTTCAAGTTATAAACCACAGGGTTCCTTTAATTGGAGCTGGGGGTATAGAAGATATGGAAAGTGTAAATGATGCATTAAGTTTAGGTTATAGTATTGTTGCATTAGGAATGATTTCATTAGCAGATAAAGAAGCAGTTAGTAAGTTGAAAAATAATGAACTGCCTAGTAAACTAATAACTAAAGATTCTTTATTGCCAAGTCCGTTATTTGATAGAATAAAGAGCTGGAAGGGTATTGAAGATAGAGGTTATAAAGTTAAATAGAAGAAGGATTTAAAAATTCTTCTTTTTTTAGAATATGTTCTTAAATAAAGAAATAAAGAAAAATGTAAAGTAGACTTGACATTGCACAAAATATAGTATATCATTGTGGTGTAAAGTCAACTTTACATTGTGTCAACTTTAATTTACAGAGGAGGTAATTGTATGACATATCAAGAAAGAAGAAGTTTAACTAACATCGTTATGACGATATTAGTAACTGGTATTTACGCTTTAATAGTATACGCTAAATATAATAATGGTGATTTTGATACTGATAATATGATGAGGTTATGGTCGTTAATTATTCTAGTATTTATTCCAATTTCGGTAGCAGCAAGAATAGTAATGTTAATCATCTTCAGAATTTTCGCAGAAATTTCAGATGAAGTTAAAGGATCTAAAGAAATAGATCGTGATATTGTAGATGAAAGAGATAAACTAATTGAATTAAAGGCAAATCGCAATTCTTTAATTGTGTTTGCGTTAGGGTTTATGTTAGCTTTATTAACTCAAGTTTTAGAGTATAGTGTATCGGCTTTCTTTATTACATTAGTAGCTGGAGGATTTGTTTCAGACATCATATCTAATATTTCGGAGATTGTTTACTACAGAAGAGGGGTATAATTATGGCTAAATCAAAAGTTCAAAATAATGTTAGAGCATTAAGATTTCAAAGTGATGAGATGACTCAGGCTGAGTTGGCCAAAAAAGTTGGAGTTTCAAGGCAAACTATTGTAGCAATTGAAAAAGGACAATATAGTCCTTCACTTGAACTTGCCTTTAAAATTGCAATTGCATTTAGCAGACCTTTAGAAGAGATTTTCTATTTAGAAGAATAGAAACATGAGAAGTAATAAACCAGACAGAATTATTGGAATTAGTTTTATATTGGCAATCTTAACTAGTATTGTTGGCGGATTAATGATTCAAGATTCATTCAGTTTATCAAGTAGTAGTGTGATAATTGAATCAAACTTACTATATTTAGGTGTCTTTTTAGAAATGATAGATGCAATAGCTGTATTGCTCATAATCATATTCATAACTCCAGTGTTGACTAAGTTTAACAAACGATTAACTCTTGTTTACAGAGTAATGAGATATTTGGAATTTGGAGTATTAACAGTTGCAGCACTAGTAGTTTTACTATTTCCATTACTTAATATATCGGTAGTTGAAAACTTAAATGACTTTAGATTATTAATTCTCAATTTAATTACACCTGTTCTATTCTCAATTGGTGGAGTTACATTATTCTATTTATTGTTTAAACATCGACTTGTACCAAGATACATTTCGATTTGGGGATTAGTAGGTAGTATTCTTATTGGGTTTTTAAATATATTTGAAATAAACCCTGATTATGCAATGATATTTGCACTACCAATTATTATTAATGAGCTTTATTTAGGTGGGTACTTAATTATTAAAGGATTTAAAAAATAAAAGACTTCAATTGAAGTCTTTTTTTATATATTGTAATATAATTTATCATTGTATTTATCAGGTATTTCATAGATTCTGCTTAATATACCTCCTATGAATAACCCTCTAGCAGTACTATTTCCTCCTAATGTAGCATTAAGAATTAGACCGTCTTCCCACGAAGCAGACTTTTTAATTATATGGAAGATAAGTGGTAGTGCTTGATCAATACCACACGCAACACCTGCACAATCTTCGATGAACTTATATGTATCATTATAGGTTATTGCATTATTTAAAGAGTCCTGATAAATAGGCGGTGCTAATTTGATAACTTCTTTTAATACTTCAGTTTTATCGTTACCCTTATCTAACAATCTTAATAACTCAAACAACATTTTAGTAAGTGGTTCGATGTTTTTGTAACCTGTTAATGTTTTTGCATAAGTTATTGAATCGTTGATTTTATCAATTGAACGACCACACTCGTAAAGGTGGAGAATGAATGTTAAACCAACTAGTTGTTTGTCAATATGGTCAGTTACATTCTGTGGTTCAGTAATATTATCTAACTCATTTTTGTACCTAGTTAAAAAGTCTTTTCCATATGATTCGATATATCCGTCATATTCATAATCATATCTAAAATATTGATAGAAGTTTTCTCGCCAGTTTGCAATGTTTATTTCTTTTTCATAATCAAAAAACATATGGAATAAATATAGAACCTCTCCCATAAAATCAAGTTGTCCGTTTTTATGATTTGGATAAACGTCATAAGATTTTTTTGCCTTTTTATAAAGGTCATGGTCAATATTTCTAAATATCATCTTTTCAGTTTTTGATAGGTTTAAAAGTAAGTCTTTATCATAAATCCAATTAAGTCCAAGTGCACTTGCATTTCCTAAAAGTGCTGCTTTTAATAGACTATTTTTGTACATAATAACACCTCCAGGTATTTATAGTAATTACATTTTATATTATAGTAAAAAACCCTTTTAAATAAAACTTATATGCTATGTTATAATTGATTTGATAGGAGTGATTTTATGAATAATCAATTTTATAGTAAACGTCAAAGCATCTATGCTAAGAATGGTGTTGTTGCTACTAGTGAAGGTTTAGCCGCACAAGTTGGTTTAGATATTATGAAACAAGGTGGAAATGCAATTGATGCAGCTGTTGCAACTGCTGCAGCATTAACAGTTGTTGAACCAACTAGTAATGGTATTGGCAGCGATTGTTTTGCCCTTGTTTATTTTGATAACAAGTTACATGGGATGAACAGTAGTGGTTGGAGCAGTATGAATATAAGTATTGATAAACTAAAAGCGCTAGGACACGAGAAAATGCCAATAGGTGGTATTATTCCAATTACTGTACCAGGAACTCCTAAGGGATGGGCAAATCTAATTAAAAAATGGGGGAATCTCTCATTGTTAGAAGTATTAACTCCGGCAATTAATCTGGCAAGAAATGGTTTTATATTGGGTGAGACTGTTGGTTTTAATTTTGAAAGAGCTATGAAAATATATAAAAAAAGAAACACTACAAATGAATTTGATCATTTTTTCAAAGTGTTTACTAAAGATGGAATACCTTATAAAGCTGGTGATTTATTTAAAAGTGAATGGCACGCTAGAACATTAGAAGAAATAGGGAAAACTAATAGTGATAGTTTTTATAAAGGTGAATTAGCAGATAAAATTGTTAAATTTATGGAAAAATATAATGGTTTTATCGATAAGAGTGATTTAAGTGATTACGATAGTGAGTTTGTTGATCCTATAAGTATTAATTATAAGGGTTATGACGTATGTGAAATTCCCCCTAATGGCCAAGGAATTACAGCTTTGATGGCTTTGAATCTTTTAAAGAATAAAGAGTTTACACAAGGTAGTACAGATACTTTACATCAACAAATAGAAGCAACAAAAATAGCCTTTAGTGATACTTTAAAATATGTAACAGATAGTAAATTTATGAAATTAAATCCTAATTATTTAATTAGTGACGAATATGTTGAATTGCGAAAAAAAGATATAACTGATAAAGCACTATTACATGAACCAATTGAATATAATAAAGCAGGAACAGTTTATTTAGCAACTGCTGATAAAGATGGAAATATGGTTTCATTTATCCAAAGTAATTACATGGGGTTTGGTAGTGGAATCGTTATTGATGATACTGGTATCTCTATGCAAAATAGGGGCCATACTTTCAGTTTAGATGAAAGTCATCATAATAAATTAGAACCAAGAAAAAGAACTTATCATACAATTATACCTGGTTTCTTAATGAAAGATGGATTGGCTATAGGACCATTTGGTGTAATGGGTGGATTTATGCAACCTCAAGGACACATGCAAGTAGTGATGAACTTAGTTGATTTTAAAATGAATCCTCAAAGTGCATTAGATGCGCCAAGATTTAGATGGGATGAGAAATTAAAAGTTAGTTTAGAAAACACATTTGATATTTATGTTGCTCAGAAATTAAGAGAACGGGGACATCATATAAATATTGATTTATATAGTGGTGGATTTGGTCGTGGACAGATTATTTTAAAAGAAGATGACCATTATGTTGCTGGAACCGAAACTAGATGTGATGGGCATATAGCATACTATTAAAAAAAAGCACAAATCTGTGCTTTTTTATTTTTGGGGGTTGTTGTAAGATGTGAAACCACCATCTAATACATAAACAACTTTAAACTCTTTACGTATTAGTTTTTTTGCAGCTCTCTTACTTTTACGTCCGTTATCACAATATACATAAACAGCTTGATCTTTTCTTAATGGAGAATATTTTTGTCCTAAATCTCTCATTTTGAAATTACGAGCACCTTTAATCTTGTCCACTTCAAAATCATCTTTTTTACGAACATCAATTAATTGTCCTTTTCGCATATTCTGTACAAAATCATTTCTGTTTATTATGTGCATTCTTGAATAATCTGTGTTTTTATTTCTTACTAAAAGCCAACCAAGACCTAGTCCTATAACTACTGCTAGTAATAGACTTCCTATATCCATTGAAATCACTCCTCACAATAGATTATAATGGGATTATATCAGTAAGTCAAAAGGAAATTTTGTGAAGATTTTGTAATAATATGACATATTTAATTAATATATAAGAAAGAATTATCTTATTATATAGACAAATTACTCTTTTTTATATATAATATTATCTATGATTAGGAGTGAGTAAAAAAATGATTACAACAAATGACTTTAAAACAGGAATTACAATTCAGAGTGATGGTAACTTATATTCTGTAATTGAGTTCCAACATGTTAAACCAGGAAAAGGTCCTGCTTTTGTTAGAAGTAAATTAAGAAATTTACGTTCTAGAGCAGTTATTGATAAAACATGGCGTGCTGGAGAGAAAGTAGCTACAGCACATATTGATAAAGATAAAATGGCTTATTTATATTCAATGGGAGAAAACCATGTGTTCATGAACAATGAGTCTTATGAGCAAATTGAAATATCAGAAAAGACTATTGAATATCAATTAAACTTTATAATTGAAGGTATGGAAGTTAATGTTATTAGCTTTGAAGGAGAAATATTAGGAGTAGATATTCCTGAAAAAGTAACACTAACAGTAACAACTGCAGATCCTGCAGTAAAAGGTAATACAGCACAGAGTGCTACAAAAGATTGTATTGTTGAAACAGGATTTAAATTACAAGTTCCATTATTTGTAAACGAAGGAGATAAAATCGTTATAAATACAAGTACTGGTAAATATGATACAAGAGCTTAATAAGGAAGTGAATTAAATTGGAATATGCGTCCAGGTATTTGCTAACAGTAGAAATACATTATAGTTTATTAATTTTTATGGTGATTTTATTAGCAGTTTCAGCGTTTTTCTCGATGAGTGAAACGGTGTTTTCGAGTGTCAGCCCTATTCGTTTAAAGACGATGATTGAAGATGGAGTTAGCGGTAGTAAAAAAGCGTTATGGATTACAGAACACTTTGATCGTACAATAACAACTATTTTAGTTGGGAATAACTTAGCCAATATCGCATTAGCAACAATCAGTGTTGCTTTCTTTACTGGTATTTTCCAAGATAATGATTTAGTAGTTAACTTAATGAATACATTTGTAATGACAACACTTATTTTAATTTTTGGGGAGATAATTCCTAAAAGTTTTGCTAAAAATAATGCTGATAAAATGGCATTAGGTTTAAGTGGAGTCTTGTACTGGTTAATTTATGTGTTACGACCTGTAACTTGGGTATTCTTACAGATTAAGAATGCTTTGATTAAGGAAAATGGTGCTGCACAAGTAAGTGTAACTGGAGATGAACTTGAAACCATTATCGATACTATGGAAGAAGAAGGTAGTATTGATGAAGATGAAGCTGAAATGTTACAAAGCGTTTTAGACTTAAGTGAGAAAAAAGTCTATGATATTATGACACCTCGTGTTGATATGATTGGGATTGAAGTTGGTGAAGAATTATCAGAAATTAAAAAGACATTCTTTGATCATCAGTTTTCAAGAATACCTATTTATGAAGAAACAAGAGATAACGTAATTGGTGTTTTACATGAAAGAGACTTATTTACAAAACTTATTAAAGGTCAAAAAGTGAACATCCGTAAATTAATGAAAGTGCCAATGTTTGTATCAAAATCGATGCGCGTTGATACCCTAATTGAAACCCTACAGAGAGAAAATTCTCATATGGCAATCGTTAGTGGTGAATACGGTGGAACAAGTGGTATAGTAACAATGGAAGATGCATTAGAAGAATTAGTTGGAGAAATTTATGATGAACACGATGAAATCGAGGGAGAATTTATCCAACAAATTAAAGATAATAAATACGGAATTAACGCTGAAATAGATTTAGAAGATTTATTTGAAGAGTTAGAAATCGGGAATCCTCCAGAATCACAATATAGTAACTTGCAAGGGTGGCTATATGAGATGTTCGAAGATATTCCTGAAGTTGATGAAGGATATACATATATTCAAGAAATCCCTAATTATGAGCATGATGACGATGAACCTACACGTTTATCACTACGTTTTGTAGTTAAAGATATTCGTGATAGAAGAATTAGTTATGTGCATTTAACAATCGAAGAAATGACAGAAGAATAAAAGAGGGTAACCTCTTTTTATCTTGTAAAGGTGGTGAAATGATGGAAAGAGTTCAAAAAGTAATCGCAGCAAGTGGATATTGCTCAAGAAGAAAAGCAGAAACTTTGATAACTGAAGGAAAAGTAAAAATTAATGGTGTACTTGTTAAAGAACTTGGTACGAAAGTAACAAAAAAAGACGTCATTACAGTAAATGGAAAAACAATAATTCAGGAAGTTAAAGTATATTATGTTTTATACAAACCTGAGGGATATATATCTACAACAAGTGATGAACATGATCGTAAAAAAGTTACTGATTTAGTGCCTAGTGATAAACGAGTTTTTCCTGTAGGTAGATTAGATTATGATACTTCAGGTGTTTTATTAATGACAAACGATGGTGAATTTATGAACCTAATGACATCACCAAAACATCATGTTGAAAAAGAATATCGCGTTAAAGTAAAAGGGTTCTTACGTAAAGAAGAATCATTAAAACTGTCACGCGGTGTCGAAATTGATGGATATAAAACAAAAAGAGCAATTGTAAAAGATGTTGAATACAATAAGAAAAATGAAACATCTTTGGCAACAATCATAATTAAAGAAGGAAAATATCATCAAGTTAAAAAGATGTTTGAAACTGTAAATCATCCTGTTTTAAAATTAAAACGTGTAAGATTTGGAGTTGTAACTTTAGACAATCTTAAAAAAGGTGAGTTTCGTAGGTTAAAACCATATGAATTTAAACAACTCCAAGAATTAACAAAAGATTAAAAAATTATGTGATATTTATCAAAATTTTGATATAATAAAAAATGGTATAAAAGAGGTGAAAATATGGAATATACGCAAATTGCGGTCGATGGACCAGCTGGAGCTGGTAAAAGTACGATAGCAAAAAAGATTGCAAAAGCTTTAAATTTTACTTACATAGATACAGGTGCAATGTACCGTGCAATTACCTTAAAAGCAATTGAAAATGATATTGACTTAAACGATGAAACACAATTTGATTTCATATATAGCACTAATTTTAAGTTTGTTGATGGACATCTATTTGTTGATGGAATTGACGTATCACAAAGAGTAAGAAACAACGATGTCTCAAACAATGCATCAAAAGTATCAAGTTATTTAAGTGTTAGAAAAAAGTTAGTTGAAGTTCAACAAAAGATGGCTGGAAAAGAAAATGTAGTAATGGATGGACGTGATATTGGTTATGTTGTATTGCCAAACGCTAAGTTTAAGTTTTTCTTAACAGCGTCGATTGATGAAAGAGCTAATCGCAGACATAAAGATAACCAAGAACGTGGAATTTCAAGTGATTTAGAACTATTAAAAACAGAAATAGCAAGAAGGGATTATCTCGATACAACAAGAGAACACAGTCCGTTAAAACCAGCGGATGATGCTATTATTATTGATACATCGCACTTAACAATCGACGAGGTAGTAACTTTAATTACTTTAAGAATAAGAGAGGTAGAGTAAAATGGAATTTAAAATGAACAATGTCAAAGTTGGAAGAGTTGTTGAAGGGACAGTTTTCCAAGTATCAGACGACGTATGTTATGTAGATCTAGGAACATTCGCAGATGGGAAAATCTATAAAAACGGGCTTAGCTTAACTGCAATCGAATCATGTAAAGAAGTAGTTAAAGAAGGAGACGTTTTAAAATTCAAAGTAACAAAAATTGATCACGAAAACCAATCAATCTTATTATCTAGATTAGATATGTTAAGAAATGAAAACCGTGAGAAATTTAATGAGAACACAAAAAACAACGAAAGAATTAAAGCCAAAGTTATAAAAGTAACTCGTGGTGGATTATTACTTCGTTACAATGATATAGAAGTATTTATGCCAACTAGTCATATCGATGTGGAAAGAATTAACCCAGAAGATTTTAATGGGCAAGTTTTAGACTGTAAAGTAATCGAAAACGACGAAAGAAGAATTGTTGTTTCTAGAAAGTTATTACTTCAAGAAGATGCAAAAAAAGCTAGAAGAGAAGCAATTGATAAAATTCAAGTTGGTGACAAATTCGAAGGTACTGTTACTAGAGTATTAGAATTTGGGGCATTTGTTAATATCGGTGTTGTTGAAGGATTATTACATAAATCACAAATAAGTCATCACCGTGTAAATAAAGCTACTGATGCTGTGAAAGAGAATGATGTACTTACAGTTGAAGTAATCTCAAAAGATAAAAACAAAATTGGTTTAAGTGTTAAATCACTGCAAAAAACTCCTTGGGAAATCTTTAGTGAAGAAAACAAAGTTGGAGACGAAGTAGAAGGTAAAATCGTTCGTAAAATGGCAACAGGTATGTTAGTGGAAATCGCTAGAGACGTTGTTGGTATTATCAACTCAAAAGATTACTCTTGGAATCCACGTGTTAACTTAGCAGGTGAAGTTGAAGTTGGTGACACATTAAAAGTTAAAATTTTAACTTTAGATATACCAAAAAAACGTATGTCTTTAAGTAAAAAACATTTAGATTATAACCCATGGAATGATGTTACTGTAAGAGAAAACGAAGAAGTAAGTGGAACTGTAGAGGAACTACAAACTAAAGGAGCTTTAGTAAAAGTTCAAGGTGTTAAAGCATTTTTACCAATTCAAGAAATTAGTGAAGATAGAGTTAACCAAATTTCTGATGTTTTAAAAGTTGATGACGTAATCAAAGCAGTAGTACTTGAAGTTGACAAACGCAACTGGCGTATGAAAATAAGTATGAAAGCATTAACTGAGCAAAAAGAACGTCAAATCTTTGAAAACTATAAAAAAACAGAAGAAAAAGTACAAAAACAAACTTTAGGAGATTTATTTAAAGATAAATTCGACGAGTTTAAATAGAAGGGTTGTGGTCTTATGTTACCAACAGTCGCAATAGTTGGAAGACCAAATGTAGGTAAATCTACTCTATTTAACCGAATCATTGGTGAACGATTAAGTATTACTGATGATCAACCAGGTATAACGAGAGATAGAATTTACTCAAAAGCCGAATGGCTAACAAAAGAGTTTAATATAATTGACACAGGGGGTATCGACTTTAACGATGCTCCTTTTATTCATGAAATTAAATCACAAGCAGAAATCGCAATTGAGGAAGCAGACCTAATTGTGATGGTTTGTGATATTCGTAGTGGAATCACAGATGATGATTTATATATTGCTAGAATCTTATATAAATCAAAAAAACCAGTAATAGTAGCATTAAATAAATCTGACGATATCAATTTAACTGATACAATGTATGAATTTTACAGTCTTGGTTTAGGTGAACCAGTACCTGTATCTTCACTACATGGTGTAGGAATCGGAGACTTACTAGACAGCATCGTTCACAATCTACCTCAAATCGAAGATATTGTTTATGAAGAAGACCGAATCAGACTATGTTTAATTGGTAGACCAAATGTAGGTAAATCATCATTAACAAATGCACTATTAGGTGAAAACAGAGTAATAGTATCGAAAATAGAAGGAACAACAAGAGATTCAATAGATAGTATGTTCTCATATGATGACCAAGATTATGTAGTAATTGATACTGCAGGCCTTAGGAAAAGAGGTAAAGTTTACGAAAATGCTGAAAAGTACTCAGTATTACGTGCACTAAGTGCAATCGATAGAAGTGATATTTGCCTAATATTGATCGATGCTGAAACCGGAATCCGCGAACAAGATAAAAAAATTGCTGGTTATGCTGTAGATGCAGGAAAAGCAGTAATAATTGTAGTTAATAAATGGGACACAGTTGATAAAGACACAAATACAATGAATCGTTGGGAAAAAGAAATCAGATCTCACTTCCAGTTCATTACATTTGCACCAATTATATTCTTGAGTGCACTTACTAAACAACGTGTAAAAACAATGTTCCCTGCAATAAAACGTATATTCACAAACTATAATCGTCGTGTTCAAACAAGTGTATTAAATGACGTTATCTTAGATGCGTTTTATGTTAATCCACCGAAAAATCACAACGGAGGTAAAGCTAAAGTATTTTACGCAACACAAGTTAACACTAAACCACCAACATTTGTTTTATTTGTTAACGATGAGAATGTAATGCACTTTAGTTACCAAAGATATTTACAAAATCGTTTAAGAGAATCATTTGATTTTGAAGGAACACCAATCAAAATAATCTTAAGAAAGCGTGATTAGATGAAAATAGCAGTAGTTGGAGGAGGATCTTGGGGTCTAGCATTATCAAACGTCCTAAGTAACAATAACCACGAAGTACTAGTCTATGACGTCAGTCCTAAAATTGTAAAGAAAATCAATACATTACATATATGTTATCAACTAAATGAAGATATTAACAAAGACATTAAAGCTACAAATGACATTAATGAACTAATCTCATTTAGTGATACAATTCTTTTTGTTGTGCCTACAAAAGTTTTACGAGTAGCATTATCTGATGTAATCAAAGTATTAGATAAACCAAAACTTTTTATTAACGCTGCAAAAGGGATTGAACCCGAATCATTTTTACGTGTTAGTGAAATCTTCACTGAAATGGTTCCTAAAGAATACTTAAAAGGTTTTGTAGCCTTAAGTGGTCCATCACATGCCGAAGAAGTTATTAAGCATATGACTACAGTGGTCACCTGTGCATCTAACAATGAAGAAGATGCAATGTTCGCTCAAAAATTATTTCACAATAATGATTACTTCCGCGTATATTCTTCGACAGATTTGAAGGGTGTTGAACTAGGTGGAGCTTTAAAAAACATTTTTGCTCTTGCTAGTGGTTTAATTGCCGGAAAAGGACTAGGAGATAACGCTCGAGCAGCATTAATTACTCGAGGATTAGTCGAAATGGATAAGTTTTATCAACATTATGGTGCATCCACAAAAAGTCTATACGGACTAACTGGAGTTGGGGATTTAATCGTTACTTGTACAAGCCCTCATTCACGTAACTATCAAGCTGGATACAAGATTGGACATGGAAAAGATCTTGAAGAAACATTGAACTCAATGACAATGGTAGTTGAAGGAATTAGAACCTGCGAGGCAGCCTTTAAGTACGCTATTAAGTATGAATTAGACTTACCGATAATTGAAGCAATATATGAAGTATTATTTAATAAAATGGACCCAGAAAACGCATATAAAATGTTACTTGGTCGAAGTTCAAAAAAAGAACATTAATACCATCATATGAATATATAAACACATGAAAAGGCTTTTCTTCAACAACAAAGCCGACAACGAAAATTGACCACAAATTTTATAAAATTTGTGGTTTTATTTGACCAAATACGGAAAAGTCTTGCAATGGAGCCATTTAACTGGTATAATGTAGTTAGAAAAAAATAAATAGGAGGAAAAGTTATGAATAAAACTGAATTAATCGCTAGAATCGCAGAAGTATCTGGATTAACAAAAAAGGATTCTGAAACTGCTTTAAATTCTACATTAGCAGCAATCCAAGAATCATTAGTTTCAGGGGAAAAAGTTGTATTAACTGGATTTGGTACTTTTGAAGTACGTAATAGAAAAGAAAGAGTTGGTCACAACCCTAGAACTAACGAAAAAATTCATATTCCTGCACAAAAATCACCTGCATTCAAAGCTGGTAAAGTTTTAAAAGAAGCAGTTAGATAAATAACACTACATAATTAAAAAAATATCACATTTACTGTGGTATTTTTTTTGGCTTTGTTATACAATTTTTAATGTAAGCACATGGAGGTGAGAGTGTGGATTTAGATAAATATTTAAAACAAGGACAAGGGATAAGTGACTCAATTTATATTGCTGCTTTAACAAATGATACAAAGTACATCGTTAAGTACTATCAGTCTGGTGGCGATATATTTATTTTAGACGAAAGACACCAATCCTTACTCCATTTGGCAACGAGAAACAAAGCATTACATTCACTTGAGTTATTGTTAGAGTTAGGTTTAGATCCAAACATAGGGGATAAATACGAAGATACACCATTACACATTGCAGCATATATGGGTAATGAAGAAATGGTTTCAATGTTATTAAAATATAAAGCAGATCCAAATAATGCAAATACACGAAAAGAAACACCACTCCATCGTGGTTGTTTTAAGGGAAACGTTGAAGTTATTCGACTCCTAATTGAGAATAAGGGCGATATTTATTTAACTGATGAGTTCCATGCATCAGTATTGCAATACGCGGTTAGAAGTAAAAAAATCAAAGCTGTGAAATACTTAATAAGTGTTGGAGCTATTATCAACTCACTTGATATTAGAAACCAATCCACTTTACATTACGCAGCATTATATTCAACAGTCGATATTGTTAAGTTTTTAATCGAAACTGGAGTTAACCCATATTCGAAAACTACATATCTTCTAACACCACTTCATATAGCGATTGAACATCCAAACTTTGAAATGGTTAATGTTTTTTTAGAATCAGGATTAACATCTTATGATAAATCAAAATTTGGACTATCACCATATGATGAAGCATTACAAAAAAATAAGTTTGAGGCAATTGAACTTTTTAATCGTTTAAAAAATGATAAAGATTACCAATCACGCCTGAGAAGTAATGCATTAACTTTATCAATTGTCCGCAATGATTTTGATCAAGCAGATTCATTAATACCACGAAGTAATGTTAATGCCAAAGATATATTTGGGAACACACCACTATTTTATGCAATAATGAATCAAGAACCTTATTTAGTGGAAAGATTACTAGAGTTTGATGCATCAATATATGCGATTGATAAAATGAAAATGGATGCAATTTATTATGCAGTATTAGTTGGAAATAAAGAAATTGTTCAAGCTATCATGAAAAAACAAGTGAACCTATCAAAAAGGTATTTAGGGTATACAGTGCTAGAATATGCAATGTACTCAGATGATGATGAAATATATCAACTATTAAAAAACGAAGCGAATTAATCGCTTCGTTATTTTTTTACATAAACATTGTATATGTAACAAATGCATTTAACATCATATGGACAATAATTGGGACCATAATATTTTTACTCTTCCAATAAAATATTCCGAGAACTACACCTAAACCAGCGTAATAGAATATTTGTTCAAAATCAAATGAACCTAACACATGAATTAACCCAAACATAAATGATGTAATAGTTATTACAACCCAGGGCTTCACATCTTTAATTTTTAATATTAAGTTAAATCCTGCCATTCTAAATACTAATTCTTCAACAAGTGGAGCTAAAAATACAGCGAATATCACCAAACTAACTTTCTCAAAAGTACCATAATTTAACATATCATCCAAAAGAGCTTGATTTCCTGATTGATCAGTAATTCCGATTACTGTATAAAGTATGTTCATTAATATACTTATAACTATCATTGCCGCAAATCCACCAAAAATTAATGCGATATAGCGAGTACTGTTTTGCCTAAACTGTTTCATAACATTTTTCCAAAATGATCTAAAAAGGATTATGTATGTTAGTGTTAAACTACCATAAAATGCTAAATTTGAAACACTACCAATTCTCGCTTTTTCCATCTCAGTTAACAATAAAGGATTTTCAACATATATTATTATATAAACAGATTGTCCTACGATTAAAGCCAAGTATGCGCTGACATATATCCAGATTACAGGCCATGCTATATTTCTTTTCATGTAATCACCTCAAAGAGAATTATACCATAAATAAGCCCTTTTCGATAAAAATAGTACGATTATTTGACTTTTTTACCTTTTATGGTAATATATATAGGTCAAAACATATTATATATTAATACAAAAAATTATACATTAAGGGTGATATAAATGGCTAGAAAATCATTCGCAGTTATTGGGATGGGACGTTTTGGACAAAGCGTTGTTGAAGAACTAATAAGACAAGAAGTTGACGTATTAGTAATCGATAGAGATCCTGAAAGAATTGCTAAAATGAGTAAAATTGCTACACATGCTGTTACATTAGATACAACAGATATTCAAGCTTTAAAAGAAGTAGGAATTAATAGTATTGATCATGTTGTTGTAGCTATTGGTAAAGACTTACAAAGTAGTATTTTAACAACTTTAATTTTAAAAGATTTAGGTGTGGGAAGAGTTACTGTTAAAGTGCAAGATGCAAATCATATGAAGATTGTTGAAAAATTAGGTGCAGATGAAATTATCCAACCAGAACAACAATCAGGTAAAAGACTTGCCAGTAAAATCGTAAATGATAATGTCTTAGATTATATTGATTTAAGTGAATCACATAGTTTTATCGTTGTTAATGCAACTGCTAAAATAATTGATTCAACAATCATAAACTTAGATGTTCGTAACAAGTTTAAAATAAACGTAGTTGCTGTAAGAAGAAATGGAGATATTTTAATTCCAAATGCAGATACAGTAATTGAAGAGTTAGATCAGTTATTATTAATTGGTAATAACACAGACTTAGATAAATTTAATTCATGGTTAAAAAAATAAGCGGAATTCTGCTTATTTTTTTTGTATCAATGGTATAATTTAAATGGTGATAATATGAAAGAAATTGTAATAGCAACAAAAAATGAACATAAGGTAATAGAAATGAAAAAAATATTAGTTCCACTCGGTTATAATGTGTTGACATTATATGATTTTTTGGAACTGCCAGATATCGTTGAGGATAAGGATACATTTAGAGGAAATGCATTAAAGAAAGCGGAAACACTTAGTAATTATCTAGGAAAAGACGTTATCGCTGATGATAGTGGATTAGAGGTTTTTGCCTTAAATAACGATCCTGGTGTTTATAGTGCTAGGTATGCTGGAGAAGATGTAACTTATGATGATAATAATCAATTATTGCTAAAAAACATGGATGGAATAACAGATAGAAAAGCTAGATTTGTTACTACTATCTGTTATTTTAGAATGAATCAAGAACCGGTATACTTTGAGGATTATTTATATGGCGAAATTGCCAATGAATATAAAGGTGAAAATGGATTTGGATATGACCCTATATTTATTCCTGAGGGAGATAATAGACATTTAGCTGAGTATAATCTTGAGGAAAAGAATATTATAAGTCATCGTGGGAAATGTGTGCAAAAATTAATAAAATATTTAAAACAATAGTGAAGAGTGGTATAATAATAAAGACGAATGGAGGGAAAAATATGTCATTAAAAGGAACAATTACTGAACAAAACTTACTAAAAGCTTTTGCTGGTGAATCGCAGGCTCGTAATCGTTATACAATGTTCGCAAAAATTGCGAAAAAAGAAGGATATGAGCAAATCTCAGAGTTATTTTTGGAAACAGCTGCAAATGAATTAGAACATGCAAAAATATTCTTTAGACATTTAGAAGGTGGCGTTGTAGAGATTACTGCAAGTTACCCAGCTGGTATTGAAGGATCTACTCCTGAAAACTTATTAGCTGCTGCAGAAGGTGAAAAAGAAGAATGGGTAGACTTATATCCAGAGTTTGCAAAAGTAGCTGATGAAGAAGGATTCCCCAAAGTAGCCGCATCATTTAGAATGATCGCAAAAATCGAAAAAGATCATGAGGAAAGATATCGTAAATTATTAAGTAATATTGAAGAGGATATCGTGTTCCAAACAGATGAGGAAACTATTTGGTTCTGTCGTAAATGTGGACATGTTCATGTTGGTAAAAGAGCTCCTGGTATGTGTCCTGTTTGTAAACATCCAAAATCTTATTTCGAACGTAAAAAAGCAAATTATTAATACTAAAAAGTGAAGATTTTTCTTCACTTTTTGCTTTTATCTGGGCTTTTAACAGTTAATTTGTTATAATTATAAAAAGAGAAGGTGATTATATGAAGTTAGTTGTTTTTAGTGATGCTCATGGTGCTCAAGATATAGTACAGTTCATTCTTGATGTAAATACTGATGCTGATTATTTTATTAGTCTAGGTGATCATGAATTATCACAGGATTATTTACTAAGTAATGACATTATACCGATAAAGGGAAATGCAGCAAGAGATGCTGGCTTTGTTTTCGAAAGAGAGTTAGAAGTTGAAGGGATGAAACTTTTGTTAACTCATGGTCATAAGTTCGCAATTCATCGCGGGTTAAATAAAATTGGTAAATACGCAATTCAAAAGGGATATGATGTTGTTTTGTTTGGTCATACACATATTGTAGAAGTTAAAAAAATTGGTAAGTTGTTATTTCTAAATCCAGGCAGTTGTGCAAGCCCTAGAAATACATTACCACCAACATATATGATTTTAGACATTGATAAAGAAGAAATTACTTACACGATAAAGGAATCATTTACTAACCGCACAATCGAGGTGTAATATGATTGGATATTTAGGACCAGAAGGTTCTTATTCGTTTTATGCAGCTAGTACTTTTTATATGATTGATGAACTGGTGCCCCACAATAATATTGGGCGATTGTTTTATGCTCTAGAAAATAATGAAGTTTTAGGGATTGTTCTGCCATATGAAAATATGAAGGAAGGAACTAGTTTTGATGTTTTAGGTCGAGTTAGAAAAAAACACTATCACATTAGTCGCGAAGTAGTAATGGAAGTTGTGTTAAATGTTGTTTCAAAAGAACACAATCATCAGGGGATAAATGAAATGTATGCGACATCTCATAGTATTAATGAGTGTTATAATACATTGAAGAAAGAACTGGGGAAATATCAAAGATTTGAAGTGAAAACTGATAAAATAGCTTTAGAAAAATTAAATGAAGAAACCTCGATCAAGCGAGGTGCAGTATTATCTAATTATGAGAACTTAGGTAGCTATAATATTGTGTTGAATGATATTAGAGACACGAAAGAAAACACTCATAAATTCGTTTTAGTTACAAAAAATCTTGAAGTTAGTGGAGTTCATAATCGCACATTGATTGCCTGTAGTCCTAAAGTAAACCGTACAGGTGCACTTTATGATATTTTACATGAGTTTGTAATTAGAGGGATTAATATGACGAAAATCCTTTCTAATCCTATAAAAAATATTGAGGAAGATATTATTTTCTATATTGAGTTAGAAGGTAATATTGAGGATAAACTACTAATTGAGGCATTTAATATTATTAAGTTTAAAAGTAGATATGTTAGTTTGTTAGGTAGTTATTTTAGTAACTAAAACACCACTTTTTGTGGTGTTTTTTTTGATTACAATAGAAATATGGACTACTCTGATATATAATATTTATAAATGATTATAAATAAAGAGGTGTTTATATATGAGGAAATATCTATTAATTATTTTATTTTTTCTAGTTATTTCACTTGGTTCCTGTGAAGGAAGTGGAGAAGAAATAGACATTGATGTTAAAATAATTGAAATGAAAACTGTGTTAACTACAGGTAATTATGTTTTAGAAGAAACTGGTTATGCGGATAGATATGCGTATGAACAAAGTGAACTTTATGATAAGTATAATTTAGACTATAGAATATATAAGTTATTTGTTGGATATGTCAATAATGATGAAAGACAAGTGTATTTAGTTTCTTTTCAAGATTTAGAAGAAGCTAAGGATTATGAGAGAAGATTAAGTTATGATGATGATGAAGATGAAGATGGTAAACTAGTATATCGAGAAGATGGAGTTTTAGTCATCACTTACTCACAAGAAACTATTGATTTATTTGATTAGGTAAGAGGTGGGATTATGAAGAAGTATATTATTATAAGAGTAATATTAATAATTTTCAGTATTTTTATTCTGGCGACTTTGATGTTTTTTGCATTAAACTATACGATGTTTCATAAGTTTTACGACATGCCATTTGCTGATTTTAGACAAGTTGCTTTTCGACTTTATAAATTGTTTCTACAAGAGCGTATTCTTGGTTGGGACTGGGGTTTAACTTTTGAAGGTGAACCAATTATTGAAACTGTTGTTCCAAGATTTTGGGTTTCGATAAAGTACAATGTAATTGCCTTGTGTGTTTATTTACCATTAGGGATTGTGATTGGATCGATTTCTGCATATAAACAAGGGGGATTGTTTGACAGAGTTGTTAACTCGATAACTACTGTTTTAGGTTCAATTCCTACTTATTTATTAATTGTAATCCTCATACTGTTTTTAGGTTTACAGTGGCATATTTTCCCAGCAAACACATATTATATTCAAGATGGATTTTTTCATAGGTTGTGGGGATTAGGTATCCCAATAATTGCGCTAAGTGCAACTGCAATTACAAAAATATCACGTGTTGTTAGAAGTGAGATGATTGAGAATATTGATACTGAGTATATTTTATTGGCAAGAACAAAAGGGTTAACTAAACGACAAACATTTGTTAGACATATGTTGAAAAATAATATAGTACCTGTGTTGCCTGTATTAGTAGATGTTTTCATAATTGTGTTAACTGGTTCATTCTTTATTGAAATAGAGTTTGGAATTGATGGAGTAGCAGAATTGTTCTATAATTCAATGGTGCAAATTGTTCCTGATATTGGCAGCAATTTTGTGAAAATTGATGTAAATACTATGATTGTTATAACTTCGTTTTACCTTGTAGTTGGGATGGTATTTTCGTTAGTGGTTGATGTATTGCATCGTTACGTTGATCCACGTATTCAAATGGGTTCGAAAAAATAAATATAAAAGAAAATCAGTCGATTTTCTTTTTTTTTTAGTTTGACAGGATTAAAATGTAATGATAAAATTTAATTAAGTAAACACTTAAATGGATGTGGTAAATTTGGATAAATATAGTGTAATTTTTAAAGCTTTGGGAGACGATACTAGACTAAAGATTGTTCGACTTTTATCAAAGGATGAGTATTGTGTTGGAGGTTTGGCTAAACACTTTAAAATGACTGATTCTGCGATTTCTCAACATTTGAAAGTGTTGAAGGAGGCAAACCTTGTTGTTGGTAAAAAGGTTGGCTATTATACTCACTATATGGTAAACAAAGAAGGTTTAAAATTGATTAGTTCATTTCTTAAAATGTGGATATAGAACGGAGGAAAATTATGAATAAGTTATTTTTATGGTTATTGTTTTTAATTATGTCTATTGCACAATCTTCATGTCAGTATGTTGGGAACTTATATAATGATAATAAGACATATAATGAGAGATATAACGAGGATTTTTTAGTTGGACTAGATGCTGCGTTAGAGGAATCGGAAAATATTAATAACTTGTTTGGAATAACAGTTTCAGTTGATGGTGATATGATACGAGAAGTTTATTATCTTGATGCTGAAGATGAAAGTAGTAATATATATTCAGTGACAAAGAGTATAACTTCGTTATTATTAGGTATTGCCATTGAGAAGGGTTTTATAGATAATATTGATCAATCAATTGCTGATTTTATTGATTTGTCATTGTATGAAAGTGATGATGATTTATCTGTTATTACAATCAGACATTTAATGACAATGAGTGCTGGATTGGTATGGGATTCCAATAATCTATCAGGAGAGATGATTAACTTAAGAATATCTTCTGACCCTTTAACAAATATTTTAGGAAGAGGTTTAGGTTTTGTACCTGGGACTCAGTTTAATTATAGTGATGGTTCTGCACATTTAATGTCAGTTATAATTCAGGATGCAACAGGTATGACAGCAAATGAGTTTGCCATTGAATATTTATTTACACCTTTGGGAATTGCTGAAACATTTTGGAATGCCGATATGAAAGGTGCAAATATAGGGGGTTGTGATTTATATTTATCGAATGTATCATTAGATATAATCGGGAATATGGTTCTTAATAAAGGTGTTTATAATGATGTACGAGTTGTTAGTGAGGAATGGATTGAAACCTCAACTACTAATCAAATAAGTGATTTTGCGAATTTTGGATATGGATATTATTGGTGGTTAAGTACTAAAGATAATGTTGATTTGATTTCTGCAAGAGGATGGGGTGGACAAATGATATACATCGTTCCTGAGTATAATGTTGTATTAACATCTTTAGCAGAAGGATACGTTTCTGATTCAAGCGCAGGTTCACAGTTTGATGAAATTGAGGATTTACTAGTGAATGATATTATTCCTTTGTTTATTGAGGCGAATGATTTAAACTAAATAAATAGAAAAGAGAAAATCAATTGATTTTCTCTTTATTTTTTTAAGATATAAAATCCATAACTTGGGATATCTAAGACATCAGTAGTTATTATTTCTTGATTAGTATAAATATCTGTTAATGTTTGGTTTTTAAGTTCTTCAGGTAATTTGATTTTGTTTGCTTTGTATCTTTTTGAGATGATAAAGTATAAGTCATCTTTCTTGTAGATTAGATATTGCTCATTATCGTTTGTCTCAAGCCATTTAATTGTGGTTGATTTAAATGCTTTATATTTGTTTCTTAGTTGTATAAGATTTTTTATGTGTGATAATAAGTTTTGATTCTGCTTTTTCTTATCCCAAATCATACAACGACGATTATCTGGATCATGTTTTCCACCTAAACCAATTTCCCCACCATAATAAATACTTGGTGCACCTGGGAAAGTGAATAAGAATAGGTATGGCAGTTTAACTAGGTTGATATCGTTTGAACAAATCTCAAGGATTCTTGTTGTATCGTGAGAATCAACGAGGTTGTAGAGTGATTTTAGAACGTTTTTAGGGTAATCTGTGAGGACTTGATTAACTTTATACATAAATTCTGTAGAAGTATATTGTTTACGGTCGATGTTTGTTCCAAAATAGTTCCAAATTGGGAATAGTAATTCATAGTTCATTACTCCGTCATATTGATCACCCATTAACCAAGGATTTGAATTATCCCAGTTTTCTCCAACGATGTATGCATCATTTTTAGTGTTTTTAACAGCTGTGTTAAATTCACGCCAGAATTTATGACTTACTTCGTTTGAAACGTCTAAACGCCATCCATCTATATCGTACTCTTTAATCCAGTAAGTGGCAGCATCTAATAAGTGCTTTTTCATGATTGGATTATTTGTGTTTAGTTTTGGCATATATGGTGTGAATGCAAACGTACGGTAGTTTAATAGGGAATGATCCTTATATATTTTCGCAATACTTTCACGAACTATTTTACCATCTTCAGTCGTTTCAAAATTAATAACAGGTTTTGATTTATCTATTATATGGAAACAATCATAATAGATAGAGTCTTTACCATTTTTTACAACATCTTGGAAGTAAGGGTGTCTAAATCCTGAATGATTAAATACTGCGTCTAACATTACTTTTAATCCACGTTTATGAGCTTCTTCAACAAGTTTACCTAATGTTTCGTTATCTCCAAAGGCTTTGTCAATTTTGTAGTAGTTATTAACATCGTATTTGTGTGAACTATCACTTTCAAATAAAGGGGTCATATATATACCTGTAAACCCAATTGATTTTATGTAATCTAGACGATCGATTATACCTTGTATGTCACCACCAAAACGTTGTTGATTTGAATAGTTATCAGTTTCACCCCACTTAAGTGTCCCTTCTGGATTTATTGAAGAATCACCATTACTGAATCTTTCGGGAAAGATACTGTACCATATTTGATTTTCAACCCAACTAGGTGCATTGAAAATATCTTCTTCATTTAAAAATGGATAATTAAAATAGTTAAAATGATGTTTAATAAGTTCTGGGTTCTCTTGTAAATCGATGATTTCTCGACAACCAAATAAATATCTTTCATCAATGATGAATGCGTATTTCATACGTAGTGTATGTGGTTTAGCTGCAATAAAGAAATGATCAAAATTATTTGTTTCATATTCTTTTTCTAAATAAGCTGTTTCACCACTATCGTGTTTCCATTCCCACTTATTATTATCTGTGTCACTTGGTCCCCAACTAAATGGATCACCATATAAAACAC
This sequence comes from uncultured bacterium, assembly GCA_965601565.1. Taxonomy (GTDB): domain Bacteria; phylum Bacillota_I; class Bacilli_A; order Izemoplasmatales; family Izemoplasmataceae; genus Xianfuyuplasma. Next base: position 41,238 of record CBFCWG010000007.1, on the reverse strand, counting down.
GGATTGATTTTATTTTATTTTTAGTAGCAATAACGCGTAAATGAACAGTTTCCTTGTCGTAAATATATGCGTATTTGCTTTTTGCCTCATGATAGATTGTGTAGTTTAACATAATATTCCTCCTCATTACAAGTGTAGTATATCATAAAACACAGTTATTACTTTGTGGTAGCGGTTTCATTTTTTATCTAATTTGAGATTTTTTAATATATATAGTGTATAATTTTTTTGTAGAGCATGTGGGTATCCACAGGAGGAGTTTATTTGTATGAAAAAAAAATGGTGGCAAGACGCCATAATATATCAGTGTTATATTCGTAGTTTTAAAGACTCGAATAATGATGGAATCGGGGATTTTCAAGGTTTGATTGAAAAACTCGATTATTTTGTGGATTTAGGGATAGATGCGATTTGGGTTAGTCCTCACTATAAATCACCGATGGATGACAATGGTTATGATATTAGTGATTTTTATGAAGTTAGTGAAGATTATGGAACGATAGATGATGCTAAGGAGTTTATTAGTAAAGCACATAGTAGAAACATAAAAGTTATTTTTGATTTGGTCTTAAATCATACTTCTGATGAACATGAATGGTTTAAAATTGCCTGTGATCCAAGTCATCCAGAACATAAGAAGTATCATGATTATTATATTTGGCAACCACCAAAATATGATGAAGAAGGTAACCGTCAAAAACCAACTAAGTGGCTTTCATGGTTTGGTGGAGGTGTATGGGATTATATTCCAGCTTTAGATGAGTATTATTTACATATTTTTAGTAAGAAAATGCCTGATTTAAACTGGCGTTGTGAAGATATGGTTAATGATTTAAAGAAAATGACTAAATGGTTAATTGATTTAGGTGTAGATGGTTTTAGAGTTGATGCTAGTAATCATTTAGAAAAGAACTGGGAGTTCCCAGAAGCATATCCAGGATATGAACATTTTTCTAGTTTACCAAAACATCATGAATACTTAGAAGAATTTGGTAGGGAACTGTTTGTACCAAATGATGTAATGGCAATGGGTGAAGCTGGTGGAGGAACACCAGAAGAAGCCGAAAAATATGTTGGGTTTAATAATACTGAGTTTGATATGTTGATTCAATTTGGACATTGTTGGCAGGACGGAGATTGGGATAATAAGTTAACTCCTGGTAAATGGGCAAAAGGTAAACTAAATGTAAAAGGAATAAAGGAAAGTTTTAATCATTGGGCTAAAATGCTTGATGGCGTTGGATGGAACTTAATATATTGGCATAACCATGATCAACCACGAGTAGTTTCACATTATGGGAATGACAATGAGTATCATCAAGAAAGTGCAAAAATGCTTTGTCAAAGTTTATATTTTATGCCAGGAACACCAATCGTATTCCAAGGTGAAGAAATAGGTATGACGAATGTAGATTATAAAAATCTTGATGATTTCAGAGATGTTGAAGTGTTTACTGAATATGATAATTTTATGTCATTCGGTGCAAGTCATGAAGTTGCAATGCAAGCATTAAGAGACCGTTCTAGAGATAACGCAAGAAGCCCTTTCCAATGGGATGAAACATATAATGCAGGTTTTAGTGAAACCACACCATGGATGAATACTGTTGGAAACTATAAGAGAATAAATTTAGCAAAACAGAAGCAAGAAAATGATTCGATATTTAGAACATATCAAACAGTATTTAAATTGAGAAAAGATTTTGATGTTAGTAGTGGAAAGATTGAATTTATTGATCTTGAAAATAATGATTCTTATATATATGTAAATAAAACACCTAAAGCTGAGATTTTGGTAGTCTCGAACTTTAAAGGTTATGAAATTGATGTAAAGATTGATTTAGATTTAGTTAATTTTGAATTATTAAAATCAAATTATGATAAAATTGAGTTAAGTAATGAACTGAAATTAAGACCTTATGAATCAGTAATATTTATTAAGAAATAGAGGTGAAAGTCATGAAAGAATACCGCGTTATTAAAATGTATAGTGATGAACTAAAAAAAGAGAAAAGAATTTATATCTATTTACCTAGAAGTTACTATAATTCCGACAAGTTCTTCCCGGTATTATATATGCATGACGGACATAATCTATTTGATGATAAAACTGCAACATACGGTAAAAGTTGGGGAATAATGGAAACTTACGAAGAAAATCCTGATATTCCTGAACTAATTATTGTTGGTATTGAAACTGAAGGTGATTCAAGAACTGATGAATTAATACCATTTGAATTTACATATCCAAATGGTAAGATTTACGGGGGGAAAGCTGATTTGTATTTAAACTTTATTACTAAGAAACTTAAACCATACATAGATCGAACTTATCGTACTTATAAATCACCAAAAAACACTGGAATAATGGGTAGTAGTTTTGGTGGAGTTAACTGCACTTATGCAGCATTGGCATATGGATCTTACTTTACTCGTTTTGGTTGTGTATCTAATGCTTATTATTATGGTGGCTTTTTTGATAAATTGAAGACTCTAGCCAAGAAATCAAGTTTTAGTAATGTTAAAAAGTTCTATATGGATGTTGGAACTAAAGAAACAGATAATCCTAAAAATAATGATAACTATATAAAATCTAATCAAGAAATGTATGAAATACTACGTCAAAAAATAGATGAAAACCGATTAAGATTCAATATTGTAGAAGATGGAATTCACAATGAAAGTGATTGGGAAAAGAGATTTCCAAAGATAATTAAATTTATGTTTAATGATTAAGACAACTTCGGTTGTCTTTTTATTATTTTTGAATAAGAAAAAATGTCAGTTCAAGTACGAATTTGTATGATATAATTTTTATGAGGTGATTATATGAGAATTGTGTTTACACCATTAGATAACAATGGATTTCTAAAGAGACTTCAATATTTGGATTCTTTAGTTTATCTACCTGAAGATCAGTCTACATTGGAGTATGATACGAAGAGATACATGAAAAACAAAGAATCACACATTCTTATGTATGATAATGATGAAATAGTTGGTTATCTTTGCTACTATCCTATTTCCGAAAGTTTATTCGATGAAATAAAATATGGGAAATACTACGATGATACTTATTTGAGTAGTAATGATGTTCTTGTATTTGAAAGTAATAGATCATATTCGGTTTATATTATGTCAGTAGTTTTACATCCAGACTACCAAAATAAATCATTATCAAAAATGTTTTTAAAAGCACTAAAAGATAAAGAAAAAGAATTAAAGAATAAGAATATAGTAATTAGCAATTGGATTGCAATTGCAGTAAGTAAACAGGGAGAAAGGTTTTCCAAATCACTAGGATTAGAAGTTATTAACCAAAAAGAAGACAAAAAAATAATGTTATTAGAAGGGGATTTGCATTATGAAGGAGAAAAATCAAAATAGAATATATTTATTTTACCCAGGATTCTACAAAGGTGAAGTAGAAGTAACTAAAGATAATGAGTTCATAAAAAGTATTGAGGAAGCTCATGCATATGAAGTTGATGAGGATGTATGTAATATTATTAGTAGAAAGTTTCTATTTAAGAATAAATTAGTTGTAAAGAGTGACCATTATAAGAAAAAAGATCAAATCAATGTTTCTAATTATACTACTAATTTCTATTTGTCAGTTCATACAAAGAGTATGACCAGTATTGTAATTGTAGAAGTGCTAAACTACGATGATAATATTACATTATTACTTGATCAAGTAAGCAAAAAAGAAATTGTTGTTAAGTATGAGGATCAAGATAAAAATGAAGTTGAGATGAATTTACGAGAATACTTAACTAAAGAAGTAGATGTTGAACTTGTTGGTAAAGCAAGAACGATGGTTTCGACGGACAAAGAACCGGATAAAGAACTCATGAAGTATATTTTATCTTCTGAAGGATTAGACTCTGATATTGACTTCGGTAATCTTAAGAATGATGCGTTAGATGCAGCTTGCTCGAATAACCTTTCCTCTTACAGTTTTACTAAATTCTATGGGTATAAAACATCAGTATTACAGATTATTAAGCAAACAGATAATTTGGAGGTTTATGATGTTGCTAGAGCATCGACCATTTTTATGATTGAGCTCCTTATGTTCAAAGATGCAGCAATAAATATATTAAACAAAAGAACTGTTGACTCATTTCAAATTCAATCGAATGATATCTTTAACAGGGTTGAGGAAAATAACGATATTTTCGCGAAATTAATTGATCTATGGGAAATTGATATTTTTAAGTACCCAAGTACTCAAGAAGAGATTTTTAAGTTGAATGATGTATTTGGAATTGATAAATCTTATCAAAAATATAAACGAAACTTAGCATTTTTAGAGAAGGTAATACAAAACAAAAAGAATAAACAAGATGAGAAAAATGCACTATTCCTAAATATCCTTGTTTTATTCCTATCTTTTGTACAAGTCTTTGGTGTTGTATATGTTATAGTTGATGCTATTTCTTCAGGATCAATAGGATCAATTGAAGTTATTAGTGGTAGTATTTATTCCGTTCTACTAATTGTGTTTATTGTTTCGTATTTTCTTATAAAAAAAAGAAAGTAAAAGAGAAATTAGTTTTTCTCTTTTTTTTATGTGTTTATTGTTCTAAAAATATCACATTTTTTCACAATTTCTCTGTTCATTTACCTTTTAAAAATGTCCTATATATGATATATTATAATATATAATTTAGTTAAGAGGTAAAACGATGGATGAAATGAAAAAATTAACAAGAAGAGAAGAACGTGAAGAAGTAATTAAGAAACTGTATGAGATTGATATTAATAAAAATGATATCTCATTTTTAAGTGATTATGAGTTTGTAAATACATGTGTAAATGGAGTAATGGTTAATCAAAGAAAAATTGATGAGATTATTACTAATAATTTAACAAACTGGAAAATAAATCGATTAACTTATGTTGATAGAGCTATTATTCGTTTTGCTACTTATGAACTATACTATACTGAAACTCCTCATGAAATCATTATTAATGAGGCTTTGAATTTAACTAGAAAGTTCTCTGATGAAGGAGATAATAAAATGGTTGGATTCACAAATAAGGTACTTGACAATATTACAAAATACTTGAAGAAGTAGGGATTACTGTGGAAGAAAAAAGATATTTAAGTGTTACTGCTTTAACGAAATACATCAAATATAAATTTGACAAAGACGCACATTTGAAAAATGTGCTTTTAAAAGGTGAAATTAGTAACTTTAAACATCATTCTAGAGGACACTTCTATTTTACTCTAAAAGATGATAAAGCACAGATTAGTGCGATTATGTTTGCATCTAGTAGCAAAAATGTTGTTTTCACTCCAACTGATGGTATGAGTGTTTTAGTAGAAGGATATATTAGTGTTTATGAGGCTAGTGGTGGATATCAAATCTATGTTAATAGGATGAGCGAAGATGGACTTGGTAACCTATACCTTGCCTATGAGCAATTAAAAAAGAAACTAAGTGATGAGGGTCTTTTTGATGAAAGACATAAACAGGCTATACCAAGATTTCCTAAAAAAATAGCTGTTCTAACTTCTCCAACAGGAGCTGCTGTTAGAGATATTATTAATATTGTAAATCGAAGATTTCCATTATCGGAAATAATTGTTTATCCAACGTTAGTTCAAGGGCCATATGCAAAAGATGATATAGTTAAAAATATATCTCAAGTTAATAGTGATCAATTATGTGGTGTGATTATTCTTGGTCGTGGTGGTGGAAGTATTGAAGACTTATGGCCGTTTAATGAAGAAATTGTAGCATATGAGATATTTAAATCGAAGATTCCAATAATAAGTAGTGTTGGACATGAAACAGATTTTACTATTAGTGATTTTGTTTCAGATTTAAGAGCTCCAACACCTTCAGGTGGAGCTGAATTGGCTGTACCTAACCAAGATGATTTGATTAAGTACTTGTCACAAATGAACTCACAAAATAAGTTGAGTTTAGAGAGATTATTAAAACGAAAGAAACAGCAATTAGAAAATATTAGTACTAGTTATATCTTCCGTGATCCTCTCAGGTTAACTGAGCAAAAATCAAGAAGATTAGATCACGTACTAGATAAATTGCAGTTGTTACATCCAGGTAATTTACTCAAGCAAAGCGAAAAAAATCTTGAGGAAAAAACGAAACGATTAAATGATTATTATCAAAGAATTTTGGATAAGAAGAAGAATCAGTATCTACTGGATATTAGTAAGTTGGAATTAATTAATCCTTTATCTATAATGAAAAAAGGTTATAGTGTTTCTAAGGTGAATGAAAAGGTAATTAAGAGCATTAATGATGTTAATGTTGAAGATAAAATTGAAGTACTTGTTAATGATGGGACAATTGAAGCCCAAGTATTAGCATTAAGAGAGGAAGAGAAGTAATGAGTGAAAAAAGTTTTGAAAAAGCGTTAGAGGAATTAGAAATGTTAGTAAAAGAACTTGAAAACGGAGAAATTGAACTTAGTAAAGCAGTTAAAAAGTATAATGAAGGTATGGAACTAAGTAAATATTGTCATGATTTATTAAAAGATGCAGAAAGTGTAATCGTTAAAATGATGAAGGATGATAAATTAGTGGATTTTAAAGAATAAAGAGGTGACATCATGTTTAACTTATATGATATAAAAGATCCTCAATTTCTTGATGATCTTTCAATTAAAGAACTTGAAGAATTAAGTGAAGAAATTAGACAGTTTATAATCAATAGTGTTGCAAAAACCGGAGGACATCTATCCTCGAACTTGGGTATCGTAGAGTTAACGGTAGCCTTACATAAGGTTTTTGATTCACCAAATGATAAGCTGATTTTTGATGTTGGACATCAAGCGTATACTCATAAAATATTAACGGGTCGAGCAAAAGAGTTTGATACTTTGAGAAAATATAAAGGATTAAGCGGATATTTAAAACGATCTGAAAGTATTCATGATATCTATGAAGCAGGACACAGTAGCACCTCAATAGCTGCTGCTGCAGGAATTGAATTTAGCAAGAAGTATACAAATAACTCAGATAAAATAATTCCAATTATTGGGGATGGAGCTTTAACAGGTGGAATGGCTTTTGAAGCTTTAAACTTTTTGGGGGGACATAATGATCATCAGCCAATAATAATTCTGAATGATAACGAAATGAGTATTAGTGAAAATATCGGGTACTTATCAAACGTTTTAAATGAGATTAGAAGTAAGGTTACTTATCGTAAAATTAAATCAAAAACGGTTAAGTTTATGCCAAAATTTGTTCGTAAATTGACTTCAAAAGTTGAACGAGGAATTAAAGGCTTCTTAACAAACAATACTATATTTGATGATTTAGGATTTTCATATTACGGTCCAATAAATGGCCATAATATGAAAGAGTTAATTAAGTATTTAGAAATAGCTAAAAAATCTAGTAGACCGTGTGTTATTCATGTATTAACTGTCAAAGGTAAAGGATATAAATTTAGTGAGAATGAAAAATTAGGAAAATGGCATGGTGTAAGTCCATTTAACCCAGAAACTGGGTTACCTTTAAAAGAAACTAGTAATGGATTACTATCATGGAGTGAAATCATTGGTGAGTATATGATTAATTACGCAAAAAACAATGAAAAATTCACTGTAGTGGTTCCGGCAATGATTGGTGGAAGTGGTCTTTTGAAATATCAAAAAGAGTTCCCATCAAGAATAATTGATGTTGGGATTGCAGAGCAAATGGCAGTAACGATGAGTAGTGGATTCGCAATGGAAAATGTTGATGTGTTTTTACCATTATATTCCACGTTTTTACAACGTGCATATGATCAGGTAAATCATGATGTAGCAAGACAAAACTTAAAAGTAGTAATTGGTGTAGACCGTGCTGGAGTAGTTGGAGCTGATGGGGAAACACATCAAGGAGTATATGATATTCCGTTATTAAGACATATACCAAATATTAAAATTGCCCATCCTAGAAATCCACAAGAAGCATTTGAACTTCTTAATTATGCCTATAAAGTTAATGAGGGTCCATTTGTCCTCCGTTATGAACGTGGTAGTGCACCTTTCGACGTAAATGCACCAATAACTGATAAGGTAGCTAGTTTGAATTGGGAGACTATAAATGAAGGCGAAGATGCAGTCTTTGTATCATTTGGTAGTATTTTAGAGAAATTAAAGAAACAAGCAACCGAAGAGAACTTAAGTGTAAAAATTGTTAATGCAAAAATGATCAAACCACTTGACTCAAAAATGATAAAAGAAATTATTGATTTAAATAAACCAGTTATTTTGTATGAAGAATCATGTAAACTTGGTGGATTTGCAAGTAGTATTATTGAATTCCTTGTTGAAAATAACTTACCAACAAATAACGTAAGTATAATGGCAATCGAAGATGAATATGTTAATCACGGAACAAAAGATGAAATATTATTAGAGTTAAATCTTGATGTCATGAGTATTATTAAGAAGACAAAGGAATTAATAAAAAAGTAATAAGGAGATAACCATGCTAACATACATTAGTGTAAAGAACTTCGCGATCATTGAAAACATTGAAGTTGAGTTTAAATCTGGTATGACTTCCTTAACAGGAGAAACAGGTGCAGGTAAAAGTTTACTAATCGATGCGATTGGTCTTTTACTAGGTGATCGGGCAACAAGTAATGTAGTTAGAACAGGTTCATCAAAAGCTGAAGTAGAAGGTGTCTTTACTTATAAGAATCCTCAAATCACAAACATCCTTAATAAATTAGGGATAGATGTTAATGATAATGAACTAATAATTAGACGACAAATTACCCCATCTAATAACAATGTTATCAAAGTGAATAGTCAAACAGTAACACTAAAAGACTTAAAAGAGATTACTTCAAAGTTGGCTGATATTCATACCCAACTAGATACACATAGATTAATCAATCCTTTAACATATCTCGATATAATTGATGGTTTTAATATTGACCAGACGATAAAACTTATTGATATCTATCGAGATAAACTAAAAACATATAAAACAGATTTAAAAGAGTTAAATAGACTTGAAAACTCTAATGATGATTTATTAGAAAGACTTGATTTAATGCGATTCCAAGTAAAGGAAATTGAGTCGTATAATCTTGAATCTGATGAAGAAGAAAACCTTGAAAACGAAGTTGAAAAACTTGAAAACTTTGATAAAATATATCAATCATTGAATCAGGCAAAAGAATTACTAGAAAAAAATAATGCAATTGATTCAATCTATGATTCAACTAAATATCTTGAAGACATCAGTGATTTAAGTGAAAACTATAAAAACCTATTAAATCGCTTTAATACAAGTTATTTTGAATTGGACGATGCTTTCTCTGAATTGAAAGATGAAGTAAACGGACTTGATTTTAATCCACGATTACTTGATAATTATCAAGATCGTTTAAACAGTCTAGATACGTTAAAAAGAAAATACAGAAAGACTATTCCAGAGATAATGGAATACTATGATGAAATAAAAAAAGATATCGAAAATATCGATAACTTTGATGAAGTGATAAGTAATCAAGTTATTAAAGTTAAATCTAGCTTTAAAGAGTGTGTAGAAAGTGCTGATAAGATTACAACATTACGTAAAAAAACAAGCAAATATATTGAAGTAGAGTTATTAAAAATACTTGCTGACCTTGAACTTGATAAAACAGATTTTGAAGTGGCTTTTATTAATGAAGAGTTAAAAGACTATCGAACAAGTAGTGGTTTTTTAGATAATGGAATTGATGAAGTTGATTTTTTATTAACAACAAACGTTGGAGAACCAAAAAAATCATTAAGTAAAAGTGCAAGTGGAGGAGAAATGAGCCGAATTATGCTTGGGTTTAAAAATCTCTTAACAAAATCACTTGGTTTAAGCTTAATTATTTTTGATGAGATAGATACTGGTGTTAGTGGGTATGTAGCTAATCAAGTGGCTAAAAAAATGGTTGAGATATCACAGAATACTCAAGTAATATGTATTACTCACATCCCACAAGTTGCTTCAAGTAGTGATCATCATCTTAAAATAAGAAAAGATGTTACAGACGGACGTACAAAAGCACATATTAGTGATTTATATGGTGAGTTTAGGGTTTTAGAAATAGCGGAAATGATTTCTGGTGATAAAATTACAGATGCCAGTATACTTAGTGCTAGAGAACTTTTACAGCAATAAAAAAAGCCTATGTCTCATAGGCTTTAATATTATTATGCTTGCATTGCTTGAACTAAAGTATAAATTAATCCGACAAGTCCAGATAGAACAAAACTTAACGCTAAAATTACGATTACGACGCGACCCCATCTTGTTTTTACGATATTTTTAGTTACTGGAGCAACTTCTTCACGTTGTTTTGGAGTTCTTTTTTTACTAGTTGGCATATTTTCACCTCAATGCTTAAATTTGATTATTACGGTCTTTTCATATTATATATTAATTTGAAAAAAAAGGAAAGATTTTTATGGAAAAAAAATACAGAATTATCTTCCACATCGATTTAAATGCTTTTTTTGCCAGTTGTGAAATGGCAGAAGATGAAACCCTCCGCGATAAACCACTTGCTATTGGTGGTACAAGTAGTCGTGGTGTTTTATCTACGGCAAATTATGTAGCTAGAAAGTTTGGGGTTCACAGTGCAATGAGTGTTGTTGAAGCTAAAAGATTATGTCCGAAATTAATTATTTTACCAAGTAATTTTGACTTATATCATGAGTATAGTAGTAAGTTTTTTGGATTACTAGGAGAATATGTAACTGAAATAGAAAAAGGTTCGATTGATGAAGGTTTTATTGATGTTACAGATTTGAGTGATGAGATTCATCCCCTTGAACTTGCTAAGGAGATTCAAACAAGATTGCTGAATGAACATAAATTACCGGTTAGTATTGGGATTGCACCTAATATGTTTTTAGCCAAAATGGCTTCAGATATGAAAAAGCCACTTGGGATAACTGTTTTAAGAAAAAGAGATATTCCAGAGAAACTGTGGCCTTTGCCAATTGAAGATATGTATGGAATAGGTAAAAAAACATATCCCAATTTAAAACTATTGGGAATCAATACTATTGGTGAATTAGTTAAATATGATAATCCGAAGAAATTGGCAATTGTTCTCGGTAATAGAGCACAAGAGTTTATTGACAAGGCAAATGGGATTGATGATAAAGTAGTTACACCACATCGTTATGTGGATTTAAAAAGTATTGGAAATAGCAATACGTATAAACAAGATTTATATGAGTATCAAGACATTCTTGAAAAACTAACAGCATTAACAAGAAAAGTTACAACAAGGTTACAAGATGATAATAGTGTTGCAAAAACAATTAGTATTCAAGTTAGATATAATGATTTTACTCAAATTAATCGAAGTTATACTCATGATTTTTATACAGATAACTTCTTTGAAATCTATCAAACTGTTGAAAGATTATATGACGATAACCAAGGAGATAAACCAATTAGATTACTTGGAGTCAGTTTGTCAAATTTGATTGAAAGTAAAAATAATATTAGACAAATTAATATTTTTCAAATTGATGAGAAAACTCCTAAAGAAGAGGCTGTAATAAACCTGTTAGATAGTATCAACAGCGCATATGGTCAAAAAATAATAAAAAAAGGGTCAAAAAAATAGGCTCTTTTTTATAATATAATTGATAATAGATTGATATATGGTCATTTTTATGATAAAATAATTAATTAGATATTGATATATAAAAATCAAGGGACAAAATCCGTTATTATTTAATAAATAATAAGCGACAATTTGGAGGAATGATTATGAGAAAATTATTCATGCTATTAAGTATTATGGTCACTAGTTTAGTTCTGGTTGGTTGTACTGGAGATGGTGAAGTTGCAACACCTCCTAGTTACACAAATGTTCGTGTTGAAAATACGAGCCCAATTGAAGGAAGCGACTTTGTGACTTTTTATCGTGCAAAACAAGATACGGTATTAGTTGAAGTTAGTGTTACTAATCCTGATGACTTAATCATTAAGTCTGTTGTTGTTAATGGGATTACATTTAACTCACATCGTTTTACGTCTAGTTCTACAAATGAGATCATCTATTTTGAGATGAGTGTTGGGACTACTTTGGGTGAAACGGTTTATTCTGTTGATCGTATTAATTATTTAGATGGTGAAAATACAAAAACAGTAGAAGGTTTCTCCAATAATGAATTTATGGTTTATGTATTCAAAGAAGCACCAGCTGTCGAAAGAGAAAACTACGATTTATCAAGAGAATCTATTTCGATAGATTTTAATATAACTGATAATGATAATGTAATTGCACCAGGTACATTAAAAGCTTTATTATATTCAGGAGAAACATTAGTAGCTGAACAAGTTTTAACTAAAGGGTTTACAACTGTTGAGTTTACTAGTTTATTAGCAAATAAAAATTATGAAGTTAAAGTTGTAGCATCTTATAATCTGGATGATAACACAGGATTGGTATCTAACTATGCGTTGTATAGTGGAACTTATCTAACGTTAGAAAATGGATTGCCAAGTGCAACAATTGATAATGTTGATGTATCTTCTAACTCTGTAGAATTTGATGTAGAGTTCGTTGATGATGATGACGTTGTAGTTGAAGGTGGATTAAGTGTTGTAATCTTTAATGGTAATACACAGTTGTTAGATGTTGATTATACAATTAATATTGTTGATAGTACTGTTGGATTAAGTTTTGATGAACTTTTAAATGATAATACATATACAATTAAAGTATTAGCTGATTATGATTTAAATGATGGATTTGGTATTAAAGAAGAAAATGTTTTAGCTGTTCATACATTTAGTACTCTTCCAAGAGAAGTACCTACTCCGCAATTAATTAATTTAGATTTATTAGAAAATAGTATTGAGTTTGATGTATATATTGATGATCCAGATTCAATTATTGATCAAAGTTCAATTATCGCAAATTTATATATCGAAGATGTCTTTGTAGATTCAGCAGATATTAATGATTATCATGTTGATTTCCAAGTTAACAATCTATTCGCAAATTATGAGTTTAAAATTGAATTAGTTGCTGATTATGATTTAAATAATGGTCTTGGAGTTCAAGAAGATGAAGTTATTTATAGTGAAGTATTTAGTACACTAGAGAATGCTATTCCTAGTGTTGACATAAATGAAATACAAGTAGCTCAAGGTTATTTAACAGTTTTATTAGAAGTATTAGATGGAAATGAAACACTTATTGGAAGTTTAGAAGCAGTTTTATATGAAGAAGATACTCCAGTTCAAACAATTAACTTTAATGTAGATACTAATGAATTAGTATTTGATTATGCTACTAAAGCAGGTGTAAGTTATTACGTTGAAATCTTTGCAGATTATAATTTACGTGATGGTAGTGGGGCAGTATATGATGAATCTCTACGTCGTATTGTTTCCTTTACTGCAGAGGCAAAAGCACCTATCGCAGAAGTTAAAAACGTTAGTTCTGATACATCAAGTATTACTTTGGATGTAACGGTAATTGATGCAGATATTACGATTGATCCTGGGACTATTGTGGTTTATATTTACCATGAGGGATTATTGATTGATCAAACAACAATTACAACAGGTGACAACACAATTACATTTAATGGTTTGTTATCTAATAATGAATATGAAATAGTTGTTGAAGCTGATTTTGATTTAGATGATGGTAGTGGTATATTACAAAACCAAAATCTAATTACTCATATTGTTAGTACACAAGTTAAGGCAACACCTACTACAGAAATTGATAATGAAGATACTACAGATGAAACTATTATCTTTGATGCAGATATCATTGATAATGATTCAGTTATTATCGGTGGAACTATTGTAGCTGTTTTATATCATGAAGATGTTGAAATGGATTCTGTAGTTTTAAGTGATGGTGGAAACTTCGGTGTTGAGTTTATTGGGTTACTATCAAATAATAATTATGAAGTCATTATCTATGTTGATTATGACTTAAATGATGGTGTTGGAGTAGTTGAGGATTATATCGTTGCTGAGTTTGCTTTAACTACAGAACCTAAAGATGCACCTACAGCTTTATTTACTTATTCAGATGCAACTGAAACTTCGATTGAAGTTGATGTTGTTGTTACAGATGATTTTGGAGTAATCACTCCTGGTACATTACAAGCTGTATTAATCTTAGGTGATACACCAGCTGTAGGAATCGATCCAATTGATTTAACTGTTGGATTAAACAGTGATATCGAGTTTGTTGGATTATTCTCAAATGAAAGATATTATGTAAGTATCGTAGCAAATTATGATTTAAATGATGGAGAAGCTGAAGTTACAGACGCTGTATTATCAAGTGATTATGTAAGAACGGTTGCTCTTGATGATGTATATGCCTTTATTGGAGAACACTCTACAACGATTAATTCAATTATTTTAGATGTGGAAGTTCAAGATTTAAGTGGTGTAATCAATGGTGACATTCAAGCTGTATTATATAAAGATGATGTCGAAATTGATGCAATTGATATTATTGTTGGTAGTAATGTAGATGTTACATTTAATGGTTTAGATTCTGAAACAGATTACGTTGTTAAGATAGAAGCAGATTATGATTTAAATGAATCAACAGGACCAGTTTTAGCTGGTGAACTTGATTTTGTTAATGTATCAACTTTAGAGTTAAGCGCTCCGTTAGCTACAATTAATAATTTCATTGCTAGTAATGATTCATTTAGTGTTGATATATTCTTAGATAATAGTGATGGAACTGTAACAGGAAATAGATTTGCAGTTTTATATAAAGATGATGCTACAGCAGGACAACAAGTTATATTAGTAGATGGTGATAACCAAGATGTTACATTCACTAATTTATTGTCAGATACGTTATACGAAGTTAGAGTAATAGTCGATTATGATTTAAATGATGAAGCAGGGGAACAATTAGCACAAGTTCTTGATGATTATTCTGGTTCAACATTGGCAAAATATGTTCCAAATATAATTACATCTAATCTAGTGATTACAAATGATGAGATTTCATTTGATTATCAATTAGATGATGTTGATGATGTATTAATTGATGGAACTGTAGTTGCTACACTCCTTAAAGATGGTATTCCACAAGCTACAAAAACATTATACACAAATTCAGTAACATTTGGACTAAGTGGATTCCTAGCAGATTACGAGTTTGAAATTGAAATTACTGGTAATTACGATTTAGATGATGATGCAGGTGTAATCGTTGGGGGAAATATTGCAACATTAGATTTTGCAACATTAGCATATAATGCACCAACAGGAATGATTCAAACATTAGTTGTTAATCAAAATACTGTTGATGTTACAATTGATATTAGTGATTTAGATAATACAAATGCAGGAAACATATATGCAAGATTATATGATAGTACAAATACACAAATTGAAGATATTCCGTTGAGTGTTGGAGCAAATACAATTTCCTTCACACAAACTTTAGATCATGGAACATTCTATAGTGTCGTAGTTTATGCTGATTATAATTTACTTGACGGTGTAGGGACAATTACTGATGTAATTTTAGCTGAACGTGTTGAAACAGTATACAATAAACTATTACCACAAGCTGCTATAACAAACGTAATCATCGCAGATGAGCAAATTACTTTTGATGTTGATGTGTTTGATAATGATGCAGTAATCACTGGTGGTACAACAGTCGCTGAGTTATATTTAGACGGTGTATATCAAGATGAAGTAGCTTTACCATTAGCAAGTAACCCTGGATTAGTATTTAATACATTGTATTCAAACAGAGAGTATGAAATAAGAATCGTTACAGGTTATAACAATGATAACGGTAATGGCGATATGACAGGTTATATTATGAGTTCAGAGCTTTACACTACATTGACAAAAGAAACACCTTCTGTAGTAGTAACAACTGATACAATTGAAGCTTCAACGTTAATCTTTGACATTGTATTTACTGATGATTCAACAATTTCATCAGTGAGAAATGCTGTATTATATGATGAAGATGATGTTGTCGTTAGTACAGAACCATTAATCGTTGGAGATAATCTAAATGTTACATACGCAGGATTATTAGGTACAACGGATTATCGTTTAGAAATAGAAGTAACATATGATTTAAACGATGGCGAAGGAGATATTACTGAATCAATTTCAACAGTAAATCAATCAACACCATCAAGTTCAGCACCTATCGCAGGATTAACTAGTGTTACAGCAACAACATCAACAGTCGTAGTTGAGTTTGAATTTAATGATGAAGATGATGTGGCTACAGATAGTAATTTACGTATTTATGAAGGTGCTGTATTAGTTGATACAATTGCTATTACAGTTAACGGATCAAACCAAACAGAAACATTTACAGGATTAGATCCTAATAAAGCATATACTGTAAAACTTGAATCAACATATGACTTAAATGATTTGGATGGAGTTCACACTGATGAAATATTAGATGACTTGGATACTTCAACTGAATCAATAATTGAAATTCAAAATGAAGTAACTGATAAAAAAGTTAATACACTAGAAGTAGTATTTGATGATTATGAAGACATATTAGTAGATGCTACAAATGTAGTTGCAACTTTAAAACAGGCAAATGGTGAAACATTTGCGACATACATTGTAACTCCAAATGGAGTTAACACAATCGATATGGTTAACTTACTAAGTAATAATGATTACTCAATTGAGTTTACAGCCACATATGATGTTGGTGCAGGAAGTGTCACAGAATTAGTATACATCCATGAATTTACAACCCTAGCATTAAATCCTCCACTAATTACAATATCTGATGCATCAACTTGGGTTTCAGTACCTGACTTGACTGTATCTATCGATATCGCAACAGATGATGATAACATCGCAAATGATACTGAATGGAATGCCGTGTTATATCAAAATGGTGTAGAAGTATTAACTGTAGATATTGATCTTGCTCAAGGTGGAAATCCAGAAGGTGCAACAACTATTATTGTCTTTACAGGTTACGATCATACTGATGGAAATAGTTATACAATAGTTGTTGAAGCAGATGCTGACTTTAATGAGTATGACGCATTAGATCCATTATCAGGTGAACAAGAAACAGAACTTGCTTCGAAAATTTACATGAATGCTGAAAATTAAAAGCTAAAATAAAATCGCTCTGAATATCAGAGCGATTTTTTTAATGTTATAAGATTGTCTTTGTTAATTTGGGATATATTTTTATGTGTTGTTTTATCCTCTTTATTAAAACTCTCAAGAAATGTAATAACTTCATTTGTTACTTTGGTCGGTGTGCTAGCACCACTAGTAACACTTACTTTGCAGTATTTTTGCAGTTTTTGAATATCTATATCTTCAACATTTTCAATAAGAGTTGCAGGGATACCTGCTTGTTTGATTGATACTTCAACTAGTTTTCTGGAATTATTTGATAATTTATCACCAACAACATAACAATGATCAATTGACTTATCTTGGTTTTTCACAGCTTCTTGTCTAATTCTTGTTGCGTCACACACTTCATCGACAAAAACTATGTCAGGATATATCTGTTTTATTTCTTCAGTTATTTGGTATATATCATATAAACTCATTGTTGTTTGGTTTGTAATAGCGATGTTTTTATTTACCAAGTTTAAATGACTTAAATCGTCAAAAGATTCAATAAGATGGACATTTAAACTTATACCTTTTGCTGCTTCACTTTCAGGGTGTCCTTGTTTTCCTATATATATAATGTCAAATCCTCTATTAATATAATCATTTATGATTTCTTGAGAGATATTGACATCTTTACAGGTAGTATCAATGATTTCAAGACCTTTACTTTCTGCTTTACGATGAACCTCAGGACTTACTCCGTGAGCTGTAAAGACAACAATTCCTTCTTCGATATCATCCAATAATTGCAATCTAGTTTTTGTTTTAGAATGAATTGTTTTTATACCACGTTTTTCAAAAAACTCAACAACTTGTTTGTTATGAATTACCATTCCTAAAATAGTAATCGTTTTTTCTGTTGACAAATTAGTGAGATTTGTTATAGTATTTATTGCGTTTACTACACCATGACAATAACCACGGGGAGATAGTTTTACTGTTTCCATATAATCACCTAAATCTATTATACAAGATAGTCATTTAATTTGGAAATGAATATACAATATAGTATAATAATAATGAGGAGAGATACTATGAATTTTAATAAAAATTATGTTGAAAAGGCAATACAAAAACTAGGGTTTAAAAGGTTTACAGAAGTTCAGGAGAAAGTAATTCCTGTTGCAAGAAAAGGAACAGACATTATTGGGTGTAGCCAGACAGGTAGTGGAAAAACTCATGCTTTTTTAATACCTATTTTTGAAAATCTTGATTTAGATAGTAAAGATGTTCAAGTAGTTATCTGCTCTCCTACAAGAGAATTAGCTAATCAAATATATAAAAATGCTCGACAAATCGCAGAAGAGTCTGAAGTATTTATTGATATTAGACAATATACAGGTGGGAGTAATCGTGCAAAAGAAATTGAACGGTTAAAAAAATCACAACCAAGGATTGTTATTGGAACACCTGGTAAAATTAAAGATTTAGCTATTAAAGAAAATGTTTTAAACATTTACAAAGCTGATACATTTGTTATTGATGAAGCTGATATGGCTTTAGAAGTTGGGTTTTTAGAAGACATTGATCATATCGCTGGATTAATGAGTGATGATTTACAAATGATGGTGTTTAGTGCAACAATTCCTGAAAAACTTAAACCATTTTTACGTAAATATATGAATAATCCATATGAAGTTTATATTAAACCTAGAGAATTATCTAGTTTAAATATTGAACACGTGTTTATTCCAATGAAATCTAAAAATCGTAAAGACGTTTTGGCTAAGTTAATTGATGTTCTTAATCCTTATATAGCTATTATATTCTGTAATACTAAAGAAACTGTTGAGGATTTAGGAACAGAACTATACGGTAAAGGATTAAATATTGTTAAGTTCCATGGTGGTATTCCACCACGTGAAAGAAAACGTGTAATGGATCGTGTTAATAAAGGTGAATATCAATACATAATAGCCAGTGATATTGCTAGTAGAGGAATTGATATTGATGGTGTAAGTCATGTAATTAATTATGAGTTACCTAAAGACATGGAGTTTTATGTTCATCGTTCTGGTAGAACTGGTAGAGCAAATTATACAGGGCAGGCTATTAGTTTATATAGTGTTAATGATGACAATTATATCGATTTCTTAGAAAGAAAAGGAATACGTATTGTATATAAAGAAGTAAAAGATAAAGAATTAGTTGAACGAAGAGAAAGAAAAGAAAGAGATAAACGTGAAAAAGTAACTGCTGGATTTAATCGTCATACAGTTAATGTTAAGAAAAAGAATAAAGCTGTAAAACCAGGATATAAGAAGAAATATCACTATGATTTACAGAAGGCTAAGAAAAAAGAAATTCGAAAAAGAGGGAAATAATATGTTGAAAATAGGTAGTCATGTTTCAATGAATGGAAAAGAAATGCTTGTTGGTAGTGTTAAAGAAGCCTTAAGTTATAACGCAAATAGTTTTATGATTTATACAGGTGCACCACAAAACACAAGAAGAAAACCTATTGAAGCGATGAAAATTGATGAGGCAAAAGCATTAATGGATGAAAATAATTTATCACTTGATAATGTTATTGTACATGCACCTTATATTATGAACTTGGCAAACCAAGATCCTGAAAAAAGACAGTTCGCAATTGATTTTTTTACAACTGAAATCAAAAGAACAGCAGCGATTGGTGCAAAACAAATTGTTTTACATCCAGGAGCTCATGTTAAACAAGGACCAGAAATTGGGATACAACATATTGTCAATGGCTTAAATCAAGTTATTGAGAATACATTGGAACTAGATGTTTTAATTGCATTAGAAACAATGGCAGGAAAAGGTACTGAAGTTGGTCGTAATTTTGATGAATTAAAAACTATCTTTGAAAGTGTTACTCATCCAGAAAAATTAAGTGTTTGCTTTGATACATGCCATACACATGATTCAGGTTACTTAACTAAAGATAACTTTGATGAAGTTATTAGAGAATTTGATGAAAAAATTGGTAAAGATAAAATTACAGTATTTCATATCAATGATTCTAAAAATGATTTAGGGGCTTCAAAAGACCGTCATGAAAACATTGGATTTGGATTTATAGGGTTTGAAGCATTAAACTATATTGTTAATCATCCTGATTTTATGCATGTACCCAAAATATTAGAAACACCATACGTTACAGAAACAGAAGATTCAAAACAAAAAGTATTTCCACCATATAAAGAGGAAATACAAATGTTTAGAAATCAAAAATTTAATGAAAATATTTTAAATGAGATAAGAAATAAGTAAATAACACTTATTTCTTATTTTTTTTGAATATGGTATACTCTACACATGGTTGAAGATAGAAAAACGCTAAAAATAAACATAAAAAGATATAATTCTACCTTAGGTTTAGTTAATTAAACCTTTCCGTTATTATAATCTAAACGGATATTATGTATTATTTAGGTGAGGTGAGAGAAATGAAAGAAAACAAAGTAGCAGAACTATTAATTTCCCTAAGAAAAAGTCAAGGTTATACCCAAAGTGCATTAGCTGATAAACTTGGAGTATCTTTTCAAGCAGTTAGTAAATGGGAACGAGGAGAAAATCTTCCCGATGCATTTACAATAGTTGAACTAGCAAATATATATGAAATTACAGTAGATGAGATTTTAAAGGGCCAACTTAATAAAATAGAGTTATCCCCAAAATCGGATCGTAGAAGAGGCATAATTATGGGAATTTCTATTATTATGATTATGATTGCCCCAATTTCGATATTTGTTTTTGGAGTTGATAGATGGAGATTTTATGTCCCTATTATAATTATAGTAACTGCAATTAGTGTATTTGCAATGATATATGCTAATCTAACTTCTGAAAGAATCGCCAAGTATTCAGAAGTAACTAAAGAACAAAAAAGAAAAGAAGAAATCATATATGCTGTTTGCGCAGGTATATTCATGATACTAGGTTTAGCATTTAACTTATTCCATATTGCATGGGTTGTGTTCATATTTGGTTACGCATTAACATTATATGTAAAAAAATAAAACCTGCCATCGGCAGGTTTTATTTATTTAATAGCTTTGATATTTCATCTAGTTTTTTATTTATTTCGTTACGGTCTTGAATAGAGATAACTTTTTGATTACGTGATTCAACACCTAATAAGTAATCTGCACTTACATCACAAAACTCGCAAAAAAGAACTATTTGCTCCGGAGTTAGTTTTTGAATATTGTTTTCTATTCGTGAATAGTTAGTTCTATGAAGTCCTAAATGTTCCGCAATTAATTTTTGTGGAAATCCGTTTTCTTCTCTGATTTTCTTTAATTTTGTACCTAAGTTTTTCATAACATCACCACCTATATTGTAGCAAATTAGCACATATAAAAGACTTGATGTATCATAATACAACAAAATTACAATATTGTAGTGTTTTTATACATTGTGACTTTTTTTGACAATCAAGGTGATTAATATTATATTAGATGTAGGTGAAAATAATGAAAAGCGAAATAGTAAATATCATTAATAAGTATACTGATATAGTTGGTTTTGTCAGTACTAGTACTTATCAAGAGGAAAGATCTAAAATAAAGATGCATGATCATTTTACTGATTATGCCTTTTTAAGTGACTATAAGACGATAATTACTCTTGGTTTTCCTTATCCAAAAGAAGAAGTTAAATGGCAGGGGAAAGGATATGGGATATTTGCTAGATTTAGTTATAGTAATGATTATCATGTTGTTATTGGTAAAATTTTGGATAAGATAGTTCAGGAACTTAAGTTTATTGGCATTAATGGTTATGGTAGTGTTGATGTTAGTAAAGTTGATGAGAAGTTTGCGGCAAAGTTAAGTGGAATTGGGTATTTTGGTAAAAACAGTATAATTATTAATCCTCAATATGGTAATTATATGTTTTTAGCTACAATCTTAATAGATAATGAAGTGGATTCAGGAAATATATTAGAAATGGACTGTGGAGATTGTAGATTATGTATTGATGCTTGTCCAAGTAACGCTTTAGAATATGGAATTGATAAAACAAAATGTATTTCTTATTTATCACAGACAAAGATACCTTTAAACGAAACTGAAATTTCTTATTTTAAGACAGTGATTTATGGATGTGATATTTGTTTGAAAGTTTGTCCAAAGAATAAAGACATTGATATTCATAAATACACTGAGTTTGAGCCTGATGGGATTGAAAATGTTAAGTTAGAGGAAGTTCTATTACTTAGCAATAAAGGCTTCAAAGAGAAATTTGGCTATAATACGTCTCATTGGATTGGGGCAAGTACTTTTAAAAGGAATGCATTGTGTTTAATAGCAAATCAAAAATTAACTAATCTAACGCCAAAAATAAGAAAAAGTATGGATGTATATCATGACAATTTATGGTATAATAAAACAGCTGAGTTAGTACTCAAAGTACTTGAAAGAGAGTGATATTATGAATCATATAGTTTTATATAATCCTGAGATACCACAAAACACAGGAAATATTATGAGAACATGTGCAGCAACAGACATGATGCTTCACTTAATTGAACCACTTGGGTTCAGTTTAGATATTAAACATGTTAGAAGAAGTGCAGCCAATTACATGGAACACACAAACTATAAAGTATATAAAGATTGGGACCACTTTTTAAGTGAAAACAACGGACCATTTTATTTTCTTACTAGATATGGACAAACTACACCAGATAAAATGGATTATGCAAAAGATAAAGATGTATATTTAGTGTTTGGATCTGAATCCAGTGGAATACCCAAAGAGATTTTACGTGGCCATCTAGATACATGTCTTCGATTACCAATGACTGATAAAGTAAGAAGTTTAAATTTAAGTAATACTGTGGCAATTTTGGCTTATGAAGTTTTACGTCAACAAGGTTATAATGATTTATTTAGTCATGAACCTGATTCTTTAAAAGGAAAAGATTGGCTAATTAAATAGAGAAAGGGAGATTTTATGAATCCTTTAGTAAATAAGAATATTCAAATTCAAAGTTATAAACATGATGAATCTTTACATCGAATATGGGAAAAAGCAACGGTATTAGAAGTTACAGATGAATATATTATTGTAGCAAACAAAAGAACAAAAGTAATAGAATCAAATGGTCGTTTCTGGCATACAAGGGAACCTTCTGTTACTTGGTTTTACAAGGAAAAATGGTTCAATATTATTGGGATAATTAAAAAAGAAGGTATTCATTTTTATTGTAATATTGCATCTCCATATTTAATAGATGAAGAAGCATTAAAATATATTGATTATGATTTAGATATTAAGGTAATTGATGATTTCAGTTATAATATTTTGGATCGTAATGAATATAATAAGCACAAGGCAAAAATGGAATACCCACAAAAATTAAAACATATATTAGAAAATGAATTGCAAAAACTAAAAACGATGATTGAAACTAGAGAAAATCCATTCAATCATGAGATTATTAAAAAATACTATAATGAATATATGAAGGTGATGGAAGATGAGTAAAGAGCGATTTCTAAGATTATACGTAAATCTAAGCATTTTAATGGGGGTAATCCTTTTGGTATCAATGTTTGGATATGTAATGAGTTTCCCACAAGAGTTTTATGGAATTGTAGATAAAGGTTTATTTTTTACAACTTTAGAGAACTATCAGGCTAACGTAGATATCATTAATATGCCTTTAATAGTATATTTAATCTTATTAGTATTAAATGTATTGATTGTTATTAGACTAGGTAATTTAGAAGAACTTGAAAGTAAAAGTTTACAAAGTGTAGCTGTATATAACACTTTATTAACTATTATGCTGATTATTGGGCAAATCGTATTTTTCATAATGATTCCTGATCGTATTAATGGTTTTGTTAAGGACTTTTTTGTATATGTTGAAATGCCATTAAGAGATATTGAAGTTCAAAACGTAATTAATGTTAACTATATTATTGCGGTAATATATATTTGCTATAATATTGTAGTTGCAGTTAAAAATATTCCTGAGAAAGCTATTGAGTTTG
The DNA here is from genome assembly GCA_965601565.1 of uncultured bacterium. Lineage (GTDB taxonomy): Bacteria > Bacillota_I > Bacilli_A > Izemoplasmatales > Izemoplasmataceae > Xianfuyuplasma. The sequence continues at coordinate 17,139 of CBFCWG010000007.1, read as the reverse complement.
ATGAGGAATTATATGAAGAGGAATTTTTTGAGCAATTGGAAAGTACAGAAGAAGTAGAAACTACTAAAGAATAAAAGCACAAACGTGCTTTTTCTTTTATATAGATTCTTAAAATATCCACATTTGTGTGGTAAAATACATATAGCGAGGTGATATTATGGGTAAGAAAAGATTTTGGGTACTAATAGGTATTGGTTCATTAATCGTGATCTTTTTCATATTGATAAGTAATGTTTTAGAAGTTGGAGAAAGATTAAGAAATATTCATGAGTACGTTGAATACTCATTTTATGGATTAAGCGCTTTATTAATATATTTTCTATTTGTGAATCCATTAAGAATTATTGTGTTCTCACCAACATTCACAGTTGATGCAATGTTGAGTGATGATAATAAACGACATAAGATATATAAAGATGCAGCTAAAGTTCTTATGAATAATGAGAATATAACTGATGAAGATAAAGAATTATTAAAAGGTTCTTTAAATAGTTCAAAGGAATTAAAAAAATCACTACAAACAGTCTTTAATAGTACAATTAGGGGTAATATAAATGATTGTATAGTTAAGAACTCAAAAAGTGTATTAGTAACTACTGCGTTGAGTCAAAATGGTAATTTAGATATGTTAAGCGTATTAGCTATTAACTTACGTATGATAAGAGAAATTGTTGAATTAAGCGGTTTTAGACCTAGTTATCCTTATTTGGCTAAATTGAGTGTTAATGTACTAATTACAAGTTTAATTGCTGAAGGTATAGAAGAGATTGATGTTACTGAATATATGCCAACAAAACTAGGAGAAACTTTAACAGATATGCCTTTTGTTAAAACGATATCTAGTAGTATTATTGGTGGTATAGCTAATAGTATGTTAACTTGTCGTGTAGGAGTTATTACACAAAAGTACTTGTATAATGATAATAAATTATTAAATCGAAAAGAAATAAGAAAAATGGCTTATAAAGATACATTTAAATTAATGCCAACTATAATAGTGGATGGTTTAGCTATTTTCCCTAAAGGAGTAGCAAGTATCTTCGCGAGACCATTCAAAAAGAAGCAAAAGAAACAAAGTGATGTAAATGAGTAAATTTCTTAAGATCCTAGGTGTAATCGTATTTATAGGTGCTTTAGGTTATGCATTTGTTTTATTCTTTGTTAATCCTTCAACAAATAATGATAAGGTTACATTAACTAGAAGTTTTTATGACAATATTAGTGAAGAAAATCTATGTGAAACACATTTTAACCCTGAAACTGTGGATTATTGTGTAACTTATCAGAGTATTCTTGAGGGTGAAACTTATGAGATATCTGATATTGTATCACTTGGTGATGATTTAATCGTTACAATCACAATGGGAAGTACAAGTGACGATTTTCATGTTACTTTTATTGAAGAAGACAATACAGGTATAAAAGGGTTTTTCCATAAGATAAATTACTATATTGATACTATTGAATAAAGAAAAAGCGCTAAATAGCGCTTTTATTTTTTACTATACATAATAAGTGGAACGATCATTTCATCAGCACTTAGTCCTGCGTGATGGCCAATATAACCTTTCGAACTACTAAATGTAAACATATACTTTGAAGTCGCAATACTAAAGAAATCTCCAATAAATTCATTTATTTTGGGATGTTGTGAACCTTCACCAAACAGTTTTGAATCTAATATTTCTTGTTTAGTATATAACTTGAATTTATCATTGAAGTGTTTATTAAAATTAGTTTTAAATTCCTCTTTTTTCCCCTCTTTGACAAAGAAAGTAGTAGCTCTTGGCTCAATTGATGGTTTACGTTCAAGTAAATCTGTAACATCATTATGTTCAAATAGTGGTATTTCCTCAATGTTTGTAAGACCATGATCTGCGATGCAGATTACAAGAGTGTCATCGTTAATTTCTTTGATTAACTCTTCAAAATTAGTATTTAAATTATTAATAACCTTTTTAACTTCCTGACTATGAGTGCCATATACGTGTTCACTTAAATCAGGTTCTGTCCAGTATAAGTAGCTAAATGAGTTATCTGTATTATGAGTTACCATTAGTACTTTTTCTATTTCTTCTTGGAAAGAAGCACTTCCACCTTCACGAAAAGCAGGAAAAAACTCATTAGTTAAGGTATTTGGGGAAACATTTGTGATTTGCTCGTATATTTTTGTAAAACTAAGATACTTTTCTCGTAAATCAACTGGATATTTTTCATGTGTATAATAATCGATATTTTGAAATACTACTAAATCAGTATTTTCTTTCTTAAAATACTGGGTCCAGCCAATATGTCCATTAGATATTGGAGGAAGTCCAGAAAGAACTGCGTCTGTCGCGGCAACTGTAGTTGGTGGAAAAACACTAGTTATTTCTTTTTTTATGTATTTTCTTAATGCTGCTGTTTTTGGTAAGTGTTCGTTGATTATGTTGACTCCCATTCCATCAAGTAAGATATAGATTATATGGTTATAGTTATTTAATAATTCCTTATCAAGTTCTGGGATAGTACTGTATTTAACACTCACGCCATAGTGTTTTAATATTGAGTTTGTAACATTTAATATTGAGTTATTATAATCTGGATATGTAAGTTTCATGTTATCACTCCTAACATTAAATTATACATTATAGTTAGAGTAAAAAAAATAGAAAATGGAAATATTCCATTTTCTTATTTTAAATATGCAATTAGTAATTTGATAGTAGCTTCAATACCATCAATATGAGTACGTTCCATTCCGTGTGATGCATGAACTCCTGGACCCATTAAAGCTCCTCTGAAGTCATTACCTCCACGGTTAGCAGCAGATACATCACTACCATAGTATGGATAGATATCAACAGCGTGGTTGATTTTGCCTTCTTTTGCCAGTTTGATTAATTTATTAGTTAGTTCATAGTCGTATGGTCCACTCGAATCTTTAGGACAGATACTTACATCTTGTTCAGTGCAAGTTAAGTCATCGCCAATACACCCCATGTCAACAGCAATCATTTCGTCAAGTTCAGGGATATACGCTGCTCCATGACCTACTTCTTCATATGTAGAGATAATGAATTTGATATTATATTTTGGTGTTATGTTGTTTTCTTTGAAGTACTTGATTAAACCAAAGATACTTGCGACGTTGATTTTATCGTCTAGGAAACGAGATTTAACAAAGCCACTTTCTGTGATTGTTGTTTTCGGATCAATAATAATGAAATTACCAACTTCAATTCCTAGTTTTTGAACATCTTCTTTATTTTTTACTACTTCGTCAAGACGAACATACATTGTCTCAGGTGTTCTTTCTTTTTTACCAGCGTCTTTGTAAACGTGAACTGCTGGGCTTGTAGAAAGGATTGTCCCTGTATAATCTTTGTTCACTCTTGTTTTTACAGTACAGTATTCGCCATCTAACGTTGGCCAACTTGGACCACCAATTGAAGTGAACTTAATTCCTCCATCACTTGAGATGCTTCTAACCATTGCACCTAAAGTATCAACATGGACACTTAAACCTACTGTATAATCTTCAATTCCTGGATAGGTAATAATTAAGTTTCCCTTTTTAGTTTTTACTGTTTCTAAGTTATAAATTTCCGCTTCTTTTTTTATTCGTGGGATTATTTCATTTGGGTAACCACTGGGGCTTGGAATCATCAAAATTTCCTTTGCTAAATCTAAAATATATTTTCGATCTAATGTCATCTTTTTTCACCTCACGTTATTATAACATACATACTTAATAATGAGAATATGTGATATAATTATATGGAGGTGGTAAAAATGATAGTTGTATTCGGTGGAGCTTTTAATCCGGTTACTAATGCCCATATTGAAGTGTATAAATATGTTATGGATAAATTTGTGGATGCCAAGTTTGTTTTTTTACCTGTTTCTAGCGCTTATACGAAGAGTGATTTAGTTGGAAATTATCATCGTGTTAATATGTTAAACTTAGCTATTAAGGAATATCCAAATGTTTTTATTAATGAGATGGAGATAAGTGATAGTGATTTTTTAGGTACATATCAATCTTTAATTAGAATCGCAGATAGTTATGTTGATGAAGTAGCGTTTGTGGTTGGTGCTGATAATCTTATTGGAATGGAAAACTGGATAAATGTTGAAGGCATTTTGTCTGAATTTAAGATAATTGTTTTAGGAAGAAATAGTATTGATCCTAAAAAGGCAATATTACGTAATAAAGTGTTGGAAAGATATTTAAGTAGTTTTATAATATTTGAGGACTTTAATGTTGATATTAGTTCTACAGGGTTTAGAGAAAGTTTTGATAAAGATGTAGTACCTAAAGAGGTATATGAATATATAATTGAAAATGAATTATACAGAGGTGATTTGGATGTATAAAAATGGCTTTATAAAAGTAGCTAGTGTTACACCTAAACTTAAAGTGGGAAATCCACAATATAATGTTGATGAAATGTTAAAGATTTTACAAGATGTTAAATCTAGTATTACGGTATTTCCAGAACTTAGTATAACGGCTTATACATGCAACGATTTATTCTTTCAAGCTAGTTTATTAGATAACACTAAAAAAGCTATTGCATATATTTTACAGGAAAGTAATTATAGTGGTATAGTTGTTGTCGGTGCACCTTTAGAAGTTGATGGTGTGCTTTATAATTGTGCCTTTGTAATTCAAGGGAAAAAGATATTAGGTATTGTTCCTAAATTCTATTTACCTAACACTGGAGAGTTTTACGAGAAACGTTGGTTCCAAAGTGGATTTAATATTGTCGAAAACTATAATGAAGTAACATATTTAGACCAAGTTGTACCTTTTGGCTATCTTGTTTTTAAAGATGAAGAAGATAAAATATCGTTTGGTATTGAGGTTTGTGAAGATATGTGGGCTCCGTTTAGTCCTGGTAATATTTTAAGTTTAAATGGTGCAAGAATTATTATTAATCTTAGTGCTTCAAATGAAGTATTAGGTAAGAGAGAAATAAGAAGAAGAGCAATCTTAGAACATAGTAGAAGAAATGCTGGAGCATATGTATATAGTAGTGCTGGTGTTAATGAATCAACTAGTGAAACTGTGTTTAGTGGGCACAATGTTATTGCTCAAAATAGTGATTTAATTGTAGAAACAGAAAACTTCAATCAAGAGAGTGAAGTTATTTATGGTGACATTGATTTAGGTAAAATTGATTTTTCAAGAAGAACTAATTCAAGTTATCGAGATAGTTTAAATAGATATCGTCATACTTTTAAAGATGTTGTTATTAATATTGAAGAATCAGAGGACTATCAATTCTCAAAAAAGTTTGATAGCACGCCATTTGTTCCAAAAGTTAATATTCTTGAGGACTTTGAAAAAGTCGCTGCTTTACAAGAAAATGCTTTAATTAAAAGGATTAAACACGTGCGTGCAAAGAGCTTATTAATAGGAATCAGTGGTGGACTTGATTCAACACTTGCGTTATTAATCGCTTGTCGTGTTTATGACAATTTATCAAAAAGCAGAAAAGAAATAATTGCTGTTACAATGCCGGGGCTACATACAAGTAAACATACTAAAAAGAATGCACTTGATATGATGCATAATCTTGGTGTAACAGTATTAGATATCGATATAAACAATCATGTAAAAGAACACTTTAAGTTAATAGGACATGATGGTAAGACAGAAGACATTACATACGAGAATACACAAGCAAGAGCTCGCACAATGATTTTAATGAACTTAGCTAATAAATATCATGGATTAGTTCTTGGAACAGGAGATTTAAGTGAGATGGCACTTGGATGGTGTACTTATAATGGTGATCAAATGAGTATGTATGGTATCAATGTAGGAATACCTAAAACATTGGTACGATTTATGATCTATAATTATGCAATACATAAGTTTGATGAAGAAGTAAGAGGAACTTTATTAAGTATCGTTGATACTCCAATAACACCAGAACTAGCTTCAAATCAAAAAACAGAGGATACTATAGGTAAATACGAGATTAATGATTTTATTGTTCATCGTGTTTTAAGATACGGTGATAAGGAAACAAGAATTAATTGGTTATTACCAAAAGTATTTGATATTTCTATAGAAGATAGTGTAAAATACTCGCACAACTTCTTTAGAAGATTTTATTCACAACAATTTAAACGTCAAGCTACACCTGACGGACCAAAAATATTAGATATTTCTGTTAGTCCTCGTGGTGATTTACGTTTACCTAGTGATATTGACTACTTAAAGTAGTTCAGGAGGAATTTATCATGGCAAAAACAGTAGTAGTAGGACTCAGTGGGGGAGTAGACAGCAGTGTTGCAGCAGCAATACTTAAAGAACAAGGTTACAATGTAATTGGTCTATTTATGCGTAACTGGGATTCAACCACAAATAATGATGTGTTAGGTAACCCAACACTTGATGATGAGGTATGTACACAAGAAGTTGACTATAAAGATGCAGAAAAGGTAGCCAACAAGTTAGGTATACCTATATTTAGGGTTGACTTTATCAAAGAATATTGGGATAACGTATTCACATACTTCCTTGGTGAGTATAAAAAAGGACGTACACCTAACCCTGATATTTTATGTAATAAATACATTAAATTTGATGCATTTATCGAGCATGCAAAACAGTTTAATCCAGATTATATTGCGATGGGACATTACGCTAGAGTAGAACACGGTGAGCACCCAAAAATGTTACGAGGTATAGATAACAACAAAGATCAAACATACTTCTTAAGTCAATTGACCGAGAAGCAATTAGAACATACATTGTTCCCAGTTGGGGAATTAACTAAACAGGAAGTAAGAGATATAGCACATAAATATGATTTAGCTACAAAAGACAAAAAAGATAGTACAGGAATCTGCTTTATTGGGGAAAGGGACTTTGGGAAATTTCTTAGTAACTACTTACCAAGTAAACCGGGAAACATGATTACTTTAAAAGGTGAAGTAATCGCAAAACATTCAGGATTAATGTATTATACAATTGGACAGAGAAAAGGTTTAGGTATTGGTGGAAGTAATAAATTTGGGAATGAACCATGGTTTGTTATTGGAAAAGACTTGGATACTAATGATTTAATCGTTGGCCAAGGATTCCATCATCCAACTTTATATAGTGATTCATGTTTAGTCGAAGACATTAACTTAATAAATATGGACAAATTTGATGGTGATCTCGAATGTACTGCTAAATTTAGATATCGTCAGAAAGATAATGATGTAAGTATCAAATTCGTAGGTGATAATATCTTAGTAACATTTAAAGATGACGTTAGAGCCGTTACTCCGGGACAAGCAGCAGTATTTTACCAAGGTGATGTTTGTTTAGGTGGAGGATTTATTAAAGAAGCATACAAAGATAATAAAGTAAGAAAATACTAGGAGGAAATTATGAAAGCACAGATTATTTTAGAGAAAAATGAAGCAGTAGTAAAATTAGAATTATTTGAAAAAGAAGCACCAGGAACAGTAGATAACTTTGTAACATTGGCTAAAAAAGGATTTTATAATGGTTTAACTTTCCATCGTGTAATCCCAGGTTTTGTTGCACAAGGGGGATGTCCTTATGGAACAGGTACAGGTGGACCTGGTTACACTATTAAATGTGAAACAGAAAACAATCCTCACAAACATCAAGTGGGAGCATTAAGTATGGCTCATGCTGGTAAAGATACAGGTGGAAGCCAGTTCTTTATTTGTTATGATGCGTTTCCACATCTAGATGGAGTACATACTGTATTTGGACAAGTTATTACTGGTATGGAAGAAGTATTAAACATTAAACAAGGTGATAAAATAAAAGAAATTATCATTTAGGGGGGATAAAATGAAGAAGTTAGGGATAGCTTTAGCAGGTGGTGGAGCCCGTGGTGCGTACCAAATAGGTGCATGGCGTGCTTTAAAGGAACATGGTATATTTGATAAAATAGAAGCATTTAGCGGTGCAAGTGTTGGGTCACTAAACGCCGTATTGTTTGCTATGAACGATTATGATCTTGCTTATGATACCTGGATGAGTTTAGATAAAAAAAGTCTGTTTAATCTAGAAAAACATATTTTAAAAAGACTATTTAAAGAGAAACTAAACTTTTTAAACAGAGGAGTATACAATACTCGTCGTTTAGAAAAACTAATGAAAACAACAATTGATTACTCAAGAGTAAAAGATAAAGAAATATATATAGCGACAACCCACTTAGGAGATCAAAAAGGAACTTTCTTTGATTTACTAAGAACAAACTACAGACACTTCTTTAAATCAGAACAACAAATAACTTACCAAAACTTCAATGATTTTAACGATGAAGACAAAATAAAAACACTTTTAGCTTCATGCGCTATTCCAGTAGCTTTTAAACCAATACAATTAGGTTCAGAAACATACTATGATGGAGGATTATTAGATAATACTCCATACCAACCATTAATTGATGCTGGTTGTGATGTAATAATCGTTATTGATTTATTCACATTTAGCCCTATGAGAATTAAAAAAATAGAAGGAGTTAAAGTCTTTACATGTTACCCTAGACGCAGTTTAAGGGGAATCCTTGACTTTAATCATAAATACATCAAAAGAAGATTTGACTTTGGCTATAATGATATGAGCAAACTACTAGACAAAATAAAAGATGAATTAAAATAAGAAAAAACACCTCGTTACCAATACTATTTAATTGGAGGTGTTTTTTTTATGAAAAAATTAATAATCATCGCATTGTTACTATTTTTAGGTACATTTAATTATCAACTGTCTTCAGCTAATGAATACAACAGTTATCAAGAAATTGAATTTGAACATTCAGGAGCAAGATTTTTAGATGACTATACCCAAAACCTTTATTCGAAGTATTATAAGAAAGTTAGTAAAAAGAAGTTTTGGGGATGGCGTACTCATACAGCTTACAAAACTGAAAAAGTATATTTCACGAAAGAGACTTTATATGTAATCTATAACGAGGGAACAAGTGCAATCACTCAAACTTTTAGTTTTGAAAGTGAAGAGTCAGTTAAGAAGCAATACAATGTTTCTGGGACAATAGCTCTTGAAGGTAAAGGTGAAGCATTAGGCTTTAAATTAGGACTAGAAGAGAAGTTAGCATATTCCATAACAGCAGTAACAAACACAGAGTTCACAGAGGAATTTACTGTAAAAATCAATGTTGATCCTAACACAAAACTTTATGTAGAAATATGTGGAGAAGGAAAAGTAAGTAATGGAGTTGCAAAGTATTATAGATTTTGGAGAGGAGTAAAAAAAGGAGGATGGGAAGTGTTTTTAGTTACTACAGAATATTACTCAATAAGGAAAGAAATAATTGATGAGTCGCTTATTATTACTGAAGAATAAAATTCCACATATCTTCCTAATCATACTTATAACCATCCTTATATTTGTGCTTTTATTAAAGGAAGATAAGGAACTTATCATAATATCAAACGATAGTATTATATCAGTGTATCACTCTGATAATCTAGAGACATTTACAATAGAGATATTAACAAATCAGCCAAATCGATATCAATTTGATAGTGATTTTATAACAACTATTCAGTTAAAAAACTCAGAACAGGAACTTTCTATAGATATCAAAGAGATTGTTAAGTCAAGTGAATCAATAACATACAAAGAAGAAGAAATGTATTTAATCACCTTAATAATGGAGCTACCCTTTATATCAAATGATTTACTTATTCAAATGGAAAGAGTTTTTTGTGTTTTAAACTATGATAATGGGTCATCATTGGAATTTGAGATAGGTGAATTTAATTACCTTTTTCTTGAAACATTTGGAAAAGATTTATCATTAAACAATTTATCAGCTACACATCAAACGGTTAATGGTTTTAACACAATTGGAGGTATTAGCATCGAATTAGGTAATCTAAGTACTAACAACATTTTAATCAAAGACATAGATATTCTTAGTTTAAGTACATCAGTAAACAAAAATTTGACTATGATTAGAGATGAATGTAACTATATGAGTACTGTAGAGGAATGTTTAGGTATAGATGTATACTCCTTCAGTTATCCACAAAATTCAGTTTTGTCAGAAATATTAGTAAAGAAGAATAATAACACTCAGATATATATTCCATTAATTTATACAGAAAAGTATCAGTTTATCCATGAATTTGCAATTATTATAACTTATGAGATAAATGATGAAGAAAAAACATTAGTAATTGATGATTTCCCCTATATGCGAACATCAATATTTTCTAATATGGAAACGGATCAAGTTTATGAATACAGAATACACGATTGAAATAAATAATTTCTCTAAATCATACAAAAACAAGGATATAAAGCTTGTAAACATAATCATTAATAAAAAAGTGACTATGTTGATTGGTGAAAATGGTAGTGGTAAAAGTACTTTGATAAAAGCTATATTAGGCTTGATTTCCTATGAAGGTGAAATAATTTGTCCTTATAAACCTAGTTTTATGCCGGAGTTTCCACATTTTCCAGAAGATATAACATGTAATAATTTTCTTTTTAATTTAGGTCAAATCCATAAAAATGATCATGATTACTTAAGCTTATGTAAGGAGTTTAGCATCTTAGATAAGATAGATTGTAAAATTAGTACCTTGTCAAAAGGGATGAAATCTAAATTAAATTTAGTCCAATGTTTAGCTATGAAAGCAGATGTATATATACTAGATGAACCTCTAAGTGGTTTGGATAAAGAATCTGTAAAGAAGTTAGTTTCATATATAAGAAATAGTGAAAAGTCATATATTATATCTAGTCATATAAAAACTGCTTTTAATAAGTTAAATAAGGATGTAATTGAGTTATGATAAATATCATTAGGTTAAATATGGACTTCTTAGTAACTAAGAAATTTAAAATTATATCTTTGATCATTATTGTTATTACTTGTTTCATTCTTGTCTTCATATCAAATATAACTAAGACAGAAGAAGAACTTAGTTATAATGTTTTACTATATCAAAGATTATTTCTTTATGAAGGTTTTAACATTGTCAAAGTAATAGGTATCTTACTTTCAATGTTAGTAGTTATTAATGGATTTCTTATTAATGATTATGATTTATTCATTATTACAAGAGTAAATAGGAAAAAAACATTAATAGGAAAAGTAATCGCTGTGTTTTTGACAGAAATATATATCATGACATACATTTATTTAATTTTTGTAATTTTATACGGGGTTTTATATACCGAATTAACTTTCAATATAACAATAATGTGGTTAATTAAGCTAATATTTTTTCAAATGTACTATTCTTTAATCTTTATTATGTTAACTAGTATATATAAGAGTGTATTTATTGTTATATTGCCGTTTGTTGGATATTTAGTTAGTAGCTTTAGTATTGATTTTGATACTGATATCGATGGACTATCTAATTTTAGTAAGATGATTAATTTTGTATTCCCTGATTTAATTGTGTTTCAGGGAGAAATAGGATTTCTTTATGGAGTTGTCTTTGTGTTTGGAGGTTGCATATTGTTATTTATAATAACTTTCAAACAGTATTTGCAGACAGATTTATCATAAAAAGAAAAGTAAAAAAAATTGAAAAAATCCCTAACTTATGATATATTACCATTTGTAAGTAGGGAGGTAATTTCGATGTGCGGAATTGTTGGGTACTTGGGTACCAAAAATGCAAAAGAAATAATTATGAATGGCTTGAAACGTTTAGAATATCGTGGATACGACTCGGCCGGAATTGCATTAAAGAATTGTGAAAACGATACTTTTTGTGTGTTCAAAGATAAAGGACGAGTTGCTCATTTAGAAAGTATTATTAATACAGAGGTAGAAGCATGCCTTGGTATTGGTCATACAAGATGGGCTACACATGGAGTTCCAAATCAGGTAAACTCTCATCCACAGACTTCTAATTCAGGTCGTTTTTTTGTTGTCCATAATGGAGTTATAGACAACTACAAAGAACTTATTAGTTCTAAGTTAGGTGGTAGTGTATTCGAAAGTGATACTGACACTGAAGTAATTGCTCATTTGATTGAACGATATAGTTACAGAATGAGTGTAAGTGAGGCAATACGTAAAACAATGAGTCTTTTAGAAGGATCATATGCTTTGGCAATTATTGATACTGAAAATCCTCATCGTTTATATGCATGTAAAAACAAAAGTCCATTATTACTAGGTCTAAGTGAAGACGGAATCGTCGTAGCTAGTGACGTAATGGCGTGTGTAGGGTATTCTACTAGTTATATACCTTTAGAGGATAAGACCTTTATTGAAATCGATGGCGCTAGTTATACGATTAAGGATATTATTGGTAAAGAAGTACCTCATGAAGTAAAACCAATTGATGTTGATTACTTAGATATTGAAAAAGGTGAGTACTCTCACTTTATGTTAAAAGAAATCAATGAACAACCCGCTGTAATGAGAACGATAATTGGAAAATACTTCGATGGTGATGAAGTTATTCTTAACGGTGAGGTTAAACAGGCTATTAAAGATAGTGATCGTTTGTATATAATTGCTGCTGGGACTAGTATGAATGCTGGGTTTATTGGAAGAGAGTTATTTGAGAAAATGGCAGGTATTCCTTGTGAAGTACATATAGCAAGTGAATTTGCCTATAATATGCCTATATTATCGCAAAAACCATTGTTTATATTTATCTCGCAAAGTGGAGAAACTGCTGATTCAAGAGCTGTATTAGTAAATATAAAGGCAAAAGGGTATCGTAGTTTAACAATTACTAATGTTAAGACAAGTACACTAGCTAGAGAAGCAGATTACTTTGTTGAGATTCATGCAGGACCAGAAATCGCAGTAGCTAGTACTAAAGCATATACTGCACAAATAGCCATCTTAGCTATCTTAGCTTATGGTTTAAGTGATAAACATATAAATTTACGTAAAGAGTTAAGTAAAGTAGCGATTAGTATGGAAAACATTATTGATCGTAAAGAATATATTGAAGAACTTGTAAAAGAGTATTTAACAAAACGTAACTGTTTCTATATCGGTAGAGGAATCGATTATTACAGTTGTTTAGAAGCGAGTTTAAAGTTGAAAGAAATTAGTTATATCCAAACTGAAGGCTTCGCTGCAGGTGAATTAAAACATGGGACAATTGCCTTAATTGAAGAGGATACACCAGTTATTGCCATTATTTCACAAAGAAGCATTGGAAAAAATACAAGATCTAATTTGAATGAAGTTAAAAGTAGAGGGGCAAAAACATTAGTTATTTCAACTAAAGGTGTTCATGAAAATGAAGATCAAATAGTTGTTGATAGTGTTTTTGAATTATTTAGTCCTTTACTAACAGTTATACCTTCACAGTTTATTGCCTATTACGCAGCATTACAAAGAGGATATGACATTGATAAACCACGTAACCTAGCGAAAAGTGTTACGGTTGAATAGGAGAGTAACTATGGCAAAATATTTTGGAACTGACGGTATTAGAGGTCGGTACCCAATTGAAGTTAGTAACAGTGTTGCCTTCAAAGTGGGACAAAGTCTTAAAACAGTTTTAAACACAACTAGATTAGTTGTGGGAATGGATACAAGAGAATCTGGTAGCGAGTTATTGTTTAGTGTAATAAGCGGTGCTAGAAGCGTGGGAATTGATGTTATGAATGCTGGTGTAGTAAGTACACCACTAATTGCTTTATATTCGAAAGAAAAGGCAGTAAGTGGAGTTATGATTACAGCTTCACATAATCCTTATACAGATAATGGAATCAAAGTATTTAATAGTGGTACTAAGTTAACTGAAGAAGAGGAACTAAAAATCGAGGACTACATTGATAATAATGATAGTTTTATGATTCAAAAACTTGGAGAACTATATAGTGGTGAAGAAGTATTAGATCTTTATTTAGACCTAATCGAAAAAATGGACCTTTATTCAACTGATTTAAAAGTAGGGATTGACAGTGCTAATGGTGCTAACTACTTAATCAGTTTAGGAATCTTTCGTGAGTTAGTAGAAGACCTTTATCAAATTGGTAATGAACCTGACGGTAAAAATATAAATAATGGTGTAGGAAGTACTCATTTAGAAAGCATTAAACAATTAGTAAAAGATAAACAATTAGATATCGGATTTAGTTTTGATGGTGATGGTGATCGTGTTTTAGTTGTTGATAATGAGTTAAATGAGGTTGACGGTGATAAACTAATCTACGTTATAGCTTGTTATTTAAAAGAATTAGGTATGTTGAAAAAAGATACAGTAGTTCTTACTAAAATGAGTAATTTAGGAATCATCAAAGCATTAAACAATAAAGGAATAGAAGTTGTTTTAACAGGTGTTGGTGATAAATACGTGTTAGAAGAAATGAACAAAAATGGTTATAGTATTGGTGGAGAAAATAGTGGACATATCATTTTACGTGATTTCATTAATACTGGTGATGGATTACTAGTAAGTCTATTTTTATTGAAAATACTAACCGATACTTCAAAAACATTAAAAGAACTTACAAAAGACATCTCAATGTGGCCACAAGAATTAGTTAATATTCGTACTTATAACAAAGAAATATTAAACGATTCTCGTGTAGTTAAAGCGATTGATGAAGTTAAAGAAGCACTTATTGATAATGGAAAAGTACTTGTAAGAGCTAGTGGGACTGAACCATTACTTAGAGTTACATTAAGTTGTGAGAAACAAGAAGATTTAGATAAATATATGGACAAAATCGTGTCAATGATTAATTTAGTTAAGGAGGAAGTATAATGAAAAATTATGCAATTGTTTTAGCAGCTGGTAAAGGAACTAGAATGAAAACAGAATTGCCAAAATGTGCTTTTCCGATTCTTAAAAAACCAATGATCAAATACATCCATGAAAATATTGAAAAAAGTATCATTGATGAAACAACAGTAGTTGTTGGATATCAAAAAGAGATACTGATGGGAATCTTAGGGGATAAAGTTGATTATGCAATTCAAAGAAATCAAAAGGGAACTGGACATGCAGTAAAAGCTACTAAAGATACTATGGGTAAAAAAGATGGTACTACAATTATTATGTTAGGAGATATGCCTTTAATTGATTACAAAGTAATTAATAAAGTAATAAAATATCACTGTGATAAAGATAATGATTTAACGGTTTTAACAACTAAATACCAACAACCAAAGGGATATGGACGAATTATTCGTAATGAGTATGGAAACATTGAGGCAATCATTGAACACAATGATTGTACAAATGATCAAAAAAGAATTAATGAAGTAAATACAGGAATCTATGTGGTAAATAATAAATTATTATTTGAAGCCGTAGATAAAATTAAACTAAATGAGCGTAAACAAGAATATTATTTAACTGATATTATTGAAATCATGAAACCTGATTATCGTGTAGACGCATTTGAACTATGGGATAATGAAAAAGTAATGGGTGTAAATGATTTATATTCTGCTAGTATTGCAGAAAAATATTTACGTAATGAAATTAATAAAGCCCATATGATTAACGGGGTAAGTATTGTAACTCCAGAAACAGTTACAATAGGGGAAAATGTTAAAATTGAAAGCAATGTAACAATCTACCCAAACACATATATCACCGGAGATAGTTTAATCAAAAGTGGTAGTAAAATAGGACCAAACACAGAAATTCATTCATCACTTATCCACAATAACGTTAGAGTACAACACAGTCTGATTTTTGATAGTGAAGTACGTAGTGACGCTACAGTTGGACCATTTGCCCATATAAGAAATGGTGCAATAATTGGTGAAAGAAACCGTATTGGTAACTTTGTAGAGATAAAGAAATCATTTATTGGTGAAGGAACAAAAGCTTCTCATTTAGCTTATATCGGAGATACAACTACAGGTTCAAATGTCAACTTTGGTTGTGGTAGTATTACCGTAAATTATGATGGGATTAACAAACATAAAACAGAAATTGGTGATGATGTATTTATCGGATGTAATACTAACTTAATCGCACCTGTTAAGGTTGGTTCAAGAGTATTTATTGCCGCAGGATCTACGGTGACGAAAGATGTTCCTAGTGGAGCCTTCACAATCGCTAGAAATCGCCAAATTAATAAAGAAGATTACGCTAAAAACTTCATTACACCAAAAGATGATAAATAATAGTTGACAAATGATATTGATTTGCTATAATTAATATGCAATTAAAACGTGGAAAGAAGAGTACCCACTCTCACCTGATTGAGAATATCGATAGGTAGAAGCTACAAACTAAATAAAAATTTTAGTGTGGGTACAATATGTACGCACACTTTTTATATGCTTTCCACAAAAAAAATATTATACCTGGGAGGTGTAACTATAAACAAATACAGTCAACAAAGACCTGCGAAACGTAAAGATGAGGGTTTAGTAAATGAGGGTATCCGAGCTCGTGAAGTAATGGTAATTACAGATACAGGAGATAAACTTGGAGTTATCCAAACAAGAAATGCACTTAATATGGCTTATGACAAAAACTTAGACTTAGTTCTTGTGGCGCCTGGTGCAAAACCACCGGTTGCGAAATTTATGGATTACAACAAGTACAAATACGAACAACAACGTAAACAACGTGAAGCTCGCAAAAACCAAAAGGTCGTTCAATTAAAAGAAATCAGACTATCACCTAAAATTGACATCGGAGACTTCAATACTAAGTTGAAAAACGGACGTAAATTCTTAGAAAAAGGTGACAAATTAAAAATTTCTATCCGTTTTAGAGGTAGAGAAATGGCTTATACAAATCAAGGTAGACAAGTAATGAAGAACTTTGCAGAACAATGTGAAGATCTTGCAACTATTGAAAGTAAGCCAAAATTAGACGGTCGTAATATGTTCATGACAATGACACCGATAAAAAAAGATCAAAAAAAATAAGGAGTGAAAACTATGCCAAAAATGAGAACTCATTCTGGTACTAAGAAAAGAATTAAAAGAACTGCTACTGGAAAAATCAAAGTATCACACTCACAAAGAGGACATTTACTGAGTGCAAAAAGTAAATCAGCTAAAAGATCACATAAGAAAGCTAACTTTGTTAGCGCAAGTGATATCAAAAGAATAAAACATCAAATTTCACAAGTGAAGTAATAAATTAGGAGGAATTAATTATGCCAAGAGTAAAAGGCGGAAATGTCGCAAGAAAAAGACGTAAAAAAGTATTAAAATTAGCCAAAGG
>CBFCWG010000006.1:0-87883 GCA_965601565.1 uncultured bacterium | reverse complement strand
TCCACACTACATAATAATAATCAATAATATAAAACATAATTAATTAGGGGTGATTTTATGAATTTTCAAATCAATAAGGATACTTTGTTAAATAATTTGATAATCGCACAAAAAGCTTTATCAAACAAAACACCAAATCCTGCATTACAAGGAATTAAGTTAGAAGTTTTAAAAGATCATTTAGTAATTACGACGAGTAATTCTGATATAGCAATTAAATTAACAGTTAAAGATCCAAGTTTAGCAATACAAAGTGAAGGATCTGTTTTAATACCTGGTAAATATTTTATTGAAATTATTAGAAAATTAGATGGTTTAAAAGTTTCATTATCAATGGCAGCAGATAATATGTTGAGAATTGAAGCAGATCGTTCAGATATTACATTAAATATGATGGATTTAGAAGACTATCCTGAATTACAGTTTAGCGAAAAAGTAAAATCTATTAAAATTAATGTTCGTGTTTTAAAAACTATAATTAGACAAACTGCTTTTGCAACATCTTCTATTGAAAATAGACCAATATTAACTGGTGTAAATTTCAAAATAGATGGAAAGAAATTAAAAGCGATTGCAACAGATAGTTATCGTTTAAGTCAAAAAGAAATTGAACTAGCTGATTCTTATGAACCATTGAACATTATTATTCCAGGGCGTAGTTTAGAAGAATTAATTAAAGTATTAGAGAATAATAATGATTCTGTAGAATTACATTTTGATCATTCAAAAATATTATTCAAATATAATAATTTATTATTCCAATCAAGATTATTGGAAGGTAATTATCCAGAAACTTCAAAATTAGTTCCAACGGAATTTCCAACTGTAATTAAATTTAATAAAGAAAATTTATCAACAGCTATCGAAAGAGCAAGTTTATTATCAAGTAGAGATGGAAATAATGCAATTGTTAAATTATCATTAAGAAGAGATAATATTGTTGAAATTACATCAAATAGCCCAGAAATTGGTAAAGTTTTAGAAGAAGTATATCCTGTAGATGAAATTGTAGGACAACCATTTAAAATTGCCTTTAGTTCAAAATATATTTTAGACGCACTAAAAATCTTTAATTCTAGTGAAGTTGCAGTTAATTTTACTGGTGAAATAAGACCTTTTATTATTAAAGGTGAATATGACGAAAACATGCTACAATTAATTTTACCTGTAAGAACAGAATAGAAGCCCCGAAAGGGCTTTTTTTTTGCTCTGAGTTTTCCACATTAAAAACTTGTTTAATCTATTGTTTTATAATATAATATATACATACATAATAATATATATGAAAGATAGTGATTTTTTTATGGAAAAAATTAAGATAGAAACTGAATACATTACACTTGGCCAATTTATTAAATTCGCAAACATAACTTCCTCAGGAGGAATGGTTAAAGCTATTCTTGATGAATACAAAATATACGTTAATGATATTTTGGAATCAAGAAGAGGTAAAAAACTATATCCAGGGGACAAAGTTTTAATTAAAACGATAGGTGTTTTTAGAATAGTTAAATAATGCAATTAAAGACATTAAATATAACTAATTTTAGAAATTATCAATCGCAGCAATTAGAGTTTAATAAAAAGACCAATATTTTTATTGGGAATAACGCTCAAGGTAAAACTAGTATCTTAGAATCAATTTATGTTTTAGCATTTACCAAATCACACAAAGTGTTTAAAGATACAAGTTTCATTCTTAATGGTGCTGATTACGCTAAAATCAATTCTCTAATCAATTTAAAAGACAAAGATATAGAATTAGATATAGTTGTATCAAAACTTGGTAAAAAGGCAAAATACAACCAAATAGAGTTAGATAAGTTGAGTGAATATTTAGGTTTATTGAATGTTGTAATGTTTGCACCAGAGGATTTAGATTTAATCAAGGGAAATCCTAAAACTAGGCGAAAATTCCTTGATATTGAGATTGGACAAATTTCAAAAGAATACCTTTTTGAACTACAGAACTATCGAAAGATATTAAAACAACGAAATGATTTACTAAAATCAATGCAAAAAAAACCAACAAAAGATTTCATGTTACTAGATGTAATTACCGATCAATTAGTTGGTTATCAAGAAGTCATTTTACGTAGAAGAAAAGAGTTTATTAAAAAAATTGAGGATCTTGCTAAAAAGCATTATTTAAAACTCTCATCTACTTCTGATGATTTACGAATCGAGTATTTACCCTCGATTGAAAAAGACTTTAAACAAGAATATATTGCTAAATATCAGTATGATATTATTACAGGAACAACTAATTTAGGAGTTCATCGTGATGAAATTGAATTTTATATTAATAATTTCACCATAAAAACTCAAGCATCACAAGGAGAACAAAGAACAGCGGTACTTGCAATAAAACTAGCATTAATAGATTTTATTTATATGTATCGAAAAGAGTATCCGGTATTATTACTTGATGATGTGTTAAGTGAATTAGATAAAACAAGACAAAATAATTTATTAGAATATATTGGAGATAATATACAAACATTTATTACTTCAACAGATTTAAATGAAATAAACTTAGAAAGAATAAAAGACTATCAAGTGTTTTTGATAGAAAATGGCCACATAGAGGAGAGTGACAACGATGGAAAACAGTTATGATTCAAGTAATATACAAATACTTGAGGGTTTAGAAGCTGTAAAGAAAAGACCAGGTATGTACATTGGTTCAACAGGACCTAGAGGATTACATCATTTAGTTTGGGAGATTGTAGATAACTCAATTGATGAAGCATTAGCAGGTGAAGCATCTCATATTAATGTCGAAATTTTAAAAGACAATGTAATAAGAGTGTCGGATGATGGACGTGGAATCCCGGTAGATATCCACCCTAAGACAGGGTTACCAGCTGTTGAAACAATATTAACAACATTACATGCAGGTGGTAAGTTTGATAACTCATCATATAAAGTTTCTGGAGGATTACACGGTGTTGGTGCTAGTGTAGTAAACGCCTTAAGTGAATGGATGGAAGTAGAAATTCATAAAGATGGTAGAAAATATACTCAAAGATATGAGTATGGTTTTACTGCGACTAAATTAATTGATCACGGACCATCAAATCAATCAGGTACAATTACCCACTTTAAAGCTGATCCAAAAATATTTACAGAAACAACAGAATACGAATATGAAATACTTCGTAACCGTGTCCAACAACTTGCTTTCTTAAACCGAGGAATATTAATTAAAATAAACGATTTAAGACCAGAAGTACCTATTTTAAATGATTATCACTACGAAGGTGGAATTATTGAATACATTAAATATTTAAATCGTTCATATGATGTATTACATGAAGATGTAATCTTCTGTGAAGGAGAAATTGATAATATTGTTGTAGAAATTGCAATGCAATATAACAATGCTTATCGCCCAAGTATCTTTAGTTTCACAAACAATATTAATAATATTGAAGGTGGAACTCATGAAGAAGGATTTAGAATGACTTTAACTCGTGTTTTAAACAACTATGGAAAAAACAACAATATCTTTAAAAAAGATGAAGCTTTAGTTGGAGAAGACACTAGAGAAGGGTTAACATGTATCATCAGTGTAAAACATCCTGATCCACAATTTGAAGGACAGACAAAATCAAAACTAGGTTCAACAGAAGTACGTAAAATAGTAGCAAACATCTTAAGTGAAGGTTTAGATAGATATTTAGTTGAAAATCCTAATGATGCTAGAACAGTAATTGAAAAAGCATTAATGGCTTCAAGAGCTCGTATTGCAGCTAAAAAAGCCAGAGAGGCAACAAGAAGAAAAAGTCCACTAGATGGACTAGGATTTGCATCTAAATTAGCAGATTGTCGTAGTAAAGACCCTAAAAGATCAGAAATATATATAGTCGAAGGGGACTCAGCTGGTGGTAGTGCTAAACAAGGTAGAGAATCAGAATTTCAAGCAATCTTACCACTAAGAGGAAAAGTAATTAACGTTGAAAAATCACGTTTAGATAAAGTTTTGGGAAATAAAGAGATTTTATCAATGATTCAAGCGTTTGGAACAGGTATTGGAGAAGAGTTTAATGTTGGTGATGCAAGATATCATAAAATCATTATCATGACCGATGCCGATGTTGATGGAGCACACATTAGAACATTATTATTAACATTCTTATTTAGACATTTAAAACCATTAATCGAAAAAGGATATGTTTATATAGCTCAACCTCCTCTATACAAAGTTCAACAAGGAAAACGTATTGAGTATGCATATATTGAGGAAGAATTAGAACCATTAATAAAAGAATTTGGATCAAGAGTTAATATCCAAAGATACAAAGGTCTTGGTGAAATGAACCCAGAGCAATTATGGGAAACTACAATGGATCCAAAAACAAGAACATTACTCCAAGTAACAATGGAAGATGCAATAGAAGCTAATGAAGTATTTAGTATGTTAATGAGTGAAGAGGTTGCTCCTCGTCGTGAATTTATCCAGAAAAATGCTATATACGTACAAAACTTGGATGTATAGGAGATGACAGACATGGACGAAAATCTAGTAAAATATGATCAAATAAAAGAAAGAAACATCTCAACAGAGATGAAAACATCGTTCTTAAGTTATGCAATGAGTGTAATTGTTTCTCGTGCATTACCAGATGTTAGAGATGGATTAAAACCTGTACATAGACGTATTCTTTATGGAATGGACGAACTAGGAGTATATCCTGATAAATCATATAAAAAATCAGCACGTATTGTTGGGGATGTAATGGGGAAATACCATCCACACGGTGATTCTTCAATCTACGATGCAATGGTTAGAATGGCCCAAACATTTAGTTATCGTTATCCATTAGTAAACGGACATGGTAACTTTGGATCAATTGATGGTGACGGTGCTGCAGCAATGCGTTATACTGAATCAAAAATGATGAAAATTACTTCAGAAATGTTAGCAGATATCAAAAAAGATACAATTGATTATGTTGATAACTATGATGGTAGTGAGAGAGAACCAAGTGTCTTACCAGCAAAATTCCCTAACCTTTTAGTTAATGGTGCAACAGGGATTGCAGTAGGTATGGCAACAAATATTCCACCACATAATTTAAGTGAAGTAATTGATGGAATATTAGCATATATTGATAATCCAGAAATAACTGTTGATGAGTTAATGTACTTTATAAAAGGACCAGACTTCCCAACAGGTGGAACAATCATGGGAATGACAAATTTACGTCGTGCTTATGAAACAGGAAATGGCTCTATTAAGGTAAGAGCTACAACTGAAATAATTGAACATAGAAATGGTAAAAAATCAATTATTATCACAGAAATACCTTATCAAGTAAACAAATCAAGACTTATCGAAAAAATAGCAGAATTAGCCAAAGAAAAACGTATTGAAGGTATTACAGATTTACGTGATGAATCTAACCGTAAAGGAATTAGAGTAGTAATAGAATTACGTAAAGATGTTAATGCTGAAGTTACATTAAATAACTTATATAAATATACACCATTACAAACATCGTTTGGTATCAATATGTTAGCTTTAGTTAACAATCAGCCTAAAGTATTACCATTAAAAGACACTTTAGTACATTATGTTGATCACCAAATAGAAGTATTGACTAGAAAAACTACATTTGAACTAGCAAAAGCTAAAGCTCGAGCACATATCTTAGATGGTTTATTAGTAGCTCTAGACAATATTGATGAAGTAATAGTAACAATCAGAAACTCATATGACGATGCTGAAGAGCAATTAATTACGAAATTCAACTTATCTAGTGAACAAGCTAAAGCAATCTTAGAAATGAGATTAAGACGTTTATCAGGTTTAGAAAGAGAAAAACTTGAGAAAGAGTTAACTGATTTAAGAGAAACAATTGAATCTTTAGAATACATTTTAGCTAATGAAGATAAAAAATATGAAATGATTAAAGAACAACTTCTAGATATCAAAGATAGATTTGGAGACGAACGTCGTTCAGAGATTAGTTTATCGCTTGATTTAGACATTGAAGATGAAGATTTAATCCCAGTAGAAGACGTTATTATCACAATAACTTCAAGTGGATATTGTAAACGAATGAATACAGAAGTTTATAAAACACAAAATCGTGGTGGTAAAGGAATGAAAGGAATCAAAACAAACGAAGATGATGTTGTAGAACACTTAATCAATACATCAACTCATGATTTCATTCTATTCTTTACAAACAAAGGTCGAGTTTACAAAATGAAAGGATATAAAGTGCCTAACTATGGTCGTTCCTCAAAAGGATTACCAATTGTAAATTTATTAAATTTAGATGATGGTGAATCACTAGCCGCAGTAGCTAAAATAAGTGATTTTGATTCAGAAAACTTCTTATTCTTTGTAACTAAACGTGGTGTTGTTAAACGTACCCCAGTTACTGATTTTAAAAACATCAGAACAACAGGTATTAAGGCAATAAACTTACGCGAAGAAGATGAACTATTAGCTGTAAGATTAACAGATGGAGAAAGAGATGTTATCATCGGTGCTTCAAATGGTAAAGCAATTAGATTCCATGAACAAACAGCCCGTGCAATGGGTCGTGTAGCTAGTGGAGTAAGAGGAATTTTACTTGGTGAAAAAGATGAAGTTGTTGGATTCACAATAGTTACAGAGGAAAGAAACCAAATACTAATAGTAACAGAAAATGGCTATGGTAAGCGAACTGAAGTCGATGAATATCGCCA
Organism: uncultured bacterium; assembly: GCA_965601565.1. GTDB lineage: Bacteria > Bacillota_I > Bacilli_A > Izemoplasmatales > Izemoplasmataceae > Xianfuyuplasma. The sequence goes on along the minus strand of CBFCWG010000006.1, from coordinate 81,178 downwards.
GCAAAACCGTGGTGGTAAAGGAGTTAAAACACTTAATATCACAGATAAAAACGGACAACTTACTAAGTTAAGAAGTGTAAATGGTGAAGAAGATCTTATCATTACAACAACTAAAGGAATGATTATCAGATTACCTATCGAGCAAATAGCTACATCTAAACGTGCAACACAAGGTGTAAGACTAATTAAATTGAATGAAGGACATAAAGTTGCTACAATCGCAATAGTTCCAAAAACAGAAGATGAAGAACCAGAAGAAGGTACTGAAGTAAATCAATCATTAGAAAATCAAGAAGTAGAAAAAACTAATGAAGAAACAACAGAAGTTGTTGAAACACAAGAAGAAGTATAAGTAAATATAAGACCAAGTTAACATCAATTAATTTGGTCTTTTTATTACAATTTTTCAAATAAGAATCAAACACACTTATTTATAAAACATTACAAAAAAATTAATTAGATTATATAGAGAGGTAACTGGGAAATATACAGTTGACCATTTGTAATATCTCTTAAATATGCGATTTCCCAGTCGTGTGTTTTAAAAAAATGAAAAAAAGTCATTTAAAGAGTAATAAAAACAAACATCTTTTAAGACAATTAAAAATTATAAATAAGCAAAGTACAAGTCAATATTTAATCATCAAAAACCAAACACATATCAACAGACATATTTCCTGTAATTGACAAACAGTTTCTATAATGTTATTATCAAGTCAACAAAGTGATGAAGAGACTAAGTAATATAAAATCATTTAAGAGAGTTAGTGGTTGGTGTGAACTAACAATGATAATATATGAAATCTACCTCTGAGTGAGATTAATACTCTCCGGATAGTTCCGTTATAAACTAGAGTAATAAAAATAGGTGGTACCGCGATATTAATTCGCCCTTGTTGTGATGACAAGGGCGATTTTTTTATATAAAAAAGGAGGAATTATAATGTTAGACATTAAAAAGATTAGAGAAAATACCGATTATTATGTTGAACTACTTAATCGTAGAGGAGGAGATTTCTCCTATCTATATGACTTAGTGAATCAAGATGCTAGAAGAAGAGAAATAATTTTAGAAGTTGAGCAAGTAAAAGCTAAGAGAAATGAATTAAGTAAAATGATAGGACAGTATAAAAGAGAGAAAAAAGATCCAAAAGAGATCTTTGCTCAAATTGAAAGTATTGGAAAGGGAATTAAAGATTTAGAAGAAGAACTAAAGGGGATTGAAGAGAATATCTACAATCAACTATTAATTACACCAAATATTCCAAATGAAGAAATTCCGGTAGGAAAAGACGAAGAAGACAATTTAGAGATTAAGAAATATGGTGAGATAAGAGAATTTGATTTTGAACCAAAACCACACTGGGATTTGGCTACAGAACTAGATATTCTTGATTTTGATAGAGCAAGTAAAATATCTGGAAGTAGGTTTACTGTATATAAAGGATTAGGTGCTAGGTTAGAAAGAGCACTTATCAATTTTATGAGTGATTTACATGCTCATGAACATGGATATACAGAAATTATTCCCCCATATATTGTAAATGGGGAATCTATGTTGGCTACTGGACAATTTCCTAAATTTAAAGAGGATGCATTCAAAGTTTTAGATGAAAGAGATTTATACTTAAATCCAACAGCTGAAGTACCAACAATTAACCTACATCGTAATGAAACATTGAAAGGTGAAGATTTACCAATTAAATATACAGCGTTTACGACTGCGTTTAGACAAGAAGCCGGAAGTGCTGGTAGGGACACAAGAGGAATTATAAGACAGCATCAATTTAATAAAGTTGAGTTAATTAAATTTGCTAAACCAGAAGATTCTTATAAAGAGTTAGACGAAATGTTGGAACACAGTGAAAAAGTATTAAAACTATTAAAATTACCATATAGAGTAGTTACACTTTGCACAGGAGATTTAGGGTTCAGTATGAGAAAAACATATGATATTGAAGTATGGTTACCTTCATACAATAAATATCGTGAAATAGGGAGTATCTCAAACGCAGAGGATTATCAGGCAAGAAGAGGAAACATTAAATTTAAAAGAGATCCTAAGGCAAAACCAGAGTTTGTCCACACATTAAACGGTAGTGGATTAGCTGTTGGTAGAACAGTTGTAGCTATTTTAGAAAATTATCAGCAAAAAGATGGTACAATAGTACTACCAGAAGTATTAGTTCCATATATGAGAACTGATATTATTAAATAGGAGGAAACTATGGTTGACATTCATGAGCAAAAAGAGTTTAAGTTATTAGAAGAAGAAAAGGACATTGTAATAGTAAATAATTTAAAAAATCCCCTAGTAAAAGAAATAGACGATGTATTAGGTGGAGTTTTAGAAGAAATATCAACAGAGCCATTTACCACCATTCACACATTAGGTAAATTACCAGCAAAGAGATTACATGTTATTAATTTTAAAAAACTACAAGATGAAGATAAAAGACAAAAAATTTATAGTGAAATTGCTGCTTTAAAAGGAGAAATTTGTGTTTTAATTGACACATTCCAGGGAGATGATTATAAAGAGATTGTTCAAGATTTATCAGAGAACATATTAACTAAAAATTATGTTATAGATAAATTCAAAACCAAAAAAGAGGAAAAAGATAAAAATTTCCATTATTATGGTGAAACTAAAATTTATGAAAATGTAAAAAAAGGGTATGTATTAGGTGAATCTATCAACGCATGTAGAGATTTAGTAAACACACCATATAATTATTTAAATGCAACTGATTTAGCTAATTATTCAAAAGAGTTTGAAAAATATGAGAATGTAACAGTTGAAATAATTAGTAAAGAAGATATTGAAAAAATGAATATGGGTGCATATTTAGGTGTAAACAAAGGATCTAGTGATGAACCTAAATTAATATATATCAAATATCAAGGAAAAGAAAAATGGGAAAATCCAACTGCGTTAGTTGGAAAAGGTGTAATGTATGATACTGGTGGATACTCATTAAAAACTCCGGTTTCTATGCCAGGAATGAAAGTAGATATGGCAGGTGCTGCCTCTGTAATTAGTGCTATTGAAGCTATTGCAAAACTTAAGCTAGAAGCTAATGTTATGGCAATTGTTGCAGCTACAGATAATAGAATAGGTGATGGAGCAGTTGTACCTGACGATATTTTAACTTCAGCAAGTGGAAAAACAATTGAGATAATTTCAACAGATGCTGAAGGAAGACTTACTTTGGCGGACGCTGTATGGTTTGCTCAAGAAAAAGGAGCTAAGAAAGTTATTGATGTTGCTACATTAACTGGTGCGATGGTTATGGCTTTAGGTAAAGAATACACGGGGGCTTTCACAAATGATAAGAAGTTTTACAAACAATTCTTTAAAGCTGCAAAACATACTGGTGAAAAAGTATGGAGAATGCCTATTTCAAAAGGATACCATGATGAGTTAAAAAGCCAAGTTGCAGACATGAAAAATAAAGGTGGTAGAATGGCTGGAGCAAGCCAAGCTGCTGCGTTCATTGAGAACTTCATTAACGAAGATACAAAATGGATTCACTTAGATGTTGCTGGTACAGCATCAGGTAAAAATGGTGGTACAGGAGTAATGGTTAAAACATTTACTGAGTTATTTTATAAATAAATCAATAGAAAATAAAAAAGTTATAAGAGCGATCTTATAACTTTTTTTGTTTGTATATAACAAATGCTTCGTAAGGTCTCAATTTAGAACTAGATAAATCATTGTAGTTTGAGATTACTTTGTGATAACCGCTGATTACTAAATTGTGAGAAACATCTCTATTAGTAAAATTAGAAACAACGATTAATTCTTCTTTTGAATTATATCTTCTATATGCAAATATTGATTTATCCTTAGGGAGAAGTAATTCATATTTACCATCTAGAATAAGATTTGTAAGTTTACTGTTTTTTCTTATATTTATTAAATTTTTATATGTGTGAAATATTGAGTTTTTATCATATAGTGCATTTTCAACATTGATAGACGTATAGTTTGGATTCACTTTCAACCAAGGTTTAGAATCGCTAAAACCAGCGTTTTCCTGGTTGTTCCATTGCATTGGAGTACGTGCGTTATCTCGTCCCATTTTGTAAACTCCATCCATAAATTCATCATGTGAAAGAAGGTTCTGATCTTTAACAAAATCTTTATAGAAACCATGTATTTCTACATCGTTATAATCTTCAATAGATGGAAACTTAACGTTTGTCATACCGATTTCTTCACCTTGATAAATATAAGGTGTACCTTTCATCATATGAAGAGTGATAGCTAACATCTTTGCACTCTGTGTTCGGTATTCTTTGTCATTTCCCCATCGTGAAACAATTCTAGGTAAATCATGATTATTCCAAAATAATGAGTTCCAACCTTTTACTAAGTCTGTTTGCCACTTAGATAAAACACTTTTAAGGGTTATTAAATCTAAATTATGTGGAGTCCACTTTCCAAGATTACCCCAATCTAAAGTCATATGTTCAAACTGAAAAATCATACTTAATTCTTGACGTGTTGGGTCGCTATATAACTCTGCAATTTGTGGAGAGGCTCCCCACGTTTCACCAACTGTCATTACATCATAATTACCAAAAGAATTTTTATTCATTTGATTTAAGAATGGATGTAATTTTTCACCATTACCTAGTATTTTTTTATCTACTTCTTTACCAATCAAATCAATAACATCAAGTCTAAATCCGCCAATACCTTTTTCTAACCACCAGTTGATCATAGTAGATACTTCTTCTCTTACTTTAGGGTTTTCCCAGTTTAAATCAGGTTGTTCTTTTGCGAAATTATGGAAATAATATTGATTAGTAGTTTCATCATAGGTCCATGCACTTCCACCAAAAGTACTTCTTAAATCACTAGGTTCGTCTCGCCATATGTAATAATCTCTAAAAGGATTTTCCTTTGACTTTTTAGATTCTAAAAACCATTTATGTTGATCACTCGTATGATTAACAACTAAATCCATTAGTATTTTAATGTTATGTTTTTTACCCTCACTAATTAAGTTTTCAATATCTAATAAATTACCAAATAAAGGATCTATATCTTGATAATCAGAGATATCGTATCCGTTATCTTTCATAGGACTTTTGTAAACAGGACTTAACCAAATAACATCAATTCCTAAATTCTCAAGATAAGGTAGTTTTGATATTATCCCTTTAATATCCCCTATTCCATCATTGTTTGAATCCATAAAACTACGAGGATATATTTGATAAACTACAGATTTATGCCACCATTTTTTATTCATAAGTAAAACTCCATTCTATAACTAGATATCTAATTTTACCATTTGAAAAATTATTTGTAATTAACTTTCTCAAACAGGGAAATGGTTCCACAAAAAAAAGACTACGAGTTAGCAGTCTTTTATAGTTATAAATTCTCTTTAATTTTTGACACCAAACTCACAAAATGAGAATTATCGAATTTACCATAGTTATTTATGGTAGATAATTCCATTCCATCATCCTCATATCTTGGTATTAAATGGACGTGGAAGTGGAATACACTTTGTAAAGGTTTATCATTGTTATTAATAATATTTAGTCCAATCGGATTAAATGCTTTTTTTAATGCACGAGCAATTACTGGGACTACTTTAAATACATTAGTTGCTGTTTCTTCATCGAGCTCATAAACATTTTTAATATGATTTTTAGGAATCACTAAAGTGTGTCCTTTTGTTCCTTGTGTTATATCAAGGAATGCCATAACTGAGTCATCTTCATAGATTTTGTATGAAGGGATTTCCCCAGCGATTATTTTACAAAAAATACAATCCATATTATTCCTCTCCTTCAATAATATTTATAATACGATAGATATCTTTCATATCTGCTAACATAAAATCAGGATCAACTTGCATTAAATGGTGAGAACCTTTAAAACTCCAAGCAACACCAGCCCCATATATCCCAGCATTTTTACCAGCTAAGATGTCTCCTTGATTATCACCAATCATAATAGCTTTTTTATGGTTTGGGAAATTCCTTAAAGCTACATCAACAGCATTACGATGAGGTTTTGGAAACTCAACATCATCTAAAGCAGTGAATGAATCAAAAATGTTTTCTAGTTTATAGTGGGTAAAGCTAGGCCAAGCTGCTTCTTTAAATTTGGAAGTCAAAATACCTAGATTGTAACCTTTGTTTTTTAAGTCTGTTACAACTTCAAGAACATCAGGGTATATCTCAAAATTACCTACTTCATACTCAACGTAAAATTCGCGATAAGAATTAATCATATCTTGAATCAAAAAAGGGTCTTTTGTATAATTACCAAATGTTTGTTGTAATGTTGGTCCAATAAATGAATGTATTTCATCATTGGTTACAGTTACATCTGGAAAATGTCGATCAAAAGTTGAACGAAAACTTCTTACTATAATGTCGTTTGTGTTAATTAATGTACCATCTAAATCAAATAAAATTGTGTCTAATTTCTTCATAAAATCACCTAAAGAGATTATAACATATTAAAATATTTAATCAAAACAGTATGAAAAGATTTGAGTTTTTAAAAAAAAGATGTAAAATATAAAGCGGTAAGGAGTGATATAATGGCAAATATCATAAACGAATTAAAACAAAAAATTGATGGAAAAGGGCTTAGAGTGGTCTTTCCCGAATCAAACGATGAGAGAATTGTAGAAGCAGCAGTTAGATTGGCAGAAGAAGGATTAGTAAAACCAATATTGATTGGAGATGCTAAAAATATTCCAAGTAAATTTGATGTTTCAAAGTGTGAAGTAATTAATCCTGAAACTTATGAGAAATTTGATGAAATGGTTTCAAGTTTTGTGGACAGAAGAAAAGGAAAAGCAACAGTTGAACAAGCACAAAAAATGTTGTTAGATGAAAACTATTTTGGGACTATGTTAGTATATATGAAAGAAGCTGAAGGTTTAGTAAGTGGTGCATGTCATTCAACTGGAGATACAGTAAGACCTGCATTACAAATTATTAAAACTAAACCAGGAGTATCAAGAACATTTGGATACTTTTTAATGATTAGAGATGATGAAAAATATATCTTTGGTGATTGTGCAATTAATCCAAATCCTGCAGCAGAAGATTTAGCAGAATTTGCTATTGAATCAGCAAAAGCAGCAGAAATGTTTGGAATTGAACCTAAAGTTGCATTATTATCATTCAGTACTAATGGTAGTGCGGATACTGAAGAAACTCAAAAAGTAGCAAAAGCTACAAAAATAGCAATTGAAGCTAATAGTGGATATGAAATAGATGGAGAAATGCAATTTGATGCAGCATTTGTTGAAAGTGTTGGAGCTAAAAAATACCCAGGAAGTAAAGTAGCTGGAAAAGCCAATACATTTGTATTCCCTGATTTAAATAGTGGTAATATAGGATATAAAATCGCCCAAAGACTTGGAAATTTTGAAGCAATGGGACCAATTTTAGCTGGATTAAACAGCCCTGTTAATGATTTATCACGTGGTTGTGATAGTGAAGACGCTTATAATACAGCAATCATCACAGCAGCTCAATCATTGATTAATTAAAAGCCGGAAACGGCTTTTTCTTTTAATTTCAATTATGTTATAATGTTTTATAAGGAAATAGGTGAGACCATGAAGAATTGCACAATTATTTACAACCCAGTAAGTGGTAAAAAAGATTTTGAAAGTCATCTAGACTATGTAGAGAAAAGATTTGTTGAAGCAGGATATAATGTAACTATTAAATCAACTAAAAGACCTAAACATGCGATTTCAATCGCTAAAGATGCTTGCGATAACAAAGTAGATTTAATGGTTATTTCTGGTGGAGATGGAACTTTTCATGAGTGTCTAAATGGGATAGATAAGGCTGAATATAAACCTTTAATAGGTTATATTCCATCAGGAACAGCTTGTGATTTAGCAAGTACATTGAAGATTCCAAAAGATGTAAAAAAGGCAATAGACATTATTTTGACAGGTGAAGTTGTTAAAATGGATTATACAAATAGTAATAAAGGATCATTTATATATGTAACTGCAATTGGGACATATGTAGATATTTCGTATGTAACAGACTCAAAACTTAAGAAGTATTTAGGATATTTTGCGTATTTAATTACAGGAATTAAAGAGTTTTTTACTATTCCTATGATTAAGACCAAAATTGAGTATGATGATGGATTCTTAAGAGGGTATTATTCGCTAATTTTAGTGGTAAACTCAAAAAAAGTAGCTGGATTTAATATTGTATCAAATCCAATATTAGATGATGGAAAAGTGGACGTAGTAGTATATAAGTACATACCATTACTTAATAATGTTATTTACTTTATTTCGTTTATATTAACCCCAAGATTATTACCAGGAGTACGTAAATTTAGAACATCTAAATTAAAAATATATACAGATCATCCACATAAATGGAATATGGATGGAGAAGAAGCTGACAGTGGAAACTTAGTTATTGAAGTACAAAAACAATCAATAAACTTATTAGTTAAGCCGTCAATAAAGGAAAAATATTTTAAGGAGCAGTGATTATGGAAAAACGTAAAATCAGAGTTAACGGCAAATTAGAAGATGTTTCTTTACTTGGTTTTGGATGTATGAGGTTTCCTCAAAAAGATGGGGAAATTGATAAAGAATTATCAACTAAAATGGTTAAGTACGCTGTAGATAACGGAGTTAATTATATTGATACTGCATACCCATATCATGGAGGTAAAAGTGAATTATTCGTTAAAGAAGTAATTAAAAATTTTGACAGAGAGAGCTTTTTCCTTGCTGATAAACTCCCAATATGGGATTGTCATACAAAAGAGGATGTAGAGCGAATTTTCCATGAACAGTTAGAAAAATGCGGGGTTGAGTACTTTGATTTTTATTTAATTCACGCCGTGAACAAAAATAGAATCAAACAAGTTCAAGATTTAGATTTATTTACTATACTTGAGAAATTCCGTGACGAAGGGAAAATTCGTAATATTGGATTTAGTTTTCATGATGATTTAGAAGCTTTTAAATTATGGGTTGATTTATATGATTGGGATTTTGTTCAAATTCAACTAAATTATATGGATATTGAGCACCAGCAAGGTATGGAAGGTTATAATATTTTAACTAAAAAAGGAATACCTGTTATTATTATGGAACCTGTTAAAGGCGGAAGTTTAGCTAAGTTCAATGATCGAATCGAATCGAAGTTAAAAAATCATAATAATGATGTATCAATAGCTTCTTGGGCCTTTAGATGGGTAGGAAGCTTACCTAATGTCAAAGTGATATTAAGTGGAATGAGTACAATGGAACAAGTTGAAGACAATGTTAAGACATTTGCTGATTTTAAACCAATGGAAGAAGAAGAGTTAAACTTAGTAAAAGAAGTTCGAAAAGATATTCTTGATTTATCAAAGGTCGAATGTACTTCTTGTAATTATTGTATGCCGTGTCCACACGGTGTCGATATTCCTCGAAACTTCAGGGTTTATAACAATCATTCAATGTATGAAAATGATCGTTATGTACGCTGGGTAGTTGGAGAAATGCATAAAGAAGGTGTTTCAGCCGAAGTATGTATTGAATGTGGGGAATGTTTACCAAAATGTCCACAATTTATTGAAATACCTACAAGATTAGGGGAATATGATCAATACTTAGACGATAAAGGATTAAAGAATTGGAAATAAATAAAGAGGTTGTGGTGGTTGAAGGCTACCACGACCTTGCTAAATTAAAGGCTATATATAGGGATATTGATGTAATTATTACAAATGGTAGTGAAATAAGTGATGAAACTTTGAACGAGTTAAAAGTACTTAATAAAACTAGAGGACTAATTTTATTTCTAGATCCAGATTATCAAGGTGAAAGAATTAGAAGATTAATTAATAGTCATGTAGGAGAAACTAAACATGCTTTTTTACCAAAAGAGAAATGTATAAACAAAAATAAAACTAAAGTTGGGATTGAACATGCTAAAGATGAAGATATTTTTGATGCTTTATCCAAAGTTTTGGTTCAGGTGCCATCAAGAGAAAACCCCCTAACCTATAAAGATATGTATGAATTAAATCTAATTGGTTCAAGTAACTCAAAAAAAACAAGAAAAGAAGTTACAGATAGTCTTGGGATAGGGCTTAGTAATGGGAAAATGATATTAAAGAAATTAAATATGTTTGGGATTACAAAAGAAGAAATTATTAAGATACTAAGGAGGTGAATTATGGCAAAAATAGGAACTTACTCATCAACAAAAAAGACAATAGATAAACATGATTTCCACATCAAAAAGAAGTATGGACAAAACTTCTTAACAGATCAAAATATTTTAGGGAAAATTATTGATATTCCTGAAATTGATGATGAAACTTTAGTAGTTGAGATTGGACCCGGATTAGGAAGTATGACAGAGCTTTTACTTAAAAAGGCGAAAAAGGTACTGGCATATGAAATAGATAAGGATTTAATTCCTATTCTAAAGGAGAATCTTGGTGAAGATAAATTAGTCTTAATTAATGATGATATATTGAAAAGAAATATAGATGAAGATATTAGGGAAATAAAAGATAAGTTTAGTAAAGTAGTTATGGTAGCTAATTTGCCATATTATATTACAACTCCAATTATTATGAAGGTTTTAGAGCAATCTAACATAATCAATGAGTTGGTTGTAATGATGCAATATGAAGTAGCAAAAAGATTTACTTCTAAACCAAGTACGAAGGATTATAATTCCTTAAGTGTTGTAATTCAGTTTAAAACAAACTCAAAAATAGCATTAAAAGTACCTAGGACTGTTTTTATTCCAGCTCCTAATGTGGATAGTGCAATTGTTCACATGGTAGTTAAAGATGAAATTGAATACATGCCAAACGATCTTGATGTATTTTATAAACTAGTGAGAACTTCTTTTACTCAAAGAAGAAAAACATTAGTAAATAACTTATCGAGTGGATTTGGATATACAAAGTCTGATTTGGCAGACATTTTGGTTGAATTAGGACACAGTGAGACAGTAAGAGCAGAAAAACTTACCGTTGAAGACTTTGTTGCACTTTCAAATGAATTTAATAGAGATATCTTGTAGATTTCTCTATTTTTATGAATTATGGTAAAATATAGTAGGTGATATAGATGATAAAGGAAAAAGCGTATGCCAAAATCAATCTGTTCTTAAATGTAATAGAGAAGCGAGTTGACGGATTCCACGACCTAGAAATGGTTATGGCTTCTATCGATTTTTTCGATACATTAAGTTTCAAATTGTTGGATAAAAAAGAGATCATTATAGATTCATCTGTTCAAATAACTAAAAATCCAAAAGATAACTTAGTATATAAAGTTGTTGAGTTTATTCAAAGAGAATTTGAGGTAGAAAAGGGAGTTCATATAACAATAGATAAGAAAATACCAATTTCAGCCGGACTAGCTGGAGGAAGTGCAGATGCAGCAGCAGCATTACGCGGTGTAAATAAGTTATGGAAACTAGAGTTATCCCTTGATGATTTGGCTAAATTTGGTATACAGTTTGGGTCTGATATTCCATTCTGTATTTACAATAAATTATGTGTAGCAAGAGGTAGAGGGGAAGAATTGCTCTTCTTAGATAAAAAAATCAACTTACCTATCCTGTTAATTAATCCTAATGAAAGAATAAGTACAAAAGAAGTGTTTTCTAGAGTAAAAGCTGATCAACTAGTGTATAAGAAAATAGGAGATATGACCGCAGGGATATATAATAAGAATGTAGATTTAATTTCTCGTGAGTTATTTAATTCATTGGAACCAATTGCATTTGAGTTGGAACCAAAAGTTAAAGAAATTAAACATCAAATAAGAGATTTAGGTATTGAGGGAGTACTAATGTCTGGTAGTGGAGCAACAGTTTTCGCTATTTCTCAACATAAAAAGAAACTAAAAGCAATTGGTGAAGTATTTAATGAGTATTACTTTAAAAAGTTGACCAAAATAAGGTAAATGGCCATTTGTAGCAAAAATTTAGTTTGAAACCGTTTTCCAGGTATGTTATAATTAATTAGAAGTTGTACAAATACAGAGATGCGAGGTGGTATTATGAACATTACAGACGTTAGAGTAAAAAAATTCAACGGACAAAACAGATTGAAAGCTATTGCCGCTATTACAATTGACGAATGTTTTGTAGTTCATGAGTTACGTATTATCGATGGGAAAGCGGGTCTATTTGTTGCAATGCCGAGCAGAAAGATGCCTAATGGAGAGTTCAAGGATGTTGCACATCCAATAAATCAGGAGACTCGAAATCAAATCGAAAATGCAGTAATTGAAGCTTATAATCAGCTACCTGAAGAGTAAATATTTAACATAAATGTAACTTTTTTTAGAAAGTTGCATTTTATTTTGCATTTTTAATAAGAAAGTGTTAATGTATAAGCGGAAATACATATTATAAATATTTGGAGGTCTAATATATGGCTGTTGTGGAAGGTCACAATATTAAATTATTTAGTTTAAGTGCAAACCCAAAAATCGCGGAGGAAATATCAGAATACACTGGTATTCCACTAAGCAAAATTGAGTTAAATCGATTTGCTGATGGTGAAATTGGAGTTAATTTACCAGAGACTGTACGTGGACATCATGTGTTCTTAGTACAACCAACTCACGAACCAGTAAACGAAAACATCATGGAGTTACTAATAACAATTGATGCTATGAGACGTGCATCGGCAAAAAACATCAATGTAATTATGCCTTATTATGGATATTCTAGACAAGATCGTAAATCAAAATCTAGACAACCTATATCGGCAAAATTAGTTGCTAATTTATTAACAGTTGCAGGAGCGACAAGAGTATTAGCAATGGATTTACATGCAGGGCAGATTCAAGGATTCTTTGATATTCCTATTGATAACTTCAGAGCATTACCAATTATTGTAGATTACTTTGAAAAGAAAAAATTTAAAGATGAGTTAGTAATTGTTGCCCCGGATCACGGTGGAGCAGTTAGAGCTCGTAAAATGGGAGATGTTATGCATTGCCCAATCGCAATTATAGACAAACGTAGACCAAAACCAAATGTTGCGGAAGTAATGGGATTAGTTGGAGATGTAGACGGTAAAATTGCCATCTTAATTGATGATATGATTGATACTGCGGGAACAATAACTGCAGCTGCCAGAGCATTAATTGAAAAGGGAGCTAAAGAAGTTTATGCAGCTTGTACTCATCCTTTATTGAGTCCACCAGCTGTTGACAGAATCAATGATTCACCATTAAAAGAAGTTGTATGTATGAATACAATATTAGTTCCAGATCATAAAAAATCAGATAAAATAATCCAACTTAGTGCAGGTTCATTATTTGGACAAGGGGTACTAAACATTATTCAAGATAAACCTTTAAGTAGTTTATTTGAATATGATGGAGAAATCGAAAATACTAAATAAACAGGTGAATTTCACCTGTTTTTATTATGAAAATTGACACATAAAGTGTAATATGTTACTATAAGTATATAATTACACTAGGAGTGGTGATATGGATAAAGTTTCATTAATTAGCCTAATTTCATCTAATTTCAAAGTGATCAGATCAGAAAGTGATTTGTCACAAAACGAAATGGCAGAGCAATTAGGGATTTCTAAAAAAACTCTAATTGAAATTGAGAAAGGTAGAACAAAAGCTAGTTGGACAGTAGTTGTTGCTGTAAGTAGTATTTTTAGTAACAGTAGAATTTTACGTAATCTATTAGGCGATAAACCCTATGAGTTAGTAAAACTAATTGTCAATGCAAATGATGAGTCTTTAGATGTACATCATGACAAGTTGTTTTGGAACTTATATTTAGATGAGGAAGATTTTATTATATATAAAAATATAATATGCGAACACTATAAAATTGAAGATAGTAAACATAGAAGAATATTCTCTAGTTTTTCAATTAAAGAAACGATGGACAAACTAGAAGAATTAAGAGAGAAAAAGTTATAACACTATGAAAAAATGGTATAATAAAGGTGAGGTGACATTATGAATATTGGTGAATATATTATTATTGGAATGTTAGTTGTAGTGATTGTTTTAGAAGTAATTAAAATTATGCAAAAACAAGTTGATAAAACAAACGACGACATTATTGATAATATGAAAGAGGAAAGCAATAAATCTTTAAATACTTTGATTAAAGAATTTGGGGATATGCATGTATCTATTACCAAATCTATGGGTGAAAGTTCCAAGGATAACATTAAAGATTTAAACGAGTTCAAAGAAGTATTAACTAAAGATATTCTTTATAATTTTGAAACAATGAATAAACGAATAGAAGAACAAATGGATAGAATAAATAAAAAGGTAGAATTTCGCTTAAATGAGGGGTTTGAGAAAACAAACAAAACTTTCACAAACATTGTTGAAAGACTAACGAAAATAGATGAAGCTCAAAAAAATATCGATAAACTATCATCTGAAGTTGTATCGCTACAACACTTATTAACAGATAAGAAAACAAGAGGTACATTTGGTGAGGTACAACTAAACCATATTCTTTCGAGTATCTTTGGTGAAAACAATAAAAAGATATTTGACACTCAAGTTACTTTAAGTAATGGAAAAATAGTAGATGCATTGTTATATTTACCTGAAGAAATGGGTAACTTAGCAGTTGATTCTAAATTCCCTCTTGAAAACTATCAACGAATGATTGATAGAGATTTAACTGAAAGAGAAAGAGAATTAGCAACAAGAGCTTTTAAATCCGATATGAAAAAACATATCGATGCAATTGCAACTAAGTATATTATTCCAACTGAAACAAGTGATCAAGCAGTATTATTTGTTCCAGCAGAAGCTATTTTTGCAGAAATCAATGCATATCATCAAGAAATTGTGGATTATGCACAAAGAAAACGTGTATGGATTGCATCACCAACTACTTTGATGAGTCTATTAACAACTGTTCAAGTGTTATTACGAAATGTTGAAAGAGATAAATATGCAAAAGTAATTCAACAAGAGTTAATAAAACTTGGTGACGAGTTTAATAGGTATCAAGATAGATGGGATAAATTATCTAGAAACATTGATACAGTAAGTAAAAGTGTAAAAGAGATTCACACTACAAGTACTAAAATTGGGAAAAGATTCCAAGAAATATCACATGTACAGTTAAAAAATGACCAAAAGGAAGTTGAGTAATAACTTTTATTGACAAAACAACTTAAAATGGTATTATATGTTTATAAACGTTGATTGGAGAAGTAAAACTTAACCCTGTAATAAGCGAGTCTAGGATGGTGAGAGCTAGATTATAAGCTAAGTTTGAATAACACCATGAGTGATGGAAGAAATTAGTAGAACCATCCGTATTCCTGCGTTAAAGGAAAGAGTGCTAGTTATCTAGAACTAAGGTGGTACCGCGGAATTATTCGTCCTTAAACATTTGTTTAAGGGCGTTTTTTTATATAAAAAGAAGGAGTGATATTATGAAATATTCAGTAAGACAACTTTATAAGTTGCATCAATCATTAGAACAAAAAGAATTAACTTTGTTTGGTTGGGTAAGAAATAATCGTGCCCAAAAAGAGTTTGGTTTCTTAAATCTAAATGATGGTACATTTTTTGAAACAATTCAAGTCGTTTATGAAAGTGAATTCCTTGATAATTTTAAAGATGTTCAAAAATACCGTGTAGGTGTAGCTGTTAGAATTGAAGGTGTTTTAGTAAACACTCCAGATCGTAAACAGCCATTTGAAATCAAAGCAAGAAAAGTTGAATTATTAGGAGACTCACTTGAAGATTATCCAATTCAACCAAAAAGACATACAAGAGAATTTTTAAGAGAAAATGCGCATCTAAGACCTAGAACAAACTTGTTTAGCGCTGTATTTAGAGTTAGAAGTATTCTTACTCATGCAGTACACACGTTCTTCCAGGAAAAAGATTTTGTACATTTAGCAGCACCACTTATAACAGCGAGTGACGCAGAAGGTGCAGGGGAAACATTTAAAGTAACTACTTTGGATTTAGATAATATTCCACATACCGAAGATGGAGAAATTGATTATAAACAGGATTTCTTCCAGAAAAAGGCAAACTTAACAGTATCGGGACAACTAGAGGCAGAAGCATTTGCTCTTGCATTTAGAGATGTCTATACATTTGGTCCAACATTCCGTGCAGAAAAATCAAACACTACTACACATGCAAGTGAATTTTGGATGATTGAACCTGAAATAGCGTTTGCTGACTTAAAAGATGATATGGATTTAGCTGAAGAATTTGTTAAATATATCATTGAATATGTTATTGAAAGAGCACCTGAAGAAATGCAGTTTTTCAATAAGTTTGTTCAAAAAGGATTATTAGACAAATTAAACAAAGTAACAACAGGTAGTTTTGCTCGCGTTACCCATAAAGAGGCTGTTCAGGTACTTTTAAATAGTAACCAAAAATTTGAAAACAAACCTTCATTTGGAGAAGATTTAGCTACAGAACATGAGAAGTATTTAGTTAAACATTATAATGGACCGGTATTTATCATTGATTGGCCAAAAGATATTAAAGCGTTCTATATGAGACTAAACGACGACAATGAAACTGTTGCTGCAATGGATTTACTTGTTCCAGGTAGTGGAGAATTAATTGGTGGTTCTCAACGTGAGGAAAGATTGGAACATCTAGAAAAACGTATGGAAGAGATGAATGTACCTAAAGAGGATTTATGGTGGTATTTAGATTTACGTAGATATGGTGGCTGTAAACACTCAGGATTTGGTTTAGGATTTGACAGAATGTTAATGTATTTAACTGGTGTTGAAAACATAAGAGACGTTATTCCGTTCCCAAGAACTCCAAGAAACTGTGAGTTTTAGAAATAAAATAAAGAGGTAGCTAAAAAAGCTCCTCTTTTTTTGATATAAAAAAAGGTAGGAATTTCCTACCTTAATTTTACTTATTTCTTAATAACTTCTGTTAAAGCGCTTGCTACACCTATCATACCTTGCATGTCAGATGGGATAATTAATTTAGTAGCTTGTCCTTTTGAAACTTCTACCATAGCTTTGTACGCTTCTAATCTTAAGAATGCTTCGTCAGCACCAGCATTTTTGATTAAAGAGATACCTTCAGCGGTAGCACTTTGGACATTAAGAATGGCTTGAGCGCGACCTTCTGCTTCGCGAATACGAACTTCTTTTTCTGCTTCTGCACGTAAGATTTTAGATTGTTTTTCACCTTCAGCAGTAAGGATTGCAGATTTTTTCTCACCTTCAGCTAGTAAGATTCCAGAACGACGTTCACGTTCAGCACGCATTTGTTTTTCCATTGCTTCACGGATGTCTTTTGGTGGGATGATGTTTTTAACTTCTACACGGATAATTTTAATTCCCCATGGGTCAGTTGCTTCATCTAAGATGATTCTCATTTTTGAGTTGATTTGATCACGAGAAGTTAATGATTCATCTAATTCTAAATCCCCGATAATATTACGTAATGTTGTAGCTGTTAGGTTTTCAATCGCACGAATTGGGTTATTAACACCATAAGTGAATAACTTAGCATCCGTAACCATGTAGAATACAACAGTATCGATTTGCATAGTTACATTATCTTTTGTGATTACAGGTTGTGGAGCGAAGTCGACAACTTGTTCTTTTAAAGATACTTTTTTGTTAATTCTGTCAAAGAATGGAATTACCCAGTGTAATCCAGCATCTAGGGTCTTACTATAAACACCTAATCTTTCAATTACGTATCTATTTGCTTGTTGAACGATAACGATAGCTTGTGAAGCTAAAATTAAGATAAAAATGGCTAATGCAATTATTGCAGCATATCCAATTGGTCCCATTAATTAATTCCTCCTTTATAGTTTATTTATTAAAATGGGTAGTTCACACCTTCAAATTTTAAAGTTATACCTGTTACAAAATCTCTAGGTGCTTGTTTCTTGTTAGTAAATGTAATCATAGCAATATCTAGGAGTATTCCTCCAATAAATAAAGTTAGCATCCAATATCCAGTTTTCCATATTACTTCTCTTAGAAGCAAAGTCCACCAGTTTATTTTACCTTGTAACTCTATTTTCATCATTTTTCTACCGATTGTACGGCCTTTAGTTATTACGTTATATGCGTAATATACCAAAGTAAATGATGCAATGAAATAAATTAATACTCTTTGATAATATAATAACATTCCATATGTATGATCACGAGTTTCTAGTTCATAGTATTGTCTATGATTTTCTACGATATCATTGTAGTCTTCTTCAGATAAAGTTCCTGCTTCATATTCCTCAAAATATGGTTCCAACATTGTGTTGTACTTCTCAGTTATTTCCTGAAATTCAGCTACAAGTTCATCATGGCCTTCTGGTTCTATTAAATCCCCTACAAAAAATGAAAATAGTAAAGACAGTGTTGCGAAAATGGGAATAGCATCTAGCAAGTATGATCCTATTCTACGTAAAACGCCTACTCTCATTGAATTTTATCTACAATAAGTTTAACGCCTTCAATCGCTAAAACTTCCACTTTTTCGTCTATTTCGATATCTTTATCTCCTGACGTAACAGCAAGCCAGTACTTACCGTCAATCTTTACTTCCCCGCGTTCACCTACACTAATAGGTTTTGTACATGTAGCAACTTTACCTACTAAACGATCAGCATTTGTGCTTATGACATTTGTCTTGAAATAGTTTTTTGCAACCGGACGAACGGCGATAATCAGAATTACTGATACAACTACGAAAACAATAATTTGCACTGTAGGGTTTAATCCTACTAGTGATAATACAAATGCAACTAGTGCACCCACACTGAACCAAATACTTGTTAAGTCCATTGTGTTCATCTCGATTAATGCAGCAACAATAATCACCACAAACCAAATAATAATCATAATCTCAAAATCCATTATTTACACCTCCGGTTGGTTCAGATCAATAATAAGTAAAGATTCTTCCGAATTCCACTTCGTCTTAAATTTATACGAACTATTGTCTGTTAAATCAATGTTTGCAATATTTGCAATCTCTTTGATAAATTTTTTGTTACTTACTCTAGCATAACTAGCTTTTACTGTAATTTTATGTCTTTTCTCGACAGGAATTGCTCCAATATCAAATTCCTCTTTAGTTATTGGTTTAACCGCAACTCTATTTGTTTCAGGGTCTAATCCTAATAAAACATTATAAGCGTTCTCAAAATGAGAACTAGCAGCTTTATTGAGGGTTATGTTAGACTCATATATAGTAGCTATTCCATCTTTGGGTTTCTTTGATGCCCAGATAAATGACATAAATCTCACCTCCAAATAATTATTTTGTTACCTTTGTGCTTTCATTATACACCGAAGATTATAAAAATTCAAGAATATTATAAAAAATTATTTTTTATTACTTTCACATTCATAGTATACTATCTTTACGTATAAAGGTTGTGAGAGAATTATGAAGGAATCTATCTTAAAATTTGAAAAAGATATAATAAAAACTTATCGTAAAGATATTTGGAGTAAATTTATAAAAGCTATTAAAAAATATAATTTAATAGAAGAAGGAGATAAGGTTGCAATTGCAATGTCTGGGGGTAAAGATAGCCTCTTAATGGCTAAGTTATTTCAAGAACTACAAAAACATCCATTAAAGAATTTTGAGATTGAATTTATCTCAATGGATCCAGGATATAATGAAGAAAACTTAAAAATGCATTTTGAGAATGCTGAGAAATTAGGTGTACCATTAAATATTGCAGAATCAAATATATTCAAAGTTGTTGAAAAAATATCAAATGATTATCCATGTTATCTATGTGCACGTATGCGTAGAGGTTTTTTATATAATATGGCGAAAGAACGTGGATGTAACAAACTTGCACTTGGCCACCACTTTGATGATGTTATTGAAACAACAATGCTAAATATGTTGTATGCAGGTTCGGTTCAAACAATGTTGCCAAAACTTCCTAGTGATAACTTTGAGGGAATTGAATTGATAAGACCTATGTATATGATTAAAGAAAAAGATATTATTAGAATTATGAAGGCAAATGGTATCGAAACAATGGATTGTGGTTGTGAGATAACCGTTTGTAGAACTTCGAGTAAAAGATACGAAGTAAAACAATTGATTGAGAAATTAAAGAAAACATCTCCAGATGTGGATAAAAATATATTTAGAGCAGCAGAAAATGTTAATATGGATAAAATAGTTAGTTGGACACAAAATGGTGAAAAATATAATCGATATGATAAATAAAAAAAGTAGGAATTTCCTACTTTTTTATATTATTTACCCAAACAGAACTTACTGAATAACTCATCTAGAAGGCTATTTGAAGATGTATCACCAATTATTTCACCTAGTAATAACCAAGCATTCTTTAAATCTATTTCAACCATATCAACAGGCATAGATATATCTATAGAATCAACACTTTCTTTTAAAGCAGTAAGTGTTTCTGTAAGTTTTGCGATATGTCTAGTGTTTGATACATATGTTTGATCCGTTAGATTAATATCACCACTTAAGAACATTGAACGAATTAAGTTCTCTAAATCTTCAATCCCTGTCTTATTTAAAGCACTTATCGCAACACTATTAGAAAATGTATGTTTTAGTTCGTTTGCTAAATCGGTTTTATTGATAATTACTATTCTTCTTTTACTAGATGTTAATTCTAACAGTTTTTTATCTTCATCTGTTAATTCTTGATTATTGTCAAGTACAAAAAGAATTAACTCTGCTTCATTGATTTTTTCTTTTGCCTTATTGATTCCAATCTTTTCTACAATATCACTTGATTCTCTAATTCCTGCGGTATCGATTAAGTTAAGAATGATTCCTCCAATATTAACGTTCCCTTCAACAGTGTCTCTAGTTGTACCTTGAATTTCGGTCACTATTGCCTTATCTTCTCGTAGTAAAGCGTTTAAAACACTTGATTTTCCGACGTTTGGTCTACCAATTATAGCTGTTTTTATTCCATCTTTGATTACTCTACCAAAATTAGCTTTTTCTAAAATTGATTCAATTTTTGTTATAAGTCTAATTATATTAGGTTTAAGAACTTCATTTGATAGTTCTTCAACATCATCATACTCAGGATAATCAATATTTACTTCAATATTTGCGATTATATTTAGTAAATCACTTCTTAAATCAGAAATTAAATTATAGATAATTCCGTCTAATCCTTTGTTTGCCAGTGTTAAACTCATATCGGATTTTGCCTCGATAATTTCCATTACTGCTTCAGCTTGTGTTAAATCAATACGTCCATTCAAGAAAGCACGTTCTGTAAATTCGCCAGGATTAGCGCTTCTTGCACCATTGATTAACATTAACTCAAGAATTTTATTTGCGACAAATACTCCACCATGACAGTTTATTTCTACTATATTTTCGGTAGTAAATGATTTGGGTGCTTTAAAAACACTGATAAGTACTTCATCAATGTGTTTTTTATTTTTATCAACGATATGTCCATAATGGATAGTGTGAGATTCAACATCTATTAAGTTTGGACCTTTAAAGGACTTATTCACAATCTTAAAAGCATCATCACCACTTAACCTTACGATGCTGATGGCTCCTTGCCCTAACGCTGTTGATATTGCAACTATAGTATCATTTGTCATATTAATCACCCAACTTATTATATCATATTTTATTTTTTTAGTGTATAATGCTACTAGGTGATTATAATGAAAAATAAACGAGGTTTCAAACATTATCTTAGGTTTTTCCTAATTGCAATGGTTTTATATTTTGCATATGTAAGTTATTTAGCGTACCAAGAGGGTTCTTATGACCCAACATTATTATTCTCTGTATTCTACTTACCACTGTTATTTACATCATTCTTGTTTGTATTTGATTTAATCTTTGATAAGATTTGGCCATCAAGAGAACAAAAAACGGATGATGAGTTTAATTCATTCTTAAAACAAGTAACATTCGAAGTTAATGAAGAACTAAACTTAGGAATTGAGGATTTTAGAAGGCTACGCGAAAGTGAGAAATTCCAAAAAGCACTTTATCAAGCTTACCAAATAAAACTAATTGGAGAAACAGAGAATATTAATTTTAAGTTTCTTGAAAGAAAATTTAAGAAAAACACTAATGAATATAACGCTTTATCAGTTGTTATAAAAGAAGTAAAAAAAATGATGGTAAATTAATGAAAAGACTACCAAATATAGTCTTTTTGTTTTATAATAAAAGTACACTAATTTAAGTATTTGGAGTGATTAAATATGGCTTATAAAGCACTATATAGAACTTATAGACCTGCAAGTTTTGAAGAGATTGCAGGACAAGAACACATAACCAGAACATTTAAAAATGCTCTTAGAAATAATAAGATAGCTCATGCCTATCTTTTTAGTGGACCAAGAGGAACTGGTAAAACATCAATTGCCAAAATTATCGCAAAGGCAGTAAATTGCGAAAAAGCTCCAGTTGAAAACCCATGTAACGAATGTGATATTTGTCGTGGAATAGATAGTAATATGATCAATGATGTAATTGAAATTGATGCTGCGAGTAATAATGGTGTTGATGAAATTCGTGAGATTAGAGATAAAGTAAAATATTTACCAGGTATTGGTAAATACAAAGTATATATTATTGATGAGGTTCATATGTTAAGTACTGGTGCATTTAATGCGTTATTAAAAACATTAGAAGAGCCACCAAAACACGTTATCTTTATATTAGCAACAACTGAACCACATAAAATTCCCGCAACAATCCACTCTCGCTGTCAAAGATTTGACTTTAGAGGTGTAAGTGTACCAGAAATGATTATTAGATTGAACACAATCATAACAGAAGAAAGTATCTCAATCAGTAAAGAAGCAATCAAAGTTATTGCTGAAAGTGCTGAGGGAGGGATGCGTGATGCAATTAGTTTATTAGATCAAGTTGTGTCATATACAGATAAAAAAGTAAGTGTTGATGACGTTCATGCTATTAAAGGAACTGTATCTAATGAGAAATTATTAAATATTGGTGAGGCAATCTATTTAAATAACTCAGTTGAAGCAATTAATCTTTTAGATGAGTTAGTCTTATTGGGAAAAGAAGCACCTCGTTTAGTAGAAAACTTAATAAAGTTTTATAGAGATTTATTAATCTTTAAGAACACTCAAGTTGAAGGTGATGAGCAAATTATCTTCAGTAATAAAGAATTTATATCATTATCAGAAAAATTATCAAACAATATGGTGTTTTATTATATCGAAGTATTAAACAAAACACAAAATGATATGAAACGTACTAATAATGCTAAGTTATATATGGAATTAGCACTAATAAAAATGGTTGATAGAGTCGAAAAACAAGAAATTAGCTTCCAAGATGAAATCAACGATTTAAAACAAGAGATTGATAACTTGAGACTAAATATAACTTCAGGAAATATAAAAGTAGAAACAAACGAACCGGTAATTGAGAAGAAAGAAGAGCCGATTCAAGAAAAGTCAGTTCAAGAGGAAAAACCATTTACGTTTGAACCAGCAATTGAAGAACCATTTACAGAACCTCTAAAAGATGACTCACCTTCATTATTCACAGAACCAACTGTTGAGACTAAACCTGATGTAGTAGTTGAGAAAATTGAAGAACCACTTGTAAAAGAAACAAAAGAAGAACTAGTAGAGGAAGTAAAACCTGAGGAAACTGCTGAAAGTGGTAATCTGTTTGATATGAAAGAAGAACCACAAAAACCAAAAGTTGAAGAAGAACCATATAAAACATACGATATAAGAGTTGTTGAAAATGTACTAAACAATGGTAACCGCGAGGCAAAAATAGAAATGAATAAAAAATGGTTTGATATTGAAAGACATGTTGAACCGAATCAAATGACATATGCTAAGTGGATAACAACAGGTAGAGTTGTTGCAACGAATGGAAAAATGATTATCATCCAATATTCAAATGCTTCATTATGTAACCGTATGATGAAACCAGATATTAAAAAAGTAGTTGTTGAATTATTAAGTAAATTCTACGATAGAGAACTAGACTATCTAGCTTTACCAGCTGAAGTATGGGAACAAAAAAGCCAAGAATTTATTAAAAAATGGAAAACGAATAGAGAGGATTTTATAAATCTGTCTCCAATTGAACATCCAGCCCTAAAAGAAATCCCTAAATTTAAAAAAGAAGTAAGTGAATTTACTCCTGATTCAGTTAAAGATGCAATTAGTATCTTTGGTTCTGATGCGGTGAGAGTTAAAAAAGGAGAATAATTATGAATCCAGGAATGATTAAGAAATTACAAAAAATGCAAAGAGATATGGTTAGAGCTCAAAAAGAACTTGAAGCTTCTACATTCTACGGTTCAGCTGGCGGACAAATGGTTACAGTTGAATTTACAGGAGACAAAAGAATGCAAAACATCATTATTCAAGAAGATGCAATTGAATCTCCAGAAGATCTAGAAATGTTACAAGATACAATTATTGCGGCAGTTAATGATTGTATTAAAAAGATTGATTCAGAAACTGAGAGTGTAATGGGACAATTTACCGGTGGAGGTATGCCTGGTCTATTTTAAGGAGCGATCTAGATGAAATATCCACAAGCAATAGAGAAACTAATAGAGTCGTTACGCAAATATCCAGGAGTTGGTAAAAAAACTGCTGAAAGATATGCATTGTTTACAGTTAATAGATTAAATGATGAAAGTATCGACGAAATAATTGAATCGTATCAAAAAATAAAAGAGGACATTTTCGAATGTCCTATTTGTGGTAATATCACGGATACTGATCCTTGTTATATATGTAAGGATGAATCACGGCTCCAATCTACAATAATTGTTGTTGAAGAGGCAAAAGATATAGTTGCTATGGAAAAAACCAATAAATATCACGGATTATATCATGTATTAAATGGTGTTATATCACCAAGTGACGGGATTGGACCGGATGATATTAACTTAAAATCATTGATGACTAGATTAAAAAATGAATCAGTGAAGGAAGTAATCTTGGCAACTAACCTCAATAATGAAGGTGAAACAACAGCTAACTACATTAGTCGACTATTAGAGAGTACAGATATTTTAGTAACTAGAATAGCTCATGGTATCCCAGCAGGTGGAAATATTGAGTATGCTGACGAGATTACTATTATTAAAGCAATAGAAGGAAGAAGAAAAATATAAATTTTTTCATAAAATTCATAACTTATACACAAGTAATTTGTTATAATATAGATAGAATTTGCTAAAATTATGGAAAAAAGAGGTGGAAGATATGAGTTTTTTAGAAGGACTACCGTTTTATGATGTTATCTTTAATTTTGTTAACGATACACTTAACTTAGATGGTTACATTACAGATGCATTTAATTTCTTTATGGACTTAGATGTTCTAACACAACTTATTGTTATTGTTGTTGGAGGAATTGTAATAGTAATGGGTATCTTTGAATTAATAAAAAAATTATCAAAAATTATTATTGTTGTAGGTATCTTAGTAGGGTTATATTTACTATACAGCAACGGAGCATTAGACGGGTTATTAGGAGGATAGAAAAAGACGATATTATATATCGTCTTTTTTTTTATAAATTTTACAAAAATTAATGAAAATTTTACATTTACTAAATTTCGAAAATAATGTTTAAAATGAACCAAATATATAGTATAATGTAATGTTAAAAAGAATATTTTTTGGGAGAGATAAAATGGAAATTAAATTACAAGGAATTACTAAGATTTTCCAGGCTAAAGATAAAACTGAAACAGTTGCAGTAAAAGCTTTGGACATAACAATTCCGTCAGGAAAGTTAATTGGGTTATTAGGGCCTTCTGGATGTGGTAAATCAACAACATTATACATGATTGCTGGTTTACTAGAACCTAATGAAGGTAGAATATTTTTTGGAGATGAAGATGTAACAGACATGGCTCCAGAAGAAAGAGGTATTGGTTTAGTTTTCCAAAACTATGCTTTATATCCTCATATGACTGTAAGACAAAATATTATGTTCCCGTTAGAGAACATCAGAGTACCTAAATCTGAAGCTTTAGTAAGAGCACAAGAAATGGCAGATTTAGTAGGTATTGGTGAACTAATGGATCGTAAACCTAAGCAATTATCAGGGGGACAACAGCAACGTGTTGCAATCGCTCGTGCCCTTGTTAAAAAACCTAGAGTATTATTACTTGATGAACCATTAAGTAACTTAGATGCTCGTTTACGTCTTCAAACTCGTGAAGAAATCAAACGTATTCAAAGAGAAACTGGGATTACAACTGTTTTCGTAACACATGATCAAGAAGAAGCTATGAGTATAAGTGATGAAATCGTCTTAATGGAACTTGGTGTTAAACAACAAGTTGGAGAACCACAAGATGTTTATGACAAACCTGATAATCTGTTTGTTGCTAAATTCTTAGGAACTCCACCAATTAATATATTTGATGGTGAGATTAATGACAAAGAAGTTATTGTTAACGGCGTAGCAATAGCAAAAAGAAATTCTGAAAACAAAAAAGTTGTTGTAG
The DNA here is from genome assembly GCA_965601565.1 of uncultured bacterium. Lineage (GTDB taxonomy): Bacteria > Bacillota_I > Bacilli_A > Izemoplasmatales > Izemoplasmataceae > Xianfuyuplasma. Next base: position 54,685 of record CBFCWG010000006.1, on the reverse strand, counting down.
GAATTAGACCTGAGGGATTTGATGTAAATCCTAAAGGATCTATAGAGTTAGAAGTGAATATGGTAGAAACAATTGGTAGAGATACTACTTTGGTAATTAGAAGTAAGGATGCAGAAAAAGCACACCGTGTTATTGTTGATGCCAGTCATCGCATTAAAACAGGACAAAAAGTGAAGTTCGATATAAATGAGGAAAAGTTATTTGTATTTGATTCAGTTAATGGAGAATTAGTTTAATATGTTAGAAAGGCAAAGTAACTTAAAAGCTTGGTTTTATTTAGCTCCAGCTATGGTTTTGCTATCTGTATTTACATTCTATCCACTTATTAACGCATTTATTCTTGCTTTCTTGAAGGATTATAACTTCTACACAGGTTATGCAACAGGATTTACATTAATAGACAATTTTAAGAACGTAATTCAAAATGATATGTTCTTAGTTGCAATGAAAAACACTGCTGTAATTACTTTTGTAAGTGTTCCAATATCTGTTACAGTTGCTTTATTAATATCTGTAGCACTAAACTCAATTGGGAGATTACAAAAATTTTTACAAACAGTATTCTTCTTACCGTATGTGACAAATGCAATTGCCATTGGTATGGCGTTTGCATTCATCTTTCATACAAACTATGGATTATTAAACACTATGTTAGGATGGATTAATATTGATCCAGTAAACTGGATTGGTATGAGAGCATCTTGGAATACTGCAATGTTTGCTTTACTTGTTTATACAGTTTGGGGAGGACTAGCATTTAAAATAATGGTCTTTCTAAGCGGGTTACAAAGTATTGATAAACAATATTATGATGCAGCAAGAATTGATGCAACACCTAGAGGTAGAGTATTAACAAAAATTACAATACCCCTTTTATCACCAATGATAGCGTATATTACAATTACATCTTTCATTGGAGCATTTAAAGCATATAGAACAATTATTGGTATGTTTGGGACGTCATTACGTCCACCAGGGGCATTATCAAAAGATTCATTGATAACAATTGTTGGGTTAGTATATGATTCATTAGCCCATTCATCTACGACTGGACAAATGAGCGAAGCAGCCGCAGCTTCAATTATTTTGTTCTCAGTAACATTATTATTCACAATCATTCAGATGCAAGTAAGTAAGCGTCGAGTGCATTTCTAGGAGGACAACTATGGAAAAACAAAAAATGAGTGCGGCAGAAGTTAGAACCCTATTATATAAAATATTAGTTTATTCATTCTTGGCATTATTTGGGATATTTGTATTAATACCATTTTACTGGATGATACTTACTTCATTAAAAAGTATTGAACAAATAAGAAACGAAATTCCACCAAGTTTGATAATTGGATTCAAAGATATTAAGTTTTGGCAAAACTACTCTGATGCTTGGCAAGCAGCATCATATTGGAGATATATGGTAAACACTGTTGTTGTTGCAGCAATATCAACAACTGGTACAGTAATTACTACGATCTTTGCATCATTTGCCTTTGCAAGATTAAATTTTAAAGGTAGAGATATTCTATTTATGATTTTAATCTCTACAATGATGATTCCTGGGGAAATGTTTGTAATCACAAACTATTCAACAGTTATCAAATTAGGATGGTTTAGTCTATTAGAGCAAACTTATCCACAGGCACTATTAGCTTTAACAATGCCGTTTATGACAAGTGTATTTTACATATTCTTCTTAAGACAGGCATTTAGACAAATTCCAGATACTTTGTACTTAGCTGCAAAAGTTGATGGAACATCTGACTGGAAATATTTATGGAGAATTATGGTTCCAATTGCATCTCCTACAATTATTACAATAACGATATTAAATGCAATGGGAACTTGGAGTGCTTATATTTGGCCAACCATGGTAACTCTTAAGGACGATTATAAATTAGTTACAAATGGTTTACGTTCTGCCTATTCTGAATTTGGTGGAATGGTTCTTTACAACCAACAAATGGCTGCAGCACTAATCGTTACAGCGCCATTATTAATTACTTTCTTATTCCTAAGAAAATACATAATGCGTGGAGTATCGAGAGCAGGAATCAAAGGGTAATTACCCTAAATATATAGGAGGAAAAAAATGAAAAAGATTTTATCATTATTATTAATTTCAGCACTAACTTTATCACTAGCTAGTTGTGTAAGAATTGCTGAAGAAGACCCATTTGTGGTAGATTGTGATGAATATCCAACTCATCCACAGTGTGGTGGAACTGCAACTGATGAAGCACCTGGACTTATTAATGTTCTACCTGAATTACCAGATGGAAATGTAGAAATTACTTTTTGGCATACATACGGAGAACAAAAAGGTGCATTGTTAGAATCAATGATTGATGAATTTGAAACAATTTACCCAAATGTAAGTGTTACTACATCATCATTAGATGACTATGATATTTTAAGACAAACTGTTGGAGCGGGAATTAAAGACAAAGTTACTCCAACTGTAACTGTAGGTTATCCCGATCATATAGCTGGGTACTTAACTGGTAACGCAGTTGTACCGCTAGATGACTTTATCTACGATGAAACTTGGGGAGTAGAACTTGATGATTTTATTGATGCATATTTAGTTGAAAATAGACAATATCCAGGAGGATATTACTATTCATTCCCATATTCAAAATCTACAGAAATGATGGTTTATAATAAATCTCTTATTGCTGATAACGCTGCAGCAATTGAAGCTGCTTTAGGAGAAGCATTCCCAACAGATAGAGCATTAACTTGGGCAGAATTAGATTTATTGGCACCAATCTTAGTAGCTGATAATTGGGATAGAGAAAACCCAACAGCAGGTAAATGTGAGTATTTAATTAACTTTGACTCACCTGCAAACTTCTTCATCAATAGTGTTAGACAATGGGATGGAGGATATACAAATATGAATGGTGACATTCTTATTGATAATGCAAATACAAAAGCAATGTTAGAGTATGTTTCTGATAGATTTGCAGATAATACATTCTCAGTACCACTAGCATTTGAAGATAGTTATGGTAGTGCAAACTTTATCGCTGGAGACTTATGTATGAGTGTAGGTTCAACAGCTGGTGTAACTTATAATATTCCACCAGGTGGAGAATTTGAAGTTGGTATTTTACCAGTACCTCAATATGATCAAGATCATTTATCAGCAGTACAACAAGGACCAAACATTGCATTATTAGCAAACTCTTCTGATGCTGAAAGATTATATGGTTGGTTATTAATCAAACATTTAACTAATGCTGAAAACACTGCAGACTGGGCTATGTTAACAGGATATTTACCTGTAAGATATAGTGGGTATGAAAGTGATGAATATCAAGCATTCTTAGGTATCGATAGTCCTACTGAATTACGTTATTATGAATCATTAGCTGCACAAGCAGCATATTTACAAACTTCTTACTTCGCTTTCGATCCACCATTCGCTGGAGCTGTATCATCATCAGATGCAAGAAATAGAGCAGAAGAAGGTATGAATTCACTATTTAGTGGATATTCCGCTCAAGATGTAATTGATGATATGTTAAGTCAATTAGGTGGATAACATTTATAGATAGAAAGTGTGATTTTTATGTTTAAAAGATTTTCAATTATCTTGTTAACTCTATCAATTTTTACTCTGGTGGCTTGTACACCAGAGGAGGAAGAGTTATCTGATATAGAAATAATTAGCAATATTAAAGATACTATCAGTTTCGAGGATACTCAAATTACTGAAGATATTGTAATACCAATAATTGACGAGGAAAATGTTACTACATCTTGGGCTTCAGACGATTCACAATATTTAGATATTGATGGAACGGTGAATAGACCAGATTTTACATACGGTGATAAAATTGTAACGTTGACATTGACATTGACATTGAACGATACTACCTCGTACATGAATTTTACATTTACAGTTATAGCTGAAGATGTGCCTGATTTAATTGAATTAAACACAGACGAAACTGATTCATTGGCTTTAGATTTTAACTATGAAGGTTTGAATTTTATTGCTGATGGAGTTGGTGAAGTTAATTTAGTTTCTTGCGTTGATGGTGATACTGCGGTATTTTCTCAAGATGGAGATAACTTTACAGTAAGGTTCTTGGGTATAGATACTCCTGAATCTACTGCGAAATTTGAACCATGGGGAAAAGCAGCAAGTAATTTTACTTGTGACAAACTTACCAATGCGGAAACGATTGTGTTAAGAGCTGATCCTGAATCAGGAAGAATGGATTCATATGGTACAAGATATTTAGCATGGGTATGGTATGATGGAAGATTATTAAATTTAGAATTAGTAGAACAAGCTTATTCAAAAGCCAAAAGTGCAATAGATACGTATTATGGCGATGTTATATTCAATGTTAATAGAACAGTACTATATTCTGGAAGAAGAGTTTGGGGAGAAGTTGATCCAGATTTTGATTACAGTTTAGAGGGTGTTCAATTAACTATTGAAGAACTTGTAACTAATTTTGATGAATATGACGGAAAAAAAGTAGTAATTACTGGTGTAATAACTAGTAAAGTTGGAGCCGCGGTTTATATCCAACAAGAAGATTTTGGAATTTTTGTCTATGTAAGAAACGCTTCACCTCATTTAGTTGTTGGCAATGAAGTTTTACTTTCTGGACTAACTGCAACACAATATCCTGCCGATGGAACAGGAGCAATCCAGTGTTCTGGATATCAGGCTCTTGATGAATTTAGTAAGGTGTTATCTACTGGAAATGTTGTTGAACCGAATGAAATTACTATTTTAGAACTAACAGACAACCATATTGGGAGTTTCTTAGAAATAAAAGATTTAACAGTTATTAGTGTTTACGAAGGAGAAGGATCATTTACAATTACCGCTGAAGATTCATTAGGTAATACGATTTCTATCCGAAAAGATTCAGATTCAAACTTAGATATCCAGGCATCAATGTTCCAAGAGGGAACTGTATTTTCAATTGTTGGACCTTTATCTAGATATCAATCAACATATCAACTGATGTTAACAGATGAAGATAATTTAACAATTAAATAAAAAAAGGAGGAAACAAATAAGATGTTAAAAAAATTACTTGCTTTTAGTTTATTACTAGTTGGTATAGTAACTTTAGCTGCTTGTGGGCCACAGGATGAAGGTCCTACCCCAGCGGAAATTCTAGAAATGATCGTTGAAGCTAAAGATAATCTTGCTTTACCTACACAAACGTCAACTGATTTAGATTTACCATCATCAGAAGTACACGAAGTAACTATTACGTGGGAATCAAACAGAGAACAATATATCACAGACGCTGGTGTTGTAACTGTTCCTACAAAAACTGAAGGTGATCAAATCGTTACTATGACTGCAACACTTACTCTTGAAGACCAGTCATTAAGTGAAGAGTTCACTGTAACAGTGCTTGCTGCAACAGAATTTACTAATATGGAATTATTAGAAGATGCAAAAACTGCATTAACGTTGCAATCAGGAATTGTAACTTCTGACTTAGATTTACCTCTAACTGCTGCTAATGGAACAACTGTTTCATGGGCATCAGACAAACCTGAAGTTATCGCTACAGATGGGACTGTTGTAAGACCAGAAGCTGGAGAAGATAACGAAACAGTTGTTCTTACTGCTACAATTACATTAGGTGAAGATGAAGTAACTAGAGATTATACATTAATCGTAGCTGCTTTACCTGAAGCAACTACTTATACAGACGTTGAATTACTTCATACTACTGAATCTGTAGAAAACTATGTTACATTTACAGGTATTGTATCAGGATTATATAAAGATGGATATTACTTATCAGATGGTACTAACGCTATCAATGTATATACTCCAGGAAGAACTTTCAATCCTGCAATTGGGGATGTTGTAACTGTATCAGGTAAATATGGTACTTACAAATCTCTATATCAAATTACAGATGTAACTGCACAAACAATTGATACAGTTGGTTCTGGTGTTAATCCAATGACTCCAACTGTTAAAACAATTACTGAAATCTTTAACTTAGATTCAGAAGACAAATTAATTCATGGACAAATTTATACTGTAACAGGTGTTGTTGCTATACATGATAATGTAGACGGATATTCATCTACATTCATCGGTGATGGAACATCAGAAGTTATGGTTTATTACAAATCAGCAGATGCTGCAATGGATGCATTAGAAGATTATGTTGGACAAGAAATTACTTTAAATGTAATTTATTACTGGGAAGACACAAAAGATGCTGAAGTATACGTAGTATTTGATGGAACAGAAGCTGACATCTCAACAAGTATGTTAAGCGGACAAGAAGGATTAGACGCTGATATCGCTGCATTATCAAATGCAATCGGTGGAGTTGCAGTTGATGATATTGTTTTACCAACTGCTGGAGCAAACGGAACTGCATTTACTAACTGGGTAAGCGATATGCCTTCTATTATTGACAACACGGGTACATTTGTTGCACGTGATTCTGAAACTGTAACTGTAACATTTACAGCTGATGCTGAATTAGATGGATTTACAGGTGTTGCAACTGTTGAAGTTGTTGTACCAGTAAACATGACATCTCAAGAAGCATTAAGTCTGTCTAACGGTGATTATCTAGAAATCACTGGTGTAGTTTACGGTGAAATGTACTACGGATTCTTCGTATATAGTGGTGGAGGAAGTATCTTTGTATTTGATACAAGCTTCATTGACGAAATCGAAGAAGGACAAGAAATTACAATATTAGGAACAAAAGGATTATATAGTGGTTTAGACCAAGTAGCATCAGTTATTGATTATACTGTTGGTACTACAGGACATGCTACACCTACTCCAATGGCTTCTACAGTAGAAGCTGCTAAATATCACACAGTTCCTCGTGGAAGTGTAATCACAGTTACTGGTATGGTAGTTAAAACTACTGATTCTGAAGAATCTAATGAAGATAAAGCTAATGATTACTTCTTAGAAGGATTAACTGGAGCACAATATGAAATCTACTATCGTTCAAACGATGAAGCATTTGAAGGATTCGTTGGACAATATGTAACAGTTACAATCATTACTTATAATGACTATACTGGTTTATTTGAAGGAGATGCTTCAGAGATTACTGCTGTAGCAGGATATACTCCAACTGATCTTGAAAAAGCACAAGCTGCTTTAGATATGATTAATTTAGGTAACTTAGATGCTGTATTAAGCGACATTGATTTACCTGTTGCTGAAGCAAATACAGGTGCTGTTATCACATGGGCTACTACAGATGCTGGTGTTATTACAGATGCTGGTGTTATTACAACTCCTTATGGATCTACAGCTACAGCTACTTTAACAGCTACAGTTACTGTTGGTACTGATGTATTAACAAAAGACTTTGTAGTAACTTTAGTTGATGGGGAAACAATTGCTCCATTAACAGTTACAGAAGCTTATGGAATTTTAGATGATGACGATCCTGCAAACAATTACATCCTTATTACAGGTGTAGTAGTTGCAGATAGATACGGTAAACCATTTATTCAAGGTACAGACGGAAAAGGTATCTTCGTATATGAAACTTTAAATCTAACTATTGGTGATGAAGTTGTATTACGTGGTACAGTTAAACGTTATATTAATGACTTTGGACAAAACTTCCCAGAAATGGATGGAGATACTGTATTAGTATCAGTATTATCAAGCGGACATGATCCAATCATTATTACTGATGGAACTCCTGCTGATTTTGCTGAAAATTATTTAGATAATTACGCAAATATTTATACAATGACATTGAAATTTATCATGGAAGACGATGGAGAATTTATCTTTGAAGGTTATGTAGACGCAGTTGATTCAGCAAACAATATTGAAATTAAATTTGATGCTGGTTGGGCTGAATACTTCGGTGACGTTTATGCAGCTGACGACATGGTTGAAATCACATTTATAATGTATGATTATAACTATGATATGGTTCGCGTTATTCCTTTAGAATTACCAGAACTTACAGATGCTCAAAAATTATTAGCTGCTGAAGGTATGTTAGACATTCCAACAACAGTTACTTCAGATTTAACATTACCATCTGAATTCACAGATTATGGAGCAACAGTTACTTGGGCTTCAGATAATGCAGCAATTGATGCTAGTACTGGTGTAGTTACTAGACCTGCAAATGGTGATGGAGATGCAACAGTTACTTTAACTGCTACAATTACTGTAGGTAGTGAAACTCCTGTAGACGTTGTATTTACTGTTACTGTTTCAGAAGAATTACCTCCTGCAACAGCTGGACTATTTATTAGTGAATATGCGGAAAACGGTAATGAGAAAGCATTAGAAATTTATAATGCAACTGATGCTACTATTGATTTAAGCACATATAAAATTAAGTTAGCATCAAATGGTGCTGCAGATTGGACTGTTACATTAGATTTAAGTGGAACTATTGCATCTGGAGCTACAGTTGTTATAGTTTATAATAGTTCAGTTGGAACTGAGTTAACTGGAAAAGCCGATTTAACCTTAAATATTGGTTTTAACGGTGATGATGCTATTGGTTTATTTGATGGAGAAACACAAATTGATGCATTTGGTGTTCTTGGTTCTACTTCATGGAAAGATGTAGATATCGCAACAGATGATATAGTATTATATCGTAATTCTTCTATAATTATGGGTAATATTACTTGGACAACTTCAGAATGGACTGAAGGAATTGAAGATGATCATTCAGACTTAGGAACTCATACTTGTGATGCTCCTGCATCATAATACAAGCAAATTAAATAATAATTAAACACCACTACAAAGTGGTGTTTTTTTTGGAGTAAAGTGTTTGGGTAAATGGCTTGATGTGGTAAAATAGTAGATGAGGTGAATAACATGAAAAAGATATTATTAATAGTGGTAACATTAGTTTTAACAGTTGCCTTAAGTGGATGTTTATATGAGGGTAATTGTGATTGTAGTAATGTAACATTTGTTTTAGAAGGAGATAATGTAGTTGAAATAACTACTGCAGAAAGTTATGTTGAACCTGGGTTTACTGCAACTGAAGGGGTAAATAATTTAGAGGAGTATGTTACTGTGACTGGGACTGTTGATGTAAATACTCCAGGAACTTATTTTTTAGAATATACATTAGATTATAATAGTGAGGATATCACTTTGTTAAGAGCGGTAGTTGTTACAGAAACTACTGAAGTTGTTGATCCTGATAGAGTTTTATATGATGGAACATGTGCAGAAGTAGAGATTCATTACATTGATTTAGATGCAATGGGAGATGCTACACTTATTGATTGTGGAGATTTTGAGATTTTAATCGATGCAGGATTAAAAAGTGCAGGAACTAATATTGTTGTACCCTATTTAAATAATTATATTGATGATGGTGTTTTAGAGATTGCAATCGCAACACATCCTGATGCTGATCACTTTGGTGGATATATTGGATTATCAGGTGAAGAAGGAGTATTTGAAGCATTTGACGTAGAGATAGTTCTTGATTTTGGATATGAGAAATCAACTGCAACATATGATTCATATGAGGAGTTACGTGATTTAGAAGGTGCATTAGTTTGTAGTGGTGACGATGCTCTTAATAGTAGGAATTTATGTCAACCATATTTCACAATAACTGAAGATTTAATCTTAAGAGTAATTGATACAGGACATTATGATGGAGAAGATACTACAAATGACAACGAAAATAGCATTGTAGTATTATTAGAACATAAAGATTTAACTTATTTATTCACGGGAGATGCCGAGTTTAATGCCGAGTTCATTATGGCTGATTTTTTAAGTACTGTAGATGTTTATAAAGCTGGACATCATGGAAGTAATACTGCAAGTAGTGCAGCGTTATTAGATGTTATTCAGCCTAATGATATTATTATGAGTGTTTATTTTCCAGATGATGATGATGGAGAAAATGGATATGGGATACCGCCACAAGAAGCCCTAAATAGATTGTTTGAATATACTGATAATATTTGGGCTACTGGAATAAATGGAGATATTGTCATTACAAGTAACGGAACTACATATGAAATTGTAGGATCTGAAAGTCAGACATTGTTTAAGGACTCAGACTGGTTTAGTACACATCGAACTCATCCAACAGAGTAAAGATTTTTACACAAAAATACTTATCCATAATTATATTGAGATTTAATAAAATAAAACTGCTTAAAATTTAAGCAGTTTTTTTGTTGCATTTTGTAGGTGAAATATGTAATTTATGGTATAATATAATGTTATTTTAGAGGTGAAATTATGTACGAAAAAGTAAAATCCTTAATTGAAAAATATGATAGAATTATAATTCATCGTCATAAGAATCCTGATGGGGATGCTTATGGATCTCAACTTGGATTAAAACGTATTATAGAGTTAAATTATCCAGGTAAAGAAGTATATGCAGTTGGAGATGTTAACACATTCCAATTTTTAGGTGAAATGGATATTATCCCTGATAAGTATTATGATAATGCATTGGCAATTATTGTTGATGTTTGTGTTACTGCGCTTATAAGTGATGATAGATACAAATTGGCGAAAGAAATTCTCGTTATAGATCATCATTTAAATCAACCTGATTTTGAGTGTATTTCGTTTATTGAGTCAAATCATATAGCTTGCGCTGAGTTAATTTCAGGAATATTTATTGAGAATAATTATAAATTTGATGAGTTGGCAGCAACTAGATTTTTAACAGGGATTGTTACAGATAGTGGAAGATTTGTTTATCCAAATACATCAGCTGAAACACTGGAAAAAGCTGCTTATTTAGTTAGGCAAGGAGCTAATCTAAATTGGATTTACAATAAATTATATACAGAAGAACTAAACTTTAAAAAGCTAAAAGGTTATTTCATTAATAACTTTAAAATAACAAAAAATAAAGTCGCTTATATGAAAAACAATAAATCCGTAAAAAACGAGTTTAATGTTTCTACATTTACTGTGTCAAGAGCTATGGTAAATCAAATGAGTAGTATAAGAGATATTGATATATGGGCTAATTTTACAGAGGATGACGATGGAACTATCTTAGTTGAACTTAGAAGTGCAAAAGTATCAATAGTCCATGTAGCACGCAAATATGGAGGCGGAGGGCATGCTTTGGCATGTGGTTGTAGCCTTAACTCATTTGAAGAAGCAGATTTAGTTTTAGCTGATTTGGATGAACTATCAAAAGGAAGTGTAACAAATGCATAAAGATAAATTATTAGATATATTCGCAAAAGTAAAAGATTTTAAGAAAATCATCATTTTTCCACATGCAAGACCTGATGGTGATTGTATCGGAACATCGTTTGGATTAAAAAACATTATTGAGACAACTTGGCCAAATAAAGAGGTTCATGTTGTTGGAGAATCAAGTGATTTCACAAAATACATTGGTGTCCCTGAAACATTAGATGATGATGTTTTTGATGGTGCTTTAGGAATCGCTGTTGATACAGCTAACAAAGATAGACTAGCAGATCAAAGATATAAGAACTGTGACTTGTTAATTAAAATAGATCACCATATCAAAGTAGAAGAATACGGTGATATTGATTATGTTGATACAACAAGACCTGCTGCAGCACTAATTATTTTGGATTGGTTCTTACAGTTTAATGATAAGTTAAAAATGACTAAAGAAGGAGCAGCAGCATTATTTTTTGGGATTTTAACTGATACTGGTAGATTTAAATATGATGGTGTTGATGGTGATACATTCAGAAATGTTGCAGTTTTATTTGATAATGGACTTGAAACTAGACCTATTTACCAGTATTTAGATACAAGAACTGAAGAGTTAACAAGATTTAGAGGATTCTTATTACAAAATTATAAGAAAACAGAAAATGGTGTTGTATATTTCAAAGTTTTACCAGAGTATTTAGAAAGATTTAGTGTAACTTTGGAAGAAGCTAGCAGTTTAGTTAATGAACTTGGTGTTTTTGATGGATACCCAATTTGGTTATTATTTGCTGAGTATGAAGAAAGTATTGTTCGTTGTCGCATGAGATCTAAAGGTCCTGCTATAAATGAACTTGCTAATAAATATGATGGTGGAGGTCACAAATTAGCTAGTGGAGCTAATTTGGGAACGTGGGATAGAGCTGAATTATTAATTAAAGATTCTGATGAACTTGCGAAAAAGTATAAAGAAGGAAAGTTGTAATCCTTCTTTTTTTTTAGCACAAATGTTAAGATTGTGTTAAGAAACGTTAATATAATATTTAATTATTTTAATAAGGTTAATATTATGTTATATTTCTATTGGAAACAAACTTTGGAGGTAACTTATGAAAAAAGCAAAAAATGCGTGCAAAACAATAGGGTGTTTTATGAAAAAATACAAACAACTTATTTACGGACTTATCATTTTAGGAGTACTTATTGGTGGATACCTATATGTACAAGTATTAAATGAAACAGTTCCTCAAATTGAATGGCAAGAAACAATATTTATGATAGTCGGGGGACTAGGAATATTTTTATATGGGATAAATTTAATGGGAGATTCTTTAAAAGCATTAGCTGGGAATCGACTTAAACTTATTATAGAGAAATCAACAAACACACCTATTAAAGGTATTTTAGTTGGTGTGATTATTACTGGTTTAATCCAATCTTCTTCTGGTACTACTGCTTTAGCAGTTGGATTAGTAAGAGCTGGATTAATGACATTACCACAAGCAGTTGGGATCATTCTAGGTGCTAATATTGGTACAACAGTTACATCATTCTTACTTGGATTAAAGATTAAAGAGTATGCATTACCAATTATGGCAGCAGGAGCGTTTTTTATATTCTTTATTCAAAGAAAGAAATACAAGCAACTTGGTGGAGTATTACTAGGGTTTGGGATGTTATTCTATGGTTTAGATATCATGGGAGGTTCTTTGAAACAGTTAGTAACATTACCTGAGTTTACTGCAGCATTACAAGCGGTTGGAGATATTCCGGTACTTGGATTAGGAGTAGGTGCATTAACAACTGCTATTGTACAATCAAGTTCAGCAACTATTGGGATTTTACAAGGACTTTACAGCACAGGAGCTATACCTTTAATTGGGGCGATTGCAATTCTGTTTGGAAATAACATTGGTACAACAGTAACTGCGATTCTTGCTTCATTAGGTGGAAGTGTTGCTGCTAAAAGAACAGCATTGGCACATGTATTATTCAATGTTCTTGGTAGTATATTCTTTATGTTCTTACTAGTACCTTATACAAAACTTATTACTTATTTAGAGGATGTTATTTTGAACAATAATAATCCAGAAATGACAATAAGTTTTGCACATATGGGATTTAATATTATAAACACCTTTATCTTCTTCTGGTTTATTAACCAACTTGTTTGGTTAGTTACAAAGCTTATAAGAGGAGACGATGGAATGATCGAAGTAGATGTTGATCATCTACAAGACGATTTAATTAAGGAAGCACCAACTTTAGCTCTTGAAAGTGCGAAAATTGTTGTGTTAAATATGGGTAAAGTAGCTGAACAAATGTTTGAAAGTGCAGTTAAATATTCATTTGAAAACAACAAAAAATATTTTGAAAATGGTATGCAAATTGAAGAAATGTTAGATACTATTGATAAAAAAGCACATGATTATTTAGTTAAAATATCACAAGCAGATTTATCAAGAACAGATTCTAGTAATCAGGCTGCATATGTTGATACAATTCGCGACTTTGAACGTATTGGTGATCATTGTACAAACTTGTTACAATTCTTCGAGATAAGACACGATGACAAAGTTGAGTTCAGTGCAGATGCTAAAGCGGAGTTAGAAAAACTCTATTCAGTTGTGAAAGAAACAATTAGATTGACAGTTGAGGCTTTTGATACACAAGATAAAGTTACAGCTAAACGTGTTATGGAACGAGAAGATATAATTGATAGATTAGTAATTAAGAACCGTAAAAGACATATTATGAGAATTAATAATAGACAATCTAGTGAAACTCAAGATGAGTTATATGTAGATATCTTATCAAATATTGAACGTATTGGAGATCATTGTAATAATATAGTTATAAATGTAATCCAAGATTACTATTACAATGAAGAACTAGATTATGATTATGATGAGGATCATCAAGTATAATATTAAGGAATTATTATTTCACGTTAAGTTTATATTTATTTTTAACAAGATAAATACAATTGTGATATGATGATATTGGAGGTGTTTAAATGGCTCGAATTCTTATTATTGAAGATGAAAAATCTATTCAAAGAATGGTAGAATATGATTTGAAACAAATGGGTTATGAAGTTGAAAGTGCACTTGATGGCTTCGAAGGTTATAAAAAAGCTTCTACGAGTATTTATGACGTAATCCTTTTGGATTTAATGCTACCAAATATGAATGGAATGGACATATGTAAAAAACTCCGTGATGAAGGAAATAATTCATATATAATAATGTTAACTGCGGTTGATGATGAGTATAATATTGTTCACGGATTTGATGTAGGTGCAGATGATTATGTAACTAAACCATTTAGTCCAAGAGAACTTACAGCAAGAATTAAGGCAGGTCTCAGAAGACAAGGTGTATCAAAAAATGAGGATGTTCTTCATTATGAGGACATAACTGTTATTCAAAGTAGTTATGAAGTATTACAAGGTAAAGATAAAGTGGATTTAACTTTGAAAGAGTTTGAACTACTAGTATACTTAATAATAAATAAAGGAAAAGCATTATCAAGAGATCAGTTATTAACAAATCTTTGGGGTTTCAGTTACGATGGGGATTCAAGAGTTGTTGATGTTCACGTATTTAAGTTACGTGAAAAATTAGACCCACATGCTGAATTTATTAAAACGGTACGTGGTATTGGCTATAAACTTATTTAAGACGAGTTAATTTAACTCGTCTTTTTTTAATGCAATGGAAAACAATATTAACATAACGTTAACACAAGTAATATGGTGCTTTAATAATCGTTATATATAATACATCTGTATGGTTAGACATGCAAAAACATAGGAGGATTTTATAACATGAAAAAAGTATTATTATTAGTAGCTGCATTTGCAATAACATTTACGTTAAGTGCTTGTGGTAGTGAAGGAGAAGAATTTAACACAAAAGAGACAATAAATGTTTACACAAGGGATACAGAAAGTGGTACAAGAGAAGCATTTTTTAAAGGAATAGGTTTTGGAGATGCTGCAGAGCAGGATGAGCTATTGGTATCAACAAAAACAACAGTTAGTGGAAACAGCGATATGATAGCTAAAATAAAAGCTGATGAGTATGGATTAGGCTATATTTCATTATCAAGTCTAGAAGGATCTGGCTTAACTGGATTAGATTTTGAGGGTGTTGAGGCGACTGAAGCGAACGTATTAAATGACAGCTATGGACTAAAAAGACCATTTAATTATATAAGTAGAGTATCTGGTGATTATTCGAGTGAAACAGTAGAGGAAATAGTTGCAGCTATTGTTGCATACATGAGTACGGCTGAGGGTAAGGCAATTATCGCAGAGAATGGTGGAATTGTTGAAATGTCATCAAGTGATGATAAATGGGCGGATATTTTAAGTAGCTTCACTGTTTGCCAAGATGACAACTCAGCAGTCGAAATCAATGTTGGAGGATCTACCTCAGTAGAGAAGATTGCAAAAGCAATTACAGCAGACTTCAAAGGGAAATGCGGAGATTTTGTACCTCTTCATAATCATGAAGGTTCAAGTGCTGCATATAAAGGAACTCAAAAGGATGGAGATAAAGATGCTGCGGCAACTTACTTAGACTTAGGATTTGCATCCCGAGGGTTTAAAGACACTGAAGCAGGTGTTGATGGAACTTTTGATAGAATTTGTTGGGATGCTGTTGTTGCTGTAATTAATGAGGTGAACATCGCGGTAACAAGTATCACAGCTGATAATCTAAAAGAGTTATATGATGGAACTGTAACCTCTTGGGACAAATTACACTAAAAACTACATAATATTTTTCACAATAATCCTCTAGGTTATCCTAGGGGTTAATTGTGTTATTGAGAGGATGATTAATTTGGAACAAGGAATAGTTAGAAAACAAGTTTCAAAAGAAAAAATAAGAAGAAAAAATCAGATAGATTTGATAATGAAATCTATCTTTACTGCATCAACAATACTTAGTGCATCATTTATTATCATTATTGTAGTTTTCATTGTTTATAAAGGGCTAAGTCCTTTTACTTCAAATTATACATACACGGCAGCTACAACTGGGGAAGTATTATTTAGCGGAAAGGTGAATGTTTGGGAGTTTATAACAGGAATGCAATGGGCACCACCTACATTACTAGGTGTTGGATTTATAATTATAAACACCATATATGTGGCAATTTTGAGTTTGCTAATTGCCTTACCAATTAGTACAATGACAGCATTGTTTATCTCAAAAATCGCTCCAAAAAGACTTGCAGCTTTATTGAGAACATCTGTAGAACTATTGGCTAGTATTCCAAGTATTATTTATGGAGTATTTGGTGGAGGAGTTATTGTTTACTTAACTAAATCAATAGGTAGTTTAGTTGGAGTCACAACTGTTGGAGGGTTAGGAGTATTATCAACAGTACTGCTGCTAGCAATGATGATTTTACCAACAATTACTACAGTTGCTGAGGTAAGTATTAGAAGTGTATCTAAGGAAATTGAACATGGAAGTTTGGCTTTAGGTGCAACAAAAACTCAAACGTATTTTAAAGTTGTACTTAGTAGTGCAAAATCAGGTATATTTGCTGGGGCAATTCTTGGGATTGGACGTGCTCTTGGGGAGGCAACTGCAGTTAGTATGGTAGCAGGTAACTTAGGGGTTGGACCTTCATTCAGTTTTTTTGATAGAACTAGAACATTGACATCAACAATGCTTCAGGGAGTTCACGAATCAACTGGATTATTATACGATATTAGGTTTTCAATAGGAATTGTGTTAATGGTTACAATAATTATTACAAACTATATTTTAAATCTTGTTAAAAAGAAATTGGGTAATATAAATGAGTAGATTTGATAAAGAGACATTCTTAAAGATTAAGAGAAAAAGGAAGATAGTTGATGGGGTGTATAAGACTATGACAATCCTTGCATCATCAATTGGAGTATTATCTCTAGTAGCAATATTTGTTTTTGTCTTTATTAAAGGGTCTTCATTAATATCCATAGATTTAATAATAGGGGACTATTATTCAAGTGAATACCACTTGGCTGTGCAACCTGATGAGTTTTGTTATTGTGAAGCTCCGAATGACTTGCCAGAAGAAGATGTGTTTTCTCAAAAATGGGGTGTTGCAGTATCAGAAACAGAAGATAGTGCAGGGTTATCTCAAGTAATACTGAGCTATATTGATGAATCAAGCCCATTATATGATGCCTATGATATGTATGGTGAGACTGATGAAATCAATATGAGAGAAGGATTGAAAATAAATAGAATAAGTTTCACTGATGGATCGATAATTATTTCAAAGTATGGAGTAGATACAATAGTACAATCATTTGAAGAATATGATGGAATTGATGAAATATATTTGAGCGGGGAAGGCGGAGGTATAAGAGGAAGTCTAATCTCGACACTGTACCTAATCTTCTTTAGCCTGTTGTTCGCCTTACCAATAGGAGTATTCACTGCAATATATTTAAATGAGTATGCAAAAAAAGGGTGGATAACAGAAAAACTTAGAAATTTTATAGAGATGTTAACCGGGGTTCCATCTATAATATTTGGGATGGTTGGACTTGTAGTGTTTATACCTTTAACATCACAACTTGGATTTACAGGTAGAAATATAATTGCAGCAGCCTTAACACTTACAATTATTATATTGCCTACAATAATTAGAAGTACTGAGGAGTCACTTAAAGTAATCCCAAATGATTTAAGGCAAGCTTCACTTGCACTTGGAGCTAATAACACCCAAACAACATTCAAAGTAGTTATCCCTAATGCGATTCCTGGAATTCTAACTGCAACCTTATTAGGTATTGGCCGTGTAGTAGGAGAAAGTGCAGCTTTGATATTTGTTATGGGAACTGTAATTAATGATCATGTAACACTTGATTCTGCATCTACTACATTGGCAGTACAAATATGGAGTATTATGGGTGGAGAAGTAGCTAATCTTGAGTTAGCGAGTGCAATTTCACTTATTATTTTGGGTGTAGTGTTAATTTTAAATTTATTAGTAAAATATATTTCCTATCGTTTAAACAAAGCTTGGAGTTAGAAAGGAAGAATAATGAAAGAAAATATTAGTTTTGAAATAAGTAATTTAGATTTATTTTATGGTGATTTACAAGCATTAAAAGATATAAGTATAGATATAAATAAAAATCAAGTAACCGCTTTAATAGGTCCTTCTGGATGTGGTAAATCAACATTTCTGAGATGTCTAAATAGAATGAATGATTTGATTGATGACTGTAATATTACCGGTGAAATAAAGTTTGATGAAAGAGATGTTTATCTGAATAACTATGACGTTATTGATTTACGTACAAAAGTAGGAATGGTTTTTCAAAAACCTAATCCCTTTCCAATGAGTATTTATGATAATGTAGCATATGGTCCAAGATGTCAGGGGATAAAAGATGCAAAAGTATTGGATAACATAGTAGAATCTTCATTAAAGAGTGCTGCTATATATGATGAAGTTAAAGATCGATTAAAAGATAGTGCTATGGGTTTATCTGGGGGACAACAACAACGTCTATGCATAGCTAGAGCAATTGCCATGGAACCTGAAGTTATATTAATGGATGAACCGACTAGTGCATTAGATCCAATTGCAACCCTTAAAATAGAGGAATTAATTAATGATTTAAAAAAGAATTATACAATTGTAATTGTTACACACTCAATGCAACAGGCGGCTAGAATAAGTGATCAAACAGCTTTCTTTTTAATGGGTGTTTTGATAGAAAAAGACTCAACAGATAAAATCTTCACACAACCAAAAAATCAAAAAACTGAAGATTATATCACAGGTCGTTTCGGATAGGAGAAATAATATGACACCAAATAGAAAACATTTTATGAATGAACTAAGTGACTTAAATTATAAAGTAATAGATATGGGTGAAGAAGTACATAGAAGTTATATAAAACTTATAACTGTTTGTGAAACAAGTGATTTAGATCTAGCAGAGCAAATTATTGAAAATGATAAGCTAATCAATGAAGTGGAGGTATCTATAAATGTTGATGCATACTTGTTAATTGCAAAACAATGTCCAGTAGCAAGTGATTTAAGAAAAATCATAACAGCATTGAAAATCTCCAATGAACTTGAAAGGATTGCTGATTATTCAGTAAACATAGCTAAGTATATTATTAAAACAAAAAATCATAACGACAAGTTTTTAGATGCAATAATTAAATTATCAAGTATATTCATAAAGATGTTCGTACAAATCATGGAAGCATTTAAAAACGAGGATATTAAGTTATCACTAGAAGTTAATGAACTTGATGAAGTATTAGATGAAGAATACAAGAAGACAGTTAGAGATTTAATGCAAACTGCTAAAACAGCCTCAGATGAGGTTGTTGAAGAGGCAATGAGGGCTTTATTAGTGATTAAGCAGATTGAAAGAGCTGGAGATCATGTAACAAACATAGCTGAAAACATAGTTTATTTAGTAAATGGTAAGCGTGTTGAGTTAAATTAATCGCAATAATTTGATATAATAATATAAGGTGGTGATAACATGAAGATAAATAAAGAAATTATTTCTATTACATTAGCATATTTTTTAGTAGCATTATACGTAATTATTGATAATAATCCTATTATTACAATAGTGTTAATCACTATGTTATTTGTATACCATCTTGTAGTTTACTCACAAATAAGACAGAAATTATCACAGGATAAAGAAACATCAGTAATCAAACTACAATCAAAACTTGAAAAAACAAAAAGACAAAGAGAAGAGGAATATAAAAAATTCATCTCCCTATCAAGAAATTTGGGATCTGGACTTATGGTTTTAGACGAAGAAGGTATTATAAAGTTGGCCAATAAAGATGTAAATGATTTTTTTAGTAGAAACTTTAATAATACTGATTATCAAAATCATTCTGACATAAAAAGTCTTCATAAGTTTTTGAATCAAGCTTACTTGTTAGAAATTAAGCTTCGTGATCAAATGATATATAAAGATCATTATTATGACTTAATGAGTACCCCTTTATTTGAGAATAAACTATTTAAAGGGTCTTTAATATTAGTTCATGATATTACCTTGATTAAAACAGCCGAGAAATATCAAAAACAATTTACAGCTGATGTATCTCATGAGTTGAGAACTCCGTTATCTGCGATAAAGGGTTTCAGTGAAATTCTATCTAGAGATAAAGAAATTGCAGTTGAAGAACGAGAAGAATTTATTGAACTCATTAGATCTGAATCTGAAAGAATGGAAACTATACTAAACGATTTAATGATAATATCTAAAATGGATCGATTAGATTATGAACTTAATTTTAATCAATTAGATATTAAAGATTTAGTTTATGAATGTATTGGTGTATTAAAAAATAGTATCTTAGAGAAAGGTCTAAGCTACAATGTCGATGTTAAATCTCAAATATTGATGTTGGATAAGATAAAAATGTCACAAGTTATTCTGAATATTGTCAAAAATGCCATGAACTACACTGATGAAGGTAATATCGATATCAAAGGGGTAATAGCTGGTAATCAATATATTCTGACAATTACTGATACAGGTATTGGGATTAAGGAATCAAATTATGACAAGATATTTAAACGTTTCTATAGAGTAGATAAAGCACGAAGTAGAGACTCAGGAGGAAGTGGACTAGGATTGAGTATATCTAAAAATGTTGTAATCAAACATAATGGGAATATTTCTGTCTCATCAAAAGTAGATGAAGGTACTACATTCAACATTAGATTGCCTATTGAAAAATAAAAGGGAAAACTCCTTTTATTTTTTTCTTGCACAAAAATACACTTTAATATATAATAATGTAGCATAAATTTATTTAACTAAACTGCGTGATATGCTATAATATGTCTTGGTTTGGTGATATAATGAAAAAAATAGAAGTTGCCTTTAGTATTAAATCTCTTGATAGTCAAGTTGAATTTACTACAATTGGCGAAATAAAAAGCAAAAGAATTAAATTTGTAGACCCTGAAAAAAATACTAATTACATTGTATTTCACAATGACATTATCGAATATTATAAAAAAGGTAATGTTGATTTGAAATATAGATTTGATACTTCCATGATAACCAAAGGTCTATATAAAGTTTCTGGATTCCCTTTTGAGTTCACAATAAAAACAATTAGTATAATTGATAGTCCTAATGAGTTATCAATTGATTATGAACTATTTCAGGATGGAGAACTTATTAACGAAACAAAACTAAATATACGATATACCGTTCTTAAGGAGGAATAAAATATGCAAAACGAAAAGTCATTAATTGATGCAGCTGTTAATGTTTTAGAAAAAGAAAAAAAGCCATTTGATTTGTATCAATTATTTGATATTGTATCTGCTGAAAAAGGGCTAAGTGATGAGGAAAAGGCAAATGTAATTACTAAGTTTTACTCAGATTTAACAACTTCTGCTAAATTTGTTTATGCTGGTGATAACACTTGGGATTTAAAAGCAAATCAAAAAATTGAATTATGGGAAAAAGATGGTTCTTTCTACAAAGAGTATACAAAAGTTGAATTACCTGATGAGTTTAAAGAAGAACCAAGAGTTATAAGACCTGCTAATACTAAACCTGTTGTTGAAGTTAAACCTGACGTAGTAGAAGAGGTTAAACCTGAAGTTGTTGAAAAAGAAGTTAAAGAAGCTCCAAAACCAAAGGCAAAACCTGTTGTTGAGCCAGTTGTTGAAGTTGCTGAGGAAAAAACTCCTGAAGTTGCACCTGTAGGAGACACTGCAGTTGAGAACTATGAAGAAGAAGTATTCGAAGATTTTAACGATTTTGATGAAGACAAATATAATGAGTACATGGATACATACGAAGATCAATACGAAGACTAAAAATTTAAATTAGTTATTGATTTAAAAATATCATTTTGTTATAATTTTAAAGGGCACACTAGAAAATAGTTCTCCTACCTAGGAGAACTATTTTTTTTATATAATAAAGGAGTGATTACAGTGAAGAAACCAAAGTTTATTTTCGTTACTGGAGGGGTTGTTTCGAGCTTAGGTAAAGGGATTACTGCTTCTTCGTTAGGAAGATTATTGAAGAATCGTGGGTTAAAAGTATTCATGCAAAAATTTGATCCATATATTAATGTAGACCCAGGAACAATGTCACCATATCAACATGGTGAAGTTTTTGTTACCGATGATGGGGCTGAAACTGATTTAGATTTAGGACATTATGAAAGATTTATTGATGAGAACTTAAGTCAGGCAAGTAATATTACTACAGGACGTGTATACGCAACAGTAATTGAAAAAGAAAGAAGAGGAGATTATTTAGGAGCAACAATTCAAGTAATACCTCATGTTACTAACGAGATTAAAGCACAACTTTATCGTGCTGCAGAAGAAAGCGATGCTGACGTTATTATCACTGAAGTTGGTGGTACTGTTGGTGATATCGAATCACTTCCATTTTTAGAAGCAATAAGACAAGCAAGAAGAGAGTTTGGATATAAAAACACTATCTTTATTCACAATACATTAGTGCCTTATTTAAGCGCTGCAAAGGAACTTAAAACAAAACCAACTCAACATAGTGTTAAAGAGTTAAGAGGGTTAGGTATTCAACCAGATATCATTGTTTTAAGAACATCTCACAGTATTACAAATGCAATGAGAGAGAAAATCGCATTATTTTGTGATGTTCAAAAAGAAGCTGTTATAGAAGCAAGAGATTGTGAAGTATTATATGAAGTGGCATTAAAATTAAAAGAACAAAACCTTGATGATTTAGTAGTTAAACATTTCCGTATGGAAACAGAAGAATGTGATTTAACAGAATGGGTTGAATTAGTTGAGCGTGTTAAAACACTAAATAAAGAGGTAACAATTGGTTTAGTAGGTAAGTATGTTTCTTTACAAGATGCTTATTTAAGTGTTAGTGAAGCGTTAAAACATGCAGGATATTTCCATCACGCAAAAATTAATATCAAGTGGATAAATGCTGGTGAATTAGTTGATCGTGAGGCAATTGAATTTTTGAAGGATTGCGATGGAGTTTTAGTTCCAGGTGGATTTGGACATCGTGCAATTGAAGGAAAAATTAATGCGATTACATATGCAAGAGAGAATAATGTTCCCTACTTAGGATTATGTTTAGGAATGCAAACTGCATCAATTGAGTATGCGAGAAATGTATGCAAAATGGAGGGTGCTAATTCAACTGAAATGGATCCAAATACACCGTATCCAATCATTGATTATTTACCTGAGCAATACGAAGGTATTGATATGGGCGGAACCTTGCGTTTAGGGCTTTATAACTGTGAATTAACTCCGGGGACTTTAGCTTACAAAGCATACCAAAAACCAATGATAAAAGAGCGTCATAGACATCGTTATGAGTTCAATAATAAATACAAAAAGCAACTAGAAGATTGTGGTCTTGTTTTCTCAGGTGTTAATCCAGAAACAGGACTAGCTGAAATTGTAGAAATACCAGATCATAAGTTTTTTATTGCATCACAATTTCATCCTGAGTTTTTATCAAGACCAAATAGATCACATCCATTATTTAGAGATTTTATTGGAGCATGTATTAAAAAATAAGACTAATTTTTTAGTCTTTTTTTTTGAAATAACTTGGATATAAGAAATAACGTTTAAATCATTGTGACATTTATTGCGAAAGTGTACATATAATGAATTGTTAAAAACGGCTAAATTAAGCCGTTTTAATATATGAGTCATCTATAGTGTTTTTCTTTTTTTTGATGCAGGTTTATGATATAATTTTGGTAGATAATTTCATTACTTAATATAAAATAAATAAAGGAGGATTTCATGTTAGACAAGAAATTAATCAAAAAAGTACTTGATGAAGCCTTATCAACTGCTGCTGATTTCGCTGAAGTTTTTATTGAAGATAAGTTCCAAACTAGTGCTTCAATGGTATCAAGCGAAGTTCAAAACGTTAATAATGCTAAAGTATTTGGTGTAGGTATCCGTGTTGCACAAGGATATCATAGAGTATATGGTTATACAAACAGTGCTAAAGAAAAAGACTTATTAAAGTTAGCTAGTGATTTAGCACAATCTTTCCCAGGGGAAAGTTTAAATTTAGATTTTGAGTTAGGTGATTTAAAAGTTGGTGAACTTCACCAGGCAAAAATTTTACCTTCAGAAGTAACAATTGATGAAAAAGTTTCATTATTAAGACGTGCAGATAAAGCTGCAAGAGATTATGATGAAGTAATTAAGCAAGTTAATGTAAGGTATCAAGATTATGTTCAAAAAGTATGGATCGCTAATAGCGAGGGAACTTATGTACAAGATACTCGTACTAGAACTCGTTTAGCTGTAGCTGCTGTTGCAATGAATGAAGAAACTAAGCAAAGTGGATTCTATGGTCCAGGTGGAACATATGGATTTGAGTTCTATAGTGAAGTAATTAATGTAGAAGAAGCAGCTCAAGAAGCTGCAAGAATCGCTAAAGTTATGTTATATGCTGACGAATGCCCAAGTGGTAAATTCCCAGTTGTAATTGACAATGGATTTGGTGGAGTTATATTCCATGAGGCAGTAGGACACAGTCTAGAAGCAACAAGTGTTGCCAGAGGAGCTAGTGTATTTACTGGTAAAAAAGGAGAAGTAATTGCTAATCCGTTAATTAGTGCAACTGATGATGGAACTATTCCTCATGCATGGGGTAGTGCAACTTATGATGATGAAGGTAATCTTCAAAAAAGTCGTCAATTAATTAAAGATGGTGTATTAACAAGTTACATGATCGATAAATTAAACGCAAAAAGAATGAATGACGAATGTACTAACTCAGGACGTCGTGAATCATATAAATATGCTCCAACTTCAAGAATGACTAACACATTTATTGATAATGGTGAGTCTACGTTTGAAGAAATTATTGCTAATACTGAGTTTGGTCTATATGCTAAAAAAATGGGTGGAGGAAGTGTAAATCCAGCAACTGGTGACTTTAACTTCTCTGTTGGTGAAGGATATATGATTAGAGATGGTAAAATCGCTGAACCAGTACGTGGAGCTTCGTTAGTAGGAACTGGTAGCCAAGCATTACTTAAAGTCGATATGGTAGGTAATAACCTTAAACGTGAACAAGGTATGTGTGGTAGTGAATCAGGAAGTATCCCAGCAGATGTAGGACAACCTACAATTAGAGTTTCAGAAATCACTGTTGGTGGTAGAGGAGGTACAATCTAATGAATTTTGAGAAATTATTTGCCTTAGCTAAAGAAAAAGGTATTGAAGATATTCAAGTTTATTACGCAGGAGGTACTGAATTTGACATTGAAGTATTTAAAGGATCTGTGGAAAAATATACAATCGCTGATAGCGCTAAATTAAGTGTTAAAGGGATTTATAATGGTAAAATGGGTACTGTAAGTACAGAAGTAATTAATGAAGACGTATTTGATTTCTTAGTAGATAGTGTTATTGCATCAGCTAAAGCTATTGATAGTAAAGATGAAGTATTTATCTATGAAGGAGATAAAGAATATAAAAAATTAGAAGGTCTATTAAATGATAGTTTAGCAGAAGTAACTGCTGCACAAAAAATAGCGAACACAAAAAAATTAGAAGAATTAGTAATGGCCCAAGATGAGAGAATTACTATGGTTCAAGCTTTTTATGGTGAAGGAACTAATAAAGTATTAATTCAAAACTCTAAAGGGTTAAAATTAGAAAAAGAGCTAAATAACGCAATGTTAGGTGCTTATATCATCGCTTCAGATGGTAAAGATCAAAGAACAGCTTATGAATATAAACTAACAAATGACTATAATGAATTTGATTTAGAACAAATGGCAGAAAAAGGTGCTGAGAAAGCATGTTCATTATTAGGAGCTGCACCATGTGATTCAGGAGAGTACGAAATACTTCTTAAAAACACAGCAAGTTGTAGTTTATTACACCCACATGTATCAATGTTTAGTGCTGAAAGCATTCAGAAAAATGTATCTTTATTAAAAGGAAAAGTTGGCCAATTAATTGGTAGTGAATTAATTACATTAGTTGATGATCCATTTAGAAAGAAATCAGCAAAATCAGGTGCATTTGATGACGAAGGTGTTGCAACTAAATATAAAGAGTTAGTTCAAAAAGGTAAATTAACTGGATATTTACACAACTTAAAAACAGCTAAGAAGGCAGATACAGTATCAACAGGTAATGGATTTAATACTGGTATTACAACTACAAACTTCCATTTCTTACCAGGTGAAACATCATATGATGAAGCTGTTAAAGGAATGAAAAAAGGTATTATCGTTACTGATTTAGCAGGAACTCATGCTGGATGTAGCCCAATTAGTGGAGACTTCAGCTTACAAGCTTCTGGATTCTTAGTAGAGAACGGAGAAATCGTTAGACCTGTTGCATTAATCACTGTTGCAGGGAATTACTTAACTATGTTACAAGACGTAGTTCAAGTATGTGATGACCTAGAATTTAACTTTGGATTTGTAGGAAGTCCATCATTAAGAGTTAAATCATTAAAAGTATCAGGTAAATAAACACCGCTTCGGCGGTGTTTTTTTTAGTAAGCATTTACATTGGTTCTATTAGGTTAGATTAGTTTACTTATACAAACAATTAATGTATAATTAATGTGAAAAATTATATTAATATTAGGAGGAAATATTTATGGGTTTAGTATCTGCAAAAGATATGCTTGTAAAAGCAAGAAAAGAAGGATATGCCGTAGGGCAATTTAACATTAACAACTTAGAATGGACAAAAGCAATTTTAGTTGCTGCTCAAGAAGAAAATTCACCAGTTATCTTAGGTGTTTCTGAAGGTGCTGCAAAATATATGACAGGATTTGACACTGTTGTTGGTATGGTAGAAGGAATGCTTAAGAACTTAAATATTACTGTTCCTGTAGCAATTCATTTAGATCATGGTAGTTTTGATGGAGCAAAAGCTTGTATCGAAGCTGGATTTAGCAGTGTTATGTTTGATGGTTCTCATTATGCTATCGAGGAAAACATTGAAAAAACAAAACAAATTATTGAGTATGCTAATGAAAGAGGAATTAGTGTAGAAGCGGAAGTAGGTTCAATCGGTGGAGAAGAAGACGGTGTTGTCGGTTCTGGTGAAGTTGCAGACGTTAACGAATGTAAAATGATCGCTGATTTAGGTGTAGACATGTTAGCTGCTGGTATTGGTAACATTCATGGTAAATACCCTGAAAACTGGACTGGATTACGTTTAGATGTATTAAGTAATATTCAAGATGCTACTGGAAATATGCCATTAGTATTACATGGTGGTACAGGAATTCCTGGAGACATGATTAAAGAAGCAATCAGTTTAGGTGTTTCAAAAATTAACGTTAACACTGAATGTCAATTAACTTTCACTGCTGCAGTTAGAACTTATTTTGAAGCAGACAAAGATTTAGTAGGGAAAGGATTCGATCCACGTAAAGTATTAAATCCTGGATACCAAGCTATAATTCAAACTGTAAAAGAAAAAATGGAGTTATTTGGATCAGTTAACAAAGCGTAGGTGATTTGATGGTAGATTGGATAGTTGCAAACCCAGTTTTAGCAGCGTTACTTGGAACTTTATTTACTTGGGGATTAACAGCATTAGGTAGTGCATTAGTATTTCCGTTTGCGAATGTGTCTAAGAAATTCTTTAATGGATTATTAGGTTTTAGTGCAGGAGTTATGATTGCAGCTTCATTTTGGAGTTTGTTAAATCCTGCAATAATCTTAGCTGAAGAACAAGGAATGAATGCTGTTCTACAAGCTTCATTAGGATTCTTAAGTGGAGGATTATTTATCTTATTGATAGATAGATATTTACCACATATGCATGTTATAACAAAACATGAAGAAGGTGTAAAATCTTCTTGGCATAGAAGTATTTTATTAGTTTTAGCAATTACATTACATAATATACCTGAAGGTTTAGCAGTAGGTGTGGCATTTGGTTATGCTGCTACTGTAACTGGTGGAAGCGCAGCAACAGCAGCAGCAGTTGGTGGAGCGGTAGCATTAGCTATTGGGATTGGTATTCAAAACTTCCCAGAAGGTGCTGCAGTAAGTATTCCGTTACGTCGTGAAGGTATGAAAAAAAGTAAAGCATTCTCTATTGGACAGTTTAGTGGTATGGTAGAACCTATTGCCGGTGTACTGGGAGCTATATTAGCAATTAGTATGCGTAGCATTTTACCATTTTCATTAAGTTTTGCAGCAGGAGCAATGATTTATGTTGTTGTTGAGGAACTTATTCCAGAGTCACAAATGTTAGAAACTACAAAAATCGCTACTATTGGAGCGATGATTGGTTTTGTTGTGATGATGACATTGGATGTTGCACTTGGATAGTTTTATATTAAAAGATTATGCATCTTGGAAAATAGAAAATCATGTAATGTTAGAAACTTTTAAAAATAATAATAATCTTATATATCAAAGAATAGAACCTGTTTATCTTGTATTGGACTATATATATGACATTGCCTGTGATAAACAAGAGTTGGATGAGGATCTAGAGACAATCTTTGAGATTGGATTCAAGTATCTTCATGATCAGTTAAATGTTATTAAAATCTATTATGAGAGTTTGTTCCAGTCTAATTGTGATGATTTTGCTCATTATAGTGAGATGTTGATGTTCTTAATTTATATCAATGATATAAGAACTGATTTGGAAAACCATGGGTTTAATTCTGATATGGAAGTCTTAAATAACACTGAAACATATATTGAGAATATGATTATGGAGCGTCGTGAAGATTATGATTATGTTCGTAATCTTATGAATACTGCTCTAAAGAAAGTTTTCGATACAATCGATTATGAATATGTAAGCATTATTGATATATATGTTGAGATAGCTGAGAACTTCGGGATTTTCATTTATGAAGATGATGATTTAGTTTTAGGTGAAGAAATATAAACACAGGAGAAATCCTGTGTTTTTTTTGTAAACTCTTTCAAGTGTATATCATTTAGTATAAAGTACATTATCTTGTATAATGACAATGCAAAGAGGTGATTTATATGGGAATGATAAGTGATATTAAAACTTTGAAACTTAAAGACCCAGCTGCTAGACATACTTTAGATATTCTATTAACTCATAATGGGTTGCACGCAGTTTGGAATTATCGTATAGCTAGATTTTTCTGGAAAATTAAATTAAAAATGATTGCAAGAATCATTAGTAATATTGGAAGATTATTATATGGAACAGATATTCATCCAGGTGCACAAATTGGAAAAAACTTCATTATAGATCATGGTAATGGTATTGTGATAGGAGAGACAAGTGTAATTGGAAGTAATGTATTAATATATCATCAAGTAACCCTTGGTGGAACAGGAAATCACTCAGGTGAAAAAAGACATCCATCTGTTTGTGATAATGTTATGATTGCAGCAGGTGCAAAAATTCTAGGAAATATTCAAATAGGATTTAACGCTAAAGTTGGTGCAAACGCAGTTGTGTTAAAAGATGTTCCACCACATGCAACTGCAGTTGGAATGCCTGCTCGTATTATTGAAAGCAAGAATCTAACTTCAGAAGAATGTAGTTTAAGTTCAAAAAGAGTAAAATAAAAATCATTCCATTTTGGAATGATTTTTTTATTTGAATAGATCGGTAGATAAATATCTTTCAGCATTACTTGGTGATACGGTTAATATTTGTGTATTTTCCGGTGATTTTTCTGCTACTTTAAGAGCTGCAGCAACATTTGCACCTGTTGAGATACCCACAAATAATCCATAATGTTTTGCCAGCTTTCTTGCCATGTTAAATGCTTCATCATCTTCGATTTGAATTACTTCGTCATATATTGTTGTATCTAAAATGTCTGGGATAAACCCAGCACCAATACCTTGAATCTTGTGAGGACCTTTTGTGTTGCCACTAAGTACTGAACTTGTTTTTGGTTCTACAGCTTTTATTGATACAGTTTGATTATGCTCTTTTAAGATTGTTCCTACTCCTGTGATGGTACCTCCAGTACCAACAGCTGCTACAAAGATATCTAAATCAGGTAACTCAGCAATTATTTCTAAAGCTGTCGTTTTCATATGAGCAATTGGGTTGTTTATGTTTTTGAATTGCATTGGCATAAAATAACCGTGTTTTTCTACTAAATCTTCTGCAACTTTTATTGAACCATTCATACCTTCAGATGCAGGAGTTAGTATTAGTGTTGCTCCATATCCCTTTAAGATTTTTTGTCTCTCAATACTGAGACTATCTGGCATTGTTAGAACCGTTTTATATCCTTTAGAAGCTCCAATCATTGCGATTCCTATACCCGTATTCCCACTTGTAGGTTCAACAATGGTGTCTCCTTGTTTCAATAATCCTTGAATTTCTGCTTGTTCGATCATGTTTAGGGCAATTCGGTCTTTTACACTTCCCCCAGGATTATACCACTCAAGTTTTAGGTATATATCAGCTTTTTGGTTATTTGATAATTTATTTAATTTTATAATTGGCGTATTCCCAATTAATTCGTATATGTTGTTATAAATCATTGCTACACCTCATTTCGTTATTATTATATATTTGATTTAATAATTAAACTAATAATATGCTAAAAAAAAGAACTGAAATTCAGTTCTTATTTTCCTCTTGGTTTCATATGTGGGAATAGTAGTACGTCTCTAATAGATGCATTGGCAGTTAATAGCATGATTAATCTATCAATACCAACACCTAATCCACCTGCAGGTGGCATACCATATTCTAATGCCTCCACGTAATCTATGTCCATTTCATTTGCTTCTGCATTTCCTAATTCTTTTTCAGCTAATTGCGATAAGAATCTTTCTTTTTGATCAATTGGATCATTTAACTCTGTAAATGCGTTTGCATATTCTCTTCCATCTATGAAAAGCTCGAAACGGTCTGTAAATCGTGGGTCTTCGGGGTTTTTCTTAGCTAATGGACTAATTTCTATTGGATGTCCAAAAACGAATGTAGGCTGAACAACTGTTTCCTCACAGTATTCTTCAAACAATAGGTTTAAGATGTGTCCTGTTCCAGTATAATGGTCTGGAACTTCTAAATCTTTTGAAATGGCAAAAGCTTTTGCCTCTTCAAATGTCATGTCTTTTCTCCAGAAATCAATTCCAACTACGTCTCTAACAGCATCTGCCATATGTAGTTTTGTCCATGGTTGATCTAAGTATATTTCTTTTTCGTTGTATTCAACTGTTCCTTTTCCAAGGTTTCTAGCAACTGTAGAAATCAAGTATTCAGTTAATTCCATCATTGTTTCTACATTACCATATGCTTGATAAAGTTCTAACATTGTAAACTCAGGGTTGTGTTTAATACTCATTCCTTCATTACGGAAAGTTCTTCCGATTTCATAAACACCATCTAATCCACCAACAATCAATCTTTTTAAATATAGTTCAGGTGCGATTCTTAAGTAGAAGGGCATGTCTAATGAGTTATGATGGGTTACAAATGGTCTAGCAGCGGCTCCACCTAGGATTGGATGAAGGATTGGTGTTTCAACTTCAATATATCCTCTTTCGTTAAGTAGTTTTCTAATCATTGTGATGATTTTTGAACGTAAAATGAATGTTTCTCTACTGTCTGCGTTTGTAATTAAGTCTACATAACGGCGACGGTATCTTTCTTCAATATCTTTTAAACCATGGAATTTTTCTGGTAGAGGTCTTAATGATTTGCTTAAATGAGTGATTTTTTCAGCACGTATGCTTAGTTCACCCATTCTTGTTTTCATTATTTTACCTTCAACACCAACAAAATCTCCAAGATCTGCTTTGTTAAAGTATTCAAATGTTTCTTCACCAACAGCATCAAGTCTTACATATAATTGTACCTGTCCAAATTGGTCCATAATATGTGCAAAAGCGGCTTTACCTTTTCCTCTTTTTGTCATAATACGTCCTGCAATTTTAATTGTTTCAGTTTCAATATCATGTAATTCTTCTTTACTGTATTGATCGAATTTCTGACGTAAAGTTTCTGTGTTGTTGTTACGATCGAATCTTTGTCCGAATGGATCAATTCCTTTTGTTTTTAAATCTTCTAATTTCTCTCTTCTAACAATTTCTTGCTCTGAAAGTTTTTCCATTTAAGTCACCTCTTTTATAAAACATTTATGATTATAACACAAACTATTATATTTAAAAATAAAAATAGAACAAAAATGTTCTATTTTGTGGCTAATTTTAATGCTTCTAAATTATCATACATAATTGAAATGTAATTTGAACCATTTTCGTTCTCTTCCATTGTTAGATTACCTAACCCATGAAGATATAAAGCATCTGCTTCTAAGACAGTCGATCTTAGTTCTTCTAAAACTTGATCACCTGCAGGAGAATTAGCATTTTTCTCAAATAGAATGTAAATAATTTCTTCTTCAATTGCATGTTCTACAAATTCAATGATATCACCAGGATTACTTTCACTTGAGTGAGCGTCTGCGGTGATAGCTTCAATTTCAAGACCATATCGAACTTCGTAATAAGTGAATAACATCACAGTTGTAATAATTGGTTTTGTAGCAGCATCTGCCATTGTTTGATAATCCTGATCCAATTGTCCTAACGCTGCGCTTAACAATGCATATTCATTGTTGTATAGTTCTTGATTCTCAGGAAAATGAGCAATTAGCTTATCTTTAACAAACTCTGCAGCTTGAATCATTCTAACTGGGTCTAACCAGAAATGAGGATCTTCATTTAGTGAGTTTTCATCACAAGTTGCTGCTGGTTCTGTACCTGCTGGGTCTTCAGTTTCGTGGTCGTGTTCATAACAAACAAGATTATATGTTATATGCTGGGACATATCAACAAGTTGAACATTACCATCTTCGAACGTACTTGCATTGTTTGGTATGTAGCTATCTGCACCACCGTTGATGTAGAAAAGTAGATCTGCATCAAGCATATCTATAATTTCTTTTGCGCTCCAGTCGATTGCATCACCATGTGATGATGTTCCAGGAACTTTTTTTACTTCGACAGTATCACCAACAATTTCTTCGATTAGAAATTGCATTGGGTAAACTGTTACGTAGATTACATTTATATCATCATCTTCTCCACCATTACAAGCAGTAAGTGATAGCGATATAGTGATAACAGTTAATAGTATAAGTAGTTTTTTCATAATAATCACCTTTTTTCTTATCATTAAATTATAAATCAATATAGATGAAAATGCAATTATTTATAGTTTTTTTTCACTAACTATCTCAAACATGTTTTGTGCATCTTCCTTTTTTGTTGAATCAAGTAAAGCTAGTACTTTTATTGATACAATTTTATTACCAAATGAGATTTTAATGATATCTCCTGTTTCTAGTTTTGTTGATGATTTGGCAATTTTGTCATTTACTTCAATACGTCCGTTGTCAGCAACTTCTTTTGCTAATGTACGGCGTTTTATAATTCTTGATACTTTTAAAAATTTGTCTAATCTCATAGTTTTACCCCTTTTTAAGAAAAAGGATAAGATTATGGCAATCTTATCCTACATATCTTTTTTTTCTTCTGTAATTATTATTGTTTCTTTTGCAGATTTATTAGGACTTAAGTCTTTAGCTGGTTCAGGAGGTTTAACTTCTTTTAGCTCTTGGTTACCCTGTTTAGCTTTTTTCTTTTCCCACCAACCTAATTGTCCTTTTTCTACTATTTCGTAGATATCTTCTTTGGTTAATGTTTCGATTTCTAATAGGTGTTCAGCAATTAGTTTTAGTAAATCGATGTTTTTAGTAAGTACTTCTTTAGCGATTGTGTAACATTCGTTAATGATTTTACGTACTTCTTCATCAATCTCTAATGCGACTTGATCACTAAATGCTTTATCAGTATTGTAGTCACGTCCTAAGAAGACACTACCACTACGTTTTTCGTATTGGATTGGACCTAATGAACTCATACCATATTCTGTTACCATTGAACGAGCGATTTCCGTAGCTTTCTGGAAGTCATTATGAGCACCAGTTGATACTTCATTGAAAATGATTTCTTCTGCAACACGTCCACCTAGAAGTCCGGTAATTCTATCAACTAAGCTTTTTCTCGTAGATAGGAATGACTCTTCTTCTTCAGGTAACATTAGTGCATATCCACCAGCTTGTCCACGAGGAATAATTGTAACTTTGTGAACGATATTAGCATTGTCAAGTTTGACACCTAATACGCAATGTCCAGCTTCGTGGTGAGCAATAAAGTTTCTTTCACGTTTTGTAAACACTCTTGATTTTTTGGCAGGCCCCATCATTACGCGGTCTACTGCTTCATCAATGTGGTAAATTTTTATGCTTTCTTTTTTCTCACGAGCAGCTAGTATTGCTGCTTCGTTTAATAGATTTTCTAAATCTGCACCTGTGAATCCAGGTGTTCTTTTCGCGATTTCTTCAAATGTAATTTTTGGATCAATCTTTTTGTTTTTAGCATGTACTTCTAATATTGCTTTACGACCTTTAATATCTGGTCTTCCAATTGTGATTTGTCTATCAAAACGTCCTGGTCTTAATAATGCAGGGTCTAAAACGTCAGGACGGTTAGTTGCAGCCATTACGATAATACCACTATTTGTTCCAAATCCATCCATTTCTACTAATAATTGGTTTAGTGTTTGTTCACGTTCATCGTGTCCTCCACCTAAACCGGCACCTCTTTGACGACCTACTGCATCAATCTCATCAATAAAGACGATACATGGAGCGTTTTGTTTGGCGTTTTTGAACATGTCACGTACACGACTTGCTCCTACCCCAACAAACATTTCTACAAAGTCAGATCCACTGATTGAGTAGAATGGTACACTTGCTTCACCAGCAACGGCTCTTGCTAATAATGTTTTCCCTGTACCTGGTGGCCCTACTAATAGGACACCCGTTGGAATTCTTGCACCTAATGACATATATCTTTTAGGGTCTTTTAGGAAATCAATGATTTCCGCAAGTTCTTCTTTTTCTTCTTCAACACCAGCTACATTATCAAATGTAGTTGTTTTACCTTTTTGTAATTTGGCTCTGTTTTTACCAAAGTCAAAGGCACGATTGTTTCCACCGTTATTTCTCATGAATAATGCTACGATTATTACTAAAAGAAGTAGTGGTCCTACAATCGAGATAACTCCCCAAATTCCATAAGTTGGGGCACTTATATGTTGATATTCAACGTTGTTTAATAAAGCTGCATCAATCAAATCATTTAGTGTTTCTTGGTTAGGTATTTCTAGGAAATACTCTGCGCCTGTATCTGATAGTTGCCCTTGAATTAAATATCCTTCGTCATTCTCATCACCACTTAATGGTGTTGATGTCATGGTTGAAATATCACCATTATCTAATCTAGTTACAAAAGTACTATAGTCGTACTCGATTGGTTGTTCTTCACTATTAGTAAATACGTAGTATGCACCAAAAACGAATACTAATATAATAGCGATGACAATTAGATTACCAAATCTACTCTGTGATGGTTTCATTTGTTTATTATCTGCCATCTTTCTTCACTCCTTACTTATTACTTGCTGTATACCTCTTTTTTTAGGATTCCTACATATGGTAGGTTTCGGTATTTTTC
This sequence comes from uncultured bacterium, assembly GCA_965601565.1. Taxonomy (GTDB): domain Bacteria; phylum Bacillota_I; class Bacilli_A; order Izemoplasmatales; family Izemoplasmataceae; genus Xianfuyuplasma. The sequence goes on along the minus strand of CBFCWG010000006.1, from coordinate 18,964 downwards.
TTCGTAGTCTAGGCCGTACCCAACTACAAACTCTTTAGGGATTGTAACTCCAATATACTCAGGATCTAAAGTTACAGTTCTTCCTTCTGGTTTATCTAATAATGTGACAACACTAACACTTGCTGCCCCACGATACTTTAATAAATCCATTACTACTTTTATTGTTCTTCCTGTATCAACAATATCTTCTGCTAAAATAACATGTCTGTCTTGAACAGGGATATCTAGATCTTTTTTGATTTTGATGTCACCTGAAGATTCAATTCCACCATGATAACTTGATACATCCATAAATCCTAACTCGATATGACAATCAATCTCTGTTATTAGTTTACCCATAAAAGGCATACAACCTTTTAATAAACCAACAACAATAGGGAATTTATCATTGTATTCTTCAGTTATTTGTTTTCCAAGTCTTTTAGCTATTTCATTAATTTCCTCTGTAGAAACTAATACTCTTTCAATATCTTTGCTTAACATTACTCCACCTCATAAATGTATAGTTTTTTAGTGTTGTCTTGATTTTGATGCGATTTTTTGATTCCGGGGATCCATAAGACATTTTCATCGTTTGAAATTAGTAATAATCTATCGCGTAATGATTTTGGAATTTTTTGATCAATAAGAATATCTTTTACTTTTTTTGATCCAATATTTAAAATCATTTTATCACCATTATTACGATTTCTTATGTATAGCGGAAACACTAATTCATTATAACATAATTCGAAATAATTGCTATAATTATGTGTTATTTTCTTAGAGGTAAAAATGTAACTTTTATTATCGTCTACGAAGTATTCACCTTCTTTTGCTATCTTGATGTTTGTTGGCTTAATTGGCTCTTCTTTGGCAATATAAATCACTTCATATTCCTTTACAAAATTGTATTCGTTTTGTAATGTAAACATTTGGTTTGGGACATCGTTTGCACAAATGTCAATAATTGCCTTATATTGTTCGTAGTTTACTTCAACTGAGTTGTCAGTTGTGTTGTTTACCATATGCTGAATTACTTTGATTTTTAGAACTTTATTTAATTTGTTAAAATCTACTAAACTAACATTTGAGTACAGAGAAAACTCATTTAAGAATTCTTTTGTTTTTTCTTCTAGTACTTCATCCGCTGAATCAATGTATTCTGCTAATTGAATTATTTTGTTATCTAGATTTGGGTTTTCTTGTTTTAATAGAGGAATAATGTTGTTTCTAAATCTATTTCTAGTGTAAATGTCCTCATTGTTTGATTTGTCGTCGAAGTATTTTATTTCGTTTTCTTTTGCATACTCCGTTATTTGTTCTTTCTTGATATCCATTAGTGGTCTAATAATTGATACATTTCGATCATATCTTATTTCTTTAATACCTGAATAACCACTAAAACTAGTACCTCTTACAATTCTCATTAAAACTGTTTCTACTTGATCATCTAAATGATGAGCAACAGCAATTTTGTTTGCCTGGTATTTCTGAGCAACTGCTTTGAAGAAATCATATCTTTTTAATCTTGAATCATGATGGAAGTTTTTGTTTTCTTCTGGTTTTAAGGTAAATCCTTCAAATGGAACATTATACTCTTTTGCCATTTTTCGGATGTAGTTGTATTCATCGATTGATTCTTCTCGTTTGTTATGGTTAACATGAGCAATGATTACATGAGGATTTTGCTTATATAAAATATCAAAAAGGACCATTGAATCAATTCCTCCACTTAGAGCAACAATTATGGGTTCAGTTTTATTGAATAATTTTTTTCCTTTGATATATTCATAAATATTTGTTTTCATTGTAATCACCTAACTTATTATACCATATAGTTAATTATTAATTACCAATATAATACTTTGATTTACAAAATAATAAAGGAAATAATCAGTATTATGATATAATAGAAAAAGATAGATAAAAATCTAGAATGGAGTCGATTTTATGTTTAAATTACCAAAATTGTCTAAAAAAGAAAGAGCTTGGGTATTGTATGATATAGCTAACTCTGCTTTCATTTTGACTGTAATTACAATCTTCTTTCCAATCCTTTATGAGATGATTTATATGGCACCTCATGTTGCGGATGGAATCGCTAAATATATTGAAGTAGCTGGTGAAGATGTTTTAAATCCTGAGTATCAAAAATTGTGGATTGGTGCCAATGGGATAACTGGAGGATCACAAATATTTAAGTATATGACTTCAGTTTTAGCTTTATTAGTAGCTGTTATTTCACCTTTGATTGGATCTTGGTCTAATTATAAGGGAAATAAAAGGAAATTCTTTATCATTTTCTTAGCTGTTGCTATGATTGGTGGAGCTGGATTAGCAATTCCTGGTTATGGTTGGGTTACATTATTAGTAATCTTCTTTATTACTAGTGTTGGGTATAACTTAACAAACGTAATATATGACGCATTCTTAGTTGATGTTACAACTGAAGATAGAATGGATGAAGTTAGTGCAAATGGTTTTGCATGGGGATATATTGGTAGTTTAATACCGTTCTTCTTTGGTCTTATTCCTTATGCTTTAGTATTGTTTGAGATAATTAAACCTGGATTCTTAGGTATGAATAGATTCCAACTGGAAAGACTTAGTATTAGTTTTGCATTCTTAGTTTCTATTGGTTGGTGGATTTATTATTCTCTTCCATTATTAAGAGATGTTGAACAAACATATGAACTTGAAAAAGGTAGTAATGATTTTGCTGCTTCAATGAAACGTTTAGGAGTTACATTGAAGGAAATGATTTCTTATAAATATATTTTAATATTCTTAATTGCATATTTATTATATATTGATGTTGTTAACTCGGTAATTCGTTTAGCGACAAATATTGGTGGTGACTTAGGTGTTGGCTCTATGACAATGCTTGGAGTTGTTGTAATGGTACAAGTTGTAGCATTTCCATCAGCTATCATATATGGTAGATTAGTTAAAAAATATGGTAATAAATTGATGATTTATTATGGAATTGCAATATATGCATTAGGTGTGTTTATGGTTTCAAGGATCTTCGCTGATTCAACTTATTTAATGTGGGTTGTTGGATTCCTAATTGGTACTGCTCAAGGTGGTATCCAATCTGTAAGTAGAAGTTATTATGCGAAGATGGTACCATATGAAAAAGCTAATGATTTCTTTGGATTCTTTAGTGTATTTGGTAGATTTGCAGGTATCTTCAGTCCGTTTATCATTGCATTCTATCAAGATACATCACGTTTAGGGACAAATAAAGCTGTACTACTATTATTAGTACCGCTAGCTATTTCTTGTATTTTATTATTCTTCGTTAATCCTCCTGTAAAGGAAGTTGCAGTTGAAGAATAAACAAATCATTCTTGCTAGCCAGTCACCAAGAAGAAAAGAGTTGCTAAAGTTGCTCGATATAGATTTTATAATAAAATCAAGTGATATATGTGAAGATTTAAAGGAAGGTTTAACTAATGAAGAAATCGTTATGGATTTAGCTTATCAAAAAGCTGAACATGTCCGTAAGGATTTTCCTAAGTCGTGTGTTTTAGGGTTTGATACTTTGGTTATACTTGATGGTAAACCACTTGGTAAACCTAAAGATCGCGAAGATGGCTTTAAAATGTTAAGAAGTTTATCTGGGAGAAAGCATAGAGTGTTAACTGGTTGTGCGATTATTGGTGAAAAACTTCATGAGACTTTCTATGATTTTGCTGATGTAACTTTTAATGAAATGAGTGATTTAGAAATTAATGAGTATCTTGATACTGATGAACCATTTGATAAAGCTGGAGCTTATGGAATTCAAGGATATGGTGCAAGATACATTAAGAAAGTTGAAGGGGACTATTACTCTGTAATGGGAATGCCACTTCAAAAATTATATAATAAATTTAGAGACCTTAAGTAGGTCTCTTTTTGTTTATTGCCTATATGATGCAATATAGTGTAAAATATATGTAGGATACCTAATTACCATTTTTATATAGAAAGAGAAGTGCTAAACTTTAAGTGACTTCATGAGGAGGTAGGTTTATGTTCAAACTAAAAGTGTCTAAGTCAGAACACAAAACGGTTAAGGAAAGACTTAATTTGGTTGAAACACCTAAGTATAACTATGTTGTGACAGACGATAAAGAATTAGTCGAAGACAATAAGCTAAATATTGTATTTAATCATGCTGAAATCCCTAAAGTATCAAAACTCTTAGATTTAATTGTTAGAGGAGAAGAACTACATATCACTGGAAGTAATGAATTCGGGCAAAAGAGTGTTGAATGTCGTAATTTTTATTATTTCGAAGTTAATGATGATATTGTATATGGGATTCTAAGTAATGCTAAGCTAGTTATTAGAATGAAACTTTATGAGATAGAAGAAATTTTATTGAGTAAAGATTTTGTTAGGGTTAGTAAATACTGTTTAGTAAATATTGGGAAAATTGAATATATTAAAGCAGCTTTGAACTCAAAACTTGATCTCTTAATGAAAAATGGTGAACATGTAGAAGTTAATAGAAGTTATTTAAAAGACTTCAAAGCAGCACTAAAGGTTTAAGGAGGTATTCTTATGTTATTTTTAATAAATAATCCAATTATTTTATTCTTTGTAGTATTAATTGTTGGATTTATGGTGTTTATGATTCGAAAAATTATCAATGAGTTTAATTTAAATCGCATGCTAAGAGAAAAACATGGAGTAATGCGTGTAGGAAATCCAGATAAGGGATTTAAAAAACGTATTGGTTTATTGGCTAGTACAGCTTTGGCTCCTGTTGCTGTTGTTGCGATTATTTTATCTGTGGGAACAAGTAACAGAGTTACACCTGCAGGAGATATATTAGATGTTCACAATGGAACAGAAGTTATTGAATTATATGAGTCATTCCAGAGTAAAATGTCTACATATGATTTGTTTAATGGTTTTGGATTTATTCAACGTGATGAAATGGAATCAATAGACAGTGTTCCTCAAGAAGCACTTGATGATTCAATTGTGAATGCAATATATACATCTTCAGGTGGTAGTGATGATTATTCAGGTACTAATAACCAAGTAATTGGTGTTGATGAAATGGATAATGTTGTTACTGATGGTAAATACATGTATTCAATCCATCAAAATAAAGTTCAAGTTACATTGGCGTATACAGTAGAAGATGGAGCAGATGCTTTAAGTACTTACACTGAAATCTCATATATTGATGAGGAAACAAATTGCCCTACAGGCTATAGTGTTCAAGGACTATATGTAGATGAGGAATACTTAGTGGTTGTTGGTTCAGAATACGAGTACGAATGTGAAGAATACGCAGACGGAGTAGATTTAGATGCGTATTATGAATACTTATATATTGATTATTGGCAAGGATATAATGATAACGTAAAAGTATATGTATATGATAAAGAAGATGGTTTAAGTTTAGAAAATGAGTATACGATTTCCGGTAATTTAATAGGTACTAGAAAAATTGATGATGATTTATATGTAGTTACTAGTCAGAACCTACCATTAAACGATGATAATATCAATGTGGATGAGTATTTACCTTATTATGAAGTTAGTGGTGTCAAAGTTGAGACAGAGTACGAAGATATCGTTTATGTAGATGGAACATCACCTAACTCATTTACAACATTCTACGCATTAGATTTAGATCATGGACAAGTTGATATGGAAGTTATTTTAGGAGACAGCGGATATAATTTATATGTTTCTACAAATAATATTTATCTTGTAGGAAATATTTATTACTTCGCACCATTTAGCGATTTACTGAATGTTGAAGAGCCTGTTTCAGATACTAAAACTGCTATATTGAAAATTTCTATTACCGGAGCCAGCGTTGAATATGCTAGTCTTGGGGTAGTAACAGGATATACATTAAATCAATTCTCAATGGATGAAGAGAATGGTTATTTAAGAATAGCTACTACAACTGGTTGGTGGGGTAGTGATATTAATAATCGAATATTCATTTTAGATGAAGATTTAAATGAAGTATCAAGAATAGAAAACCTTGGTAAACCAGGGGAAACTATTAAATCGGTTCGTTTTGTTGGTGATTATGGATATATTGTAACTTTTGAACAAACAGATCCATTCTATATAATTAATTTATCAGATCCAGAAGCACCTTTTAAAGAAGGAGAACTAGAAATACCTGGATTTAGTAGTTATCTTCAACCACTAAATAATAATTATATGTTAGGTATTGGTTTTGGAGATAATAACGGTGGAACTAATGGACTTAAAATATCAATTTACGATATATCAGATAAAACAAATCCTGTCGTATTTGATGAAGTAATCTTTGATTATGAAGAGTTTGGATGGGCACATAGTACCGCAACTTATGAACATAAAGATTTACTTGTAAGTTTATCAAAGGGAATTATTGCTCTACCATTTAGTACATATTCATACACTGTTGAAGATGGATATGGATATAATAGTGGAATACTTGTATATGATTTTGATGAAGTTGATGGTATGACTTTTGCTGGTTATGTCCAACATGATAGTGATACTAACGAAGAAGTATATGTATATAAAAGTAAGTTTATTGAGAACTTCTTCTACACATTCTCAAATAAATATATCAAAGTTTCTACGATTGATGATCCTGAAAATATAATTAATGAAATAAGTATAGATTAAATAAAAAAGACTCCTAAGAGTCTTTTTTTTAAAGGATTGCATATCCTTGATTAATTGAGTAAGTTGAATCACAAGATTCACTTGTTACAGAAGGAAATAATGTAATTTCATCTTTTTCATTTACGACGTGTTTCCAGCCTCCCCTAACTAAGGGTGTTAGGATTTCATCTCCACAACCACATGCACAAAGATGAGAAGACTGCCAAGTTCTTTCTGAAACATAGACGATTCCCTCTTCCATATCCTTTTTAAGCGGTAATGTATCAACATAAAGTGTTTTAAATTGTTTAATCATGGTATCTCTCCTTTTTTGTCTGCATTGACTAATCAGTCATTTGTTATGTAAAAAAATATAAGGGCTTATTTCTGGCCAAAACCGTTCCAAAATAAGTCGAATGATGAATTGATGAAGTGTTCTCTATCTTCAACAATATTATTTGCGATTATAAAATCAGTTGCTGCTCTCAAAGTGTTGTTTAAGTAAATCATTGAGAATTCTGGGTAGTCTTTACATATAGTAGTAGGAGAAATCATTTTGAAGATAGTTTCTCTCAGTTTTGCATAATGTGACATTATTTTCTCTGATTTAAATAAATGTTTAAATGGTGAATGGTGGAATAATCCTACATATTTAAATTCCTCAGGGTTTTCAACACCCCACTCAATTACGTTATGCCACATTAACTTTAATAATTCATATTCAGAACCAGCTTGGTATAAATGTTCAATAAATGAATGTTTCGATCTCTTTTTAATTTCCATGTAAATGGCTACAATTAAGTCTTCTTTGGTAGGAAAGTAGTTAAACAGAGTTCCAACACTTACACCAGATTCCTTCGCGATTTTACTTGTTGGCATTCCGTGGAATCCACACTCATTAAATAATTTCATTGAAGTATCTAATATATGTTCTCTTTTTTTCTCGTCCATAAAACTTTCCTCCTTTCGTTGAATTGACTAATCAGTCATATTGTACACTTTTTAATGGTAAATGTCAACGATGTGCTATAAAAAAAGTGCTTTTTGTGGAAAAAAAGCACTTATATTCTATTTATACCAAGTCGTATAGCTTCGTTGTAGACAGCTTTACTAACACGTTCCACAACTCTCTTATCAAAAGGAGAAGGGATAATGTAATCTTTTCGCAATTCTTTCTCTTCTATGATACTTGCAATTGCCTTTGCACTTTCAAGTTTCATACTTTCTGTGATGTTTGTTGCTCTTGCGTCTAATGCACCTCTGAATAATCCAGGGAATGCTAGTACATTGTTAATTTGATTAGGATAATCACTTCTACCAGTACCAATTATAAATGCGCCTGCATCTATCGCATCTTCATAGGCGATTTCTGGATCTGGATTTGCCATTGCAAAGATAAATGGATCTTTACTCATTGATCTAACCATTTCCTTAGTTAATATACCTTTTGCAGATACACCAATGAAGACATCTTTATTTTTGATTACTTCTTTAAGTGAATCCTCAGTCAAATCGTTAGGTGACATGAATATTTTTTGATCTAGAAGCTCTTGTTCTAAAAACTTATACTTGTTGTATTTTGAATCTAAAACAACACCAGATCGATTATATCCATAAATATGAGTTACACCCATTTGATGTAGTAGTTTAGCAATACTACTACCTGCAGCACCTGTTCCAGAGATAACTATTTTTAGGTCTTCTATGTTTTTGTTCGTAAGTTTACATGCATTTATCAGAGCTGCTGCTGTTACTATTGCTGTACCGTGTTGATCATCATGGAATACAGGAATATCTAGTTCTTCTTTTAGTCTTCTTTCGATATAGACACATTTGGGGGCTTTAATATCTTCAAGGTTTATACCACCAAATGTTGGTGCTATGTTTTTCACTATATTGATAATTTCATCGGGAGCAGTAGTGTTTAGCATAATAGGAAAAGCATCTACATTAGCAAATTCTTTAAACAAAATAGCCTTACCTTCCATTACAGGTAAACCAGCATATGGACCAATTTCACCAAGTCCTAAAACTGCACTACCATCACTTACTACAGCAACCATATTTCCTTTTGATGTGTATTTATATACATTGTTTATATCTTTTTGAATTTCACGACATGGTTCAGCTACTCCTGGAGAGTAAGCTAGACTTAAATCGTCTTTATTTTCTACTTTGATTTTTGATTCTACCGTAATTTTACCTTGGTGGTGTTCGTGTAGTTCAAGACTTCTTTTTCTAATATCTTTCATTAGTTATTATCCTTAAAAATATTTTTCCCGTGAACATCATATGCTACAAAACAAGGAAATTCTTTAACTTCTAATTTACGAATAGCTTCTGCACCAAGGTCTTCGTACATAATAACTTCACTCTTGATAATTTTACTGCTTAGTAGCGCTCCAGCACCACCAGTAGCAATTAAATAAACAGCATTATGTTTAATCATTTCAAGACGAAATTCTTCACTTCTATCGCCCTTTCCAATCATTACCTTTAATCCTCTTTCCATAAGTGGAGGAGCTAATTTATCCATTCTATAACTTGATGTAGGACCACTTGCTCCTATTGCAACACCATCTCTTGGAGGTGTTGGACCTACATAGAAAATTACACTTCCATTTATATCAAATTTTGGATTATCTTCATCTATTAATCTAATATGGGCTTGGTCTCTTGCGGTATATATAGTTCCAGAAATTAGGACTTTTTCACCAACATGTAGACTTTTTATATCATTATCAGTTATTGGTGTGGTTAATTTAATCATAATATCACCTCAGTGTGTCTAGCAGAATGACATTGAATGTTAATTGCGACTGGAAGACTTGCGATATGCATTGGATAATAATTGATTTTTACAGCTAAACAAGTTGTTTCTCCACCTACACCCATTGGACCAACGCCAAGTTTATTTATTTCCTTATATAACTCTTTTTCTAAGTTATTAATAATTTTATCTTTGCTTTCATCCTCTAGTTCTCTTAGTAGTGCTTCTTTTGCCAACAATGCACTTTTCTCTAGATTGCCACCGATTCCAACTCCTACAATAATTGGAGGGCATGGTTTTCCACCGGCTTTAAATATTGTATCTAGTACTAGTTGTTTTACACCTTCAATACCGTCAGCGGGAGTTAACATGGTAACATTACTCATGTTCTCACTCCCCCCACCTTTTGAGGCAATTTTAAGTTTGATTTTATCTCCAGGTACCAGTTTAGTGTGGATAATTGCTGGTGTATTATCTTGTGAGTTAACTCTATTAAAAGGATGATTAACAATACTTTTTCTTAAGTAACCTTCGTTATATCCTTGTCTAACACCTTCATTTATAGCCTCGTAAATATCTCCTTGATATGTTACTTCACTTCCAAGTTCTAAAAAAACAACTACTACACCAGTGTCTTGGCATAAAGGAACTTGTCCCTCTTTTGCAACTTCTTGGTTTTGTATTATGTCATCTAAAATAGATTTAGCAGTTGTGTTTGTCTCTTTATTACGCGCTTGCTTGATTAATCCAACAAGACTTGAATCTAAATTATAATTGATTTTTATTACTGATTCTTTTACAGTTTTTGTAATGACTGACAAATCGATTATTCTCATATTTTTTCACCCTCTATCAACAACAATATTATAACATAGTATATAATATATATAGGAAAGATTTGATTATTTTTGTGTTGATGATTTTTATATTTTTTTTCTTGCTTTATAAAATTTCTTTTGTTATAATTTACTAGCGAATAAAACTTACTATGGTAAATGATACCATGGCGGAAGGAGTAATGACGATGAAAAAAGCAATTCATCCTAAATACAATACTGTAACAGTTACTTGTACTACTTGTGGTAACACATTTGAAAGTGGAAGCGTACTAAATGAAGTACGTGTTGATACATGTTCAAATTGTCATCCATTTTATACTGGAGAGCAAAAATTCGGTAAAGCTGCAGGTCGTGTTGAGAAATTCAACAAACGTTACGGTCGTAAATCGGACAACTAAGAATATTAGCCACTATTTAGTGGCTTTTTATTTTGGCTATAAAAAGAACCCTAGTAATTAAACTAGGGTTTTTTCTTTATTTATAGAAGTTTCTTGATTTAAAAGAAGTGTGTAACATTTCATGAGCTTTATGAGAACCTGGTTTTTCAAAGAACTCATTGTATAAACCTGTGATTACATCGTTTATATGTGATTTACGATCTTTTTTGTCTTGATCAATTTTATATAAAGAATCAATTCTCATTTGACGAATTGGTACTGTGTCCTGTATTTTTGCTGGATGGATAGGTTGTCCTCCACCATAAATACATCCACCTGTACAAGCCATAAACTCAACAAAGTGATATTGTTTTTTAGATTTCTTCATTTTTGCAAAGAAATCTTTGATGTTTATACCACCATGAACGATAGCTACGTTAATATCTTGGCCAGCAACATGATATGTTGCTTCTTTGATACCTTTTAATCCACGTGCTTCATGGAAATCAATTGGTGTAGGTTTTTCTTCAAGGATTTCAGAAACGCTTCTTAACGCTGCTTCCATTACTCCACCAGTTGCACCAAAGATTGCAGCAGCACCTGTGTATTTAGCAAGTTCACCAATTGGCTCACCATCTTCTAATTTCATAAACTCGATACCTTTACGTTTTAGTAAACGAGCATATTCTCTAGTTGTTAGTACGTAGTCTACATCTCTAATTCCTTTGTATTCCATTTCTGGTCTTTCTGCTTCGTGTTTTTTAGCGATACAAGGCATAATTGAAACTACAACTACATCTTCTTTATTATATCCTAGTTTTTCTGCGTAGTAATGTTTAGCTAATACACCAGCCATTTGTTGTGGTGATTTAGCACTTGATAAGTTGTCTAGGTATTCTGGTTCGTATTGCTCAATATAGTTAATCCAACCTGGTGAACAAGAAGTGAATAAAGGTAATTTACCACCATTATTTAGACGATTAATAAATTCAGTTCCTTCTTCTAAGATTGTTAAATCAGCTGATACATTGGCGTCAATGAACTCATCAAATCCAAGTTTTTCAAATGATTTATACATTTTACCTTCTACGTTTTCACCGATTTCACTACCGAACTCTTCTCCTAAAGTAACACGAATAGAAGGAGCAGTAGTAACGATAACTTTTTTGTTTTTATTTCTTAATGCGTCTAATACTTCATCAATCTGTGATTTTTCTTTGATTGCAGCAACCGGACAAACTTGAATACATTTACCACAGTAAATACATCCGCTATCTTCCATATTGTGGAATAAGGCTGGTCCTACATATGTTTCATTACCACGTTCATTGAAGTTTAAGATTCCTAATCCTGTGAATACTTCACAGGCAGAAACACATCTACCACAAAGGATACATTTACCACTATCTAAAACGATAGAATCAGAAGAATCATTAATTAAACGTTCTTTTTTTGTGAAAAATTTATTGTCAGCATATACGTTGTCAACGTTGTAACGGCGCATAAGGTCTAATAATTCACAGTTATGTTCTCTTTCGCAAGACCAACATTCAAAGATGTGATTACTTGCTAATAGTTGTAAGTTAGCCACAATATTATCGTGGATTTCTTGTGTATCTGTTTCAACTTCCATTCCGTCAGTTAAAGCTAAAGTACATGAGTTCTTAAGACCACGCATATTTTTAACGTCAACAACACATAAACGACATGCAGAAGTTTCATTAATATCTTTTAAGTAACATAAACGAGGGATATCAATTCCTAGTTCATCAGCTGCTTGCATTACAGTATAATTTTTAGGTACGGTAATCTCTTGTCCGTTAATTTTGATAGTATATTTTTCCATGATTTACCTCCTAAACACTTATGATAGCATCAACAGGGCAGATGTTTTTACAAACTCCGCATTTTATACAAGCTGATGTATCAATTTCATGCATTTGCTTAATTGATCCTGAGATACAATCTACAGGACAGTTTGTAGCACATTTTGTACAACCAATACATTTGTCAGTAACTTCTAAATGAATTAATGGTTTACAAACTCCACCTGGACATGTTTTTTCAACTACGTGAGCTTCAAATTCAGGACGGAAATGTTCTAACATTGATAAGATTGGGTTTGGCGCAGCTTGTCCAAGACCACAAAGTGATGATGCTTTAACTGATTTTGCTAGTTTTTCTAGAATATCAATATCTTCCAATGTTCCTTCACCAGAAGAGATAATTTCTAACATTTCTAACATTTTTTTAGTACCTTCACGGCATGGTGTACATTTACCACAAGATTCCTCAACTGTGAAATCTAAGTAGAAACGACAAATATCAACCATACAGTTATCTTCATCGATAACAACCATTCCTCCAGAACCCATCATTGAACCTGCAGCAATTAGTGTCTCGTATTCGATTTTCATATCCATTAAGCTATCAGGGATAGCTCCACCTGATGGACCACCTGTTTGAACAGCTTTTAATGCCTTGTTTTTAGGGATTCCTCCACCAATTTCGTAAATTACTTCACGTAATGTAGTTCCCATTGGGACTTCAACTAATCCAGCATTTTTGATGTTTCCACCTAAACTGAATACTTTAGTACCTTTAGATTTTTCTGTACCAACTTTAGAGAATTCTGCTGCACCTGAGAATAAGATTGCAGGAATATTAGCTAAAGTTTCTACATTATTGATAATTGTAGGTTTACCCCATAATCCTTTAGCAGCTGGGAATGGAGGTTTATTACGTGACATACCACGTCCACCTTCAATTGATGCGATTAATGCAGTTTCTTCACCACATACGAATGCACCAGCACCTAAACGAATTTCAATATCAAAGTTAAATCCACTACCGAAGATATTCTCTCCTAATAATCCCAGCTCTTTTGCCTGAGAAATAGCTGCTTTTAGTTTTTCAATGGCTGTTGGATATTCTATACGAACATAAATATAACCTTTGTCTGCTCCGATAGCATATCCTGCAATCATTAAACCTTCTAAAACACTATGAGGGTCTCCCTCCAATAAAGCTCTATCCATAAATGCTCCTGGGTCTCCCTCATCGGCATTACATATTACATATTTTTGATCACTTTCGTTGTTGTAAGCAAATTTCCATTTTAAACCTGTTGGGAATCCACCACCACCACGACCACGTAAACCAGATTCTAACATTTCTTCAATAACTTCTAATGGAGTCATTTCAAGTAATGCTTTACCTAGACCACGATAACCATCTCTAGCGATATATTCTTCAATATCATCAGGGTTGATTAAACCACAGTTGCGTAAGGCTATACGTGTTTGTTTTGAGTAGAATTTGATTTCATCAAATGCTTTGATTTCTTTGTCTTCAGTTAATGCTTCATCAAAAACTAGTTTTTCAACTATACGTCCTTTGTATAAATGTTCTTCACATATAGTTTTGATGTCTTTATTTTTAACTAGTGCATAAAATACACCCTCTGGATAAACAATTACGAAAGGTCCTTGTTCACAAAGTCCAACACAACCAGTGTTTACAAGTTTTATTTCTTCTCTAATACCTAATCTTGCTAAATGTTCTTCGAACTCATCACGTAGAGATTTTGCTCCTCTACTGATACACATAGAACCACTACAGATCAGGACGTGTGCTCTTTCAATCATCATGCCACCACCTATAATCTAAATTTACCAATTACATAATCTTGGACAACTTTACCACCAACGATATGTTCTTTGATAATTCTTTCTGCTACTTTTACATCAACTCGGCAATAAGTTGTTCTTGTTTCTCCTTCAAGTACTTCAACTATAGGTTCTATTGCACATTCACCAATGCATCCTACAGGGGTTACTGTTACATCTAGAAGATCTCTATCTGCTATTTCTTCCACAAATTTGTTCATAACAGGTCTTGCACCAGCACTAATTCCACATGTCGCCATACCAACTAATATTCTAGTACTATCACTGTTAGTTCTCATTGTTACTTTTCTTTGAGCTGCATCACGAATCTTTTTTAAGTCATCTAAAGATTTCACTCTGTTTCCTCCTTATGAATATCAAGTATTCCTTCTTTTATATTGTTTTTAATCCACATAATTACATCGTAATTAGTGAATGGAATTCCATCTAGAACTTTCCTTATTTCTCTTGTATCTAAAACATAATTTTTCCCATCATAATTATGCTCGTAATAAATATCGATTTCTGCTTCATTAAGAACCAAAATACCTATTGTATCTTCAATAGTACCTAACGGAGCTCTATCAATGTGATCGTGTTTAAACAATGCTTTTACTTTTGTTCCTGAGTTAATTGCTGATGTTATGACGAAATCACCATCTGCCATTTCTGCGGCCATTTTAAATAATGATACTCCCATTCCTACTTTTCTAGTGGTTCTAGTAGTAAAGAAGGGATCAGCCACTTCTGATAATGTTTTTTCATTCATTCCACAACCGTTGTCTTCAATAATGATTGAGAAGACATTCTGAGAGATATCTTCATTAATAATAATTTTTATTAATGTTGCGTTAGCTTTGATTGAGTTTTGACAAATATCTAATATATGTAATGATAATTCGTTCAAATTAATCATCCTTTAGCAAGTATTCAAAAAATGCATCAATACTTTTCTCTTTTAGTTCTATATAGTGTTCTCGTTCTGAAATAGTTAATAAAGAATGCGAATCAGAACTACTAAATATTTTATATTTTTTTAATTCTGGATGTTTTGTCAAATAATCATCTTTGAAATACTGTTGTATTTCTATTCCATCAAACTTGATATCTTTTAGTTTAAAAGTGTTTAAAGCTGATTTGTTTTTACGATCGATATGTGCTAAAACAATAGCTCCATTAAGCTCTTTAACTTCCTTATAAAGTGTTTTAAAGGGAATTGATGTACTAGTTAAAGGTGTTGGAAATGTTTTAACAGTTATATCATATAAATCCGTTATCATTTGATCCTCCTCAGAAAAAGGACCCCATGTACCATTTAAATACTTCTCAAGAATTTTATCTAATTTATGTGCATCTTGATAAGATCTAAAGTAACATAAGACATCAAATTTCTCTTTTACAGTAACTTCGATACCTGGTATCAAAATGAAGTCGTATGCTTGCTCAATCTCATCAACGACGTATAGCTGTTTTGAACTATTGTGATCAGTTATTGCAACAAAGTCTAAGTCTTTCAACATTGCCATATTAAGGATATTATTTGGTGTCATAAAATCATCTGCATCTGGGGATAAAACACTATGTATATGTAAATCGTAAAAAAATTTAATTGTTTACACCAAATTTTAATAATTCGATTGTGATTTGTGCTGTAGTTAAACTTGTTACTAGCAATGGAATTTCTAATTCATTTGCCTTATGGATAACCGCATCGTTTACATCTGTACTGTGTGTAAAGATAACACAGCTTAGATCAAGTAAACTTGCAACTCCTAAGACATTTATGTTGTTTAATACTGTAATAAGAATATTACCTTCTTCAGCATGACCCATTACGTGACTCAGCAAATCACATGCAAACATCCCGCTAATTTTACTATCTAGGTTACCATTATCATTAATGGTTTTTAGGTGTTCTGAATTTAGAATATCTTTAACTAGCATAGCATTCCTGAGTAATATTAAATTTCATGTAAAGATATGTACCATCTTCAGATGATTGTAAATCCATTTCGTCAGAAACTGCTTTAATATTAGGTAAACCCATTCCTGCTCCAAACCCATTTTCAATTGCATATGAGCTTGCGGTTGAGAATCCTTTTGTTAAAGCTTGTTCAATGTTTGGTATTCCAGGTCCAATATCGGAAAAAGTAACTTCGATAAAATCATTGGTGATATTAACGATTGCTTTTCCTCCATAAGAATGGATAACTACATTTATTTCTGCTTCATAGACACCTATAGTAACCTGTTTAATAAATTCACGAGATAATCCTCTTTTTCTCAATGCTCTTTTTGTTAGACTTGCGACTGTACCTGCATTAGATATATCATTACGCTCAATCATATATTCTTGAGAATAATTTTCCAATTAATTTTCCTCTAATACAGATTCATGGCTTTTTACACCATTCATGAATAATAATCCACTAGTACGATACATAGTTAAGCCAGTACCAATCAAGGTTATTCCAATTTCATCAGCTAAATCTATAACTGATTGAGTTGGGGTTTTACCTCTAACAAAAATAATTGTTTCTAAGTCTAAAATCTCTGCTGTTCTTAGTGCTTGGTTAGTTACTAATCCAGTAACTAACGCACCGTGTGCACCGATGTGACTTGGCATTTTTTTAAGTAGCATTAATGCATCACTCATTAAGTCACATACAAAGGCATAGTTAATTTCTTTTACACATCGAGGACATTCTAAGTTGAACTGTTTTGCATTTAATAATTCTAAAACGTCATTAAGTTCCATCTATTTACTCCTATATTCTTTAATTAATCTTTTCGCCTTGGTTACATTCATTTCTCCGTAAACATCTTCATCAAACGCCAAAACTGGAGCCATACCACAAGTACCAATACATCTAATTGCTTCAAGTGTGTAGAAACCGTCTCCAGTAGTACCACCAACATCTACACCTAATTCAGTTTTTACTGCATCAAGTATAGTTTGTGCTCCACGTACATAACATGGTGTACCTAAACAAACACCAACGATGTGATCACCTTTTGGATTTAAGGTGAAACTAGAATAAAAAGTAACAACACCGTTAATCTCAGATATCGGTACATCTGTCTCTTCTGAAATAATTTTTTGTACTTCAATTGGGATACAACTAAAAATTCTCTGTGCTTCATGTAAAATTGGCATTAGAGGACCAGGGAGTTTTTTAAGCTTTTTTATTTCCTGTAGTAGTTCTTTTCTTTGTGCTTCGGATATTTCTAATCTTTTACCCATAATCTTCTCCTTATTGCATATTAATATTATATTCCAAACAATTATAACATAATTGTTGATTTTATTAAAGGGTTTTCATGCAAAAATAAGGTTAAAATATTATGTTTTTAATTAAGTTTAAAGCGCTTTATTCAGCCGTTTAGTATATATTCAATAATTCCACTACTTGTTGAAAATGAAATAAGTTAAAAAAATAAAGAAATTTTACATAATAAAATCACTCAATTTATAAAAATATATTGTTTTATTCAAGCCAATACTGTATTATAAATATTGTAAAAAAAAGAGGTGAATTTATGTATCTAAATCAAAAAGATGGATGGATAGAAGTTATATGTGGACCTATGTTCGCGGGAAAAACAGAAGAACTATTAAGAAGAGTTAAACGTTTAGAGTACGCTAAAAAGAATATTGTTGTATTTAAGCCGTTAATTGATAATCGATATGCTGATAATGAAGTTGTTTCACATAATAATAATCGAACAAAATCAGTTAATATATCTTTTGCTAGACAAATTTTTGATCACATCGATTCAGACACTCAAGTTGTTGCAGTAGATGAAATTCAGTTCTTAGATGAAGAAGCAGTAGGAATATGTGAATATTTAGCTTCTAGAGGTGTTAGAGTAATAGTTAGTGGTTTGGATAAAGATTTTAGGGGAGAACCTTTCAGTTTTATGCCTAAATTATTAGCTCTTGCAGAGTATGTTACAAAACTGACAGCTATTTGTGTTAAGTGTGGTATTCCTGCTACTAGAACTCAACGAATAGTAAATGGAAAACCTGCTCGCTATAACGATCCAATTGTACTAATAGGTGCTGAAGAAAGTTATGAAGCTAGATGTAGAAGTTGCCATAAAGTATATAGAAAACCAAAGATTTATAAAGGGATTTTATAGTGCTAAAAACAAACGAAGATTTTATGAGAAAAGCGCTAGAGTTAGCGAATGAAGCGTTTTTAAATGAGGAGGTTCCTATTGGGGCAATCATTGTAAATCAAGGAGAAATCATCGCTGTAGCACGAAACGAAAGAGAAGAATTTAACAGAGCTACAGCTCATGCTGAAATAATAGCTATAGAAAAAGCAAATAAAGCATTAAATAGTTGGAGACTTGACACATGTACAATGTATGTTACAATAGAACCCTGCCCAATGTGTGCTGGTGCAATAATCCAATCAAGAATTAAAGAAGTATACTATGGTGCAAGAGATCCTAAAACAGGATCACATGAAAGTGTTGTACAATTATTTGATGAACCGTTTAATCACAAAGTAAATGTTACAGGTGGAATTTTAGAAAAAGAGTGTGGAGAAATAGTCACAAAGTTTTTTCAGAAAATTCGCGCAAAATAAATTTAAATATTTAACATCTCTTATGAATCATCCTCATTCAATAGGTCGTAACGAACTAGGTCAGGTCGGGAACGAAGCAGCCTTAAGTTTTCTATCTATGTGGATG
>CBFCWG010000005.1:0-92578 GCA_965601565.1 uncultured bacterium | reverse complement strand
TCCTAAAATAAGGACGAACTTATAAAATCCGTGGTACCACCTTTGTTTCTAGTTTCCTAGACACTCGAATCTTTAACGCAGATATACGGATGTGATTAGCATCTCTCGATAGATGAATTCATTAACATATTAATTGAGTAATTCCACCATTTATACTCTTCTCTATTAATTAATACTTATTAACTACTAATTCTATGTCTTCAATTTCTTTATTATTATAATTCAGTTTTGATTTTTAATCAAGAAAAAAAGCCTTTTTCAAGGCTTATTATCTTCTACGTCCGGCAATAATTACTAATAATCTTAAGATTTCAACATATAACCATACAAGGGTAACTGCTAAACCTAGACTTAAACTCCACTCTGTTTGTTTTGGAGCTCCACCTTCAACATATCTTGTAATATTATCAAAATCTACTAATAAATATAAACTTGAGATAATTACACTTAATACAACAATCCCAAAATACAATCCACTAAATAGTTGAACATTAGTAAATGCTAAAACCAATAAAACTAATGATGATAAAACTAATCCAATTAACATTGCGAACATTGCTCTTCTGAAGAAATTCCCTACTCGAATAATTCCTGTTGAGTATAGGAATAACATTCCACCAAGAACACCAAATGTTCCAATTAATGCAGTTTGAACTATCTCTCCACCATAAGCCCAAGCAACAATACCACTAATAAACCCTAAAAACACACCTTCACATATTGCGTAAACAATACTTGAAAACATTGCAATTGCTGGATTTCTATGAGTAACAATGATTGCGATAATCGCAATGATTGGTGCTACTAATAATGGGATTAAAACGTTAGTCCCAAATGAAGTTATTTCTAAAGTATAAGCAAAGTATAATGCTACGACTGCGATAATACCTAATATAAATCCTGTTTTAGCTACAACACCTGTATAAGTTGCTTGATCAGCGTTATCGTATCTCTCTGTATAATCCCCGTACTTGTATACTGGGTTTTGTCCTCTAAATCTCATGTAAACCACTCCTTCAATTAATTATTATATCATTTTTGTTTTTTTAGTTATGAAAAAATTATGAAAAATCAAATAGGTTCATTTGTGAATTATCAGGAATATCATCAAAGACATCTAACATCTCTAATTTATTAAATAAAGTTTTCGATAATGAAGTTCTTTCTTTAATATCATCTTTTGATTTAAATGGTGCTTCACTACGAGCTTTCACTACTGATTCAGCAACTTTTAAACCTAGACCATCTACTGTTATAAATGGCATAAGTAAACTTTTTTCATCTTCTGCAATTAAGAAGTCTCTTGCATCTGATTTTTCAATATCGATATTTCTAAATTTAAATCCACGTTTAACCATTTCTAACGCTACTTCTAAAACTGTATATTGTCTTTTCTCTGTTTCAGTCGCTCTATTTCCTTTTTCTTCAATAACATTCATTTTTTTAGTTATTTCATATTCGCCACCTTTTAATGCATAAACATCAAAATCTCCAGCTCTTTTACTGAAATAAGCACTATAGAATACAATTGGGTGATAATATTTAAACCAGGCAATTCTTAAAGCCATCATTACATATGCAGTTGCATGGGCTTTTGGGAACATGTATTTAATCTGTCCACAAGACCATATATACCATTCAGGTATTTTATAGTCGCGCATTATTAGTTTATAACCTTCCCATTTATCAGGATTACCTGCGGCTTTACCTTTACGGATGAACTCACTTATTTCAAAGGCTGTTGCTTCTGGCATTCCCCAAGAAATTAATGAAACCATGATATCATCTCGACAACCAATTACTTCACTAAATGGAATTTTCCCAAATCTTGATTTACCAGTTACTAAATCTTTAGCGTTATTTAGCCAAACATCTGTCCCGTGAGATAAACCTGAAATTTTTACAATATCAGCAAATGTTTTAGGACGAGAATCTGTTAACATATCACGAACAAATCTTGTTCCCATTTCAGGAACTCCAAAACTAGCTACTTGTGAATTAACATCTGTTGGATCTAAACCGATACATTCAGTTGAATTTAACAGATTGTATACATTAGAATCATCTAATGGAATTTCTGTTGCTTCGGTGAATGGGAAATCTAATGGATGTGCTTTAACATAATCCATTAAGAAACGAATCATCGTAGGATCATCATGACCTAATACATCTAACTTAAATAGGTTATCTTCAAAACTATGATAATCAAAATGGGTTGTACGCCAAGAACCTGAAGTATCATCCGCAGGATATTGGACTGGTGTAACATCAATTATTTCTTTATATGAAGGTACAACTACAATTCCCCCAGGATGTTGTCCTGTTGAACGTTTTACTTTTGTAATATTAGAAGCACTTCTTTCAATTTCGGCTTTTCTCATAAAGACATTTTTCTTTTCTAAATATCCTTTAACATATCCAAATGCTGTTTTTTCAGCTACTGTTGATATTGTTCCTGCTCTAAAAGCACGATCAACCCCAAAGATTTTACGGATATACTCATGAACTTCTGGTTGATAATCACCAGAGAAGTTTAAATCAATATCTGGTACTTTATCTCCTTTAAATCCTAAGAATGTTTCAAAAGGAATTGAATGTCCATCTTTATTTAGTGGTGCATCACAAATTGGACAGGTTTCATCTGGTAAATCAAATCCTGTTTCATACTTGTCTAAAATCGCTTGTAAACGGATTTCTTCATCTCTGAAACTATACCTTGTTTTTTCATCATTTGTCATTTTAAACGATGAAAACTGACATTTTGGACATACATAGTGTGGAGGCAATGGATTTACTTCAGTAATATCCATCATTGTCGCTACTAATGAACTACCAACAGAACCACGACTACCTACCAAGTAACCTTCATCAAGAGATTTTTTTACTAATAGATGAGAGATATAGTAAACTGTCGAGAACTTATTTTCGGTAATTGATTTTATTTCTTTGTTGATACGATGTTCAACAATCGCTGGTAAATTAGAACCATAAATATCTCTAGAACGATCATTTACCATCTTAATTAGTTTATTTTGTATTGATGGTATTCCTTCTAAGGCAAGGAAGTCATCTTTTGGTGCATATAATTCAGGAACAAATGCTTTAATGAAGTCGATTTGTTCATTGATTAATTGCGTATTTTTTACTACTATTTCATAACGTTTTTCTTCTTCAATAAAGAAGAATGCTTCTAACATTTCTTTTGTAGTTCTAAAATACTGTGCAGGGATTTGTTTATATCTACTTAAAGGATGTAAACCTCCACCTACTACTGGTGTTTGAACATAGATATCACGATATTTTTTATCACTTTCTAAAATATGATGTACATCACCTGTAGCAATTACAGGAATATTTAATTCTTCCCCGACTTTAATAATCCTCATTATTACGTCTTTTATGTTTTCTAAAGCGTTGTCCATATCTTCTTCTAAATGTCTAAAGTCATTTAAAGGTTGTACCTCTAAATAATCATAGAATTTTGCATGTTCCTTAAGTTCTTCATAATCTTTATTTTTAGCGATTTCAAATAACATTGAGTTCATACAACCGCTACCTACTATTAGACCTTCTCTGTTTTCTTGAAGAACACTTTTTAGTAGTCTTGCTTCTCTGTAGAAGTGTGTCGTATTGGCATCACTAACTATTTTAAACAGATTTCTTAATCCTGTTTTATTTTTAGCTAAAATATTGATATGTTTACTTATTGAGTATTTATATGCATCAGATTTTTCACTTAACATATTGAAATCTTTTATATTAGTAATCCCTTTACTTCTTGCGTCACGCAACATGTGTAAAAATACTTCTGAAGTAGCTCTTGTATCATATTCAGCACGGTGATGTTGTTCTAGGTGTACTTTGAAGAATTTAGATACTGCTTTTAAGTTAAATCTTTTTAGATTATCACCATAACAGTTTCTTGCGATTTGTAAAGTATCAATTGTCGTATATTTTTCTTCATATAACCCATTTTGTTTTAGTTCATGATAGATGAACCCCATATCGAAGTGAGCATTATGAGCAACCATAACACTACCTTCAAAAAATGCTTTAAATTTAGGAATAACTTCTTCTATTTTAGGTGCTAATGCTACATCACCATTTTTAATTGATGTTAATTTGGTTGTTAATAAAGAGATAGGTCTTTCAGGATTAACAAATGTGTTAAATTGATCAATTACTTGATTGTTTTTTAGTTTAATTGCACTAATTTCAATGATTTTATCATAGTTAACACTCAGTCCAGTTGTTTCAATATCAAACACTGTATAAACAGCATCATTGAATGGTAAATCAACTGGGTTTTGAACTATTTTTAAATCATCTTCATTTACAAAAGTAAACTCGCAACCATAAATTGGTTTAATCTTTTTGTCTTTAGTTGCCTTAAACAATTCAGGGAATGATTGAACATTACCGTGATCGGTAACTGCTATTGCCTCATGTCCCCATTTTTTAGCAGTAGCTACAAACTCACTTATTGAGTTTATTCCGTCCAATGTTGACATTTTAGTATGGACGTGTAGTTCTACTCTTTTTTCTGTTTCCAGGTCTTTTCTTGTATCTTTAGGAATTACATAGTTTGTTCTTTCGAATACAATAGCGGTAACACTAACTTCGTCTGAGAATTTATCAAACATTGCATTCCCTTTTATCTTCGCAAGCATTCCTATTTTGGTTTCATCCATAAATTTCTTTTCTTCTGTGTCTTTTACAAACTTCTTAACATAGATAGAATCAACATCATCACTGATGATAAAAGTATATAAATGACTACCCGTGTTTAAAGAGCGATAATCCATTTTTGTAATTTCTCCTTCGAAACTAAAAATAGTATTATCATTCATACTTTTATATTCAATTAAATCATTTTCAGAAACAGGAATATCTGAAATAGAATTTTTAATTCCTCGAACTACATTGTTTTTGTAATTCACATATCTTTTTTCAACTACTTCAACTTCTTGTTGTTGCATAACTGTGTTTAAAAATTCTTCTTTATCTTTGTCAATACGAGCTTTTATTGTAGGTTGTGCCTGACATATTCTTGTAGCTAAAAATACATCAAATCCCATCCTTAGTAATTCAGATTTTATGTCGTATAGCATATCAGTAACAAAAGTCCCATCTTTAGGACAAACTACCTCAATACGGTTTTTATTTTGTTCAATTTCAAACTCAATAATTGCATTAAATCTTGGTTTATCTATCGCAAGTTTTTTTAATACAAAATCGTAATAATCAGATAGTCTTCTAAAATCATTATTTTTGTATCTTACAGTCAGTTCTGTATTTTTTATAGATTTGATTTTTCTAGGTAATAATTTTATTCTTTTATGGAATAATTCGAAGTCACTAATTGACATAGGTTCATCGAACTCCACATCAAAAAGCCAACTGTTTTTGTCGGCTATGATTTCGATTAAATCTCCGTTATAAATATCGGTTTTTTCTAAGAGATCTAGTTGTTGTAATAAGTTCTTAAAATTGTTGTTCATGATGTCATCTCCATACTTAATTTACCATTATTTATTATATCATAGTTATGACTCTAAAGAGTCATAAAAATAAAAAAAAGTAGAACGAATTCTACTAGTTTTCTTCAAAGTCAATATCGATTTTTCCCTCTAAAATTTCCTCTAATGCCATACCTACAGGTTTGCTGCATTTCGGGTCAATCGAAACATATTCATCCTCTTTAATTTTCTTTGCTCTTTTAGCACTTGTATATGCTAACTTGTATTTTGAATCGATTTTAGTTAATAGTTTATCGATTGATGGATAACGTAAACCTTCTTGATTCTTCATTAATTATTCTACCTCCAACATTTCTTTGTATTTATAAATTGATCTTTCTGTTTTTGCATGTTCCGCACGAATAATAGCTAATATTCTATCAGCCGCATTTGTTACTTCATCATTTACTACAATGTAATCATATTTATGTGCTAAAGGGAATTCTCTTTCCGCTTTATCCATCCTTTTTTGAATAGATTTTGGATCTTCAGTCCCTCTTCTTAGTAGTCTTCTGAAAAGTGCTTCCTTTGTAGGTGGTGCAATGAAAACAAACACACCATCTTTCGCTTTCTCTCTAACTTGTAATGCACCTTGTACTTCTATCTCAAGTACAACTTCCTTACCTAATTCTATTTGCTCATCAACCTTATCTTTTGGAGTCCCATAATAATTACCAACGAATTCAGCGTACTCCAAAAATTTGTCTTCCTTTATTCTTCGTTCAAATTCTTCCTTTGAAACAAAATAATAATCTTCCCCATCGACCTCACCTTCACGTGGTGGACGAGTTGTCATTGAAATTGAATACACTAAATCATGACCCTCTAATTCAAACAAAGCTTTTCTTACAGTTCCTTTACCAACCCCAGAAGGACCGCTAATAACAACTAATAACCCTCGTTCATTGAGTTTCATTAAAGTGACCCCCCTTTATATCTAGATTTCATATAAGATTAATTAATATATATAATAACATTAAACATAGTAAAATGTAAGGTTTTGAAAACACTTTTTTTATTTTTTTCAAATTGTGTTATAATTTATGCGGTGATATTTATGAGTTTTGACGGAAATATAGTAAGGCATTTAACAAAAGAATTTAATCAGACAATATTAACTGGTAGAATTAACAAAATCTACCAGCTTTCTAAATATGATTTACTTTTTAACATAAATTCAAAGGCAGGAAAGCAACAATTAATCATAAGTAGCTCACCAAATTATGCGAGAATTCATTTTAGTGAAATGAAGTACGAAAAACCGAATCATCCACCAACATTTTGCATGTTTTTAAGAAAGCAAATTGAAGGGGGTATAATTCAAAAAATAACACAAAAAGAAAATGATAGAGTAATAACATTTGAAATAGAAAAACGGAATGAATTAGGTGATCTAACAATCAAGTTATTAATTGTAGAAGTTATGGGTAGACATTCTAATATTATAGTAACTGATAGTAATCAAAAAATATTAGAGGCAATGAAACACCAAATGCCATTTGACGGATCCGAAAGAACAATCTTCCCTGGTGCAATATATGAGTATCCGTTCACAGCCCAAATTAATCCATATAATGGAGTTGACCTAGATAAGTTTTTGACCAATCCGGAAAATCATAAAATTGAAAACATGAAGAAGAATGTCATGGGTTTCAGTCCATTAATAATAAAAGAAGTACAGTTTCAATTAAATAAGGGACAAAAAGAAATTAGACAGATTTTTCAAGACATAAAAACAGAGATTAATCCAACTATAATAACAAATAGCAAAGACCATTTCTATTTTATTGATTTGCAACATTTACAGGGTGACAGAAGAAAATTTGATTCAGTAAATAAAATGCTTGATTACTACTACTATAATAGAGATAGAATAGATATAATTAAACAGCATTCTAAAAATTTAATAAAGTTCACAAAAAATTATAGGGCAAGATTAAAAAATAAAATAGACAAGTTATCTAGAGATCTTAGAAATACTGAAAATATGAATGAAAATAGGATTAAAGGTGAGCTAATACAGGCTAATATCCACACTATATTAAAGGGAGATTCTGTATTAGAATGTAATAATTATTATACTGACCAAAAAGTCAAAATTACCTTAGATAATCGATTAACACCCATCCAAAATAGTGAAAAATACTTCAAAAAATACAAGAAGTTAAAAGCTAGTATTCCACACATAAATAATCAAATCAAAGAAGCTCAACTGGAGTTACAATACATTGATCAGTTATCCACACAAATTGAAAATGCATCATTAAAAGATATAGAAGAGATAAAAATCGAACTTATGAACAAAAAGTTTATAAAACGTTCAATTATCTCTAAAAAAAGAAAATCAAAACCAAATTATGAAACTTTCTATGATTCTCTCGGAGTTGAAATACTTGTTGGTAAAAATAATATTCAAAATGAATACATTACACATAAAATAGCGAAACATAATGAAGTGTGGTTCCATGTTAAAGGAGCACCTGGAAGTCATGTGGTCAGTAGACATACTTTCCCACTTGATGAGATTACTATAAGAACATCAGCTCAACTTGCTGCATATTATTCTAGTTACAAAAACTCTAGTAGTGTACCAGTAGATTATGTTGAAGTAAGATATATAAAGAAGGTACCTGGTAAAATTAATAGTTTCGTTACATATAAAAATAACAAGACAATCTATATAGATCCTGATGAGGATTTCATATTATCTTTACAAAAAAAATAGAGCTGTATCACTACAGTTCTATTCTTTTTTTTGACTATTTCACTATAATGTGAAATCAATTTGATATATCATTATACTATCATTCTTAGGTCAATTGAATAAGGGGGTTTATTCTCATTGTAATTTGGAGATTATCAATGGTTTGATTTTATTATATAATTTTATTGAGTCAAGTATGTTTGATACCCTTAAATGACAGTTATAACAGTTTTTTTGAGGCCATAACAGCTAACTACACCCTAATTATACTACTAAATATATAAAAAAAAGTGTGAATTTTGTGAAAATCACACTTTTTAATTATTTTTTATTGTAATAACCTATTGATGCCATCACCATTACAAATATAGCGACGATGTAATATGGCTCAATTAAGATGTTAAAGATATGTTCCAATAAATTAACAATCAGGATACACAGGACGATTATTAGTAATGCTACTAGGAGTTTCTTCAATTAGTGTCCTTTACTTATTATTTCGTCTTTCACCATATCTATAAATTCTTTTACTGATACAGTTACTTGTTCTTTTTGTCCATATTTACGATATGTTACTTGGTCTGAATCAACTTCGTTATCACCAACAACTAGTTGATATGGTATCTTACTAGTTTGTGCTTCACGAATCTTATATCCTAATTTCTCTTCACGTAAGTCTAGTTCACTTCTCAAGTCATGGTCAATGAATAAATCATTTAATTTTTTTGCATAAGCTTGGTGTGCATCAAGACTAACAGGAATAAGTTTGATTTGAGTTGGCGCTAACCATGTTGGAAATGCACCTTTATATTGTTCTAATAATATACTCATTAATCTTTCCCATGTTGAAATTAATCCTCTATGTATTACGACAGGACGATGTTTTTCTCCATCATTTCCAATATAATTTAAGTCAAATCTTTCAGGTAATAAGAAGTCTAATTGTACAGTACTCATTGTAATAATATGTCCCATTGCAGTACGTACTTGAATGTCTACTTTAGGTCCATAGAATGCGGCTTCACCCTTCATTTCAGTATACTCAATTTTCTCTTCTTCTAACAATTCTTTTAGAATCTCTTCTGCCATATCCCATAGTTTATCATTGTCATGGAACTTACCTTTTTTCTTGTCGCGTAATGCTAACTCAACGTATTCAATTTCTAAATCTAAATCTTTGATGGCTTGTAAAATCAAATTATATGCATCTAATACTTCTTTTTTGATTTGATCTGGTCGTACAAATAGATGCGCATCTGTTAGAGTCATAGCTCTTACTCTTTCAAGACCACTTAAACTTCCACTCGCTTCATAACGATGTTGTGTTACTATTTCTGCATAACGAATTGGAAGATCACGATAACTTCTTAAATCTGATTTATACACTAACATATGATGAGGGCAACTCATTGGACGAAGAACAAATGTTTCTCCATCTCTTTCCATTGCTGGGAACATATTATCTCTATAATGAGACCAATGTCCACTAATTTCATACAGTTTTTTAGTTCCAAGTGCTGGAGTACTTACATGTTGATATCCAGCCTTTCTTTCTAATTTATATACATAGTCTTCTAATACTTTTCTGACTGTGTACCCGTTTGGCAACCATAATGCTAACCCTTGTCCAGCGTCATTTGAAAGTTCAAAGATCTTTAATTCTTTCCCCAACTTACGATGATCTCTTTCTTTTCTTTCTTCAAGAACTTTTAGATGTCTTTTTAAATCATCATCACTAAACCATGCAGTTCCATAGATTCTTTGAAGTTGCTCTCTCGATGAATCTCCACGCCAGTATGCTCCTGCCAAACTTAAAAGCTTAAAGAAACGAATATTTTTTGTGCTTCCAATATGTCCTCCACGACATAAATCTGTAAACTCACCTTGGCTGTAAAGAGAAATAATTTCTCCATCAGGTAAATCACTAATTAGCTCAACTTTATATTTATCATCCTTGAAGAATTCTAATGCTTCTTCTTTTGGTAACTCACTTCTTGTAATTTGAGTTTGTTCTTGGCTGATACGTTTCATCATTTTTTCTATTTTGATTAAATCTTCTTCTTTTAAAACTTCTCCAGCATCAATATCATAATAAAAACCTTCACGAATTGCTGGTCCAACACCAAATTTAGCATCAGGATATAATCTC
The DNA here is from genome assembly GCA_965601565.1 of uncultured bacterium. Lineage (GTDB taxonomy): Bacteria > Bacillota_I > Bacilli_A > Izemoplasmatales > Izemoplasmataceae > Xianfuyuplasma. Next base: position 82,206 of record CBFCWG010000005.1, on the reverse strand, counting down.
TTTACTGCTTGAGCTAATAAATGTGCTGCACTGTGATTTAACACTTCGAATGATTCTTGATCTTTCTTAGTGATAATTTTTATTTCTGCATCAACTTCGATAGGACGATTTAAATCATACAATTCTCCATTAACATAGCCTGCAACACTTTGCTTTCTTAATCCTGAAGAAATACTTCCTGCAATTTGTTCAATACTAACACCTTTTTCAAACTCTTTAATACTTCCATCTGGAAATGTAATATTTACCATATATATACCTTCTTTCAAATCAATTGATTTTTTTTACCTAAAAAATAAAAAAACGTCCTTAAAAAATAAGGACGAATTATCTCCGTGGTACCACCTTTGTTCTTAGTAAACTAAGCACTCTATTCTCGTAACGTGAGATAACGGGAATCTCTTTCAAGTCCTACTCCAAGGGAGTAATTAATAAATACATTTAGTAGTTTCCACCAGTGCTACCTCTCTATGAAATGTTTACCTATTAATCTTGTCCTCTTCATTGTATTTCATTTATAATTATATAACTTTTTGGATTATTGTCAAAGGTTTTTACATTTCGACTTCTTCGCTAAGTGATTTTATACGTGCATTGATTCTTACTGACTTCATTAGTTCAGCCTTTTGAGAATTTAATGTCATCACATTTATTAAATCTTTTTGTGATACGTTTGAACTAAAGAATGTAGGTTTTTCATCTAATAATCTATGTTGTAAAATCGGACCTAAAACTTCATCTCTAATCCATGATGATTGATTTTCCCCACCAATATCATCAAGCATTAAAATTTCAACTTGTTTCAATTTAGAAATTAGTGCTTCTAATCCATTTGTGCTTATACTTGATTTAAACTCTCTAACTAAGTCAGGGAAATATGCAATAATCACTTTAACTCCTCGTTTAGATAGTTCATTAGCTAGAGCAGCTAATGAGTAAGTTTTTCCTTTTTGGTATTCACCATACAAGTATAATCCTTTAACCTTTTCACCATTCAAATAAAGAGTAACAAAACTTGTTAACTTATTATGAATATAAGGTCTGTTTCTACCCTTTTTAAAGTCAAAATCCTCTAAACTAGCTTGACTAATCATTTTAGGCATAAATAGAGCATCAATCAAGCCTTCTTGATTTGCCTTTTCTTTTCTAGTAATGCTATATTGGCATTCACGATAAAAATCTTGAATCTTTCCATCTATCAATCTAATTACAGGTTCGTTACCAATTAGATCTTGTGAACATCTATCAAGACCTTCACAGTCTTTACACCTATCATTTTCCTGTTTGAAAATTAAAAGTTTTTGTAGATTTCTTTCAATAAAATATGTGTCTAGATCATTAGCTATGAAGAAATCACGAAGATATTCATCTTCAACCAATAAATCAACAAGGCTTTCTTTGTCAACTGGTCCAGCACCATTAATAAGTTTTTTCATAATTTCACCTACATATTCTTCATGTATTCATCAAACCAATCAGACTCAACATCTTTAGGTAAAACATTTTTACCTCTATTTGTGTTTGATTTTGATTTAGATAATCTTTTTTGTCTATTTTTTATATTATTAATAGCATCATCAATACTATTCACGTTATTTCTTTGCCATTCTACAGCTATTTTATCAAAATATCCATATCCTGGGAACTCCTCTAATAATCCTATAACATAGACTAAAAGAAAATTAATTACATCGGTTTTAAAATCATAATTCTCTATAATTTTTTCTACAACTTTTAGCTCTGTAACTGATGGTTTACCATTTGATAGTATCCCCAATATAGTTGAAGGGTTTTCTGTTTTACATTTTTCCAACATATCTTCTTCTGTCAGTTGTTCTTTCCCTGGTAATGGTTTTGTAGTTTCGATAGTTTCTCTTTCAAACTCAAACCACTTTCTAGCGTTATAAGATATCTTCTCTATGTTTACATTTCTGTCTTTATCAACACTATCCATAAATACTTTTTGCATAGTAAACTCATCTAGATTATATACATAAGATATATTCATTATTTTTTCTTTAACTGACTTAGATAATTTACGTTTATCAACAAAATTCTTTGATAAACCTTCTAAAAATACTTCAAAGTCGAAATTATGGTTTATTCTAATTTTAGCTTTTGATTTTGATACATAATTGTGTTTAACATCGAGTGGTTTTGGTAATGATTCAAACACTTCATTAAAGTTCGAAGTAATATTTTTAAATCCATCTTTGTCATTTCGTGAAATACGAAATAGATTTACAATGTCTTCAAAATTCTCTTTACCAATTCTTGAGAATAAATATGCACCTAGGCTACCGTCTTTAATAAACTCTTCCGCTGACAAAGGAGCTTTTAACTCATACAAATAAACTTCTTCATTATGGTATGCAACTAATAACCCAATTGCCTCTAATTTTTGTCTAGCTTGTAAGAACTGTTTTGGTGAACATCTCATGATGTCATATATCTTGTAATGAGAATACTCAGGACTTTTTAAACGAGCTCTTTCTATTAAAGACCACAACGTTAAATAAAGTGTGAACGCGTCACACCCAATTAGTGGTTGATAAAGTAACGTAAATACGTTACGCTCGTCTAAATCTAAGTTTTGATAAGTTATTAAACGAAACTTATCTAGTCCATTCAAATCCATCTATGTTCCCCCTAAGGATGTAAACTAACACCTTTAAATGTTAAGTTTTTATCTAAATACTCATAAAAATTTGCTATTTTCTTTTGTGGTCTATTAAAACCAAACATACTATACATTTCAACCTTAAAATCAATTGATGTCTCAATTGGAGTTACTTGAACAAATGTAACAATAATATGAAATCTATTACTTTGTATAAATATCTCTTTATGTTCGTCATCAACGTTTCTTAAAGTAGCTTTTATTTCTTTAATATACTCAATTACTTGAGCTTTTGCATTTGCATAATTTGTTTTGTAATATCGTGAACGTAATCCTATAACAGAATGTAATTCAGCCGTTTCAGCGACATTACTTAAAAATGATCCTACTCCCATAGTTACACCTCGAGATCTTCTAAGATTTTTATAAAATCTTTTTTTGTATTTAATATAGAAAATGAATTATCAATTACATAATCCGCTAAATCTACTTTTTTACTTAATGGCATTTGTGAATCAATCTTCATTTGTGCATATTCTTTAGTTATTCTATCCCTAGAAACCAATCTTGATACTTGCTCAGCTTGTGAAGTGTACACAACAATTGTTTTATCAACAATCTCCTGATAGTTTGTTTCATACAATAAGGGAACATCAACTACAACAACCTTTTCACCAAGTTTTTTATATTGAACAATCTCTTCATCAACAATTCTTCTAACTTCAGGGTGAACAATATTATTTAGTTTCTCTCTTTTCTGTGCATTCGCAAAGATGATACGACCAAGTTGTTTACGATTAATCTCACCATTAGTAAGTAAGATATCGTTAGAAAAAAACTTAATTATCTCGTTATATGCTGTACTACCCTTTTTAAGTAAGTCACGAGCAATCAAATCTGTATCAATTAAAGGAATCCCTTTTTCTTTAAACATTTTAGCAACTGTGGATTTACCTGTGGCAATTCCACCAGTTAATCCTAATATCAAAGTCATAAGTTCCCTCCTTACTCTTCCTTGACAAAATTATACCATAAATTTAGCAAACTAAAAAGAAGCCAAGACTTCTTTTTAGTTTATTTTTTTTGACAAACAGGACAATAATAAGTACCTCGTCCGTTGACCTTTATTTTTTCAATAGTTGTTTGACAAACAGGGCACTCCTCGCCTTGTTTTGTATGAACATTTAACTCATTTTGAAATCTACCAGTTACTCCTAAACTAGATGTATAACTTCTAATTGTTGTACCACCTAGTCTTATTGCCTTATTTAGTACTTTTACACTGTTTTTAATGACATTTTCGATTTCTTTTTTTGACAAGGAGTTAGCTTTTCTTTCAGGATGAAGTTTCGTTAAAAATAATACTTCATCAACGTATATATTCCCTAGACCAGTCATTATTGTCTGATCCAATAAGGCTGATTTAATCGCGATTGTCTTTTTTGATAATTTTTCTTCTAAATATGACAGATTCATTCTCTTATTGAAGGGTTCTGGTCCTAGTTTTGTTACCGGACTATTCACATATACTTGATTTCTATCCACTATATCCATTGTTCCAAATTTCCTTGTGTCATGATATCTCAATGTCTCACCATCTGTAAAATATATAATAATATGTTCATGTTTTTCTTTTGGCTCATCAGCATTTTTAATAAAATACTTTCCTTCCATTCTTAAATGAGAAATTAAAGATATATCATCTAGATTAAAAATGAGATATTTCCCATATCTATCTATTTCATCTATTCTTTTTCCAATCAACTTTCTCTTAAAATCTTCTTCTGAAATATTCCTGATTATTTTACCATAAAAGATATCTATATCTCTGATTTCTTTATTTAATATTAAATTACTTAATGTTTTCCTTACTGTTTCTACTTCTGGTAATTCTGGCATTATTTCACCTTATTATAATGTACTCGAGATTCATCATAACGAACATTAATTTCTTTCTTATTTTTAGGGTGCCCAATTGCGATATTTGCAAAGGCTGTACCTTCTTTTATATTAAGTAATTTGTTTATTTTTGTGTATCTTTCTTCAATTGGATAGACACCAATCCACACAGCACCTAAACCTAAATTTACAGCTTCTAATAGAATGTTTTCAACAGCTGCTCCACAATCTTGCTGACGCATCATTGGTGATTTTTCTGTTTCTTTCATAATAACAGTAATGCATAAAGGTGCATTCTCTAACATCCAAGCACCTCTACTAACTGTAGACATCTCTTTGAGAAGTTCTTTATCTGTTACCACAACAAACTCCCAAGGTTGCTGATTATTAGCACTTGGTGCTTGCATTGCCGAAGTAAGCATCGTTTTTACTTGGTCATCAGTTACTATTTCATCAGTGAATTCTCTTACGCTGTATCGTTTCATTACTAAACTCATAAAATCATTCCTCCGGATTCACGTGAACACTTACGTGACATATTTTCTCGCTTTCTAAAAGTTTTTCGTGAACATTATGAGCTATATCATGACCTTCTTTAACTGTAATGTTCCCTAAAACTTTTATCTCTACAATAGCTTGATAGTATGGCCCATAAGCTATCATATCAAGGTGATCAACTTCAATTACTCCATCGACATTTTCGATAATGTCTTTATATGTTTTGCATATATGTTCTTTAACAGTTCTTCCCTGTAAAGATTGAATTGCGTCCCAAATAATTTTTAAACCAATTCTAATGATGAATAAGGCAATTATTAAGGATGCTACTTTATCTCCTTTTGTTAACAAGGATACATTTAATCCTTCACCAATTAGAACGGAAAGAACACCAATAAAAACAACTGCACTACTTATTACATCACTAAATGATTCTTGTCCTGAAGCACTAATTATTTCACTATCTAGTTCTTTTCCTTTGCTGATTAAATATCTTGCTAATGCCAATTTAACTACTACAACTACTAGGATAACAACTAAACTAAGATATCCTGGTATTTCAGTAGTTATATTAAAGTTTTCTATTACGTTTTTACCTAGGTTATAAGCAATGAAAATAATTGATAACCCTAAGAATAAACTTAATACATATTCAAATTTTCCATGTCCAAAAGGATGATCATCATCAGCTGGTTTTACTGAATGTCTAATTCCTAAAATCACAAAAACATCACTCAATAAATCACTAATACTATGAACACCATCTGCAATAAGTGCAATACTGTTAAAAACAAACCCACTTATTAGCTTAAGTACAACCAATATGATATTAACAATAAAACTTTTTTGCATTATTTTTTGTAGTTGCATATTATCTCCCCTTATTTAGTTTCGTAAAGGTTATTTCCCAATTCTTGATCTACTTTTAATGGAACTAATAACTTAACACATGATTCCATCGTTTTAGTTACTAACTTTTTCATCTCTTCTATTTCATCTTTATCTACATCAAATACTAACTCATCATGGATTTGTAGTAATAATTTAGATTTTAATCTTCGTTTTTTAATTTCTTTATCAATATCAATCATTGCGATTTTAATTACATCAGCAGCACTTCCTTGGATTGGTGCATTCATTGCATTTCTTTTTCCAGCTTCTCGTTGCATATATACACTTGAATTAAGTTCAGGTAAATAACGACGTCTCTGATATAGTGTTTCAGCATATCCATTTTCTTTGGCATCACTTACCACTTTATCCATAAACGATTTTATTCCTGGGAACTGTTCATAATAAGTAGTAATAAATCGTTCCGCTTCTTTTGCACCTATATTAATTTCCTCGCTAAGTCCCCATGCACTTTGTCCATAGATAATACCAAAGTTAACTGCTTTTGCCTGTCTTCTTTCTAAAGAAGTTATCTCTTCTTTACCGAAGATTTGCTGAGCTGTTTTTGTATGAATATCTTCGTTATTATTAAATGCCTCAATTAACACTTTCTCTTTAGCCATATGTGCTAAAATACGAAGCTCAATTTGTGAGTAATCTGCCGCAAGTAGTTTGTTACCTTCTTTAGGTACAAATACTTTTCTTATCTCGCGCCCCTCTTGGTATCTAATTGGTATGTTTTGCAAATTTGGTTCGACACTACTTAGACGTCCAGTAGAAGTAAAAGCTTGACGATAAATTGTATGGATTTTACCATCTTTTAATATTGAATTATCAAGTCCTACAATGTATGTAGAATACAATTTTGTCAAAGTACGATACTGCATTATTTGATTTATTATTGGGTGATGATTTTTCAATTTGATTAATACATCAACATTTGTTGAATAACCTGTTTTAGTTTTTTTAGCAAAAGGTAATTGTAATTTATCAAATAAAATTTCACCCAATTGTTTTGGAGATGAGATATTAAATTCAACTCCTGCCAGTTCATAGACCTTTTTAGTTATTAAGTCGATTTTCGCTTTAACTTCTTCATTTAAATCACTTAGTTTGTTACGATCAACACAAATACCATTCCATTCCATTTCAGCTAAAATACTAGCTAATGGAAGTTCTATATTATTTAATAAATCAAGTTGTTTCTTTTCCTTTAATTGGTCTAACAATGATTCTTTTAACTCTTTAATTGCTAATGCCTTTTTAACAGCAAACGTTTGATATTTAATTGCTTCTGGTATATGGTATTTAGCACCTTTAGAGTAAACTTCTTCATGATAAGAAACATCATCATAATCAAAATTATTTACAATAACTTTGAAGTCTTCTTTTGTATTGTTAGGGTTAAGTATATATGCTGCTAATAAAAGATCAAAATCAACGCCTTTTATATCATATAAATCATTTAACAAACTAACTCTAATAAGTTTTACATTAAACACATTTTTGGTAATGTTTTCATCACTCAAATACATTTGGAAGTTTAATGATTGATGCAATAAATCATATGGTATAAAGAAATTACCTTTTTCATTTACTAATCCAAATCCTAATTTCTGAGCTAGATGATAGTTGTAATTGAAAGTTTCAAGAGTTATATAACTATCAGGTAATAATATATCTTCTAAATCATAAATATTATCTATAACTTTGTACTTAAACTCAGTTGTTTTTACAGGTGTTTTAAGATTATATTTTTTGATTAAAGAGTGAAGTTCAAGTTCTTTATAAAACTCTATCATTTCTTCTTCATTAACACCTTTATATTCTACTTCGTCCAATGTATATTCAAACTCAACATCTGTTTTAATAGTTGCGATTTCTTTGCATAAAATTGCACCTTCATAATGTTCTCTAATACGTTCTCCTAATTTACCTTTGATTTCATCTTTGTGTTCTAAAACATTTTCTAAGGTTTCATATTGTTTTAATAGTTTAATAGCTGTCTTCTCTCCGACACCAGGGATTCCTGGTAAGTTATCACTAGCGTCACCCATTAATCCTTTTAAATCAGTAATTTGTGACGGATTAACTCCCATTGTTTCTTGTAGTAACTCAGGAGTATATGAAATATAGTTCTGCATTCCTTTTTTACTAGAACGAAGACTAACTTTATCATTAATTAGTTGAAGTAAATCTTTATCATTACTAATGATTTCGATTTTATCAAACTCATTGTAGTATTTTTCAGAATAAGTACCAATGATATCATCGGCTTCAATTAAATAAATTTCTCTTTGTTTTACACCTAATACATCGAGGCTTTGTTTGATTAAATCAATTTGACTTCTAAACTCATCAGGCATCGGTTTACGTCCACCTTTATAGTCTTCAAATTTATCATGACGGAAAGTTTTACCACTTTTATCAAATGCAACTAACATATGAGTAAAATCTTCTTTTAGTACTGAGTTGATCATATTGACAAATCCAAACACTGCATTAGTATATTGTCCTTTAGAATTACGCATCAAGTTTCCACTATAAGCAGTCCCATAATACGCCCTAAACATTATGTTTGAACCATCGATTAAGATTAATTTTTTCATTTATTCCACCTCTTCATTGATATTACCATTTTACCATAACATAGACCATAAAGATAAAAAAAATACTCAGTAACTGAGTATTATTTTCCTTGAGCTTCTAAATAGTTAACGATATCTGAAACTAACTTAATTTTTGTTGCTTCGCTATCTGCGATTTCTACATCGAATTGTGATTCGATTTCCATAATTAATTCAATAGCATCTAAAGAATCTGCTCCTAAATCGTCTGAAAGATCTGATTCAAGTTTAATCGTATCTTCTTCGATACCTAATTCTTCTGAAATAATTTCTTTAACTTTTATAAAAACCATTGTTCCACTCCTCCAAAGTCTAATTACTAACTATTATAGGTCTTAAACTGGGTTTTGTCAATGTAAACGGCGTCACATTGCTCATATTTATTTAATTTTTATATTTGGTTCTATAAAAACACTTATTCAGGCTCATTAAAAGAGGTAATTGTTCTATCTTTTTCAGGTTCATTTATTGATGCATTAAATATTTTTTTAGTATGCATTTTTTTCTTTTTAATCATAAATGGCACATCTTTTGTTTTTTCAATTATTAAATCATAACCTATCACGATTGGATTAGTATCAAACAATTTTTTCTTACCCTTATAGAACTTATAGTTAACTCCCATAGCACTACCATTAGAAATCATCTTCTTACCAGTTATCTCATCTAATTTAAACTCTCTTTTTTTTCCAATTACTGGATAGTACTCAAAATCATTATACGTAACAATTAATTTTTCACGATAATAAGCATAAATGAGGAAAATACCCAAAAATGAAAAAGCTAAGAAAACTAAAGAAACCCCTAAAGATGAAGTATCATTACTCCAAAAAGTTTGTGATGCAAGAGCTAAAAACATAAAAAATGCAGTACATATAATCCCGACTATTAAAATCCATACTGGCATTTTTGATTCAAAATCATCAATGTCCATTTTTGCTGTTTTTCTTTTTGATGTTTTCCTTGCTGAGTTAAAGATAAAAAAAATTGTTCCTACAATAACTAAATATGTAATTACTCTAACTAAAATATCTGCAAACATATAATCATTCCCTTCTTCATTAAATTTATTATATCATAGAAAAAAGAGACCGAAGTCTCTTTTATTTTTTGTTTTTATTATAAATCACGAGTAAACCTTTTAATAATAGGTAATCGTCAAAGATATAACCTTCTGATTTAAGTAATTCCTTTACAAATCGCGAAGCTCCTCCAGTAATAATTACTTTTGGTTCAACACTGTATGTTTCTTCAATTTTCTCAATCATACCTTTAATCATTAATGAATTACTATAAAGCAACCCAGCATTTAAAGCATCAATTGTGTTTGTTCCTAATATTTTTTCAGGAGTTCTAAACTCAAACTGACTTAATTGAGAAGCGTTCCCTACTAGAGCATTTTTTTGTGTTACTAACCCTGTAGTAATTGAAACACCTTTAATCACTTTGTTCTCGATCAAAGTAAATGTTGTAGCAGTACCCATATCAACAATTATAGCATTATTACTATAATGTTCAATTACTGCAGCAGCACTTGATACTAAATCACTACCAACTTCTTTAGGATTATCAACGATAATCTTAACTCCAGTTTTTACACCCGGACCGATAAAGATTGGATTTAAATGAAGATATTTCACTGCAACATTTTTTATAATAACATTTAATTCAGGCACTACACTTGATATAACGATTGCATTAGCATCACTAATTACGTCTTTTAATAAAACATAATACTCGTCAACTGATTTGTTTTTATCAGTGTTATAACGGTATGTTGGGCTCAATGTATCACCATCATATCTAGTTACTACAATATTTGAATTCCCGATATCAATCAGAATAATCATATAATCACCTATTTCTGTTTTAGTTCTCTGAAGTCTTTTACTCTTAAACCTATCGGTGTTCCTACAACAACAGCAAGGGTAATTTCCATAGCTGCGTTAACACTAATAATTCCTGAATACAAAGCTATTAACGAAGGATTACCTATTGCTGAATAAGTATCTCCATAATAACTAAATAATCCCATCACCCAAATCATTGTTAAAACCATAACTGAGTGAGCAACAGTTGATAAAGCAAATGTTAATGCCATTGAAACTCCACTGTTTTTAATGTGTTTACTTATAAATGCATAAAATACATAAATTAAGTAACCAAATAAGATACGTGGTAAGATTGATACTAATGGATTATAGAATAGAGGTGCGGTGATTGGTGCGTATATTAACGCAGCTAATAAACTACCGATCCCGAAAAATAATCCTAAGTAGATTGCCACTCTTTTACCACCAAAGATTCCACCGATAATTACCGGTATATGAATAATAGTAGCTTCTACTGGTTTAATTGGAACATACCCCCAAGGTAGTCCCCATGGTGCTGGCACTAAACTCATAAAGAGGATAATCGCACCAAAAATCGCGATTAACGCAATTTCGTTCGTTCTTTTGTTTGTCATTTCTTTCTCCTTTTTAGGCCGTTAAAGGTCCCATAATTTGAATTTATGTTTAATTTTAATTAAACGTTAGCTTTAATTTGTTCAACAGTTTCATTGTTGAACATTCTGATGATTTTATAAACGATTTTTTTAACTTCTTTATAATCGTCTTCTGAAATCATTGAAGTTGTTGAATGAATATAACGAGCAGGCATACCAATTGTCGCTACTAAAGTTCCACCGTTAGCTAATTGTACACGCGCAGCATCTGTTCCACCCATTGATTTATAATACTGGAATTTAATCCCATCTTCTTCTGCAGCTTTGATGATAAAATCTTTCATCCCCTGGTGCATGATAGCACGAGGATCATAAAATCTCAATAAGAATCCTTTACCAATTTTACCACTAACATCATCTCCACCAAATGAATCAGCACATGGACTACAGTCCACTGCGATAAATACATCCGGTTTAATTAATCCTGCAGCTGTTTTAGCGCCACGTAATCCAACTTCCTCTTGAACTGTAGCACCAACATATAATTCACATTCTAAATCTTCTTTTTTAGTATCTCTAGCAATTTCTAAACTCATTCCACATCCAAATCTATCATCCCAAGCTTTACTAAAGAATTTTTTACCATCTTTAGAAACCGTGTAGTTATTATGTGGAATAACTTGTTGGCCGATTTTAACACCTAATTTTTCTGCATGTTCTTTATCATCTGCCCCAATATCTAATTTTAAATCTGTAAATTTAACTTTACCATCTTTTTTAGAGTCTCCTCTAGTTAAATGTGGAGGTTTTGATGCTGTAACACCAGGAATTGTATCTAAACTATCAGTAATAATATCGAAGTGTTGACTTAGGAATACATCACCATGAACTCCACCTAAATTACTAATAGAGATTAAACCTGTTTTATCAATACCTGTTACGATTGCTCCTACTTCATCCATATGTCCAGCAACCATTACTTTTGGTCCATCATATCCTTTGTTAATAACCCCAAAGATACTACCTAAACGATCTTCAAATATTTCTTCAACATGAGGTTCTAAGTGTTTTTTCATATAATCTTTAACTGGTTTCTCAAAACTTGGAGCACCAGGTAGATCTACTAATTCACGATATAATTTATTCATTGTTTTCCTCCTTGAACTTCGCAATCAATTTATTGATTTTGAATCCTTGTTTACTAAATTTTTCTTCAAACTCTGTCATTATATTATCACTATCACTAGTACTATGTAAATCATAATTTTCATAAATGATATTCATCGGATATTCATTAGCTGATTCAACTGAATATCTAAACAAATCAATATTGTCAGTTTTGAAGTGAATTTCTCCGTTTTGAATCAACAGTTGCTCATAAATCTTTAAAAATCTATGATGAGTTAATCTCCTTTTAGCGTGGCGTTCTTTTGGCCATGGATCACTAAAATTTAAATAGATTCTAGAAATTGTTTTATCATCGAACAATTCTCTTAAATCAGATGCATCTGTTCTCAATAACATTAAGTTATCTAGTGGTTCATCCATTATTTTCTGCAATGCTTTTACAATTGCACTATCAAACATCTCGATACCAATATAATTTGTATCTGGATTTTTCTTTGCGAGTTCATAAATAAATTTACCTTTACCCATCCCAATTTCAATATGGATAGGTTGTTTCTTCTCAAATAAATCATTTAAATTTATTCTTTCATTTTCTTGATTATCAATAATCAAATGGGAATGTGTTTCGATTAATTCCCGCGCATTTTTTACATATCTAAGTCTCATTTTATCACCTGGTTATTTTATTATTCTTAAGAATTTCTCTACTAAATCAGGATCAAACTGAGTACCTGAATTTTTTTTTATTTCTTTTATAGCTTGTTTTTTAGTAAATGCATCTCGATAAACTCGATCACTAGTCATCGCATCATACGCATCACATATTGAAATGATTCTTGAGTATAAAGGTATATTTTCACCTTTTAATCCATGAGGGTATCCAGTTCCATCATATTTCTCATGATGATATAAAACCGCAATAGCAATATCTTCATTATCAATAATATTAGAAATAATTTTGTATCCAGATTCACTATGGTATTTAATTTGCTCATACTCATAATCAGTTAACACATTTGGTTTACTAAGGATTTTATCACTAATAGATATTTTACCAATATCATGTAAATCAGCTACTAATTTTATTTCCTCAACTTCATAATCTCTTTTTTTACCACTTAAACGCAATAACTCAACAGCCAAAGTCCCAACTCTATGACAATGTTCTTCAGTTTCTTCAGTCTTCTCATGCATTGTTTGCATAATAGTTCCTAAGACTGTAGATTTTCGACTCTTGCGTTCAGTTAATTTACGACGATACATTAAGTTTTCTGCTTGTCTAAATGTATCCTCAAATGTTCTATTCTCATTAATAAAACTATATCCTATACTAGCATCAAAACCTACACCATACATTCTAAATTTTTTAATTTCGTCTTTAATTTGTTTTTCTATAATTAGTGGTGATTCTTCAGTAGCATTATGAATTACAACAACAAACTCATCGCCACCAATTCTAAATACATTTTCACTTCCACCAACATCTTTTAAAACATTCGCAAGATGAACTAATAATTCATCACCTTCTAAATGTCCAAAAGCATCATTAATAAGTTTTAAACCATCAACATCACATATTAAAATACAAATATCCTTTTTATTGCTTAATGTTTTATTGAAAGTCTCGAAGTTGTTTCTATTATATAATCCCGTTAAAACATCATGATTTGCGAAGTACTCAATTTCTGACTTACTTCTCTCTAATTCTGTGATGTCTTTCAAAATACCAAACACAGCGTAAATTTTACCTACTTCATCGTGCTCACCAAATACAGAAGATTGAATATATCTTACTTCTCCATCTTTAATGATTCGATAATTTGATACTAGACCTTCAGGATTGTTTTCAATTTCTCGAGTAGAATAATCATATAATTCAAGATCATCGGGGTGTACTATTTTTTTAACATGACTAATTTCTTGTACAGATTCGACTCCCAAAAACTCATCTAACTCTTTAGATGGAGTAAATCGGTTATTTTCAAAAGAGAAATAGAAAGTAGTAATATTAGCTACTTTTCTTGTTTCCCTAAACATTCTATTCATGTGTTCAAGTTCAAGTGCTTGGCGTTTCTCTATATCAATATCTTTTAATAATCCCTTAATTAATACAGGGACATTGCGATATTTTTTTTCAATATATGCAAAACAACTAATCCATACATAATCACTTTTTTGCTGGTTATAAAAACGCACTTGCAAGGCAATCTCATTTATATCACCTTTAAACATTCCTGCAATTGCCTTTTCTGCTCTTTTTTTATCTGCTGGATGTGTGTACATAAAGAACATATCAACATAGTCTTGATAAGTAACAATATCCATTCCAATTATCTCAGGTAGAGTATCACTATACTCAAAGTTTTTATCTTTTATATCAAACTCAAAATACGCAGTTTTTCCGCCACTAAATACGTTACTAATAATCTCATTTTTAACTTCTGGTGTACTTACTTTTACATAACTAGTAATATTCTTAAAACTAGTAACAAAACAATTCTCTTTTGATTTATATGCATAAACACTAAAATACTGATCAAAAGTATTAGCATAATTGACAAAATTAGTCGATTTACCTGTACTAACAACATTGTAATATCTTTCTATCCATGAAAACTCAATATCAGGTATTACCTCATATACTGTTTTGCCAATAATGTCTTCCTCTTTTAAATTAAGATTTACACAAAAAGCTTTATTTACATAAAGATATCTGTAATCTATTGGGTTACCTAAAGCATCATAAACTATTTCATGTTCTGCAATAGCGAAATCAACATTGTTCAATAAATTAATGTAGTAATCTTTTGACATATTTCCACCTCGTATTTTTGCATACAAAAAGCCTTAATAAGATATTAATAACATATTATATCATATAATATATATAAATAAAATCAATTAAGGCTTAATTATTACTTACAAAGTTGGTAAATAGCTTCCATATAAATTGCAGTAGCTTTTAAAATGTCTTCAACAAATATATATTCATCAACTTGATGAGCTGTGTCTTTTCTACCAGGCATATTAGGACCAAAAGCAACAGCTTTCTTTAGACTTCTTGAATAAGTCCCACCACCAATAGTGATTAACTCACTATCTGTATCTCCTGTATATTTAATATAAGCTTGATGTAAAGTTTGTACCAACTCATCATCTTTAGCAACATAATGTACAGGCATATCATTTAAGATTTTGTACTTGAAGTGATATTTACGAACACTAGCTTCTAAATTTATTTTAGCACTATCTTTGTCCCATCCTTTAGGATAACGACAGTTAACCCCAATTTTAAACTGGTTTCTCTCATAATCAAATACTGCAGGATTCATTGTAAATTCTTTCATTTCTTCATCGTAATGATCAATATTTAATTTTTCTGCTAAATGATCAAAAGTAAAATAATCATTAATATATTTTATAAACTTATTATCAATGTGTTGATTCAAAAATTCAGCTAAAATAAAAGCGGCATTTATACCCAAATTAGGTTGCATTGCATGAGCTCTTTTCCCATGAACAATGTACTTATCTCCTTTTATCTCACCTTTTAAACCATTAAATGATAAATGTTTTTTAAACTCTTCTTTTAAATCAATTCTCAATGTACATTCAGCGTAATCAGGAACAACATTATAACGATCACCAGATTTAAAAGTTACTAACTCACTATCTATTGTTTTACCAGTAACATCAAATGATAAGATTCCTTTTTCCCCATAAATTAATGGGAAGGACGCATCAGGTGCAAAACCAATATCTGGCATTTGCTCAGTTTTAAAATATTCTGAAATACCACGCCAAGCAGTTTCCTCATCAGTACCCAATATAATACGAATACGTTTAGTACTTTCATAACCCATTTCCTTTAAAAATTTTAAAGCAAAATAAGCAGCCATTGTTGGTCCTTTATCATCTCCAGAACCTCGAGCATACAATTTCCCATCTCTAACGATCGGACTGAATGGAGGATTTGTCCATCCATCACCTACAGGCACAACGTCTAAATGACATAATATCCCTAAGATATCCTTACCACTACCATACTCAATATGTGCTGCATAATTATTAATATTTTTAGTTATAAAGCCATCTTCTTTTGCTAAATCAATCATATAGTGTAAGGCTTTATCAATGTTCTCTCCAAAAGGTGTTTCACTATTAGGATCAAACTTATCTAATACACTTGGAATACTTAATAATTCCTTTGTTTTCTTTATGATTTCGTCTTGATGTTTCAAGACTAACTCGTAAAAGTCCATTATATCACCTCTTCAATTAAACAATATAACATTTAAATCCTTGTTTTTCAACATTTATGGCACTAACTTTGCATTTTGAATTTTGTATGAAATGAGGTATAATATATATAAAATATCGAAATTTAACGATATCTTACGATATCTCTTGACATATGAACGAACGTTCATATATAATGACTTAGTATATTATGTAATATTAATGCAATCCTCTGTGTAAGGGAAGACCACGAGGTGAAATAATGATAAAGAAAGTTATTATGAAAGGCTTAATTTGCTCGAACTGTGCTGGTAAAATTGAAAAAGCCTTAACTGAACTTAAATATATAAACTCCGCAACATTCAATTTTCCAAATCAAGTAATGTTGATTGATGCGACTGACGAATATGATGAAGACAATGCAATTCCTGTTATTAAAGAAATAGTAGATTCAATAGAAGATGGAGTAAGTACTTACTCTTACGATAAAAGACATTTTGTAAATACCGTAAAAGAAATCGAATCATATCGTATGTTTTATATAGGAATCGCTATATACCTAATAGGAGCACTTATTGAATATTTCTTTGTAGATAGATTCTCAAGTGCCGCTAACTCACTTACAACTTTATATACCGTAATTTATTGGATAGGTTATGTATTAATCGCCTACAAAATAGCTCGTAAAACATACAAAGGTGTAAGACGAGGAGAAATCTTCGATGAAAACACTCTAATGTTCATTGCAACAATAACCGCAATGCTACTAGGTCACTTCTATGAAGCACCTCTAATAATTATCTTTTATACTATTGGTGAATATTTACAACACCAAGCAGTTCATCGAAGTAAACAAGAAGTTTCAAGTTTAATCGATTTAAAAATAGAATATGCTAACAAAATAGTTAACGGGGAAGTAATAATTATTGATCCAATGGCTATTGTAAAAGGTGATGTTCTAGTAGTTAGAAATGGTGAAAAAATACCAGTTGATGGAACAGTTATTAAAGGTAACACCTCTTTAAACACAAGTGCATTAACAGGTGAAGCAAAATTATCAACTGCCAAAGTTGGAGACTTTGTATTAAGTGGTAATATCAACGTTGGTTCTGTAATTGAAATAGAAGCTAATAAAGAATATAGTGAATCAACTATCGCAAAAATGATTGATTTAATCGAAAACTCAACAAATCACAAGGCAAAACCAGAAAACTTTATAACCAAATTTGCCAGATATTATACTCCAGCTGTAACAGCGGGAGCATTCATAATGTTCTTATTACCAACATTAATTAACGGATATCACGAAGACTATCTATATAACGCAGCAATCTTCTTAGTAGTAAGTTGTCCTTGTGCCTTAGTATTAAGTGTTCCACTTTCATACTTCGCAGGTATTGGTTCAGCTGCTCGTAAAGGTATCTTGTTCAAAGGTTCATCATACTTACATATGATAACTAGTGTTGATTCAATTGGAATCGACAAAACAGGAACAATTACACATGGTAATTTTGAAGTAAGTCAGTATACAGATTTAGAAACATTAAAAATTGCGGCATCGATTGAACGCTTCAGTAACCATCCAATCGCTCAATCAATAGTAAAACATTATGAAGGTGAATACTATGACTATCGTGAAGTTGAAGAACTTCCTGGATATGGTTTAGTTGTTAATACGCCAGAAGGTAAAATCTTAGCAGGTAATCGTAAATTACTCAACAAACACAAAATTAAAGTTCATGACAAAAAAGTTATGATAGGTAGTAACGTATTTGTAAGTAAAAACGGAAAATATATTGGTAAAGTTGTTGTTAGTGACACTATTAAAAACTCTTCAAGAAACATCCTAAGAAAATTAAGTCGCAACTACAACATAACAATGTTAACAGGAGATAACGAAGCTACAGCAGCAAGTGTAGCAGACGATCTAGGTGGAATTCACTTTATGAGTGGATTACTCCCAGAAGAAAAAGTTGAAGCATTTAACAACATTGAAACAAAAGAATACAAAATGTTCGTAGGGGACGGAATTAACGATGCACCATTACTTAAAAATGCCGATATCGGCGTAGCAATGGGTGACGGTAGTGAAATAGCTATCGACGTTGCAGATGTTGTAATTATGGGGGATGACTTGCGTTTACTAGATGACGCCATCCATATTGCCAAAAAAACAAAAAGAATTGTTTATGAAAATATCATATTCAGTTTAGCAATTAAAGCATTATTCTTAGTGTTAGCCGGATTCGGTGAAACAAAAATGATAATGGCAATATTTGCAGATGTTGGTATTTCCTTAATAGCGGTAATGAATAGTCTAAGACTAGTAGCAAGGAGAAGAAAAAAATATGAGTAGAGAAAAAATTGAAAACATCAATGAAACTGTAAAATTATTTAAAATTTACAGCGACTTCACAAGACTAAGAATCATCGATTTGTTAATCAACAAAGAGTACTGCGTTCAAGATATTGCTGATAATCTTGATACTTCACAATCAGCTATTAGCCATCAATTAAAATTATTAAGAGATTTACATGTTGTAAAAACAAGAAAACAAGGAAAACAAGTTTTCTACAGTTTACAGGATAACCACATTAAAGAAATATTTTTGATTGGTTACTCACACGCAACTGAATGCGCAGAATAAAAAAACAGACACTTTAGTGTCTTTTTTTTGCCTCATTTTACATAAAAATGAATAAAAACCATAAATAAAACAGGACATAAAGTCCTGTTTTTTTAATGTCTAACTAAAGAGTATTTTTTCTTACCTCTTTTTAATACAGTAAACTCACCACTAATAGCATCAGCTTTTTTGACCATAAACTCTAAATCACTAACTTTATCACCGTTAATGCTAACAGCGTTATTTTTAATAAACTCACGACTTTCACGTTTACTTGAAGCAAGTTTTGCTTCAATCAACAAATCAACTAACAACTTGTCTTCATCTATATTAATTGAAGGAACATCTTTAAATCCATCTTTAATTTCATCAACACTTAGTGATTTAATATCACCACTAAATAATGCCTTTGAAATTCTTAGTGCACTTTCATATGCTTCTTTACCATGAACCAATACAGTTAGTTCTTCAGCAATTTTGTGTTGTGCTAAACGTTTGTGTGGAGCCTTTTCAAACTCTTCAATAATTTCTTTTGTTTCTTCAACTGACATAAATGTAAATTTCTTTAAGAAGCTTACAGCATCTTTGTCAGGAGTATTAATCCAGTATTGGAAGAACTCGTATACACTTGTTCTATTTTTGTCTAACCAAACTGCTCCACCAGCTGATTTTCCAAATTTTGATCCATCAGCCTTCGTTAATAATGGCCAAGTAAATCCATAACCTTTTTTGTCACTTCCAAGTGTTTTTCTGATTAACTCTAAACCTGCAGTTATATTTCCCCATTGGTCTTGACCACCAATTTGCAATTTACAATTATGATCTCTGTATAATGTCATAAAATCTAACGATTGAATAATTTGGTAACTGAATTCAGTAAAACTAATTCCTTGTTCCAGACGTGATTTAACACTGTCTTTACCCATCATATATCCAATGTTGAAGTTCTTACCAATATCGCGCAAGAATGATATAACATCATATGTACTAATCCAATCATAATTATTTACAACTTTAGCATCCGGTAAAATATTCACAACTTGTTTAGTAATAGCCGCTGCATTTTCCATTGATTTTTCTAATGTTAACAATTGTCTTTCGCTGTTTCTACCACTTGGGTCTCCTATTAGTCCAGTACCCCCACCAATTACCAAGATAGGATGATGTCCTCTATCTTGTAATCTTTTTGATACTAAATATGAAATTAAATGACCTACATGTAAACTATCAGCTGTAGGATCGGCTCCTACGTAGAATGTTACTTCCTCATTTTCAAGTACTTTTTCTAATTCTGGGTCTGTGACATCAAATAATAAGTCACGCCACTTTAATTCTTGTAATAAATTCATCTTTTTTCCTCCTATTAAAATAAAAAGTTCGTCCTAAAATAAGGACGAACTATTAAATCCGTGGTACCACCTTGATTCTAGTAAATTAATACTAGCACTCATAAAGATAACGGGTTTACCGTCCATGCTTTTCACATAGAACTCAGAAGTGTATAAATATCAGTTATTCTTAGTTTTCACCAACCACTAAGTCTCTATATAATAACTTTGATATTCTCGTCTTCATCAACGTTTTATAAAGTTGTTTTTCTTAATACGATCGAATGAGGAAGTTTAACTACTCTTTCAGTAATTGTTTCCTTATTCATTAATTTAGTTAATAATCTCATCCCAACAGCTCCTAAATCATAAATAGGAACATCTACACAAGATAACTGTGGTCTAGCTAAACGAGCATATTTAGTATTCTGGAATCCACATACTCCAATGTCTTGCGGAATACGTACATCGTTTTCAAATGCTACATTCATAAATGAAATTGCGATTGAATCACGAACTGCAATTACACCATCAACTTTATTTTCTTTAAAATACTCATTAAAGTGTTCTGTGTTAATTGAGATTCTACCTGAAGTTCTCATTACTTTAGGTTCTAATCCTGCTTCATTTACTGCTCTTAAATAACCAGCTTCTTTTAAATCATTAACCATATATTTACGAACTGTAGAAACCATATAAACATTTCTACGTCCTTCTTCAATTAATTTCTTAGTAATTTCATATCCTGCTCTTTCATAATCAATAGATACTGAAGGAACTTCATTATCTTCTGGATAGAAAGTATTTGTTAATACTACAGGAATTTGATATGTATTCTTGATAGTTCTTAAGAAGTCATATTGAGCGCTAGTAATCTCGTCATTCAAGTATAAAATTCCATCAACTTGAGCTGCGATAATTTCACGAAGAATATCTTCTTCACTAGCATCTTCACTCTCTAAGATATATAGCAAGATCGAATATTTATAAACACGAGCGATATCTGCAATACCGTTCATCATTTCAGCAATAGAAGCACGGCTCATATCTGGAACTACAACTGCTACTGTAGTACTCTTACGACTAGCTAAACCTTTTGCAAACGCATTTGGTTTATATCCTAACTCCTCAATTACTCGTAATACTCTTTCTCTAGTCTCTGGTTTAACTTTTTCTGGATTGTTAATTGCACGTGATACAGTCGCTAAACTAACTCGTGCAGCACCAGCTACATCATAAATTGTTGCTTTACTCATAATAGCACCTTCTTTCATCATAATGATTATATCATATATGAAAATGTTTTCAACCACAATTGCTCAAAAAATGAAAAGTTTTCATTGATTTGTGCAAAGTGCTCAAAAAAGCGCCTTTTTTTGATTTTTATACAAATAAAACTGATATTTTTTTCATTAATTTACACAAAATCTATTCTATTCACTACTGTCACTTTAAACACATTGATAATTAATGCAACAGTAAATTGCATAATCAAGAATGAAATATAAACAGTTTCATAATGATTTTCTGCCCCACTAAAGAATCCTTGCAATAAAGTAATTGATAAAATAAACACTGGAGTTTTAAACAAAATCAACCAAAATGCTGAACCAATAAATATTCTCTTTACAAACTTATATGTACCATCATCAACACCAACATAAGCCGATGAAATCAAAGCTGCAACAGCACCAACAAATGTAATATCAGCAAAAATAGTTGTCATATATTCTCTTTCGTATATTTGCATAAAAAATGCAAAGTACGAAAGTAATGTTAATATCGAGAAAACCGATAACAACAAATATCTTTTTTGAGTATATTGAAAAGTAAGTAATATAATAAAGAAAGGTAGTGCTAAAACAAAACTAAGCAACTCCGCATATAGTAAATATTGACTAAAACTATCTATCATTCCATTAAACTGCATCACAGTAATTCCAATAAACCCTAGTATTTCCAATAATGCAGCGATTATAACTATCCAAACAAGTTTGTTATTATACATAAATATCCTCCTAAATAAGTACCTAAAACCTTAAATAACTCCTATTATTATAACATAGTAGTATTACTATAAAAACATATATTTAATCAAATATAATCGATCTTTCGAACAAAGTATAATTGGAACAATAACCATACACCAAAAATACCATATTCAACTGCAATCATAGCTTCAACAACGACAGTAAATTCAGCGTTTGTAGTTCCAAAAATCATTGCGACAAATTGTCTTATAAACACCAATGATGGCGTTTTGAACAACAAAAGAAGCAAGCTGTTAATTATTAAAATAAACTTAACAAAAGACCTGGTACTAGGATCAACAGAAATATAAATTGCTGTGACCAAACTAGCAATTGCGAATACAAAAGAGAAATCTGCCAACCATGATTTTGCATTTCCAAACGATTGATACCAATCATTGAAAAAGAAAAAGAAAAATACAAGTGTTAAAAGAGATACGACGGAATAAACTAGATATCTCTTCTGATTAAAATGAATCCAAATTATTATTATGTAAAAGAATGATTTACAAACAAAACTTATTGCTGAAAACCACATAATAACATCAAATAATTCTGGAAGTGTCTGTGGATCAATGATAATGTCCAAAGTATAGTAACTAACTACTTCTATTACAAAAGCTAAAACCAGCACTACTAACAACCACTTTCGGTTCATAAAAACGCCCCCCGTTTCTAATTATGTATAAAATATTATACCACATATATGTTTAAACATACATATTACAATTTAGTAAAAAATGTCATATAAATAAAAAACCACCGAAATCGGTGGTTTTCATTGTTATCTACGTTCTTTAATACGTGATTGTTTAGCAGAAAGTCCTCTAATATAGAATAGTCTAGCTCTACGAACTTTACCTCTTCTTAATACGTCAACTTTTTCTACTAGTGGTGAGTGAATTGGGAAAGTTCTTTCGATACCTACACCGTAAGATACTTTTCTTACTGTGAATGTTTCACTAATTCCTCCACCTTGTCTTTTAATTACTAAACCTTCAAATACCTGGATTCTTTCTCTGTTACCCTCTTTGATTTTAACAGATACTTTAACAGTGTCCCCAGCTCTAAATGCTGGAACTTCAGATTTTTGATATTCATTAGTAATTTCTCTTAATAATTGCTGAGACATGATATCAACTCCTTACTTTTTTGAAACTTGCTCATAAGGAATTTCCAAAGCGGAGCAAATTTATATATAGATTTAACAGCGGTAATTATTATAGCATAACATATTTTCAATT
This sequence comes from uncultured bacterium, assembly GCA_965601565.1. GTDB lineage: Bacteria > Bacillota_I > Bacilli_A > Izemoplasmatales > Izemoplasmataceae > Xianfuyuplasma. The sequence continues at coordinate 58,629 of CBFCWG010000005.1, read as the reverse complement.
GCAAGAAGATTGTTAGTTAAATTCAACCTCTTTATATGTGTTATATTTATGTCCATTGATATTGATAAACACATCAAATCTTCCTAATAATCCAAATTCGTTTATATAGTAAGTTAAGAACCTAGAATCGTCTTGGAAAACCGCAGTACACATCGCTGTATACGCAGTTCTTGATGTAGGGATGTGATATGTGTAAGTTTCATATTCTCCCTCTAAAATAAGATATATTGTATCATATCGATCAAATACACCTTCAACAACTAAACGATCAGTTTCTTTCACCATTGATAACTCATAATGTAATGGTACATCATGGAAAACAGTAAACTTCTCTTCAACTTCTTCTGTGTATACAGGAGTTCTACTTTGTTTACCTAGTATTTCAGGTACACCTAAACTAAAACTAGTAGTTACATTATATGGTGCAATACGATTAGCACGATAATAATTAGAAGGGACTTCCAACTGATACTCAACAACATCATTCAACAACTCAACTGTAATCGAGTTCATTGATACAACTCCCTCACCTTTATATAGAGGTGCAGGAATATTTAAAGGACCTTCAATACTACTCGATGATATTCCACCACTATGAATCATGTAATGTCCATCATCATAATAAGCTACGTTTGATATATAAGGACTATAAAAATCACTACCCAAATCCTTACCATACTCAAACACTTGTGTTATTTCCATGACATCAGTATCGATATCATAAATAACACCACGACTATAACTATCTTGAGCTAAAACATAGTTTTCACTATTTTTAGCCTTATTATTTCCATTATCAAAAATAAATATATCACCATTAGGTAAAACTATTGCGCTATGCTGTGCATATTGCCACTCAAAATTTTCACCAACAGGAGTAAAGAAGTAATCATTAACAACTTGAGCATCCCAGTTTTCAGGATTCCCAATAATCCAATTTAATTCTTTACTAGTATAACCAATACTTATTACAGCATCTTGATGTCTACCAGAAAGAATAATACTATCAGTTACACCATCATAATCTATTGAATTATTATGGAACCAATCATCAGTAGTCCACATTTCAGCTGTCCCATCAAACATTGATACATAGTCAGCAATATCCCAACTATTAACAACTAAACCACTACTTCGTTCAATCTCAACAACAAGATCTTCAACAGTGCCCATAAAATCACTACTTAATACTAGTATATTGCCACTTTCTAACTCAACAAAATCATGATGATATCCACCTGGAATATAATACTCTTTATATATTTTACCTAATAAATCCATTTCAAATAAACCACTTGTGTAATAAGGATCACTAATGATTCTGTTTGTTCCAATCATCATATGCCCATTTTCTAAAAATTTACCAGTAAAACCAAGAGGTTCATTACAATACCATCTAATATCACCATTAAAATCATATCCAATCGGTGCATTATTAGCCGCAGGTGTTAACATCATTAAATCATCACCAAAATAGTCGTATGTTGTTTCAATTGAAGTTGGAGCTATTAACTTATCCCCAACAATGTCAGAAACAATTGTTACATCAGTTGAATATACTAAAATTCCAACTTCATCATTTTCGTCATCATAATCATATAACTCAATATTATTTATCCCATTATATAACCCCAACACAGGAATCATATGCGAAGTAGCTAAAGGAGTTATAAATTCCCAATCAGCGTCCGCAGTTCGCCCCTTTACAACTAACTTAAAATTATCTTCTTCTTCGGTATTAAACATCATAATTGCACTTAAAGGAGATATTTCATAAGGATTAACCTTAATATAAGGCACGTACTGTGTATAGTTTTTCTCACTGTACTCCTCTAATAACTCTTCTTCTAAAACAACCTGTCTATCTAACAATGTTTCTAGGGTTTCAACTTGAGTACGTTTTGGATCAGTAAATCCATAAATCATTAACGCAACAATAATCAAAATAACAAATACAGCAGGTATAAAAATTATTAAATTATTTTCCTGAACTAGTTTTTTAAAAAAATTACTCAAACCTCTCCCCTCCTTTATGTTTATTATACAAATCTTTTCTTCTTTCCTTAGTACGTTTTAAAGATTCCTCATGACGCCATTTTTTTATGTGCTCATGATTTCCATTCAATAATACTTCAGGAACTTTTTTTCCATTAAATTCGCGAGGTCTAGTATAGTGAGGGTGTTCTAATAAGTCATTACTAAACGAATCATTTAGATGTGATTCATCTTTATTAATAACTTTAGGTTTTACCCTAGTTACACTGTCAATAAGAACCATCGCAGCTAACTCACCACCTGTTAAAACATAGTCACCAATACTTATCTCTAAATCAAAATAATCTCTAATTCTTTCATCATATCCTTCATAATGTCCACAAAGAATAATTATATGCTCATTGGAAGATAACTCATACGCTTTTTTCTGAGCAAAAGTCTCACCTTGTGGTGAAACTAATATTTTTAATGCTTTTTCATATCCATCAATACTGATAAGTGCATCATAAACAGGTTGAACTTGTAACACCATTCCTGCGCCACCACCAAATGGATAATCATCAACTTTTTTGTGTTTACTGTTAGAAAACTCACGGAAATCAATTAAATTTACTTCAACTAAATTATTATCAATTGCCCGTCCCATGATACTTTCATTTAAAAATCCCGTAAACATATTTGGAAACAATGTTAAAACATCAATCCTCATAATAATCCCTCCCATTCGTTCAAGATTATTTGTTTATCTGTTTTATTAACTCTCTTAACAAACTCTTTATTAAAAGGAATAAGTGCATCCTTCTTACCTTCACGCTTTACTACAAGTAGTTCCCCTTGTGGTACCTCACGGACATCAATACATTCACCAATCAATTCAGTAGTATATACATCCATCCCGATTAACTCTTCATAATAAAACTCGTCTTCATCAAGTTCATGAATTTTTTCAGAACTAATTTTCAATTCAGACCCTTTATATTTTTCTACATCATTAATATTCATAAATTCATTAAAATCTATATACTCCAAAGTTTTCACTGATTTGAAACTCTGAACAGTAACAGGAATCAATTCATTCTTAAAAGCGATATATAAAAGGTTCCCTTTCTTATATCTTTCATTTTTAAAATCCGTAAAAGACTTTACTTTAACGGTGCCTTTAAGACCATGGGTATTAACAATAACCCCTAATGTAACTAACTCCATAAAAACTCTCCTTATTTACTAAACATAACTTTCTCATTTTGGAATAATCTGTTCATAATGTATATCAAGATTGAAACATAAAATACACTTGAAATAATCGTTATTGCAAAATTAAGTGGTACAACTTCGAATGTTAAGATACTTATCAGCATATTTACACTATTATAAATTGGGATAAAGTACATAGCTGTATCTGTAGCAGCTTCACCACTGAACATTGTACTGACACCTATAATAATACTAATGAAGTAAAATGGCAAGATTAACATACTCGCTTCTTTAATTGTTCTTGCATAAGTACTAACTACACTAATTATACCAACAATTACTAATACCGTCGCAAATAGTACAAACATAATCATTAAATACTCATTTATTCCGTAAATATCAGCATTTAGTTCACCTTCACTACCACCAGCACCAAAGGCTAAATTACGTAGACCAAAGATGATTCCAACAAACGATGATAGAGCACTAATTAATGAAATAATACTTAAACTTAATACTTTACCAATAGCAATTTCAAATCGTTTAACAGGAGTTACTAGAAGTGTAGCAATTGTTCCTCGTTCTTTTTCACCAGCAATACTATCTGGTCCAATACTCATTGCTCCACTAAACAAAAACATAATAATCAACATTGGCAGTAACATCGCAAATCCTTGTCCTTGAGCTTTTTCCTCATTGATTATGAGTGTTGCATCAGTATAAAACGGATAAATATCATCACCATGTCTCTCGACATTAATCGCTGTTGCATAGTTACCTAGCACTGTTTGAACAGTCCAATAAGTGTTATTACTATATTTCTCTCCTGAGTTATATGACATAGTTATCTCAGGAACAACATAATTTGGATCTTCATAATTAAGAAGATTCGTTTCAAAATTTTCAGGGAAAACAATTAATAAATCAATTGTACCTTCTAATATTTTAGCATCAATTTCATCCTGTGTTAATTCACTTACTAGATGAAACTCCGAAGGTGTATCATCATCTTCAATAGCTGTTTTTATTGAATCAGGCATGTTAGTTTCATAAATAATCATTGTATGTTCTTCTACATCTTGATTTTCGCTTTCAATAACATTTCCCATCAATGAATACATAGCAAATATCATTAAACCTGGAAAAAATACACTCATAATTAATAAACGACGATCACTAATAACACGATAAAATTCTTTTTTAAATACAATAATAGCGTTTTTCATTAAAAAGCACCTCCTTGATCTTCTCTTACCAGATCAAAGAATAATTCTTCTAAGTCATTATCTTCTTGATCCTTCAATATATTTCCTAAAGTGTCACACACTTTCATTCTTCCATTAATAATAATTCCAACACGATCGCATAGTTTTTCAACAACACTTAAAATATGTGTTGAAATAATTACTGTTTTACCTTGATTTTTTAGTTCCACTAAATAATCAGTTACACTTCTAGCTGTTAAAACATCTAACCCATTTGTTGGTTCATCAAAGATTACAAAGTCAGGATTATGAACTAAACTGATTGCGATACTAGCTTTTTGCTTCATACCTGTAGATAGTTCTCCTACTTTTACTTCCATAAATTCATCAATTCCAAAACGTTTAAATAAACTCATTTTATTTTCTTCTATTTTATCTTCTTCTATTCCATGTAATCTTGAGAAGTAAGTAAATAAATAATTTGGTGTAAAATGATCTTCCAATTTTAACTCACTTGTTAGGAAGCCAATTTTACCTAATACATCAAATGTATCTTCTTTTACACTGCTTCCACCAACATATATATCTCCCTCATCAGGTTTTATCAATGTTGCAATTGCTCTTAAACATGTGGTTTTACCAGCACCATTTGGTCCTAATAATCCAAATATTTCCCCAGGATAAGCTGTGAATGACAAACCATTACAAGCTACCTTCTCTTTCAAATCTGTTTTTTCAATTTTTTGTTGTTTTTTTGATAACTTGAATGTTTTCTTTAAATCCTTAACTTCTAGTAAATTCATAATTTCCTCCTATAAATTTCTTCCCATTAATATTAAATCAATATATTTCCCATCCGCATAAAACCCATGTTTACGAATGCCTTCAACTTCAAAACCAACTTTTTCATATATTCTAATTGCTGCTGGGTTATCATTTCTAACTTCTAATTCGATTTTCGTCTTCCCATAGTCTCTTGCTTTAGAAACAACAACTTCCATCAACTTAGAACCAAGACCTAAACCATTATAATCTTTTAAAATGCTAATCCCCATACTTACCTTATGCTTAATTCTCCTGAGACTACTACCATGAAATCCAGTCGCACTAATTAATAAATCTCCATCCCAAACAGTAAACATATGGTTATCTTCTGAGGAAATTGTTTTTTCAATAAACTTTTCCTCTTCTTCAACAGTCATTGCAAACTCATCAGGATCTCTTAATAAGTTTTTTGATTCTGCGCTGATAATTTTCATATACTCAACAAGTTTTTTTGCATCTCTAACTTCAACATCTCTAATGGATACTTTTTTACCATTTTTTAACACGAATTCCATATTTTCACCTCGCATATTAAATTATATAATTAATTTTAATTATATGCAATGACTATTACACCGTAAAATGTCGCAAACAAAGATAAAAAAAAGACCTAAGTTTTAGGTCTAAAACGAATCAATATTAATCGTTATTTTTTTGCCTTCTCTTGAAGCACTTGCATATGCAATTGTTCTTATTGCGTTAGCAATTCGTCCGTTCTTTCCAATTACCCTTCCAAGATCATCTTGGTGTACGATAACTTGAATTGTCAGCATTTCATCTTCTTCAGAAAACTTTTTAACCATTAAGTCTTCTGGATGAGTAACTAATGGATTAACTAGGTCTTTAATTAATTTTTCATAATTAACTGCCATAATCATCACCAATTAGTTATCTTTTTTTGTTGATGTAATACCGGCTTTTGTAAATAGGTTCTTAACTGTGTCCGTAGTTTGAGCTCCCTCGCTTAACCATTTTCTTGCTTTTTCTTCATCGATTTTAACTGTAGCTGGCTCAGTAGTAGGATTGTAAGTACCAATAATTTCTAAGTATCTACCATCTCTTTTATTTCTTGAATCAGCTGCAACTAATCTATAGAAAGGACGTTTTTTTGAACCATGTCTTTGTAATCTAATTTTTACTGCCATTATATTTCCTCCTCATTTGTTTAATAACCTCGATAAGTATAACAAAGTTATTAAAGCTTGTCAAGTATTTTTACTTGACATCAAAATCCATTTGATATTCGTCTGTTTCAAATAGACTTTCTTCAACTCTTTTAACTAATTTAATAGCTTTTAATTCCTCTGTTTTAGCCGCTATACTATCTTCACTTACATAACAAATAGCATATCTTCTTTTTTTGTTAAAGTATTTAATTGTAACTACTTTTTCAATTTGTTTTACTGCTTTTGGCGTTCTAAAATAAACGATCAAACTTTTTCTTTTTACCATGTGTCTCACCTTAATGTTTGTTTATTAATCCAACTTCGTTAGGATATCTTACTTTTTTTGAAATGGCTAAAGCAATTTCTTTACTTATTACATCTAACTGTGTTTGGATTTCTTTCTCTATTGTTTTATATTCTTTTATCACTGGATTAGTATACAACAATTCTTTTGTTTTACTAAACTCTTTCTGAACTTTCGCTAAATCTGGATGATATTTCCCATATTTAATTACTTCTTCATATTTCTCATTCATTTTATTGAAGTTAAAAATCATATCTTGTATTTCGCTATTTTCATCAATTTCTTCTTTTAAAACTAACAATCTTTTATAGTTATTTTGTGATTTAATTTCATCAACTAAATCGTATGTTATATTCAATGTTTCTTGTTTCATTTTATCACCATATTACTAGTATATATTTTATAAACTTTACTTGCAAGAATTATCACTTAATATATTATAACAATAATTGACTATAATACCATAGAAGACTATAATAGATATGGTAAAGATTATCTATATGAAAGAAGTGCATAAAATGAAGAAAGCAAAATTATTATTACTCGCATTATTATTAACTTTGACTAGTTTAACATCACCTACAGGAGTAAGTGGTGAAGAGAGACAAGTAATCTATTTTAAGGAAGCGACATGCCTTGTTTGTCAGGAACTGGAAACTAGTGGATATATAACAAAAATGGAAGATCAGGGAATTACTGTAACTATTTATAATATTCAATCAGATGCTGTAATTGATGAATATAGTTATACTGATAGTGATGGTAAATATGTTGAAGTTACCGCAATTGATGTGTTCGCTGCATTTAACGATACATATAATCGAAGTGAGTCATTTGTACCTGTAATATTTGTTGGTGATCAATACTTTGAAGATTTAGAACCAATTCAAAACGCAATTGATCAAAATACAGTATTTGATTTAAGTGATGATCCATTTTTAGATGTAAGTGTTGAAGAGGGACAAGCCTTTGGTGATTTAACTGGTATTGTAGGATTTTTTATAGTTTTAGGTGCCGGATTGTTAGATGGTTTTAACCCTTGTGCTATTGCTTTATTATTACTATTTGTTGGATTATTAATCAATGCCAAGGATAAGAAAGTATTAATATTAGTCAGTGTCGTGTATATTTCTGCTCTATTCCTTTCTTATTTCTTAATTGGTACATTCTTCTTAAATATCTTAGAACGTTACACAACACAAATTAGTGTGATTGGAACAATCATAAATTGGTTTGTAGTTATCTTGTGTTTCATTTTGTTCTCATTAAACTTATATGATTACGTTCAGGCAAAAAGAGAAAAATATGGAAAAATTAAAAACCAATTACCAAAATTTGTTCAAAAATATAATAAAAAAATCGTCAAAGCTTTTACTAATGTAATTAACAACGAAGAAAATAATCGAGGGTTATTATTTGTCTTAGGATTAACATTCTTATTAGGAATAACATTGAGTCTTACTGAACTAGTTTGTACAGGGCAAATCTATTTTGGAATCCTTTATGGAATTCACACAATCCAAACAGGTTATGCATACGTATTACTTATTGTATACAACTTAATGTTTGTAATACCTTTGATTGTAATCGCAGTATTAGCCGTTAGATTAAAAAGTGTTGTAATGATTAGCAACTGGATAAGAGAACACTTGTCAACTATTAAATTATCAAGTGCTATCTTCTTCTTAGCAATCTTTGTATATTTCTTAACTAGACTATTTTAAGGGGTGATTTGATGAAACAATACATACAAATTACAAAAAACAATAAAAACATTTATGATGGACGTATCGGGGATATACCTATCAAACAAAAATACATTATTCAAAAGAGTATTGATTTATTTGACGATGATGATCCATGTATCATTCATCAATCATATGTAATAAAAGAATATGTTGATATTATACTTAGTATCTTTAAATGTATTAAAAGAAATGAAATCTCAGTAAAAGATCATTTAGATGAACTTGATTTTATCGATTTTACCGAACTAGAAAAACTAACAATTTTCTTGAAAGGGTGATTTGATGGAAGTCTACTTAGACAACGCATCAACTACAGGAGTCAGTAAAGAAGTTTTTGAAGAAATGAAACCTTATTTAACAACCGAATTTGGTAATCCATCTAGCTTACACAACAAGGGAATCAAAGTTCGTAAGTTAATTAATTCCTCACGCAAAAAAGTAGCTTCTTTATTAAATTGTAATCATAAAGAAATCTATTTCACTAGTTGTGGTACGGAATCAATCAACTGGGCTTTAAAAGGTTTAGCTTTTGCCAACAAAACAAAAGGTGAAATTATCACCACAAAAATCGAACACCATGCAACATTACATACTGTGGAGTTTCTTGAAGAACTCGGCTATATTATACATTATTTAGATGTTGATAAAGAAGGTTTCATCAACATAAATCAACTAAAATCATTAATCAACAATAATACACTAGTTGTTAGTGTTATATACGCAAACAATGAAATTGGTACAATCCAAAATCTTGATGAGATTAGCGATATTTGTGAAAAGGCATCTACTTATTTACACATAGATGCAGTTCAGGCAATTACTCATTTACCAGTTGATATTAACAAGCTTAATGTCGATTTGTTAAGTATCTCAGGACATAAATTCCACGCACCTAAGGGAATTGGTATTCTATATATTAAAAGCGGCACACATATTACTAACTTACTTCATGGTGGTCAGCAAGAGAATGATTTGCGTAGTGGCACAGAAAACGTTCCTTATATTTTAGGTATCACAAAGGCTATAGAAATCGGATTAAACAAGTACTCAGATTATGAAGAACGTTTAAACAAATATGCTAATTATTTCTTAAATGAACTTAGGAATGCAAATATCGATTTTATTTTAAATGGTCCAAGTATCGGAGATAAGAGGTTACCTGGTAATCTAAACTTATCATTTAAGGATTATGATGGAAGTGATATTACTTATTATTTGAATAAAGCAGAAATCTACGTTTCAACAGGTAGTGCTTGTGACAGTACATCAATTGAACCAAGTCATGTACTGAAGGCAATCAATGTACCTATCGATTATATCAATGCAAGTATTCGTTTCACTATTGGCGAATACACTACATTTGAAGAAGTTAAATATGTTGTAGAAAATCTAATAACTATATTAAATGACATAAAATAAAAACAGTGCTGAGCACTGTTTTTTTATATTTCTTTATACTTCCCTATTTCTAAATCACCAAGTAATATATCTCCAAACGCAATTCGTTTCAAATATATAACTTCATTATTAAAGTGTTTAACCATTCTTTTTACTTGATGAAACTTACCTTCTTTAATTGAAAGATAAAACTCATACTCATTGATTTGCTCAACAAAAGGTTTTAAAGGTTCATAAGGATTGTTTTTACCATCTAGTATTGTGAAATTACTATCTAAAACATTAGCATCAAAAGGTAACTTAGTTCTAACTAAGTATGTTTTATAGATATTTTTGCTCGGAGATATTAACTCATGAAGTAACTCCCCGTTATCAGTTAATAAAACTAATCCTTCAGTGTCAATATCTAATCTGCCTGCTATGTTTAGTTTTAATCTAGTATATGGCTCTTCAATCAATTCAAAGACAGTTTTATGTAATCCATCTTTATTTGCACAAACATATCCTTTTGGTTTATGTAACATCAATAAAATATTTTCCTTATATATGACTAGTTCATCGTCAAGTAAAACTTCATCTATATTTGGATGAAGTTTTTTTGATGGATCTATAATTATTTCATTATTTACTTTTACTCGTTTATTTTTAATAATCTTTTGAATTTCCTTCCTACTTCCATATTTCAAATAAACTAGCATTTTATCTAATCTCATTAGTCGTAATCAACTTCAAAGTCTTTTGTTGCTACTACTTCACCGTCAACTGTGAACTGAACTTCATATGAACCATAGGTCCAATTGTTTTCACATTCAGTGAACCAGCTCTCTCCTTCAAAATCAACTTGAAGATTTTCAGTACAAACTAATACATCATCACCTGATGTAACGTTATACCATTTAGCAGTTATCTGTGTACCTACTTCTAAGTCTCTTACAGTATAACTGACAAATACATATCCATTACTTTCAATAATATATCCAATTTCTTCAGTTGGATAATATGTTTCAGGATCAATCTCTACACCTAATTCTAAATTATATATAGGTCCACTATCTCCAAAGAATGTAAAATATCCCACCAATAAAACAACAACGATAAATCCTAATCCAAATAATTTTCGAAGTCCTCCCCCACGTCTTTGTCCACTTCCAAACTGAACACTTCCACTTGTTCCAGTAGAGAACTGTTTACCATAGAAGTTAGATTTTTGATGTTGTAAACTTTTACCTTCTTGTAAAGTATCATCGTACCCAAATTGACGTGGTGCTTCTTTTTTTGGTTCTTCATCGTAGTAATAATCATTTTGTGTAGGTGTTTCTGCTTGAACTTGTTCTTTTAGTTCTATTTTTGTTCCACAACTAGTACAGAATTTTGCATTATCATCTAATTGTGCTCCACAACTTTTGCAATACATTAAATCACCTCTCCTTATTCTCTTAAGTCCATTATAGCACAATTTATAATCAAAAAAGACAAGTTTTCACTTGTCTTTAAAGGTATTTCTTAATTGTTTTATAGATTGAGTATCCCGATACTTTTTGGAACTCCCTATCAATTTTTTTCTCCATCGCTTTTGAATTGATGATATTTCTAAACTCACGATGTTTTTTGCTTAAAACAATAGCGTCTACTTTTCGTTCATTAGCATCTTCAATCAATGATAGAAACTCGATTATTTTCCCGACTTCTTCAGATGTAAATAACTCATAATCAATTGGATATGTATACATTATTCGTCGTATGAATCTCCAAAGCATATTCCAATAGCTTTAGCTGCTTGAACATATTGTCCATCAGGATCTACTAGTTTCCCACCACCACGTGATGTTTCACCAACTTCTCCAGTACCAACAACATCTTCCAATGCTATTGAAGTAATTTTACGTCCTCTTAATTGAACCATTCTTCCGCTACCACCATTCATTAATAAATCAACAGCATTAACACCAAATAGTAGTCCCAAAGCTCTATCAAATTGTGATGTAATTCCTCCACGTTGAATATAAGCTAAGTTTGTATAACGTACTTCATGTTCTGGAACAAGTTTTTGTAGTTGTTCAGTAATTACTTGCCCAATGCCACCTAAGCGTACACTATCAGCACTATCCTCTACGATTTCACGAACAACTTGTTTTCCATCTTTTTCTTTTGCACCTTCACTAACAACAATAATACTAAAGTTACGTCCGAATGCATCTCTTTGTCTAATTTTTTCAACAATACTAGATAAGTCATATGGAATTTCTGGTACTAAGATTACATCAGCACTACCTGCTAATCCACCTTCAAGTGCTAACCATCCACTATTACGACCCATTACCTCTACAACCATTACTCTATCATGAGAGTATGCAGTTGTATGGATTTTATCCAAAGCATCTGTAATTGTTTCTAAAGATGTGTTGTAACCAAAAGTTACATCTGTTGCAGGTAAATCATTATCAATTGTTTTTGGCACACCAACAACTGGAATACCTTTTCTATGGAAGTCACGTGCACTAGTTAAAGTACCGTCTCCTCCAATTACAATCAAAGCATCTACACCAAGATATTTCATGTTTTTAACAGCTTCATCTGATACATCTTTATACTCGTATGAACCATCTTCATTTCTAACTCTGAAATTAAATAAGTTGTCTTTGTTAGAAGATTTTAGTATTGTACCACCTTCGTGCATAATACCAGAAACACTTCTAAGACCTAAAGGACGATAATCGTTTTTGTATAATCCTGAATATCCTCTAGTAAATCCAACTACTTCTACACCGTATTTATTAACAGCAGTTTTTGTGATTCCATTGATTACAGCGTTTAACCCACTACAATCTCCACCACCGGTAATAATACCGATTTTTCTGATTTTTTTATTCATTGGTTTCCTCCTAAATTAAATCAACTATATTATACTTGTTTTATACCTATGAGTAAACAAAAAAAGACAGATGAAAACGTTTTATTTGCAATATTGTGCAATATACACAATACAACAAAAAAATTTATTAACTGATTAGTTTGAAGATTTAGACAATTTTGTTATAATATCTATCGAGGTGGTATATATGATACTGATGAAAGATGTTATTAGGGAAGGTCATCCTACTTTATCAAAAAGAAGTAAAGAAGTCGACCTACCACTCGATGACAAAACAAAACAAACACTAAAAGATATGATGGAGTTCTTAGTAAACTCTCAAGACCCCGATTTAGGGGAAGAATTAGGATTACGTCCTGGTGTAGGTTTAGCTGCACCACAAATAAATGTACCTAAAAGAATGATTGCAGTACTGACAACTGATGAGAAAAATGAAAAACTTTATAAGTTATTATTGGTAAATCCAAAAATCGTTTCTCATAGTGAGGCAAAAACATATATCCCTGGTGGTGAAGGATGTCTAAGTGTTGATCGTGAAGTAGATGGTTTAGTACCTAGGCATAAAAAAATAAGAGTAAGAGCTCATCAATATTTACCTGAGACTGACGAATTACGTCAGATTGAAATTCGTATAGGTGGTTATGTTGGAGTTGTAATACAACATGAAATTGATCATCTAAATGGAGTTTTATTCACAGAAAGAGTTGTTGAGAATCTAGATAACGTAGAACCTATTGTCTTCCCAATGGAAGAAGAAATTGTAGAAAATATGGAGGAGAATTAATGAAAATTTTTATTGATACTGCTAATGTAGAACACATTAGAGAAATGGCAGATTTAGGAATTATTGCCGGTGTAACAACCAACCCAACATTAATCGCAAAAGAAGGAAGAGATTTCCTAGAAGTAATTAAAGAAATTACTAGTATTGTAGATGGACCAATCAGTGGAGAAGTAATTAGTTTAGAAGCTGAGGGAATGGTAAAAGAAGGAATTGAAATAAGTAAAATTCATCCCAATATGGTGGTGAAAATCCCATTAACAGAACAAGGTTTAAAAGCAACAAACCAACTAAGTAAACTAGGAATCAAAACAAATGTAACTTTAGTATTTAGCGCAAACCAAGCATTAATGGCAGCTACTGCTGGTGCTACTTATGTTAGCCCATTTGTTGGTAGATTAGAGGACACACTTCATGATGGAATCCAAGTAGTAAGTGATATTAGAGATATCTTTGATATTTACGGATTCGATACTGAAATTATAAGTGCATCTATTAGAACTCCTAAACAAATGGCTGATAGTGCATTAGTAGGCGCACATATCGCAACTGTACCATACACAGTCCTTAAAAAAGCTGTACAACATCCGTTAACTGATAAAGGTATTGCCTCATTTATGGCAGACTGGAAAGCAGTATTTGGTAACAAAAAGTAATTAAAAAAGACTTCAAATGAAGTCTTTTTTTTATTTCTTTTTAATAGGTACCCAATAATAACAGATATAATCTTCGCTACCAACATTACCTTTAGGATATATTTCTAATTCTGGTCCTGGTGAATGTTCATAATTTGATGATGGGAACCACTCTGAATAAATGTATTTAGTTGTCTTTTGAACACTTTCTGGTAGCTTACCTTTAGCTTCAAATGCAGCAAACACTTCTGGTTCAAACTCAATTTTCTCAGTTCCTTCTAATTCTAGATCCTTATTTCTTACACCAATCATATACTTAAACTCATTTTGTTCTAATTGCCATTCATAACATATACCAACAACACCTAAGTTATCACAATTATTTAATAGCTTTTCAAATCGTTCAGAGTTCATGATATCTTGCCAGAACTTAGGGATAATCTTAAAGTTTTCACCATCAACAGTTGTTACATCAATTGAGTATCCAGTGAAACTTAATTTGTCTTCTTTAATAATTTCATATTTCATTTCTATTCCTCCTTCAATATTTACTTGAAAAGTTAGTTTAGGAAACGACTTTAATGGACCAATATTTTTTCTAGCTTCACGAGGACTAACTCCATGAAACTGCTTAAATGCTTTTGTGAATGATTCTGGTGTTTTATATTGATATTTATAGGCAATATCAATAACTTTACTACTTGTTGTAACAATATCACTAGCAGCTAAAGAAAGACGTCTCTTTCTAATATACTCACTAACTGTCATCCCGCTAAGAATCATAAACATTCTTAAAAAGTGATTATAACTTACATATGATATTCTTACGATATCCTCACTAGTTATATCTTTAGTTATGTTTCTTTCTATAAAATCTAATGTATCATTAAACTGTCTTAACCAATTCATTTCCATCAAACCTTTCTACATCTAGTATACTAAGAAGTTAAATAAAAAACTTGTCATCAAACATTTTGTGATGACAGTATTATTATACATTGTTTGGTTTAATGTGTATATTACTTATAATAGAAAAAACCCACCTCGTTTGAGATGGGTTTTTGATGTAAAATATTATTCTATTTCTTCGATTTTTGCAGTTACTTGAGCAATAAATGCAGCTTTGTCAATTCCTGTAGCATCACCTTTAACACCTTTTGCGAATAATTCGTAAACAGGTCCTAATGTGTTCATACCAAATCCACTAGGCATATCATTTTGCCACCATGCATAAGCATTACCAGCTTGATTCCATTCTAATACAGCAGCACTTAATGGAGTTGAAGGAATTAATGTTACACTGTCAAATGCAGGTACCATGTTCGCGTCATTAACCATGTATTCATGTCCTTCTGTAGTTGATGCTAAGTCATTTAAGAATAATTTAGCTTCATCAATCATATCTGCGTCTTTGTTAATTACGTAGAACGATGGAGCACCGATAAAGATTGAGTCATTTCCTTCTGCCATTACAGCATGAGGTAAATATCCCATTTCAAAATCACTGTCTGTATAACTTGAATCTGTCCAGTTACCTTGATGTAAGAATGCAGCTTCACCAGCAGCAAATTTTCCAACTTGCTCGTCATATCCACCAGTTAATAAGATACTTTCTTCACCATACTCAAATAATAATTCTACCCAATCAGCATATTCAGTCAATCTAGCTGTATCAACTTCACCATTATTTAACTTGTTGATAACAGTATTGTCTGAGTAATCTAATCCTGCAGATAAGTAACCATTAAAGTTATGTAATCCAGTTACCCAAGTCATACCACTTGCTGCAGCCATTGAAACTACTGCATAGTCTTCCATACCAGCTGTTGCATCATAATAATCTTGAACAACTTGGAATACTTCTGCATATTCTGCTTGTGATACTTCTTCTAAAGAAGCGATAGTACGTCCATCACCTTCAAGTAAGAATGCAGCTTCTAAGATTTCTTCATTATAAGCCATACCCCAACCTTCAATAGCAACAGGGAATCCATAAGTTTTACCATCAACAACGAATTCTAGACCAGTGTTACTAGTCCATTCTTCACCTGTTACTTCTAAAACTTTGTCTTCATAATCTAAGTATCCACCTAAACCTTCAATTACAAAAATATCAGGTTGGTCGTCTCCTTGGAATTCAACAGCAATGTTATCTCCATAAGCACAAGTGTCTCCACCACAAGTTTTAACTTCAACATTGATGTCATTTTCAACACCCCAAGCTTCAGCGTAATCTCTTAAAACTTCATCGATTTCAACTTTGTTTTGATAGATTACTAATACTGGTTCATCTTTACCACAAGCTGCTAAAATAAATACCATAGCAAATGTAGCCACTACTAATAATAATTTTTTCAATTTCTTTCCTCCTATTTTTTTTTATTTTTTGAATTGAAAAATCAAATTAAATTGTCAATACTCCGTCTACTTCATAAAATTCATTATTAATCATGAGTGTGACGTTTCTTGTTGTTTCTACTGTGATTTTTTCACCAACAGTAATTGAAACTTTTGAACCTTGATACATTAATTTTAGTGAGTATTCTCTCATTTGATCATTTATCTTTGGTTCTAATTTGAGGTATCCTCGATGAATTCTTAATCCTAAAATACCGTACACAAAACCAAGATAAGATCCACCCAAATTCGCAACGTGTAATCCATGAGATGTATTTTTATGAGTGTTTAAAACATCTGTTTCTAGTACTTTCTTAAAATAGTCACAAGCTAAATCCATTTTATTCAATTTATATGCAACAATGCTGTAGATGCACTTTGATAGACTTGAATCATGAGTAGTAATTGGTTCATAATAATTAAATGAATCCTCCAGTATTTTTATGTCTTCAAAGTCAAGTAACATAAGTGCTAACATTGTATCTGCCTGTTTTAAAACTTGATGTTTATATAAGTAAAGTGGATGATAATGTAATAATAACGGGAAGTTGTCTTCTGGAATATCTTCTAAATTTACTTTTTCCTTGTTCAAGAAATTCCGATCTTGTATATATATATTTAACTCCTCATCAAATGGTAAATCTATGTTCCTAGCAATATTATTAAATTCGATTATTTCATCGTCTAAGATGTTTAATCTTTGAATCGTTGAAGATAGTTCTTCTTTATATGCTTCAAATAAATAACATGTTTCTTCAAAATGATACTTCAACATCTTGTTTGTGTAGAAATTATCATCTACTACTGTTGTATATTCATCAGGTCCAGTTACACTATTTAGGTGATAAACTCCATCAACCTGATTAACAGCTTCTTCTAAAAATCTTGCTGTTTCAACTAATAGTTCGAAACCATAATTAATCAAGAAATCAACATCATTGGTAGCTTCAAAATACTTTATAACAGCAAATGCTACATCACTATTAATATGAAATTGTGCACTACCAGCTGGATAATATGGAGAAGTTTCTTGTCCGTTAATTGTTCTCCAAGGTATTTTAACTCCTTTTTTATAACCCAAATTTACTGCTTCTTGTCTACTTTCTTTTAGTTTATGATATCTAAACATTAATAGGTTTTTAGCTTTCTTTGGATTTGTTAGAGTAAAGAATGGTATCATATATATTTCTGTGTCCCAGAAATAATGTCCTTCATAACCTTCCCCACTTAACCCTTTAGCTGCGATATTATGAAACTCACTTTCACCACCACTACTGTTTAGTTGGAAGATATTATAGTTTAAATAGTTTTCTAATTCTTTGTTTCCCTCAATTTTGATTAACGAACTATCCCAGAATTCACTACATTCTTCTGTGTTATAAATTAGAAGAGATTCATATGTTTCTTTTGATATTTTCGATAAATTATCATTATGTTCCTTTTTCATGTTTTCACTATATAAATCTGTAGTGTAAAGAACTTTTTTAGTTAAGTTAATTGGGTTGTTATCGTCTAGTTTCAAGTATTTTGTCGCAACTAAATCATTACCAAATAAGTAACATCCAAAGTCTTCACTATGTTGCATCGATGAGAGCAAACAAAGATTTGAGTATTTTGTAGATACATTGATTGTTTGCCGCTTCGGATCAATATCAATATAGTTGAACTCATAATTATAAGTAACTAATCGAGGATCACTGTTTTTTGCCTTATGCTGAATAGATTTCCGTAAATATGATTTCACTTGTACAATTCCTTGATAGTTCGGTGACTCAAAATTAACATTTAATATTATTAATCCCTTATATTTTGATGACACTAGTCTTTTCTCAGTTAAGTAAAAATCATAGTCTTCAAGCTTATAGTGAATTATTCTTTTTGTTTCACCTTTTTCCAAGTCATACTCTCTTTCCAGAGATACAACTTCACAGTTTGTCATATTTATTGCTTTGTTATTTATTAAGAACTCCATCTTTGTGCCATCAATAATATTTACCGTTTTTTGGCCAAGTTGTGGAAATCCTGATAAGTTTTCTTCATACTTGTATTCGTAGTTGTCATAAAATGCATTAATGTATGTCTGGTTGTAATCATATTCTGTCCCATAACCTTCTGCAAAGGTTCCTCTAGTACCTATATAGCCATTGGCAAGGCTAAATATAGTTTCATCAACTAATAACTCATTTTTTGTTAAACGATTTTTTCTAATAAGCTTATTCATTGATTATTTAATAGCTCCTGATGTCATACCTTTAATAATATGTTTTTGGGCGAATAAGAATAAGATAATTACTGGAATTGATGCCATCAATACTGCAGTTAAAATTAAGCCCCAGTCTTTGAAATAATTTCCAGCCAACAACGCTACACTTAGTGGTAGGGTTTGTACACTACCTCGACCTAACACAAGTAATGGTAAGAGGTAATCATTCCAAATCCACATACCATTTAAAACTAACATTGTAACAAATATAGGTTTTAAGATTGGTAAAACTACTTTGAAGAATACTTGTGATTTACTACAACCATCAATAATAGCTGCTTCTTCAATATCTGTTGGGATCGACTTAATAAATCCATAGAACATAAAGACACTTAGAGGTGCTCCAAATCCGATATATGCAAGGATAATCCCATGTAGTGTTTCTTTAAATTGAATTCCAGTAATATCTTTCAAAGTCTGCATAAATCTTGTTAATGGAAGCATAACAACCTGGAACGGAATTACGAGTCCACTAATAAATAACAAGAAGATAATTACTGAATATCTAGTTTTTGTTCTAACTAAAACCCATGCTGCCATGGCACTAAAAATACCAATTGTTAATAAACTTACTACTGTAATAAGTACTGAATATCCAAATGAACTAAAATAATTTATATTATCTCTACCCATTATTTCAACAGCATTGTCTATCATCGTACCCCAATTTTCTGGCCAACTTAATGGATCAGCAATAATATCGGAATACTCTTTAGCTGAATTCATAATTATCATAATGAATGGGAAGAAGAAAATTAACATTAAGATAATAACAAACAACTCTAAAACAACTATTTTTGCAGGACGTTTAAAGAAACCTACAATTGCACTTATAATTACTTTGAATACTTTGAGGAAGAATTTTCCTATTTTTTTAAAGAAATTATTCATTATAATTCCACCTCTCTTCTTTGATTAATTCTTACTTGTACAATAGAAATAATCAATAAGATGAAGAAGAATACAATAGCTTTCGCTTGTCCTGCACCCATCATTCTTTCAGTAAATGCAGTTTCATATATATTACTTGCAATAAGTTCTGTAGACTGAACAATAGGTGTTACACTCATATCGAATATATTCATCATCCACAATGGTAAACTGTCAAGGATAAGCGCAGGTCCACCTTGTGTCAGTGAAACTACAGTATCAAATTGTTTAAATGATGTTGTTAATGTTAAGAACATCGCAATTGTAAATGATTGAGCAATTAATGGGAAAGTGATATGTCTTAATTTTTGCCATGCACTTGCACCATCGATACTAGATGCTTCAATTAAATCTTGAGGTACATTTTGTAAAGCCGCAATATAAATCATCATTATATAACCTGCATATTGCCAAGTAACTACAACGATTAATCCCCATAATGCTGTTCCACCTTGTGAAATTAAACTAGGATTAAATATGTCAGTAAAGAACTGTCCAATTCCGGTCATTATCGAGTTATAAAGTGTTGCCAACGCTCCATCACCACTAACAAGCCAGTTTTCTAATATAGACTCACCTATTTTTGTAATAGATCTGTTATAAATAAATTGCCAGATATATCCTAATACTAATCCCCCGATTAAATTAGGCATAAAGAATCCTGCTCTAAATAAGTTCTTAAGTTTAAGTTTTTGAGTAACTAATAATGCTAACCCAAAAGCGACTAAGTTAATTGCAAAGATATTTAAGATTGCATATACAATCGTTCTATAAAAACTATATAAGAAATCAAAATCTGTAAAAATATCTTTATAATTAGCAAAACCAATGTATACTTCACTACCTGAATTTAGGCCAGTCCAGTCAGTAAGACTTAACCAAATCCCACTCATAAAAGGAATTAAAACGAATAAAACAAAACAACTTAATGATGGTAATAAGAAATATACGAAAACACGATTATTCTGAGCTTTTTCCTTTTCACTCAGCCAAACACGATATAGAAACTCACCATATTTACTTCGTTTCTTCTTAGGATTAAATCGTATTATTTTTTTACCAATCACCTTTTCAAATAATCTGATAATTAGTAAAAAGGGTAAAAATAGAATAATTAAAATTGTAAGACAAGTCTTTATTATCTTCTCTAAAATCAACTTTCCTTTCATAAATACACCTCTTTAAATTTTATATTTATTAATTATGAAGTTTTTATCTAAATCATCCACATTTAATGACTTGAAATATAATGGCAGCTCCACCTTACCATTTATTTCATGATTCAGAACTTCTGTAATTCCTTTTAAATATGTTTTTGCGGTTGCGGTCCAAGTATATTTACTTAGAACTCTCTTAGTACCTTGTTTCTGATAAAAATCATAATTATCAAATAATTTGTTAAGTCCTTTACTTATTTCATCTAAATCATGAACATCAAGTAATACACCAAACTCCTCATTCCCTTCTTTTAGTACCTCACTTGGTCCTCCATACATTGTAACTGCTACTGGTAACCCCGTACTCATTGCTTCAATTGGTGCTAAGCCAAAAGGTTCATATAGTGCAGTTAAACAAAATACACTTTTCTTCTCTGCCATATAACGATAAGTATCAGCCAACTCCTTTTGACTATTAATACTCATAAACACAACTTTACCATGTAAATCTTTTGATTTAATTATCATCATAATTTCATTAATAATTTTTACTTCTTCTGGTTTTAAACTTGAGTAGTCTTCAAATGCATCTTCAATACCTCTTAAAGATATTAAAAGATTACATCTATTTTGAAGTTTCTTGTTTTCACTATACGCTCTAACTAAACCTACATGATTTTTCTTTTCATCTAGACGACTAGCTAAAACTATATAGGGTAAGTTTATTCTTTCTTCTGCAATATCTCTTTTTGTCGTTTGTATTATTTTATTTAAAATGCTTTTCTCTATTTTACAGCTCCAATGTGGGGCAAATACGACTGTGTTTGCCCCTGGTGGAGCAACAATAAAATTAAGAGGATTTGCATTATTGTATGCATCTTTATATAATTTGTGTTTATATTGTTCATCTCTTTCTTGTGATGTCGAAACAAATATAATATTACTGTGCTTAATACTTGCTCTTTCTCCTAAAATCCTTTTAGTAAAGAAGTATTTATCTTCAAGTACAGTAAAATTGGTGAAATCTTTATTAAGTTTATCAAACTTTTGAGCACCTAAACTATGTCCTGTGAAAGAATAAGGGATATTTGTTTTTTCCTTTATCATTACACAAGCTAAACCGCCATCACCATAATGGCCAGTTGAGAAATCAAAAAGTTTTCCTTCTTTTTCATAAAAATCAATAATGTTCGTTGTCCATTCATCAAGATATTCCCATAATAATTCTTTATCAACGTATTCCTTAGGACCACAAGGTATACGAATTATTCTTAGATTTTCAACACCTTCATACTGATCAAATCTTTCCATAAATTCTGGAAACTTTGGATCTTCTAATTGTCTTGTAATAATGTCGATTTTATGTCCTAGTTTTGCCATCTCCGAAGCAATTTCTTTAACGTAAACTAATTGTCCACCAAAATCAGGATGCATAGTCCAATATGAATCATTTTTATCAAAATTCCCTTGAGGGTTTAAAAATACTATATGCATGATTACTCTCCTATATCGAACTTACTTTTCATTTTTTCGTACCTTGGTAAATTACTAATACCACCAACAACCTCTAAATTATATGCACTGCATGCACTCCCACTTTTTAACACTACATTTATACTCTCATTATTTAGTATTGCTATATACATTCCACTATAGAAAGCATCACCTGCTCCAGTAGCATCAATAATCTTTGTAGCTAGTGTAGGCATTTTTATTATTTCATTCTCTAATTTTGCTAATAAACCATCTTTTCCAAGTGTCATTACTACTAACTTGACTCCCAAATTAGAATATGTATTTATTAATTCCATTGTTGAACGAGGACCAAATAATCTAACTGAATCATCAAGACTTGGTTTCATAATGTCAACTTGAGACATTATTTGTTTTAGTTCATTTAAATCAGGACTATCATCAGTAACAAGACTTATATGAAAGTTCGGATCAAATCCTATCAAAGTGTTATACTTTTTAGCTACTTCTAAAACTCGTAAAATTGTATCTTTTGCTGGTTTAACAGATAAAGGCCAAAATGAGAAATGGACAATTGCACTATTTTTGATTGCATTTTCCATATCATCAGTAAACTCAATATAACAATCCGCATCTCTTCTAAAGATTGGTACTGGTGAACTAGATGTCTTATTTATTTTGACTACAGAGGTTCTTTTGTGAACTCTTTTTATATTTTTAGTTTCAATATTTTTTTCAACTAATTTATCAATAATTAAATCACCATATTTATCATTACCAATTGTTCCGAATAAATTTATTTCAAAATCTCCTAAATCTTTCAAATTAATTGCAATATTTGCAGGTGATCCTCCAAATAAATATAATGTCTCATTCCCATTTTCTTTGATTTCATCAACTAGAATTTCACCAATAAGAGTAATTGCATTTTTGCTACTAGATATATTAAAAATCGGCTTATTTATCATATAATCAACTCCTTCAATGAAAATAGGGAAAGGTTTCCATAATACTTTAAAAAAATAGTAGATGGTTCATTCGCTTTTTCTTATTTATCATTATAACTAAGGTCTCGACGGTGTTTTAAACTATCCTATAGGGAAAGGTTTCCACAGAAGGTGTTAAAAAAAGGAATGAATCACTTTATTTAAGTATAGCACTAAAGTGTAAGCGTTGTCAATTGTGAAATAGGTTACACATTTTTTTCTCATTCCATTTTTAAAACATTTTAAGTAGTTTCACCTTTTGAAAAATATACAGGAATTACTCTGTTTTTTATTTCTTCTTTTTTGTAATATGAACTAATCATTTCGCCAAGTGCTTTTGCTAGTTTTTGTGGGTTTTGTCCAATAGAGGTTAATGATTTCCCAAGGTTGTTAAAACTTCTTCCTCCATCAAATCCTACAACTTTTACATCTTCTGGAACTCTTCTTCCTCTTTTTTCGATTTCTAGCACAACTTCACATGCAACTGCATCACTTATACAAAAAATACCATCAACTTCTTTATGTGATTCGATTTCTTCATGGATATAACTAGGAATTCTTATATAATCACCTAAAGGATATTCTATATTAACAACCTCATTTAGGTCATTTTCAAAAACATACTCCATAAATCCAATTCTTCTTTTTGATACTTCAGTAATTACTTCTGTCGATTCTCCTTGTGCATCATCACCAATAAACATCAAATTTTTACACCCTTGAGATACCAAATGTTCAGCAGCCAATCTACCACCTTGATAATTATCACTAGCCACAAAAGGCACATTTTTAAATCTTCGATCAAAAGAGATTACATTCATACTTTCGTTTATATGACCCTCAATGTCATTATTGGTTAATAATATAACAGCATCAACACGATTGTTCTTTAACATTTCTAAATAAACCATTTCTTTTTCAATCTTCTCAGATGAGTTGCAAACTAATAGTTTATACCCATACTCAAAAAGTTCCTGTTCTACAAAGTGAACTAACTCACCAAAAAATAAATGTGTAGAGTTAGGAATTATTAAAGCAACAATTCCATTCTTTTGTTTTGTCATACTTCGAGCAATTTCATTAGGCTTAAATTCGAGCTCAGCGATAACCTTCTCAACCTTTTCCCGAGTTTCTTTTTTTACATAACCACTATCATTAATAACTCGTGATACCGTTGCAATACCAACTCCAGCTATTCTAGCAACATCTTTTATACTCGCCATAGAAACAACTCCTTTAAAAATAGTTAAAATCTCTAATTAATTTTACCACAAAAAATAAAAAATGTGGAAACATTTTCATATGCTCCACATTTATATTATTTATAATATACTTTTTTTGTTAATCAGATTTAAAAATTTTACTTGTTAGTTTGACATTCCATGCAGCAATTTGTACTTGCAAAGTATAGGCAATAGCTATTAACAAAGCAGCAATTGACGCTTCAGGGAAAGCACTAAGGGTTATTGCAAGTGCTAAACTTAAACTTCTTATAAGTGATCCATTCACTAAAGCTATTCCGTCATTGCGATTAAAGAAAATTCTTGCTATACCAACACTAATAACAAAGAACAAAATATACATGATTATTAAAGGTATTAATATATCTAATAATATTGCTGGATTATTAACAATTAACTTGGCTTTAAGTGATATTGCCACAAATATAATTAGTACCACTCCTAAAGTTGAAAACAGTGGAAACTTTGGTTTTATATTTTTATGAAATCTTTCTTTTCCATACTTGCTCACTAATAGTTTTTGTGTAATAAATGCTAATGCTGTTGGTAAAAACACAACAACTAATATTTGAGTTAATATCTTCATAAATGGAACAGATATAGCTTCACCCAAAAATATAGTTATATAGAAAGGCGATAAAATTGCCCCTAACAATAAACCTACTACTACCATCTTGATAGCAGCATTAATATTTCCTTTTGCCATTGCTGTCCAACTAATTGTCATTCCAGATGTTGGTAATAAGGCAATCAATAATAAGCCTAGTCTTAAATAAGTATTATCCTTAAAAAAAATTAAGCCAAGTCCAAAGGCAATTAAAGGAAAAATAATAAAATTGATTATTTGAGTACTTACTTGTAGTTTAACATTAGCCTTTTCAAATAATGTATCTAGCTTTAAAGTTACCATCATCGGATAAACTAACATAAAGGTTAAAGGTAATATTAAATTCTTTAACCATGATACATCAACATAATATCCAACAATGATTCCCATAATCATCGAAATCAATATACTTAATAAAAAATTCTTCTTTATAATTTGTAATAGTTTAATCATACGCCACCTCTTATTTATAGTCATTTATAATATATCAAAAGACGAGTAACATTTCAATTAGTATGCACGCTAACTATTATTTTTATATAAACAAAGGTTAGTTCCCTATAATAAAAATAGTTTTTTCTATATGTGTACTCGTCAAGCACACCTTAAGTAGAATCTATTATTGCTTCCGAAGTTGCTTTTACTCCTTCGATAAAGTCAACGTTGCGTAAATCATCCTGTCCCGAAATGATTGAACTAGGGTAGGCAACTTCAATTACATCTTTACCGTATCCATCAGTTCCCTCAAGTTATCATTATCATTATAGTAATATCTACATCATGATTATTGTAGAGAAAATATTGGAATCAAAATACATTTAACTATATGTACTTTTTATATATATTTAGTACATATCATCGCATTTACCCTTTCTTTTTATATTTCTGTAATGTATAATAAAAATAGGGAACGGGATAAAAATAAATATGGAAGAAGTGATTTTATGGAATTATCTAATCGTTCACAAAAAAAGGTTGATAGTATTGTATTAAATGCTTCAAGACTTTTTGTTCAACATGGATACCATAAGGTAACGATGGAATCAGTAGCACAATACGCAAATGTATCAAAAGTGACATTGTATAAGTATTTCAAAGACAAGCAAGTCCTTTATGAGCATATATTAAAAGAGATATATTTAGAAGAATATAATGAGGTAATTGAAGTTATTAATAGTTATTTACCATTCGAAGAAAAAATTGACGGTGTTGTTAAAGCTCGAATAAAAAAATACTACGATAAAACAAAACCTATTTTTCAAGGTGAAATTACTTTAAGTTTAGACCTTCAAAAATTTATTAAGAAATACACAAAATTAATGAATGTCCAAAGAAAAAAACTTTATGATCAAGGTAAACTTGAAGGATTCATATGTGATGAGATAACTGATGAAACTTTGGAAATGTACTTCAAAATTATACAAAATGGTTTAATTTCGATTTTCAAAGATCTTGAGGATTTAGAGAATGAAAACCTCACACAACTGTTGCAAATATTGTACGCTGGTGTATTAGGATGTCAAAAGTAAATTTTGACATCTTTTTTTATGTTTTAGTTGACTTTACGTTTTATATAGTTTAATATACCCATATGCGTATATAAGTATATGGAGGTGTCATATGGAACAGTTAACTGCTTTGTTCAAAGTTCTAAGTGATGAAACTAGGTTAAGAATTACTAACCTACTTTACAATCAAGAGTTATGTGTTTGTGAATTAGTAGAAATTCTTGAATTATCACAGCCTAAGATTTCAAAACATATTGCGAAAATGAGAACAATTAATTTAGTAAATACAAAAAGGGATGAACAATATATTTATTATTCATTGAATAGAGAGAATAATGAATTTAATAAGGTATTAGATTCAATATTTAGTACTAGTAATACTACATTAAAAAACGACATTAAGAACATGGACAAAGTTCGTCCATTTGTTTGTACAAGATAGGAGATCAAAATGAGTATTTTCGAAAGTTTTAATGATATTTTTTTAAGAATGACATGGTTATTTAATTTAATTCAAAGTTTAATAGAAAATATCTTTGGATTAGATATGGAATCAAGATTGGGTAATAGTATCCATTTCTTTATATATGACACTATAAAAATCTTTATTTTATTAGGTTTTCTAATTTTTTTGATTAGTTACATTCAAAGTTATTTTCCCCCAGAAAGAACTCAAAAAATACTGTCAAAATACAAAGGTATTAAGGGAAACATTATTGGGGCATTATTAGGTACATTAACACCATTTTGTTCATGTAGCAGTATTCCGTTATTTATTGGATTCACAAAAGCTGGTTTACCATTAGGTATAACTTTTAGTTTCTTAATTTCTAGTCCATTAGTAGATTTAGCATCATTTTTATTACTAACTAGCTTCTTTGGGATAGAATTTGCCTTAGCATATGTAATTGTTGGATTAATTCTTGCAGTTATTGGTGGTACAATTATTGATAAATCTAATATGGAAAATCAAGTTCAAGATTATGTAAGAGAACTAAAGAAAAATAGTAATAATCAAGTAGTTGATATTACTATTGAAATGTCAAGAAAAGATCGAATTGAATACTCAATAGATCAAGTAAAAGAAATTGTAAAAAGAGTATGGTTATATATACTTATTGGTGTTGGTATTGGTGCGGTAATTCACAATTATATCCCAGAAAACATAATTGGAGCAATCCTTGGAAGTGATAATCCATTCAATGTATTTATCGCAGCGATTGTAGGTATTCCAATGTATGCGGATATATTTGGGACAATTCCTATCGCTGAAGCTTTATTGGCCAAAGGAGTTGGAACTGGTACAGTATTGTCATTTATGATGGCAGTTACAGCATTAAGTCTTCCTTCAATGGTAATGCTAAGTAAGGTTGTTAAACCAAAATTACTAGCTATGTTTATCATCATTGTATCTGTTGGTATTATCATTATTGGCTACCTATTTAATTTTATGTTCCTATTTATTTAAGAATTTTAATTGTCACAAAATAGTTTCTTTGATACAATAATGTCGAAATAAATTAAAAATATTAAGGAGTATTCTATGAAAAATATAAAATTAGTTATCTTTGATTTAGATGGTGTATTAACAGAAACATCAGCACAGCATTACCGAGCTTGGAAAGAACTGGCAGATGAGTTGGATATTAAGATAGACCTTGAGTTTAATGAAACTCTAAAAGGTGTATCAAGAATGGATAGTTTAGACCGTATTTTAGCTCTTGGAAATAAACAAGATTTATATACCGATAAAATGAAACTTGAATTGGCAGCTAAGAAAAACAATAACTATGTTGAAATGATTTCAAAGTTTACTCATAAAAACCTATTTGACGGAGTAATTGAGTTATTAAACACTCTGAAAAAAAACAAGATTTTAATTGCCTTAGGTAGTGCATCAAAAAATGGTCCAAAATTACTAGATTCAATGGGGATTACAAAGTATTTTGATTACATTGTTAATCCTGCAGAAGTTAAAGGTAAACCCAATCCAGACATATTTTTGAAAGCAAGTAAAGTTCTAAAAATCGATCCAAAATACTGTATTGGTATTGAAGATGCATATAGCGGTGTTGAAGCAATAAAGAGCGCTAATATGGTAGCAGTTGGTATTGGTGACAAAAAGATACTTCATAAAGCTGATGTTGTTTATAGTGAAGTAAAAGATATTGATCTTGAACAAGTAGACAAGATTCTAGAAATTAGACAGTAAAAAAGCAATCTCATTTGAGATTGCTTTATTTTTTTACTTAAACACTTTAGCTAACTCTCCACCAAATAATGGAATAAATCCTAAAACAAATGCAACTATAAAGTGCCAGAACTCTAAACCTACATTAGTATAGAATAATGTGTTAACACCAGGTACGAATAGTACGATTAATAATAATATAAATCCGAATAATGCTGCGTAATTAATTAACTTATTATCAAATATTTTCATTTTGAAGATAGTTATATTTTCACTACGAGCCGAATATGTTCTAAATAATTCACCAGTAATAATCGTAATAAAGGCAAATGTGTTACCCATATAATCTCCACCTACAATGTTGTTCCCAATATAATAAGAGATTAAAACTGCTATTGTTAAGAACACTGCTTGGAATCCAATTGCCAGACCCATTTTCCTATCTACAATAGATGCATTTGGATCGATTGGATCTTTATCCATAACTCCATTTTCTTTCTTTTCAAGTCCTAATGCAAAAGCTGGAAATGAATCTGTAACTAAGTTAATCCATAATATTTGAATAGGTAGTAAAGGACTTCCCCATCCTAATAACATAGCAACAAAGATTAATAATACTTCACCAACATTACAACTAACCAAGTAAGCAACAAACTTACGAATATTAGAATAAATGACACGACCCTCTTCAACAGCGTCAACAATAGTTGTGAAGTTATCATCCATCAAAACCATATCCGCTGCTTCTTTTGAAACATCAGTACCCGTAATACCCATTGCAACACCAATGTTTGCCTGTTTTAAAGCAGGAGCATCATTTACTCCATCACCAGTCATTGAACTAATTTCTCCTGTTTCTTGTAATGCTTTTACAATCATTACTTTGTGATTTGGAGAAACTCTAGCAAAAACGTTAGTTACTTTTACTAGTTCCAAGAATTCTGGGTAACTATATTTATCAATTTCTTCACCACTTAATGCTTTTGTATTTTCATCTAAAATCCCTAACTCTTTACCGATAGCACTAGCTGTAATCTTATGATCACCAGTAATCATAACAACACGTATACCCGCATTATGACATACTTTGATAGCTTCTTTAACTTCTTCTCTTGGAGGGTCTATAATTCCAACCAATCCAGTAAAAATTAAGTCTTTTTCTTCATTTTTAATATCATCATACTCGCCTAATTCTTTATAGGCAAATCCAAGAACACGCAAAGCGTTATGTGCCATTCCTTGATTTGCTAGTTCAACAACTTTAGCAAATTTTTCATCTAGTTCTTTAACTTCACCATCTAACAAATAATACTTACAAACTTTTAATAATTGATCTGGAGCACCTTTGGTGTATACTTGTTTCTTACCTTCTACTTTATGTACAGTACTCATTAATTTTCGATCACTATCAAATGGGAACTCGTCAATACGAGGAAATTTTTGTTTTTGCACTTTTTGATCCAAAGTTTTTTTAGCAGCAAGTGTTACTAAAGCAAGCTCAGTAGGGTCCCCGATCAAAGATTCTCCACTAATACTTGAATCATTACATAATAATCCAATTTCTACCAATTTATCAACATTGGCGTTTCCACCTTTAATATCACCTGTAAACTCGCAACCATTCCCAGTTACTTCAATAATAATATCATTGTCAAAAATTCTTTTAACAACCATTTTATTTTGTGTCAATGTCCCAGTTTTATCACTTGATATAACTGTAGTTGAACCTAAAGTTTCAACAGCATTCAACTCTTTAACAATAGCATTTTTCTTAGCCATTTTTCGCATACCCATTGATAAAACAACAGTGATTACAGTGGGTAATCCTTCTGGGATTGCCGCAACTGCTAAACTAACACTAATCATAAATAAATCTAATAGATCAAAGTTCCATAACCAACCAACGATAAAGATTAGAATAACTACAATAATACTTATCATTCCTAATAATTTACCCAAACGATCAATTTTCTTTTGTAATGGAGTCATTTCGTCTTCAACTTCATTTAATAAGTTAGCGATGTTCCCAATTTCTGTATTCATCCCTGTTGTTGCGACAACACCGATTGCTCTACCATAAGTAACAATTGTACTCATATAACCCATATTAACTCTATCACCAATAGGAGTGTTATCTTCTAATACAAGATTAGCATCTTTTTCGACTGGTACTGATTCTCCAGTTAATGCAGATTCATCAACTTTTAAATTAATTGTTTCAACCAATCTTAAATCAGCAGGAATATAATCACCAGCTTCAATAATTACAATATCTCCAGGAACTAACTCTTTTGAATCAATATCTTCTAACTCACCATTTCTTAATACTTTAGCATGAGGAGCACTCATACTCTTTAATGCATTAACAGCGTTACTTGCTCTTCGTTCTTGGAATACACTTAAACCTGTATTCAATATAACAATTGCAAAGATAAATAAACCATCTGTTAAATGTCCACTTGCAACAATACTGATTATCGCTGCGGAAATTAAAAGAATATTCAGAAAACCAGTAAGTTCTCCTACTATCATATGAAGGATACCTTCACCTTTTTCTTCTAATAATTTGTTTTCACCAAATTGCTTTCTTGATTTTTTTACTTGTTCAAGATTCAATCCAGTTTCTTTATTTGTATTAAATTCTTTTACTACATCTTCGATTTTTTTTGCATAACTTTTCATAACATCACCTTTTATAATTATACTACAATTTATTTGTTACAACAAAAAAAGATTTAATCTTTACTATTTGTTATTATATGGCTGTTTTGATATAATAACAAATAAGTCAAAACAAAAGGAATGATACATATGATTAAACTTAAGGATATCAAAAAATATGAGAAATATATTATTGAAAGAAGACGAGATTTCCATATGCATCCTGAAACAGGATTCCAAGAATTTAGAACTTCCAAAGTAATTGAAACTGAACTAAGGAGTATGGGCTTCGAATTAATAACTGGTGTTGGTGTTACGGGCATTGTTGGAACTTTAAAAGGCAACAATAATAATAAAACAGTATTACTAAGAGCTGACATTGACGCTTTAAATATGCAAGAAGAAAACGAATGTGAATACAAATCTAAAAATGATGGTGTAATGCATTCTTGTGGACACGATACTCATACCGCTATGTTACTAGGTGCATGTAAATACTTCAGTGAAAACAAAGAGCAATTAAATGGCACTTTAAAAGTAGTGTTCCAATCTGCCGAAGAGGGACCAATGCCTGGTGGAGGAAGTTATGTAATAAAAGAAGGTCACTTAGATGACGTTGATGGAGTATTTGGTTTACATATTCATACTAGAGATACTGCAGGTAGAATATCCTTGAAAAAAGGCCCTGCGATGGCAGCTCCAGATGAGTTCCAAATTGAAGTTATTGGCACAGGAACACATGCAAGTGCTCCTCATACAGGGCATGATGCAGTTTTAACTGCTGCCGAAATAATTAGTGCAATTCAGAAAATAACTTCAAGAAATATTAATCCTTTAGATCTTGCAGTAATTAGTGTTTGTACAATTCATGGTGGAACTGCATTTAACATCTTACCTGAAAAGGTTAAACTAACTGGTACAATAAGAACTTTGGATAAAAAAGTTAGACAATTCATTTTTAAAAGAATGGAAGAAATAGTTAAAAATGTATCTGAAATGAATGGCTGTAAATCAAATCTAAAAATCATCGAAGCATATCCACCATTAATTAATGACGTTGCAGAAAGTGATTTTGTTATATCATTAGCTCAAGAACTTCTTGGCAAAGAAAATGTTGAAGTTTTAACTGAGCCAAGTATGGGTGGAGAAGACTTTAGTTACTATTTAGAGAAAAAACCAGGTAGTTACTTCTGGTTAGGCGGTAGAAGTAAAGATCAGAAAGAAATTTACTACAACCATAATCCTAAGTTTGATATTGATGAGTCATCACTTTTAGTTGGTACTGCAATGCATATTAATATCGCAATCGAATACTTAAAAAAATAAAGCGAGTTCAATTGAACTCGCTTTTTTTATATCTTAATAAATTTTTGTACTCCATTTTTATAAATTTGCTTATACTCACCTTCGATTAAAGGATAAATATAATCAAAGAATTCTTGAGTAACACCTTGTTTATTCTCAGATAACATAGAATCTGGAATAATCTGTTCTTGGTTAGCTACTTTAGTAACATCAACAGGAACATACTCTACCTTATATGGATGGTTTTGTAGTCTTTTAATACCAACCATTTTATTTGTTTCACCTTTAAGTGCAAACAATACAGCATTTCGTCCTACTTCTACAGCTTCATTCATATCAGACTCACTACGACAGAAACTAGCTGCACGTTGTGGTGAACTTAATTCTATAGCTCGATATCCAATATTTAATTTTTCTTCTAAAACATCACCTAAAAACATTGCAACTCCACCAAGTTGTTTATGTCCAAATGCATCAATAGTTGAACTCATTGCGCCAATGAAATTGTGTTCTTTATCTCTAATTCCTTCACTAACAGCAATTAAACAGTTTTGTTTTTCTAAAAATATTTTATCCACTTTGTTTACAAAATCATCTAAATCAAAAGCAACTTCAGGGATATAAACTAAATCTGGTCCAAACCCTTCATTTGTAGCAACATGCGCAGCAGCTGTTAACCATCCAGCATGACGACCCATTATTTCTACAATCGTTACTTTACCTCTTGGGTAAACTGTACTATCACATTTTAATTGCATCATTGTATTAATAATATATTTTGCAGCACTACCAAAACCTGGTGTATGATCTGTTAATGGTAAGTCGTTATCAACAGTTTTTGGTACACCAATAATTCTTACTTCATAATCTGTAGTAGCAAAATATTCACTCAATTTAACACATGTATCCATTGAGTCATTCCCACCATTGTACATAAAATAACGAACATTATTATTTACAAATACTTCATGAATTCTTTTATAAGTTTCTAAATCTTCTTTGTATGATAATAATTTAAATCTTACACTACCAAACGCACTTGCTGGCGTGTTTTTTAATAACTCAAGGTTCTCGATAGTTGATGCATCAACAAAATCTTCTTTTAATACACCTTGAATACCATGACGTAAACCATAAACTTTTTCTATTACATCACTGTGTTGCAATGCTTCACTTAATACACCGTATGCACTAGCGTTTATTACACCACTAGGTCCACCACTTTGTCCATACAATAAATTTCCTTTTAACATGAAGTTCACTCCTTTATTCATATTTCGTTACAATTATAACAACTACTTACACAATTGAAAAGATTTATTGTATTTATTGAGAAATTGTTCAAACAAAGTTGTCATAATAGACACACTTAACTTATTAGAACACTTCTTCATACTTTCTCAAGTATTACCTCTGCACTTTTTATAGATACTTCTTTATTAATATCAGGAGCCTGAAACTTCATAGGTTTTTATTATCTTTAAAGATGAAATAGGATTACATAATACCGTTTGACAGCTATATCTAATTGCTACTTTAAGATTAACATTATCAAAATTTTTCAAGATAATTTCCCATGTTCAAATTAAAAAAATTATGTCAAAACTTAAAGAAGCCACAAAATGTGGCTTCTTATTTTTCATAACCTTCCATGTAGTTATCTTCTCGTTCAATTTTTTCATAAATATCTTCAACATTAAATATTGTCGTATCAGGAACTGTGACAATTAAAGTGTGAAGTAAATCATTATACTTTTTTATCCTACCTTGTGTAATACTACTCGCTAATAGACTATTATATTCAGCTTCTCTAATTTTTTTATTCAGGAAAACTTTCACTGCCATTTCATCTAATATGTAATTTTCCAGAACATAACAATAATCACTAAAACTTTTTGTGAGAATCAATGTTCCAATTAAAGCCATTACTTCTAAAGAAATAATTACTGGGACCATCCCTTCGTCAAAAATACTATAAGGATAACCAACTGACGCAACTGTAAGTAAGATAATGATATTGGCAATTAAAAATGGTAATACTAGATATTTCTTTTTACTAATAAATACTTTTGATAATTTCTCTTCAAATTTACTATTTTTCATATCCATCACCCCTTTGTTTTCTTTTGAAAACGTCTATATTATAACATGGTAATTTTTAGATACCAAAAATATAAAGCAAAATAAAAATACGGCTTTATTTAGCCGTATTTAAATTATCTAGTGATTGAATGTATTTATAAAATTCTTCGTAGTTTCCAATATTATCTGCCTTTATAACTTGATTATATTTATTTAAGACACAATCAGTAATCAAAAAAGTTTCAATTCCTAGTTTGCCAGCTGGTAAGTCATCAAATACATCATTTCCTACCATAACACATTCTTCAGGAGTTTTATTGATTTTATCAAGTATCTCTTGGTAGTACTCTAAATGTGGCTTACAATAAGAATTTTCTTCAAATGAAGTAACATGAAGAAACTCATCTGGAGTAAATCCAGCCCAACGCAAACGATGTACATTTGCCTTCATTGGGAATAGAGGGTTTGTTGCAATTACAACTTCATAACCCTTTTCCTTTAATAAGTCGATACTTTTACGCATATATGTACTTTCTGATGTTGATGGTTTTACATTTTCAAACAGTCCATCATAAAACTCATTAAACATATTTTTATAAACATCTATATCTCCATCTATCAATGTCGCAAAGTGATTCATGAAGACTTCTTCATTCTTAATATTATTTTTTGATTTAACCATTTCTTCTGTTGCAGCCATAATATATTTAGCTAACAGTTTTGGATCAATCATTTTATGAAAGTGTGCTCCTAGATTATAAAAGTACAACTCCATAAACTTGTCAAAATCCATCGGTAACACAGTACCATCCAAATCAAACAAAAATGTATTTTTCATATTATTTACCTCTTAGTTAATTTTTGTATTAATAACGTAACTGATGTGAAAATTGAAATCATTATGAGTCCAAGTAAAATCATTGAACCAGTGTACACAAATTGTCCATAGTCAAGTAAAAATACTAATGGGCTACCATTACCATAATTTAGTAACATGTAGTCTTTATCTAGTACACCATTAGCAATAAGTGCAAGTATCATTAATCCCATTGTAAAAACAATAGCTCTAACAATATCAAATACTTCAAGTTTATATTTTAGTGATTTAATCATATAAATTGGTGTCATAATCATTAACCCATGAAAAGTAAATGAAACTAATGGTGAGAAATTATCAGTAAATGGGAACCAGCTATCGTTACTACCAATAATATTGACTGGAATAACTAAAGCAGTAATCCCGGCAGCTAATACAGTTGAATAACCAGCTGCTTTGGCAAATTTATTTAAATGAGATCCTTCTTTTGAAAAATAAATAATTGGATACACATATAATGGAATACTACATAGATGAAATGGTAAATGATTCATCGGGAAACTTCCCTTTTGTATAACCATATAGCCAAGCTTCAGTATCTCTAAAACATAAAATGCAATTGCTAAATATAAAAGTGTCTTCTTGTCTTTTTTTAAAAACATTACCCCTAAAACAACAATTATTAATACATATAATAACCCTAGTAAATGTTTACTCCCAAAACTAGGAGCAGTTAGCAAATTAAACATATTATTCCTCCTTAAACACAAATATAATTATATCAAATTTAGTAATTAATACAACAATATATTTCTATATAAACCAAATAAAAAAAAGTGCAAAGGCACTTTTTAATAATCAATTCCAGCTGGTTTAATATTGTTTTTATCGTGACTGCTACATGGTGTAACACCATATACCATTCCACAGTTAGGACAAGAATCTTCAAATTGCTTCATTGTAAATGGTTGTCCACATTCACAATCAATTACGAATGCAGTTTCTAAGAAACCATCACCAACACCTACTTGACGTACTTTATTTACAATTGCTTTTCCATCATTTAAGTCAGGTGCACACCCATCATTCCCTGAACAAGATTGAATTCTTCTTTCTGTTTCTTTATTCATAGTATCAACTCCTCGCAACTATTATATGGTATCTATACAAAATAATAAAACAATGCTTTAATTTTTCTAATTAAGAAAATTTTTATTATAAAAAAGAGGATAAACCTCTTATTCATTTATTAAGTCAATTAGCTCATATGGTGCAATAATTTTTTTACTTTTATTGTCCATATTATAGAATCCTGAAATAACTACGTAATTCTTATATTTCTTATTTGTTTTTGAGTTTAGTTCTGATATAAATTCTTGATTAACTTTAAATGGATTCGGGAACTTTTCTCTCTTCGTATATACTTTTTGATTATATTTTTTTTGGGGTTTACTAACTTTGGCCCAAAATTCACTATCTATTCGACCTTCAACTTTTCCAAACAAATCGATAAATATTACGGAATAATCATTATTCATTGTTGAAAAATAGATTGTACTATCTTTAAACTCCATATTTAGTTCTTTAACTTTTGAAGATCTTTTTATCATATCATAGATTTGGTAAACATCCATAAACCCATGGTAAATAGCCTCAAATACACTTACATGATATTCAGAATAAAAGCTTGAGTTCAGATATAAGATAATCAGATACACTAGATAAATTGTTCCTGCAACTAATGCTATTACTAATAATACTTTTATTATTCCAATGAATGAAATAACTAACTCAATTACATCAGGACTT
Source organism: uncultured bacterium (assembly GCA_965601565.1). Classification (GTDB taxonomy): domain Bacteria; phylum Bacillota_I; class Bacilli_A; order Izemoplasmatales; family Izemoplasmataceae; genus Xianfuyuplasma. The sequence continues at coordinate 21,079 of CBFCWG010000005.1, read as the reverse complement.
ACACTACTATAACTATCTAATACTCTATTTACGAAACCTAATCCCAAATTAAGAATAAAGAATAATAAGATGTTTTTAATCAGAAAATAGTATTTTGTTTTTTTGTTCATTTCATCCACTCCTCAGAAATAATTATATCATATTTTAAAAAAATAATAATAAGATTTATTTCAAACGAAAAGATAGCGTTACTGGGTTGTGATCAGTATGTTCAAACCCAAAATCATGAGTCTCAATTTTAGATACTGTGATATTTGGAGAAACTATGAAACCATCAATAATGGTTTCGAAATTCTGCCCAACAACATAAGGTGTATCTTCACTTCTTACTGAGTTAACCTTATTATCAAAAATCACTCTAAACTCACTATCGTATATTTCATCAGGTAGTATTGAAACCCAATCTGGCATATCATCATTATATTGCTTTCTATCTAATAGCAGATTAAAATCTCCACCTATAATTAAATAGTTTTCCTTATGGTTGTATAATTCTTTAATGTATCTCAAAATATGTGCAATTTGTTTACTGCGATACATTCCATCTTTATCATACGCAGATAAGTGAATATTGATTAGGTACAATTTCTTATTTCTTTTGATTTGAAACTTATTGACAACCATACATCTTTTAAGAAAAAACAAGCTCTTAGGATAAGTTTCTTGGCCTTCTAAACTATGTCTTGTTGATGATAAAAACTGTTTTCTAGATAATGTCAGTAACCCACTATATGCACTTCCCATAGGATGCATTAATGGTAGTGGCACCCATTTAGTTCGATAATTATATGCATAAAACATATTATACTCATTTAACTCACTAGTAAGATGTTCTACTTGGTTGATATTAGCGCTTCTTGTTCCTTTAGTATCTACTTCTTGTAATAAATAAAAATCACTATTAAGGTCTTTAATTGTTTGTGTAATTGACAATAAATTATCAAAAGTTTTTTCTCTAGAAACTGTTTTTGATGATTTCCCTCCTTCTAAAAAGAAATCTTGCTCTTTATCTAATGAACAATATCCTAGATTAAAAGTAGTGATAGTTTTCAAATCACTTAATTCGCTGTCTCTTGAGTTTCTAATTTTCTCACTTTCTTCAACTGGTTCAGGTTTATACTCTGTGATAGTCAGGTAAATAAAGAACACTATAATACCAGTAAGAACAGTTAATAAAGGTATAAAAACGTAAATCATAATATCACCTCTTACTTATAATTATAACAAATTGTTTCAGTGAACTTGTGTAAAAAAAATGAAACGCAACTTTGCGTTTCATCACTATCCTTTTAAATCAATATAATATCTATTAACTAGATGTTTTTCTAAAGCATTCTCCAGTTCAAATTTAACATGAAGTTTCTTGTCTGACAATGCTTCATAGAGTGTTTTATTTCTCTCATTCAACTTTTCTATTTCTAATTCACTCGGAATTAATCCACGTCTTTGTTTAGCTGTTTCTTTTGATACAATAATCAGGTTCCAAATGTCACAACCATAAATAAAGTTAAATGGTATAACATGTTCTAAAGATATATCAGCAACTTTGATATGTTCATCTGTATAAAAGTCTTTTGCCCCTTCTAAATGATAATACTCAAGAAGTACATTTCGATACTTAATAAGATTTTGTCGTTTAATTTTATGTTCTTTTGATCCTATTACTTTTTTTATTATATTAGGAGCTTTATTATATTCCTCTAATAATGCAGCCCATTTATAATTTACAAGATTCTCTAATACTAAAGTATTTTCTTTTAATAAATCAATTTGTTCTTGATTAAATTTTATCAGTTTAAACTTTGTATCCAAATCATATATATCAACTTTTTTGCTACCAGTTTTCTCAAACTTAGCAGCAACTCCTTTATTTACTATGGTAATAAATTTTTTAATTTGTCGTTCGAATCGCACTGGATTTCTCTTCAAAAATGCCTCTATTTTATCGTACCAAACTGGATAATTTTTAGAGGTATGTGAATAAAACTCTTGCTTAATTTCTTCAATTCTTGCTTCCAAAATACTACTTGGTCCCTGTGATAAATTAAAAAACGCTATTTGATTCCAGTAATACTTCATTAACTTCTGTACTAAATTATAATGATAGATTACTATCTCTTCTCCTTGATACTCATATTCATCATTATTAACACATTCTAAGATTGCTCGAGCCCACGCTGTTTTGTATGTGTTATCATTTTCGATTCCTTCAATTATCTTTACAAAATCATTAATATAACTCATATCAACACCCCTATTATTATTTTATATATTCTTTTAATATCTTAAAACATTTATCTGATATATATTTATACTCATCTTGTTCCAAAAATCTAAAATACATTGAACGTAGAAATTTCTTAACATTTAAAGTTATCGTGTATGCTTCTGGGTATAGGTTCCCTTTTTCATAATCCTTGAATCCTTCAACCCATTCTAAGATAAAGTTTTCATTTAAGACATTTCTCTTCACAGCATTTTCAATAGCATTTACCATTCTTTCATCTTCATCACTAATATATTGGTAACTCTTAATAACAAATTTCTCCCTAATTAGAAGAAATCCTTTTTCTATATCTGTTTTCCCTAATTTTTCATTATTGAATATTTGGGCAAATAAATCGGCACTATGAGCTATACTATGGCACCAACCAACTTCTTTCTCATATCCTCTTAAATCTGTTTCCTTAACGAAGTAATCATAAAACTTTGCAACTATATTATTATAGGTGTTCTCTTCCAAAACGTTGTCTTTATTATACTTATAAACCAATACAGCTAATTGAAGCAACGTAAAAGATCTCTTCAAAACACTATACTCTTTTTCATTTGCAATATCATAAAAAAGATAATCATCAGTTATCAATATATTTGCTATTTTATCTAACTCATTATTCTCTAAAACATCATCATGTAATAAATGAGCTAAAACAGGATATACAAACTCATCTCTTCTCACACCATCTTTAATTCCAATGTGTTCTAGTAACTTATATGTTAGTTCTAAAACATTTATTTCCGAAAAGTTATATTTACTTTCTTTTATTTTCTTCAATTCTTCTAATAAAATATCATTCATGTTTTGCACCTCTTAATGACTTGTTAATTTAATTATATCATAATTATGCCTTCAATAAGTTTGAATTAAAAATTTAGTTTATAAAATAAATTACATTATGTACCAATAAAATCAACTCATCGATTGTTATATCATTGAAAACAAACATAAGGAGGTATAAAAATGAAATTATTCTTAATCGGTACACTTCTATTTTCAGGTGGAAGTGCAGTAGCTGTTCAAAATGAAGAGGTGCGTGAAAATGTAACTGAAATGTACAAAAATGTACGTGAAAGAGTTCAAAAAAGAGTAAAAGAAAATTCTTTTGAAAATATTCGTGAAAATGGATTCCCATATCCAAGTGAAGAAAGATTAGCTGAACTTACAGAAGAGCAACAAGTGGCCTTAGTAACAGCAATTGATCAAATTAATGCAACTTATAACTGGTCTGAAATGACAGATGAAGAAATTCAAGAAGCATTATTAGTTGTTCAAGAAGAAATGGAATTACTCGCTGAGGAACTAGGACTTGAAGTACCTGAAAACTTCATGCAAAAAAGATTTAGATCAAGAGTTAATAGAAGAACACGTGAACGTGTTAAAGAAATACTATTAGAGGATTTACGTTTAGATGGACTTGAATACCCTAGTGAAGAAAGATTGGCGAACCTTACTGAGGAACAAGCTGAAGTATTATTATTAAAAATTGATGAGTTAAATGAAACTTATGACTGGGCAAGTATGACTGATGAAGAGATTTATGATGCATTAGTAGTTGTAAGAGAAGAATTAAGAGCATTACATGAAGAATTTGGAATTATTCCAAACCACCCACGTCATAATGAAGTACCTATTGAAGAAGTAGACCCAGAAACAGATTCAGAAGTATAATTAGTAATAAAAAGAAAAAGTGTTAGATTTTCTAACACTTTTTTCATTATATTAATCCTATTTTTTTTCCAACAATCTCAAATTGCTCAACAGCATAATCTAAATCTTCAGAAGTGTGTGAAGCACTTATCATACAGCGTAATCTACCTGTCCCTTTCGGTACAGTAGGGAATACGATTCCTGATACATAAACACCAGCATCTAACAACGCTTTACTAAATTCCATTGTTTTAGCTTCTGAACCAATAATTACTGGAGTTATTGGTGTTTCACTATGTCCTGTGTCAAATCCTAGTTTACCTAGTTTTTCTTTAAAGTATCTAGCGTTGTCCCAAAGTTTATTTGAGAACTCTTCACTTTCCATTAACATCTTAACACTTTCAATTGCTGCTGCAGTTGCTGCTGGAGGTAACGCGGTAGAGAAGAGTAATGGACGAGCACGATGTGATAACCATGTTTTCGTTTCTTTTTTACTTGCTACATATCCACCAACTACACCAATAGCTTTACTTAATGTCCCAATAATAAAATCAACACGACCATGTAATCCAAAATGATCAACTGTACCTCTACCACTTCTACCTAATACTCCACTACCATGTGCATCATCTACATAAGTTAATGCACCATATTCTTCAGCTAACTCAACTATTTTTGGTAATTTGGCTAAATCACCATCCATACTAAATACACCATCTGTAATAATTAATACATTATTATAATCTGCAGCTTTTTCTTTAAGGATTCTTTCTAAATCTTCCATATCACTATGTTTGAAGATTGCCTTGTCTGCTCTACTCAAACGAACACCATCAATAATTGAAGCATGATTTAACTCATCACTAATAATTAAATCTCCACGTTCAACTATTGCTTGTATAGCTCCAATATTACAGTTTAATCCTGATTGGAAACACATAACAGCATCTTCGTGTTTAAACTCAGCTAATACTTCTTCTAAATCTTCAATTAAATTATAGTTACCAACAATAGTTCTAACAGCACCAGCTCCAGCCCCATATTTATTAACAGCATCTATTGCAGCTTGTTTAACACGAGGATGATTAGCTAATCCTAAATAGTTATTACTCGAAAGATTTACAACTTCTTTACCATTTAAATTTATGCGATTATCACAAGGTCCATAGTTAATTGGCAACTCACGATAAACACCATCTTCTTTTAATTGATCAATCTTATTTTTTAAATACGTTAACTCATGATTTTTCACTTTTCTCACTCCCCTGGTTTTAATACGATTTTACCACTATTACCACTACCCATAATTTCCATAGCTTCATGAATCTTACTCATTGGCATAACATGAGTAATAACTTTGTCTAAATCAAGTAAATCGTTATCAATTAATTCTTTAACTTGATACCAAGTATCATATATTAATCTACCAACAACACCATATATTCTAATACCTTTAAATACAATGTCATTAGCTACATCTATATCAATATCTTTTGATGGAATTCCTAACATACTAAGACCACCACCAGCTTTTAAGTACTTAAATGATTGTTCTATCGCAGTTTTATTACCAGAAAATTCTCCAATAACATCTGCACCACGACCATCAGTCTCTTCTAAAACTCTTTTTATAACATCTTCTTTTAATGGATTAATAACAACATCTGCACCTAACTCTTTAGCTAGGTTCAAACGATACTCATTTACCTCAACAGCTATAATTTTTTTTGCTTTATATGCTTTTGCAACATTTACACCCATTAACCCAATTGGACCACATCCGATAACAACAACATCTTTATTTTCAATATCAAAATGAGACATTGTGTGAACAGCATTACCTAAAGGTTCTTGAACACTCAAATGTAAAGGGTTTGCATCAGGAGAGTTTACAAAGCAGTTCATCGCAGGAATTTTAACATACTCAGCAAAGCATCCATCAGTATCAACACCAATAATTAATGTGTTTTCACAGATATGTCCTTCACCACGCAAACAGAATTCACATTCACCACAAATTATATGAGTTTCAGCACTAACTATATCACCAATTTTAACTCTAGTAACCTCTTTACCAATTTTAACAATCTCACCACTAAATTCATGACCAGCTGTAAATGGTAATTTTAATCTTTTTTTTGCCCAATCATCATATGAATATATATGATAATCAGTACCACAAACACTTGTATAATTAACTTTGATTAAAACTTCATTATCATTTAAATCGCTTGGAACAGGCTTTTCAGTAATAGTCAGTCCACGCTCTGGTTTATCCTTAACAACACATGTCATTAAGGTTTCATATTTATCTTCCATCATAGTCTCCTTTTAGCTATAATTTTTTTACAAACGCTTTCATACAAGCATATTATATCATAATATGGTGATTTGTATAGTGTTATTTTCAGGTATTTTATTGATGTTTTTTTTCGCAAAATCAATGAAAATATTTTCCTAAAAAATTATTGAAAAAAAGCCATGAAAAAAAAGATAAATTGTGGGGATTTATCTTTTAATTTCTCGTTTGAACATTATATATCCAAAGGAGTGAACACAGTTGTAAGAATTGTGATTATGGGAATACATATTCTTACACAGAGAGACGTGATCATATTAGTTTTTTTGTTACGTATATATTTTATGTTATTTATATTTATAAGTCTATTTTTCTAAATAAAAAAAATAAAGAAAGGCAAAACTATAATTAACTTGTCAGTATAAGATTTTCATCTAAAAAATCACTTGTTCTAATATATGACAATATTAAGGAAGATATTAAAAGACATATTACATTAAAAGTGAATAAATTCTCAGGGTGAATTTGATATACAAAACCACCAACGAGAGGTCCAATAATCATCCCAAAACAAACAAAACTTTGTCTTATACCCATATACAAACCAACTTCATGATTCTGAACTTGATTACTGATAAATAACTGTTCACTAGTTTGATAAATAGCCTTTAGCAAAACAAATGGAATAAAAGCAGTATAAAGCATAATTAATAAATCATTATTAATGAAAACTACTAAAATTATAATCCCCATAATAATTTGAATCCCTTGCATTATATACATATTACCCAAAAATCTCTTTAACTTAGGTAAAATAAACATATTAGCAGCAAACGATACAATTCCCAATGTTGCTTTTAAACTACCTAGAACAAATGAATCATAACCTTGATCTATAACATATAAGTCAATAAACTTATCAGTATTAATGAGTGCAATCATAGATAGGGAAATCGTAAAGTAAAAAAGTAATAACTTCGGATTCAACTTCTTAATATGTCTTATAGAGTAGAAAATATTAGTGTTTTCAGGATAAACACAAGTCTTCGTTCCATCTTCTTTCATTATAATAAATACTAAAAACATAAAGACGATAGATAATACACTTTGATAGACAAATAAATCTTTAGTAACCTGTAGGCCAATATATCCACCTATAAAATAACTAAATGTAACACCCAAAGTAATAAAAGCCATTCGCAATGATAAATACTTTGCTCTTTCATTTGATTTCACTTGTTTAATCAAGTAAGTCATCAATAAAGTTACTGGTGCACCAACTCCAACCCCTGATATTACTCGCATCAAATATAGAAGTGGTATGGATGTAGAATAAAAAAACATCAGTTGCGCTAACCCGTAAATAATTAAACCTATGATAATGAACTTCTTTCGTTTATATCGATCTCCTAAGTATCCCCACATAGGACTAGATAATAACATTCCTACACTCCAAAGTGCAGTAAACAATCCAAACGAACTTTTACATAATCCTAAATCATTTAAATAACTAGGAGTAATAACGTTTGTTAGATTGAAGATAAATGCCTGGAGTAAAAAAATCATCAGTAAAAGTTTCTTTCGCATATTATCACCTCTTTAAACCAGAGTAATCTTATCTTATTTATAATACATTGTCTATTTTTGTAATTAAGAATAATAAAAAGATAAAAAAAAGTTTAAAAACCGCGAAGTTTTTAAACTTTCATTACTTATTTAATATAGTATTTGTACTTTGGTCTTCCCACAGTACCATAATCTATTCTTTTTTCAATAGTATTAATCTCAGTTAAATAATCTAAATATTTTCTAAGTGATACTTTACTTAAATTAGTTATTCCAGAAATCTCTTCAACATCTAATAATTCTTTCTTATGATTATTTAAACTAGAAACAATATAGTTTAGAGTGTTTTCCTGAAGTCCTTTTGGCAAGTTAGAATCACTTGAAGTATTAAACATCTGGTCAATTTCCTTTTGTGATAATTTTCCTGTTTCCTGGAACATCTTATATTTTAACTCACAACGGTATACTGCCTGATTAAATCTTTCTTGACTGAAAGGTTTAACAAGATAATCAATAACACCCAGATTTAGAAACTCACTAATTACTTTATTATCATTAACTGCAGTAATAGGAATAACAGAAATATCATTACCTTCTTCTCTTAATAGTTTTAATACTTCTAAACCATTTAGTTTAGGCATCTGAACATCTAAAATAACTAAGTCTAGATTATTCTCATTTTCTCTAATATATTCAAAAGCTTCTAAACCGTTGTCAATAACTTTGACAATCTCAAAGTTCTTCAACTCATTTAAATAATGCTTATGAATATGTGCTACCATCGGGTCGTCTTCGACGATTAATATTCTTAATTTCATAAACTCACCTTCAATAATATAATTTCGATTTTCGTTTCTTCTTTTGAGCTATAAACATTTTTCTCACCGTTATAAAATGTCACTATCTCACTTACTAAACTAAGACCAGTTCCACGGCTTTCACCATTTTTAGAACTAATACCTCGTTCAAACATATGTTCAATAATTTGCTCTTCAATTCCACCAGCTTGATCGATAACTGTCATTGTAATTTTTTCTTCATCTTCAAAAATATCTACTACTATTTTTTTATCATCTAAATCACTATTTGTATAAGCTTCAAATGAATTATCGATTAAATTACCTAACACGATAACTAAATCATCTGAATTTATTGGATTATGTGTTTTTGTTAAATATGAATCACTTGTTAAAAGTAATTGTGCATTTAATGTTTTCGATTGTATTTCCTTACCTACAAACAAAGCAAGAATTCTTTCATCTTTTAATCTAGAAGTATAATAATCACTCGCAAGATTTGTTGTATATACATTTTCCATTATATAGTTTTCAGCTTTTGAATAATCTTTCATTTTGATAAGTCCTAATACAACGTGAAGTTTATTTTGAAACTCATGTTTTTGACTTCTTAGAGCTTCAGCTAATTGATGATATCCTGTTATCTGGTCAAGCAATGAATCAACTTCTAAATGAGACCTAAAAACAGCAGTAGCTCCGATTATTTCCCCATCTAGATATAATGGGAATGCATTCATAAGTAATTTTTGCTCGTTAATTTTACGATATTTATTAGTGATATGTTCATCATTAGTAATAATTCGTTTAAAATCACAGTATGGGAACACATCATGAACTTTTTTACCAATAGCATCTTCTGTGATGTTAAACATTTTGATTGCAGTATTGTTAAGAGTTTTTATATTGAAGTCTTTATCAACTGATATAACTGCTTCATTTAATTGTTCAATTATTGATTTATTTTCAGCATATAATAATGCAATCTCAGATGTTGTAAATCCAAACAAATCACTTTTAAACTTTAAGTTTATCCACCACATAGAAATAAGTGATACGACCCAACCAAGCCCAAATCCTAGTCCCATAGAAACAGTTTTATGGACTTTAAAATCTTGAATAACAGAATTATTGATTGCAACAGAAACGACACCAATTTGATTATACTCACTATCGAAAACAGGTTCAAAACTTCTCATACTACTTCTTGCACCACTAACAATGTAATATCCAACATATGATTCACCAGTAAAGATATTATCTAAATCATTGTATTGATTGTCAATATAATGAGTTTCACCGATTACCATATCACCACGATCTACCATTAACTTTGATTCCATATCCAAAACTATTACTGATGATAAATCAGGAAATCTAGAATAATATATATCCATATCTTGATTTAATGCGTCATCACTATTTTCCATTTTTTCAATAACTTTAGTGTCATTAGCCATGATAACCGCAATTGTTCTTACTTTGTCAGCATATGTGTTATCGATATGATCTATTTCCTCATCAATAACAAATGCTGCGACAAGTCCAAAAACTACTGTTATGATTGATGCTAACATTAAAAAGAATCTACTGTTTTTGTTCAACTTCATAGTATCACTTCATTCTTTATTTTTTTATCTAATTATATCATATGTGCATTAATTATAAAAAGCAAGGGAAAAAGCATTTATAATCACACCACTTTTATGCTAAACTAAAAATGTAAACACTTACTTGATTTCGTCTTACTTACTTTAAAAAAATAAGTTAATAAAGAAAATAAAAAAAGTAGTGTTTTTTTAGTTGTTTACCTCTTTGTTTAGCCATTAACAATTAATCATAAAATATTTAATTAAACGTTATTAAATAGTATTGTTTACTTTTGATTAGTTTGTTAAAATTGTTACGTCAAAAAAGATTATATTGATTTTTATAAATAAGAGTCGTTTGAGAGGAGAGTTTTTTATGAGCAATATTAACTTAAACATGAAAGAACTTGATCAGGATTTATTAGTTCAACTTGATTCATATGTTGATACATTACAAGATCCTAAAGGAAGTTTAATTAATGTTTTACACCGTGCACAAACTTTGTTTGGGTACATCCCTCATAATCTACAGCTTTATATATCAAGAAAACTTGATTTAAATGCAGCTAGAGTTAATGGGGTAGTAAGTTTTTATTCTTACTTCAGTGAGAAAGAAACTGGTAAAAATGTTGTAAGTGTATGTATGGGGACAGCATGTTACGTAAAAGGTGCAGAGAAAGTACTACACAAATGTCTTGATGTTCTAAAAGTAAGTAAAAACGAGATTTCTGAAGATGGTTTATTTACTGTTAGAGATGTAAGATGTATTGGTGCTTGTGGTCTTGCTCCTGTACTAACCGTAGGTGAGAAAGTTTACGGACATGTTAATGAAGATATGGTAGAGGACATTTTAAGTAAGTATCGAGGTGAAGAAGATGGCAATTAAAAGTTTAGATGAGCTACGTAAATTACGTGCTAGTTTACAAAACCAAGTTAACTTAAGAGAAAAAGGTGAAGCTGCAGATGATAGCTTAACTGAAATCTTAGTAGGAATGGGTACTTGTGGTATTGCCGCAGGAGCTCGTGATACTTTCAATAAACTTCTTGAAGTATTAGAAGAAAAAGCATTAAAAAATGTAAAAGTCGTAAGTGTTGGATGTATTGGTTTTTGTCATGTAGAACCTACTGTGCAAATCAATATTCCTGGTAAAGAACCTGTAATCTACGGGAAAATTACTGAAGACAAAGTAGTTGAGATGATTGAAACAGTTATCATTAAAGGTGAATTACTTGATGAAAACTATCTAATTAAATCATTTGGGAAAGCGGTGATTTAAGTGAATAAAAGAATGACATTACTAGTTTGTGGTGGTACTGGTTGTATGGCTAGTGAATCACAAGCAATGCTAGACATTTTAAAAGACAAAGTTAACGAGCTTAATATGCAAGATGAAATCAATGTTATAAAAACAGGTTGTTTCGGTTTTTGTGGACAAGGTCCAATCATTAAAGTTCAACCTGATAACGTATTTTATGTAAAAGTAAAATTAGATGATATCAATGAAATATTTGAAGAGCATATTATTAAAGGACGTGTAGTAGAAAGACTACTATTCGTAGATCCTAAAGCTAATCAAACAGTTAAAGAACATAAAGATATGGATTTCTACAAAAAACAATACCGTATCGCATTACGTAACTGTGGATTTATTAATCCTGAAGACATTAGCGAATATATCGCTGTACGAGGTTATGAAGCTTTAGCTACTGTATTAGCTCAAAACGAACCTAAAGAAGTAATTGAAATGATGAAAAAATCACAATTACGTGGTCGTGGTGGTGGTGGATTCCCTACCGGTCTTAAATGGGAATTAACTGCTAAACATAGAAGACCAGATAAATATGTAATTTGTAATGCTGATGAAGGAGATCCAGGTGCATTTATGGATCGTTCAATCTTAGAGGGTGATCCTCACAGTGTATTAGAATCAATGGCAATCGCTGGATATGCAATGGGTGCAAGTACTGGTATGGTTTATATCCGTGCAGAATATCCTCTTGCAATCCACAGATTAGAAACTGCAATAAACCAAGCTCGTGAATACGGATTTTTAGGAAAAGACTTATTCGGTAGCGGATTTGATTTTGATGTTGAAATTCGTTTAGGTGCTGGCGCGTTTGTATGTGGTGAAGAAACTGCATTAATCAACTCTTTACAAGGTATGCGTGGGGAACCAACTAAAAAACCACCATTCCCAAGTGAAGCTGGATACAAAAACATGCCAACAAGTGTAAACAACGTTGAAACATTTGCTAACATTCCACCAATCATCCTAAATGGTCCAGAATGGTTTAGCAATATCGGTACTGAAGGTTCAAAAGGAACTAAAGTATTTGCCCTTGCAGGAAAAATAAATAATATCGGTTTAGTAGAAGTCCCAATGGGAACTACTCTACGTGAAATCATCTATGATATCGGTGGTGGAATTATCGATGGAAAAGAATTTAAAGCTGTACAAACAGGTGGTCCTTCTGGTGGAGTAATAACTGCTCAAGATTTAGATACACCAATTGATTATGAATCACTTAAATCAATCGGAAGTATGATGGGATCTGGAGGTATGATTGTTCTAGATGAAGACGATGATATGGTAGAAATCAGTAAATTCTATTTAGACTTCACTCAAGATGAATCATGTGGTAAATGTACACCTTGTCGTATTGGTACAAAACGTATGTACGAAATTTTAGATAGATTAACTAAAATGGAAGGTACTCCTCATGATTTAGACGTACTAGAAGATTTATCTCATAATATTAAAAACAGTTCATTATGTGGTTTAGGACAATCTGCTCCTAACCCAGTATTATCAACATTAGAATACTTCAGAGAAGAATACGAAGCTTATGCTTATAGAACTAAAAAAACATCTTACTCTATCGACGCCGACAAATGTATTGGGTGTACAAAATGTTCAAGAGTGTGTCCTGTAAGTTGTATTGAAGGTAAAGTTAAAGTTAAACACGTAATCAATGAAGAGGAATGTATCGCTTGTGGTGCTTGCTACTCAGCTTGTCCAGTTGACGCGATTATCAAACCTTAGGAGGAATCAACTATGAAAACTGCAAATATAAAAATAAATGGTATTGAACTAACAGTACCTCTAGGTACGACAGTATTAGATGCTTGTAAAGAAGTTGGAGTTCATATCCCAACACTATGCCACTTAAACTTATGCGATTTTGGTGTAGTAAATAAAGTAGCAAGTTGCCGTGTTTGTGTTGTCCAAGTAGAAGGAAGAAATGCTCTTGCTCCTTCATGTGCTGAAATGGTATATGACGGAATGGAAGTAACTACAGACAGCATCAAAGCTATCAATGCACGTCGTAATAACCTTGAATTATTATTATCAAATCACCCATTTGATTGTTTAACTTGTATGAAAAACCTTGATTGTGAATTACAATCTTTAGCAGAAGAATTAAACATTCGTGAAATTCATGCTAAAGGTGAAAAAATGGATTACCCGCTAGATATTTCTAGTAATGCTATCGTAAAAGATCCAAATAAATGTGTAATGTGTCGTCGTTGTGAAACAATGTGTAACGACGTACAAACAGTTGGAGTATTAAGTGGAATCAACCGTGGATTCGGTGCCGTAGTTGGTACCGCATTCAACCTTGATATGATAGATACATCTTGTACATACTGTGGACAATGTGTTGCTGTATGTCCAACTGCTGCTTTAACAGAAAGAAACGATTTACCAAGAGTATGGAGAGCATTATCTCGTGAAAGAAATCACGTTGTAGTCCAAGTAGCTCCTGCTGTTCGTGTTGCTATCGGAGAAATGTTCGGTATGAAACCAGGAACAATCTCAACAGGTAAATTAGTAACTGCATTAAGAAGATTAGGATTCGACGCTGTATTTGATACAAACTTCGGTGCCGACTTAACTATTATGGAAGAAGCAAGAGAATTAGTACATCGTATCCAACATGGTGGAACACTTCCAATGTTAACATCATGCTGTCCAGCATGGGTTAAATTCTTCGAACATCAATTCCCAGAAATGTTAGATGTACCTTCAAGTTGTAAATCACCACAAACAATGTTAGGTGCAATCGCAAAAACATATTATGCAGAAAAAGTAAACGTACCTGCTAAAAATTTAAAAGTTGTTTCAATCATGCCTTGTGTTGCTAAAAAAGCTGAAAGTGCACGTCCTGAATTATCTAAAGAAGATTACTTACACGTAGATTATGTACTATCAACAAGAGAATTTGGACATATGATTAAAGAAGCTGGAATTGACTTCAACAACTTACCAGATGAAGAGTTCGACAGTATCTTAGGTGAATCTACTGGTGCTGCTGCTATCTTTGGAACAACTGGTGGAGTTATCGAAGCTGCTACTAGAACAGCTTATGAACTAATCACAGGTGAAACACTAGATAGAATAGACTTCGAAGACCTACGTGGTCTTGAAGGAATTCGTGAGGCAAAAGTAAACATCGGTGACTTAGAACTAAATATCGGTATCGCTCACGGTTTAGGGAATGCCCGTAAATTATTAGAAGCTATCAAAAGAGGTGAAGCAAACTACCATGCAATCGAAATCATGGCTTGTCCAGGTGGATGTATTGGTGGAGGAGGACAACCTTATCACCATGGTGATCAAAATGTCATCAAAAAACGTCAAGATGCAATCTATGAAATAGATAGAAATACACCTAGACGTAAATCACACGAAAACAAAATGGTATTAAAATTATACGAAGACTATCTTGGAAAACCATACGGAGAAAAAGCACACGACTTACTTCATACATGTTATGTTCCAGGAGAAAAAATCTAAATTAAAAAGAGGCAACCGCCTCTTTTTTTGTTATTTGAAACCAACTGAAAACACTTACACAAAAATTAACATTGACTGTAAACCAAACCTTGTGTTAAATTATGGCAAAGGGATAAAATTCATTCAGAGTCACCGAGGTCAGATAACCTATGACGTGACAGCAACCTATTAAATTAGGTGCTTTTATCGAGGGGCGAAAGCCTAACAATGAGACCAGTTTAATATAATAATATCAAACGACTTTCATTGTAAAGTCGTTTTTTTTATTGGAGGAAATCATGATATCAATTACAAACATCTCAAAAACATTTACAACTAAAACAAGTAAATTTCACGCTTTAAAAAACGTTTCTTTAAACATAAAGAAAGGTTTTATCCATGGCATAATTGGCCCTAGTGGAGCTGGTAAAAGCACACTAATAAGAACAATTAACCAACTTGAAATTTACGATCAAGGACAAATCAATGTATTTGAGTATAAAGACATCAAAAAACTTAACAAGGAATCAACACGAATGTTTAGGAAACGGATTGGAATGATTTTCCAAAACTTCAATTTATTAGATAGACAAACCGTATATGAAAATATAATATTTCCCTTGAGACTAAACTCAAAAATAACTGAAGAAAACAAAAACAAAGTATTGGAACTTATAAAAATCGTTGGTTTAACTGACTATGAAGACAGTTATCCATCACAACTATCTGGTGGGCAAAAGCAAAGAGTAGGTATAGCGAGAGCCTTGGTAAACAATCCAGAACTTCTTCTCTGTGATGAGCCAACAAGTGCACTTGATACTTCAACTATCAAAAGTATATTGCAACTCCTTAAAAGTTTAAAAGAAAAATTAGGATTGACAGTAGTCATTGTTACTCATGATATGAATGTTATTAAAGAGATATGTGATTACGTAACAGTAATGGATGAAGGTAAAATTGTTGAAAACAACACAATCGACAATATCATATTTAACCCTCATCACAATGTCACAAAATCACTACTAGACACTGTCGGATTTAATCTGGAAAGATTGGTTACCAAATTTAAATCTCATCCCAATTTATCATTGTTGCGATTTAAAAAAGATAGCAAACAAGATGCTTTGATATCTGCAATTAGTATTAAATACACTGTAAATATCAATATCTTGTATGCTAACATAACACCCAAAGATCAAGGGATAATGCTTGTCAGTATTATCGTTGATGATTTAGAAAAAATTAGCAAAATAACCAAAGAGTTTTCCAACAAAGGAGTTGAGATAAGAAATGTTAAATAATATCGATTTTGAAATGTTCAACGAGGCATTATTTGAAACAATATACATGACTTTGCTCAGTACTTTATTTGTCTTTGTATTAGGATTAATTCTAGGCATTTCATTATTCACAACTGACACAACTGGATTATCACCAAACAAGACAGTATATAGAGTTCTTTCTATTACAACAAGTTTGCTTAGATCAATCCCATTTCTAATATTAATTGTATTATTAATACCATTTACAAAAGTAATTATAGGAACAATCTTAGGCCCAAGTGCAGCACTTCCTGCACTAATTATTGGCGCAACGCCTTTCTATGCACGATTAGTCGAGTTATCCCTTAATGAAAAAGGTGAACACCTAATTGAAACAGGAAAGACATTTGGAGCCAGCAATTTACAAATTATTACAAAGATTCTTATCAATGAATCCTTACCAGGAATCATTAGAGGAATTACAGTTACTGCAATACTAATTACCGGTTACACCTCAATAGCAGGAGCTATTGGCGCAGGTGGTTTAGGTAATTTAGCATATTTGTACGGATATGCTCGTAACCGAATTGACATTACTATATTAGCGACAATTGAAATAGTTATAATAATTTTACTGATTCAATTTACAGGTGATAAAATAGTCAAAAAACTAAATAAAACTTAGGAGATTATTATGAAAAAATTAATTATATTATTATTAACTTTTAACTTAGTATTTTTATTATCAAGTTGTGGTAAAGAAGATACCTATAAAATTGGTGCATCACCAGTACCACACAAAGAAATTTTAGAACACATTCAACCTCTTCTTGCGGAGCAAGGCTACGAGTTCGAAATAGTTGAATTTACTGATTACGTTTTACCTAACACTGCTTTAGATAGTGGTGAAATCATCGCAAATTTCTTCCAACACGTCCCATACCTAGATGCACAAATAGGTGAATATGGCTACGATTTTGTAAATGCTGGTGGTGTTCATGTTGAACCGATTGGGTTATATACAAAAGAGTATGATTCATTAGCTGAGATACCAAATGAAATTGAACTTATTATCTCTAACTCACCAACAGATAGACCTAGATTATTAGGGGTTCTTGAAGAAAATGGTATTATTGAACTTAACTCAGATGTAACAAGCGATGAAATCATTGCATCTTCACTAAATGACCTGTCTTCATTATTCACTTCAACTAGAACAATATCATTTATTGAAGTAGACCCAGCACTACTTTATACCAACTACAACAACAGTGAAGGTGATGCAGTATTAATCAATGGTAATTATGCTTTAGATAATGGGCTTAACCCATTAGAAGATGCAATTGCCTTGGAAGGAAGTGCTAGTTTATATGTAAACATTATTGTTTGTAATAGTGACGATTTAGATGACCCATTTATCCAAGCACTTGTTGAAACTTTACAAAGTGATGAAACACAGCAATGGATAGAAAATAATTATGGTGGTAGCGTAGTACCAGCAGCATAATTATAAAAAAAAAAGGAACATAGCTTCCTTTTTTATTTTTTGGATTGCAGGCCCCCTCGCCTTGATGTTTTCTTTCCTATTACTGTGTAATAGTCTAATGTAAACCTGCTAGTCCTTCCCTAACCTTCAATATTATTATCTCACTTTTTATCAATAAATCAAGAAAATCATGTCAATTTACAATTACTAATAAAACACCACTCATATGATGCATGATGGTGTTTGTAAACAGATATACCCGCTTATTTATAAAACTTTACGTTTTAAACAACCATAACGGCGATATTCTCTAGCTATTTCACTAGCTTCCAAGGCTTTTTTATACATACGATTTTGTTTATAGTATTTGATAAGAAAACTATAACCTAACTCAATAACTTCTAAATCACATGCTCTCACTCCAAGTTCAATTAACTCGTTAATTAATTTAACATAAACTTGCTTGTTCATTTTCAATAAACCATACTCATTCATTTCCAAATCAAGAATTATGTTTTGTTTTCTGAGAGTATTGCCTTGATACGTTTTTTTATACTCATTGTACAGTGATGTAATTTTCTCATTGTTCTTTTCGTGCATATTGATTTTCATTTTCAAGAAATATATAATTGGTGTTTTTTTATTTGTTGAATTAATTTGCTCTTTTGCAGTTTGAACATTACCCTCAAGCAGATTTAATGACCCTAATAATATTTTTGATTCCTCAATTAAGTATATCGCATTAAAGTTAGTTGCAAACTGATAAACTCTGTCTAACATCAATCTCGCATCAGCAAATTTTCTCACTAACATGTATGAGTAGGCAATTGATAATCTGACTTCCATTGCACGTAAATAAATTACACTTTCCTCAAAAAAATCTATTGTTGCATTACCAACTTTAATAACATCCATAAAGCGGAACATCTTCACATAACATTTCACCTTAAATACATTTATTAAGTAATCCAAACTAGATACTCCAATTGTTAGAGATTTACTTAAGATTCCGTTAGCTTCATGATAAAAACCTCGATTATATAAATCGATTCCTTCAATTAAATAGAGTAATTGCTTTTGTCTACTTGAGAAGTTCTTTGAAGCTCTTTTTAATAAAGATAAATCAATATTTCCATCATCAGTTTTTTCTTCAAGTAGAACCAAATAGAAAAACTTAATCAATGCATAATCCGTAATAAGAATTGAATGAACATATTTGTTTTCATCCTCAAACAGTTTACTCATTTCTTTTTTTGCTCTAGTATATTCATATTTATATAAATAATCAAAGGCCTTATTATACGTCTCAACGAAGTTTTCAATTAGTTCAGGACTATCAAAAAATTCAGTGTTTAAGACTTTAAAAAGATGTTTAATTGTATCCTTATTACCACTAATCTTTCCCTGTTCAATGTTGGCAATTAATGTATGTGATAAATTAGCTAAACTACCTAAATCACGTAGAGAATACCCACTCTGCATACGGTATACTTTTAACATCTGCCCCATAGCTTTAAATGAATTATTTGTGTCTACCTCTAAGTTAAATATCATAGTAACACCCTCTTCAGTAATTTATTTTTTTATTTTCATTTGCAGTGATTCCAACCACTTTTTAATAGTAAACAACTGTCTACTTGAACTATGTGGATATTTTCGATAGAACCTTGTTATATTTCGACTACTAGTTATTAATGTCTGAACTCTGTTTAGTTCCTCTTTTACTCTACTTGTAATACCTTCTAAAGGTAATTGATCAAATCTATCTTGTAATGAACTTCTTATATCAAGAATAGTATCATCTAGTTTACCACGTTTTTCATAGTATAACTGTTTTAAATCTCCATAAGTATCATCAAGTTTTTCTGATAATTCATTACTAATTCTTTCAATTGTTGCAAGTACATTTTTAAGACGAAATAGATCTCTAAGAGTAAAGACAGAATCAATTGTAAATACTGTATAAAAGGCTAATAATATAATAATCATTATATTACTAGGTGTTTCCGAGTACAACCATTCAAATGGTGGCAAAACAAATCGCCAAAGAACATACCCACCAAGAGCAAAGAACACAGTTACATATAATGAAATTCTCCCTTGAATGTTAAATTTATGATCACTGTAATCCCACCATCTAGTATGGAATATTTTTTCTAAGCCCCATGAAGTAACAAACTCCCATATCGCAGTTACAAGCCCTATGTAAACCATTTGAACTAATACTAACAAAAAAGAACTGCTTTCAATAGACTCAAATACACTCATTGTTAAAACAACAGTAACTATTGCACAACCATATATTGGAATATAAGGTCCATGTAAAAACCCTCGGTTAATATATTTTTTTTGTCTAATAGAAACCCAAGGAGTTTCCCACAACCACCCAACTACACTAAATAACATGAATAAAAATAATACTTTTTCCATAAAATCACCTGTTACTATTATACATCATATCTTCACATATTACATTTGAAATTTGTTATAATGTTGACATTGTAGGTTGATATTATGTATGGACTCGTACTTGCTGGTGGTGGAGCAAAAGGTGCATTCCAAATTGGTGCATGGAAAGCATTAGATGAACTTGGTATAGAAATAGGCGCAGTCGCCGGAACAAGCGTTGGTGCACTTAACGGAGCATTCTATGCTCAAAGAGATTATGATATAGCCTTAAAAATGTGGAGTAATATTGAAATGTCTCATGTTTTTGAAGCTGATGAAACATTAATTGAAGATATCAAAAACATTGCTGAAGGTGGTATTGGAAAAACAAATCTACAATTATTTAAAAAAGCATATGATCACATTATTAAAAACAAAGGTTTAAACATAAGTCCTTTACGTAATATGACCGAAAACTTATTGGATGAAGAGAAACTTCGAAACAGTGGAATTGATTTCGGATTAGTCACCTTAAATATAGATAAGATTAAACCTTTAAGAATTTTTGCTGACGAAATACCTAAAGGAGAACTTAAATACTACCTTTTAGGTAGTGCACTTGTTCCAGGTTTTATCCAAGATGAAAAAAGTCCAATGAAGTTCGTAGATGGTGGAGTATATGACAACTTCCCAATCACAATGATTAAGGAAAAAGGATATAAAAAAATTATTGCCATCAATCTTCACAACAAAAAAGCTCCGAGAATCGAAGGTGTAGAAATCATTTATATTAAACCTTCGGAATCATTAGGTAACTTCTTATACTTTGATAAACAGAAATCAGTGAACACTCCCCCACTTAATTGAATATTCAATTTGAAGAAGAGGCTTCATGGGTTATGCGAGCTAGCGCTCGCAAGATTACCACGCTATTGAGGCTGTTCGGTCCTCTATATAGTTTATATAATATTTTTTGAGACCTTGTGTAG